>NZ_JBCHKV010000072.1:0-206 GCF_039023525.1 Mycobacterium sp. 050272 | reverse complement strand
GCACCGTGGGCGGCTACTACTGCGAAGTCCACCACATCACCGACTACGCCCAATGCCACACCACCGACATCAACAACCTCACCCTGGCCTGCGGCTCCCACCACCGGCTATTGCAACCCCGCGGCTGGACCACCCGCAAACACCCCAACGGCCACACCGAATGGATCCCCCCACCACATCTGGACCGCGGCCAACCCCGCACCAAC
>NZ_JBCHKV010000071.1:0-209 GCF_039023525.1 Mycobacterium sp. 050272 | reverse complement strand
CTAGGCGAGCGGCGCGCGTTGACCGGGGAACCGTTGGCGCCGGTGCTAGCCGCGACCGCCGCCGCCCAACGCGACGGCCGGTTAGGTGTCGAGCATGTCGCGGTGATTCGCCGCTTCTATCACCAGTTGCCGGGCTGGGTCGATATCGAAACCCGCACCCACGCCGAAGCCGACCTGGCCCGCCTGGCCACCCAATACCGCCCCGACGT
>NZ_JBCHKV010000070.1:0-217 GCF_039023525.1 Mycobacterium sp. 050272 | reverse complement strand
TCGCCGCACCCCCCACGACGCCTACACCGCCCGACCCCCCGCCGGGCCCGCCAACACCCCCGCCGGCATCCACTGGCGAGTGCGCACCGACCGCGTCGACAGCTACGGCAAGCTCACCCTGCGCCACGCCGGACGCCTCCACCACATCGGCATCGGCCACCGCTGGGCCAACACCCCCGTGCTCATGCTCATCGCCGACCTCAACATCCGCATCGTG
>NZ_JBCHKV010000069.1:0-266 GCF_039023525.1 Mycobacterium sp. 050272 | reverse complement strand
CCGGTGGTTGCGCCTGCTGCGGTGGTTGCGCCTGCTGCGGTGGCGCCGGTGGTGGGGGTGGATTTGGTGGGTCAGATGTTGGAGGTGGTGGGGGAGAAGACGGGTTATCCCGTTGAGATGCTTGATTTGTCGATGGCGTTGGAGGCGGATTTGGGCATCGATTCGATTAAGCGGGTGGAGATTTTGTCGGGGGTGCAGGAGCGGGTTCCGGGGTTGCCTGAGGTGGAGACTGCGGCGATGGCGTCGTTGGGGACGTTGCAGGAGAT
>NZ_JBCHKV010000068.1:0-459 GCF_039023525.1 Mycobacterium sp. 050272 | reverse complement strand
ACCCACTACGACGAACATAAAGCCTGGGCACACCGTCAAAACACCCCCGACACCCAAGCCGCTTGACAACTTACGAACCTGGGATGTCTAGCTGGCTCGCGACGACCTCGGTGCCGCGCGCCTTGAAGCTGCGGACTGGGTTCGCGGTTTCGAGCTTGATGCTCACCGTGCACCTGAGGTCGGGTTCCAGCGCCTCGCAGCGGTACAGCGGCGTGTCGAGAAAAATCGGGTCGATCGCCCGACGAGCCGCACGGATCCGGGCGGTGTCGAGGCGCGTCTCCTGCATAAAACAGCAGCGTAGCGGCGCCGGCCTGAGTTCGGCCTAGAGTCTTTCTTGTGCGATTGGACCGCGAGCGTGTCTTCACTGACCGCGCTCACTGAAATTCCCCACTGACGCTCATCGAAATTCCCCACCCGTGTGGCTCCGCCGAGAAGGGCGGGCCTCCTTCGATGCTGCTG
>NZ_JBCHKV010000067.1:0-617 GCF_039023525.1 Mycobacterium sp. 050272 | reverse complement strand
TTCTATCACCAGTTGCCGGGCTGGGTCGATATCGAAACCCGCACCCACGCCGAAGCCGACCTGGCCCGCCTGGCCACCCAATACCGCCCCGACGTCCTCGTCGGGTTCGCCGCGCACCTGGCCGACCTGCTCAACCCCGACGGGTCGTATCGCGAGGAGGACCGGGCGCGCCGGCGCGGACTGACCCTGGGCCACCAACAACCCGACGGCATGTCCGCACTGCACGGCTGGCTCACCCCCGAGGCCCGCGCCACCCTGGAAGCCGTGCTGGCCAAACTCGCCGCCCCCGGCATGTGCAACCCCGACGACCACACCCCCTGCGTGGACGGCACACCCAGCCAACAGGCCATCGACCACGACCCCCGCAGCGCCGCCCAACGCCAGCACGACGGCCTCACCGCCGCCCTGCGCGCGGTCCTGGCCTCCGGGCAGTTAGGCCAACACAACGGGCTACCCGCCACCATCATCGTGTCCACCACCCTGGCCGAACTCGAAGCCGCCGCCGGTCACGGCCTCACCGGCGGGGGCACCCGGCTCCCGCTCTCCGATGTGATCCGCCTGGCCCGCCACGCCCACCACTACCTGGCGGTCTTCGATGAGGGCAAACCTGTCAGCCT
>NZ_JBCHKV010000066.1:0-621 GCF_039023525.1 Mycobacterium sp. 050272 | reverse complement strand
GCGTCTTACTGTCCGGCCACCAACACCATTGTGGTCGACCTACCAGCCCTGGTGGCGATGGGGAGACCTGCTGACATGACAGAGCATGCCCTGCCGCAAGGTGACGACACCGCCTTGTCGATCGTGATGTCGAGGTACGCCCTGGCGGTGCAGCATGAGCGCGGCCTGCCGATGCAGAGTCTGTGGACTGCGTTGCGGACCGCGTGCCTGACTGGTGTCGTGCATCGCAAGATGGCTGACCCGATCGAACTACCTTCGCGCAAGACGCTTTTGCTGACCGCCGGTGACCTCGACAAGGCTGTGTCTGGGTTGCTCACCAACCATTTGGTGGCCAGCGACGTTGATGGTGTCAGCGTGCCGGCCGGTTTCACGCGGATAGCCGCGTTTCGTGCCGGCCTCGACGGTCGAATGGAAACGTGTTACACCCGGTACCCGGCGTAGCGGGAGAAGGCCCTTCGCAGGCGATTCCGATCCCAGCGCGCCCGGGGAGCAGCGATCTCCGAGACCGTGGACGAGGTCGACGGGCCATCACTGACCGGTGGCGGGTTGCCGACGGCCCGCTACATTCGGCCGGGATGCGCTGGAGCACCTCGAGCAGGCTGTCACCCGAAGCGCCTGGAG
>NZ_JBCHKV010000065.1:0-768 GCF_039023525.1 Mycobacterium sp. 050272 | reverse complement strand
GGGTCTGCTGCACGATCAGGTGACAGTTTCGGTCACGCGGCCTGACTGGCCGGTGTGGTCATGATTGCTTCGTATTCGATCGGGGTCAACCGCCCGAGAGCGGTCTGGCGTCGGCGGCGGTGGTAAGTCCGTTCGATCCAGGTGACGATCGCGATCCGCAGTTCCTCTCGGGTGTCCCACCGGCGGCGGTCCAGTACGTTCTTCTGCAGCAGGCTGAAGAAGCTCTCCATGGCCGCGTTGTCGCCGGCCGCACCGACACGGCCCATCGAGCCGACCATCTCGTAGCGGCCCAGAGCGTGCACGAAACTCCTTGACCTGAACTGAGATCCGCGATCGGTGTGCAGAATGCAGCCAGCCACTTCGCCGCGGCGTGCTACCGCGTTGCTCAGCGCGGTAGTCGCCAGCCGCGACTTCATCCGCGAGTCCATGCAGTACCCGACGATGCGGTTGGAGAACTCGTCCTTGATCGCGCAGAGGTACAGCTTGCCTTCACGTGTCGGATGCTCGGTGATGTCGCCCAGCCACAACTGATTTGGCCCTTCGGCGGTGAAGTTGCGCTCGACGAGGTCGTCGTGCACCGGCGGACCCACTTTGCCGTTCCTGCCACGTTTCTTACCGAACGCACTCCACAGGCGATGCTCTGAGCAGATCCGCCACCCGGTGCGCTCGGCCATCGGTTCACCGGCCTCACGCGCTTCCTCGACCAGGTAGCGGTAGCCGAACTCCGGGTCGTCGCGATGGGCGTCGAACAACGCGTTGGCTCGGTAG
>NZ_JBCHKV010000064.1:0-798 GCF_039023525.1 Mycobacterium sp. 050272 | reverse complement strand
CATCACCCCACCGACACCGCCCTCAAACGGCAACGAGCACACCGGAACGCAGGTCGCCTGAAAAAACCCGATCCACAGGTCTTGACAATTTCTCCGCAAGATCGCGCCGCCGCTGCAGGTTTCCGTGGCACGGTCGCCGAAACCTTGGCTATAAATCCAGCATTAGCAATCAGTGGTCTCGAGCTGATCAACCAGTGGTACCACAACCCCTCATACCTGACGATCATGTCGGACTGCGCCAACACAGCTATCGGCGTCTGGTCCGAGAACAGCCTCGACCGCACTGTCGTAGTGGCTGTCTACGGCAAGCCGCACTGAGACAACGCAACAACAGGCCAGCGAACATTCTCGCCTATGCCGAGGAACTGGAGTGATCATGTTGGACCTTGACCCCGACCACGATGCCAGCCTCGAATACGGCAGTTTGCTTGCATCCTTTGGGGCGTTTACCCGCCGCTTACGTATCCGCCCGTCTACCGGTACGCCCGCGCGCTTACCATGAGCTACAAAGAGGACCTGTGTCTGGCGGCGATGGCGCTGGCCATCATTTTGTTAGCGATTCAATCGCACTTCTCGATCAGATGATCGTGCGAGATCACCAAAGTGAGCGCAGACGATACCGATGTCTCAATCGCAACGCCTGAATGTCAGCTCGCCAGTGCATGTTTCGCGGTGCGATTAGTACTCTACTCAGCCGGCGGGAGGAGAAATTGTCAAGACCTGTGGATCGGGTTTTTTCAGGCGACCTGCGTTCCGGTGTGCTCGTTGCCGTTTGAGGGCGGTGTCGGTGGGGTGATG
>NZ_JBCHKV010000063.1:0-906 GCF_039023525.1 Mycobacterium sp. 050272 | reverse complement strand
TGTCTCCCGACATAGAGGACAGCCCAGTGATCGCGAGGTGTCCTCATGTCCAAGGCCCGTTTGGTCGTTGCCGCCGTCGAGATTGAGCACCGGCCGATCAGTGAGGTCGCCCGAGATTATCGGGTGGCACGCTCATGGATCTATGTCCTGCTGGCCCGTTACCGTGCCCAGGGCCAGGCCGGACTCGAGCCGCGCTCACGGCGGCCGGCGTCTAATCCGCGGCAACTACCCGCCACAGTCGAAGAGCGGATTATCAAGCTGCGCAAGCAACTTGGCGAGCAGGGCCTCGATGCCGGACCGCACACCATCGCCGTGCACCTGCACCGCCAGGCCGGCAGCGCCCCCGCGGTGTCCACGATCCACAAAGTCTTGCGCCGGCGCGGCTTCATCACCGCTCAGCCGCACAAGCGACCCCGCAGCAGCTACATCCGCTTCCAGGCCGAACAACCTAACGAATGCTGGCAAGCCGACGTCACCCACTGGCACCTTGCCGGCCCCGATATGACCACCGCCACCGGCGCGCAGATCGAGATCCTCAACATCCTCGACGACCACTCCCGCAAAGCCCTGACCTGCACCGCACGCCCCGTGTTCACGGCGCCGGCCGTGCGCGACTGCTTCCGCGAGGCCTTCGCCGCCCACGGCCTGCCCGCCTCGGTACTGACCGACAACGGCATGGTCTTCACCGCCCGACACGCCACCGGCCCCGGCGGGCGCACTGCCCTGCAAACCGAACTGGCCACCCTAGGCGTCGTCTTCAAAAACTCCCGGCCCTACCACCCCCAGACCTGCGGCAAGGTCGAACGCTTTCACCAAACCCTCAAAAAATGGCTGCACCGCCAACCCCCAGCGGCCAATGTGGCCGACCTACAAGCCCAGCTAGACGCCTTCACCGAGTACTACAAC
>NZ_JBCHKV010000062.1:0-1003 GCF_039023525.1 Mycobacterium sp. 050272 | reverse complement strand
GGGCGGTTGACCCCGATCGAATACGAAGCAATCATGACCACACCGGCCAGTCAGGCCGCGTGACCGAAACTGTCACCTGATCGTGCAGCAGACCCTCCGGCATAGGTGTGGTGGCCTCGCCTTGTCGCTGCGACCCGTAAACGGCCACTACCACGCTGCGATCGGGGCTGTTTTCCGACCACACCCCGACTTGGGTGTTGGCGCAGTTGGACATGATTGCGAAGTAGGCGGGGTTGTAGTACCACTGTTTCATCAGATCAATGCCATTGATTGCCAGGGCTGGATTGATCGCCACCGTTTCGGCCACTTGATCGTGGAATCCGGCTGTATTGGCGCGGTCCTGTGGCGTCGACCCGTCTGAGCCGATGTCCCCGTCGAGGTTGCGGTTGTTCAACACATCGCGCGCATGCTGCTGGGCGGCCAGTTGCAGTTGGGGGTTGATCTTGACGTCGTTGGTGCAGCCCGCCTGGTGCTGAATGGTGTAGACGTTGGCGACGACGCCGTCGTTGAGTCGCTTGTCATCTGCATGTGCAGCGGGCGCGCCCAGCGCAGCCGCGGCGGCAGCAGTAATGGGCACGAAGAGTAGACGTGAGCCCCGCGAAGTCAACACTTGAATCTCCTTATTTCGCATACTTGTTACGGCCCCGGTGGGCGGTAGTGAGCTGCCGAGTTTCTTAACTGCCAGATCAGCGCCGGGCGCAGTTCGTTAACGGCCTGGCTGATCAGATACGAGGCCTGATACTTGTCGGCAGTGTTGAAGTCGGCGTTGACATCACCCATGACGTCGGCATACGCGCGGCCCTGAGCGACCCTGTCGCAGATGCTGTGTCCATAGGCCAGGGCTGCATCGGCGCTGGGAAAGTTGTAACCGGGCCGCACCGTCACGTTGACCAGATACGCAACGGCGTTGGGTCAAGTCCACGGACGTGGTGTACGACGTCGTCGTGTGATTCTTCGAGCTTTCATTTAAGCGGTCAGTGCCGCCGGGGTGGCCTCCTGTTCT
>NZ_JBCHKV010000061.1:0-1034 GCF_039023525.1 Mycobacterium sp. 050272 | reverse complement strand
GTGTTGTTCGGCCAGGACTGCCCCGACGAGCCGGATCAGGGCGTCGCGGTCGGGGAAGATGCCGACGACATCGGTTCGGCGCCGGATTTCTTTGTTAAGCCGTTCCTGGGGATTGTTCGACCAGATCTGGCGCCAGATCTGTTTGGGAAACGCGGTGAACGCCAGCAGGTCTACTCGAGCGTCGTCGAGGTGAGCAGCGACTTTGGGCAGCTTGTCGGACAGTGCATCAATGATCCGGTCGTATTGCGCGGCAACCGATTGCGCGTCGGGCTGGTCGAACACCGAGTGCAATAGGGTCTTCACCCACGGCCACGAGGACTTGGGGGTGATGGCCATGAGGTTGGTGGCGTAATGGGTGCGGCACCGCTGCCAGGAGGCTCCGGGCAGGGTGCCTCCGAGCGCCGAGAGCAGTCCGGCATGCGCATCGCTGGTGACCAGCCCCACCCCTGAGAGCCCGCGGGCGGTCAACGAGCGCAGGAACGTCAACCAGCCGGCACCGTCTTCGGCGGTGGTGACGTCCAGGCCCAGGATTTCGCGGTAACCCTCGGCGTTAACGCCCGTGGCGATCAGGGCGTGCACGTTGACCACGCGGCCGGCCTCGCGGACCTTGAGCACCAGGGCGTCAGCGGCCATAAACGTGTAGGGGCCGGCATCCAACGGCCGGGTACGGAAGGCTTCCACGGCGGTGTCGAGTTCTTTGGCCATCACCGACACCTGCGACTTGGACAAGCTGGTGATGCCCAGCGTCTCGACCAGCTTGTCCATCCGCCGCGTGGACACCCCGAGCAGGTAGCAGGTAGCCACCACGGTGGTCAGGGCACGTTCGGCGCGCTTGCGGCGCTCCAACAACCAGTCCGGAAAGTAGGAGCCCTGCCGCAACTTCGGGATCGCCAGATCCAATGAACCTGTCCGCGTATCAAATTGGCGATGCCGATAGCCGTTGCGCTGATTGGTCCGCTCGCTACTGCGTTGGCCATACCCGGCACCGCACAATGCGTCGGCCTCAGCACCCATCAGCGTGTGAATGAACGTGG
>NZ_JBCHKV010000060.1:0-1115 GCF_039023525.1 Mycobacterium sp. 050272 | reverse complement strand
TGTAGGAGGACAGCACGTTGGTGACGCCGGTGGTGAGTCGTGATGCTGGTGGTTGGCCGTCGGCGGCAGAGTGTGGTCGATGGTAGTTGAAGTGGATGTTCCAGACCTTGAGTGCTTCGGCGCGCTGGGCTTCTGAGGTCCAGGTGCGGGCGTAGAGGAATTCCTCAGCCAGGATGCGGTGATATCTCTCCACCTTGCCGTTGTGACGCGGGGTGTAGGGCGTGATGCGCTGGTGGCGTGCGCCATGCAGGACGCGAGCGAAGTCCTTGGCGCGGTAGCAAGAGCCGTTATCGGTGACGATCCGTTGGATGCGGTCAATCCCGTGCGCAGCGAACCAGACCCGGGCCCGGTGCATGAACCCGATTGCCGTGATGGCCTTTTCATCGGTGAGTGCTTCGGTGTAAGTCAACCGGGAGTAGCCATCCACGGCGGAATGCAGATACACATAACCGGCTCGCTTGCCTGCTGCGGTGGCCACCGCCACGGCTTTGGCCTGGGCGCTGCCCTTGCCGTGCACCCGCCACCCACCGCCGTCGGGGATGCGGCCGACCTTCTTGACGTCGACGTGCACCATGTGTCCGGGGTGGCGGGCGGTGATGGGTTGCGGTACCCGGTTCAGATCCCCGCCGGGATCGAGGAACCTGCGCCGATGCAAACCCAGCGCAACCAACTGCCGGCTCACGGTGCGCCGGCTGATCACGATGCCGCCCGCGTTCAGTTCGAAGGCGATCCGCGCCGCAGACCACTTGCGGCTCCGGCGCATCGCCTCGATCACCCTGATGACCTCGGCCGGGGTCGCCGTGGGCTGGCGCGCCGGAGCCGATGAGCGGTCGTATAGGCCCAACTCGCCGAACTGCCGGAACCGATTGACCCACTTGGAAGCACACGCCCGTGAGATCCCCATCTCGGCAGCCACATGGGCAATGGGACGGTTGGCGCAGCGCGCAACCAGACGACGACGGCCTTCAACAGACAGCGGGGCATTACCGTGAGTCATGGACGGGTTCCTTCAGGCTCAGGACGAGGGGTTTGGCGATTTCTCATCCTGCCGCCGAAGGACCCGTCCTCCTCACATCCCGACCATGTCGGCGTCTACAACGTCATGACCCGCAACA
>NZ_JBCHKV010000059.1:0-1310 GCF_039023525.1 Mycobacterium sp. 050272 | reverse complement strand
TGAACTGCCCCAGGTTTTGTTCCTAGTCGGTTGCGAGGGCCGGGGTTGGCTGGCTCGCGGGGTGTGAGGTGCCGGTGAGGGCGGCCTCGTACTCGACTGGTGTCCGGTAGCCGAGGGCTTCGTGCAGGCGTTCCTGGTTGTACCAGGCCACCCATTCGGCGGTCGAGAGTTCGACGTCGTCGATGCATCGCCAGGGTTTACCGCGGTTAATCAGCTCGGTCTTGTAGGCGGCGTTGACGGCCTCGGCGAGGGCGTTGTCGTAGCTATCGCCGCGCGAGCCCACGGATGGGGCGATGCCCAGTTCGGCCAGTCGATCGGTATAGGCCAGCGATAGGTACTGCGATCCGCGGTCGGAATGATGAATCAACTCGGATAGATCGGTATTCGACTGCCACACAGCATGATTGAATGCCTGCAGGGGAAGATCCTCGGTGCGCATCGTGGTCGAGACGGCCCATCCGGCGATCTTCTTCGTACAGGCGTCGGTGACGAACGCGGTGTAGCAGAATCCCTGCCAGGTCCGCACAAAGGTGATGTCAGCGACCCACAGCCGGTTGGGTACTGGGGCCTTGAAGTGGCGGTTGACCAGATCGGCCGGCCGCGCGTCGGCCGGGTCGGTGAGGGTGGTGAATACCGGCTTGCCGCGCTGCACACCGCGCAGCCCGGCCTTGCGCATCAACCGCCGGGTCTGTTCCCTGCCCAGGCGCCATCCGCGACGTTTCATCGCCGCATGCATCTTCTTGACCCCGTAGACCGAGTAATTCTGCCGGTGCACCTCACCCAGGTCGGCGATCAGTTGTTCGTCGCGGATTTCGCGATCCGACGGCGGGCGGGTCCGGGCGGCTCGGTAGCCCCGAGAGGTGAGGAATCCCGGGATTGCTGCCCGCAAGATACGGCAGATGAGCTCGACCCCGAATTGATCGCGATGCGCATCGATATAGGCGATCATTTCGTCGCGGGGCGGTCGAGCTCCGCTGCGAAAAACGCAGACGCAGACTTCAAAATCTCATTGGCTCTGCGCAAGTCAGCGACCTCACGCTTGAGGCGGCGGATCTCGGCATGCTCGGAGCTGGTCGTGCCGGGACGCTCACCGGCATCGACCTGGGCCTTGCGCCGCCACCGACGAACCGACTCCTCCGAAATACCAAGTTTGCCGGCCACAGACTTAATCGCCTCGAACTCCGATACTTCCGAGGCCTCCATCGTGGTGTCCAACAACCGCAACGCACGTTGACGAAACTCCGGCGAATACTGGCGGGGCATGTTCTCGATCCTCCTACAAAGATCGGAACAAAACCTGGGGCGGTTCA
>NZ_JBCHKV010000058.1:0-1340 GCF_039023525.1 Mycobacterium sp. 050272 | reverse complement strand
GGAGAAATTGTCAAGACCTGTGGATCGGGTTTTTTCAGGCGACCTGCGTTCCGGTGTGCTCGTTGCCGTTTGAGGGCGGTGTCGGTGGGGTGATGTCGGTGGGCCGTTCGAGCAGTTTGCCTTTGTGGAAGGCCGCGCCGGCGCGGACCAGGGCGACCAGGTGGGGGGCGTTGACGGCCCGCCAGCGAGCCTGTGCGGCGTCGATCAGCTTGTAGGCCATGGCAATACCGGCCGCCCGTGATCCCGGCCCCTTGGTGACCTTGGTTCGAAGTCGCACCGTGGCGAAGGTGCTTTCGATCGGATTTGTCGTGCGCAAATGGATCCAGTGTTCGGCCGGGTACTTGTAGAACTCCAGCAGGGTGTCGAGGTCGTCGACGATCTTGGCGACCGCCTTGGGGTACTTGGCGCCGAAGTCGACGTCGAAGGCCTTGACCGCGACCTGGGCCTTGTCGATATCCTCGGCGTTGTAGATGTCCTTGATCGCCGCCAACGCCGACGGATGAGCCGACTTCGGCAGTGCGGCAAGCACATTGGCCTGCTTGTGAAACCAGCAGCGCTGCTCACGCGTGGCCGGAAACACTTCCCGGACCGCTTTCCAGAACCCGAGGGCTCCGTCGCCGACGGCCAGCACCGGGGCGGTCATCCCGCGGCGTTTGCAGTCACGTAGCAGATCGGCCCACGACTCGGTCGACTCCCGAAACCCGTCAGTCAACGCGACGAGCTCCTTGCGGCCATCGCTGCGCACGCCGATCATCACCAGCAGACACAGCTTGGTCTGCTCCAGACGCACCTTGAGATGGATCCCGTCGACCCACAGGTAGACATAGTCGGTGCCGGACAGGTCCCGCCGCCCGAACGCGGCGGCTTCGTCTTGCCACTGCGCCGTCAGCCGGGTGATCGTCGAGGCCGACAAGCCGGCGCCCGAGCCGAGGAACTGCTCGAGCGCCGGACCGAAATCCCCACTCGAGAGCCCATGCAGGTACAGCAGCGGCAACACCTCGCTCATCTGCGGGGACTTGCGCGCCCAGGCAGGCAGGATCGCCGAGGAAAACCGCCGCCGCACACCGGTATCGGGGTCCACACGGCGGTCGTTGACCCGCGGTGCCTTGACCTCCACCGCGCCGGCCGCGGTCAACACCTCACGCGGCTCGTGATAGCCGTTGCGCACCACCAGCCGGTGGCCGTCCTCATCGAGCTGGTCGGCGAACTGCTCCACATAGGCAGCAACCTCAGCCTGCAACGCCGCGGCCAGCATCTGCCGCGCACCGTCGCGGACGATCTCATCGAGCAACGACCGATGGCCGGTCTCCTCGTTGTTGGCCTCCTGGGCACCGTGAACT
>NZ_JBCHKV010000057.1:0-1347 GCF_039023525.1 Mycobacterium sp. 050272 | reverse complement strand
TGAAACGCCCTGGAAATCCCGGAGGCTCCTGACCTTGGAAACGAGGATGCAGGTATGCCGAAGGAACAGTTGCCGGGGAAGCCCACGGCGCGTCGATACAGCCCGGAGGAGAAGGCCGCGGCGGTGCGGATGGTCCGTGCCCTGCGGGCCGAGTTGGGTACCGAGCAGGGCACGGTGTCGCGGGTAGCTCGTCAGCTTGGCTACGGGGTGGAGTCGGTGCGCTCCTGGGTACGCCAGGCCGACATCGACGACGGGTATGCGCCCGGGGTATCCACCGCGGAATCCCAGCGCGTCAAGGAGCTTGAGCAAGAGATACGAGAACTCAAGCGCGCCAACGAAATACTGAAACGAGCGGCCAGTTTCTTCGGCGCGGAGCTCGACCGCCAACACAAGAAATAGTCGACTTCGTCGACACCCACCGCAAGGAGTTCGGGGTCGAGCCCATCATCACCGTCCTGCGTACCGCAGGGGTGGCGATGGCCCCGAGCACCTACTACGACTTCAAGACCCGCACTCCGTCAGCACGGGCCCAACGCGATGCCGTCTTGGGGCCAGCACTGGTGGCGCTGTGGGAAGACAACTACCGCGTCTACGGGGTCCGCAAGCTGTGGAAAACCGCCCGCCGTGCCGGCCACGACGTCGGCAGGGATCAGGTGGCCCGGCTGATGCGGTCTGCTGGCATCCAAGGCGTCCGGCGCGGCAAACGGGTCAAGACCACCAAACCCGACCACAGCGCCGAGCGGCACCCCGATTTGGTCAAGCGCAAGTTCAGCGCGACCGCGCCGAACCAACTCTGGGTGACGGATCTGACGTTCGTGCCTACCTGGGCCGGAGTGGCCTACGTGTGTTTCATCGTCGACGCCTATTCCCGGATGATCGTTGGCTGGCGGGCGGCCAGCCACATGCGTACCACGATGGTGCTCGATGCATTGGAGATGGCGCGCTGGTCGCGCGGAAACACGTTGGCGGGGTTGACATGTCACTCCGATGCCGGATCGCAATTTACCTCTATCCGCTACGGCGAGCGCCTCGCCGAGCTCGGTGCAGTCCCGTCGATCGGTTCGATCGGGGACAGCTTCGATAACGCCCTCGCGGAGACGGTGAACGGTTACTACAAAGCCGAGCTGATCTACGGGCCGGCCCGCAGCGGGCCGTGGAAGACCGTCGAGGACGTCGAACTGGCCACCCTGGGCTGGGTCTACTGGCACAACACCAGCCGCCTCCACGGCTACCTCAGCGACATCCCACCGGCTGAGTTCGAAGCAGCGTTCTACGATGCACAACGGACCGACCAACCCCTGGTCGAAATCCAATAGCCCGAGCCTCCGGCAGAACCAGGGCGTTTCA
>NZ_JBCHKV010000056.1:0-1488 GCF_039023525.1 Mycobacterium sp. 050272 | reverse complement strand
GAGGAATTGTCAATACCTGTGGATCGGCGTGTTTCAGGCGACCTCCGTTCCGGCTTGCTGATCGCCGTCTGAGGGCGGTGTCGGTGGGGTGATTTCGGTGGGGCGTTCGAGCAGTTTGCCCTTGTGGAAGACCGCGCCGGCGCGGACCAGGGCGACCAGGTGTGGTGCGTTGACGGCACGCCAGCGGGCCGCGGCGGCGTCGATGAGCTTGTAGGCCATGGCCAGACCAGCCGCACGTGATCCCGGCCCCTTGGTGACCTTGGTTCTCAAACGTACTGTGGCAAAGGTGCTTTCGATCGGATTTGTCGTGCGTAGGTGGATCCAGTGCTCGGCGGGATAGTGGTAGAACTCCAGTAGGGTGTCCAGATCGTCGGTGATCTTGGCGACCGCCTTGGGGTACTTGGCCCCGAAGTCGACCGTGAAGGCCTTGACCGCGAACTGGGCCTTGTCGATATCCTCGGCGTTGTAGATCTCCTTGAGCGCCGACAACGCCGACGCGTGCGCTGATTTCGGCAGGGCGGCAAGCACATTGGCTTGCTTATGAAACCAGCACCGCTGTTCTTTGGTGGCCGGGAACACCTCGCGTACCGCTTTCCAGAAGCCGAGTGCGCCATCGCCGACGGCGAGCACGGGTGCGGTCATGCCGCGTCGTTTACAGTCGCGCAGCAGATCAGCCCACGACTCGGTCGATTCCCGGTAGCCGTCGGTGATCGCCACGAGCTCTTTGCGGCCGTCCGCGCGCACGCCGAGCATCACCAGCAGACACAGCTTTTCCTGGTCCAGGCGGACCTTGAGGTGGATGCCGTCGACCCACAGGTAGACGTAGTCGGTGCCCGACAGGTCCCGGGCGGCAAACGCGCGGGCCTCGTCCTGCCACTGGCTGGTCAGCCGGGTGATCGTGGTGGCCGAGAGCCCGGCACCCGAGCCCAGGAACTGCTCCAGAGCGGGGGTGAAGTCGCTGGTGGACAGCCCGTGCAGGTACAGCAGCGGCAGCACTTCGCTCATCTGCGGTGACTTGCGTGCCCAGGCCGGCAGGATCGCCGAGGAGAACCGTTTCCGTTCACCGGTGTCGGGGTCGACGCGTTTGTCGTTGACTCGCGGTGCTTTCACCTCAACTGCCCCGGCTGCCGTCAGCACCTCGCGGGCCTGGTGATAGCCGTTGCGGACCACCAGCCGATGCCCCTTCTCATCGAGCTGATCGGCGAACTGGGCCACGTAGGCGGCGACCTCAGCCTTCAACGCGGCGGCCAGCATCTGACGGGCGCCGTCGCGGACGATCTCGTCCAACAACGACCGACCAGCACCGCCAGTGCTTTCGTTGGCCTCGATGGCATCGTGAACTACGGTGAGCATGGGCGTACCTTCCCGAACCAGCGCGCCAACGCCGGCTCATGATCGGACCTTCGGATATTCAGATCATCCTCGGGAAGGTGCGCCCACTTTCACGCCCCCTCACCGAGGCTCATCCACAGGTTCTGATCATTGCTC
>NZ_JBCHKV010000055.1:0-1553 GCF_039023525.1 Mycobacterium sp. 050272 | reverse complement strand
AACCCACTACGACGAACATAAAGCCTGGGCACACCGTCAAAACACCCCCGACACCCAAGCCGCTTGACAACTTACGAACCTGGGATGTCTAGCTGCCATCAGGCTAGTCGGTTCGTCGCTGACAGTCAGCGCCTCGATCGACGTAGTGAACGGCGGGACAAATGTCTACAACCATGCTTTGTCATAAAGTTTGAAACTTAAAAACTCGAAGGATGTGGACCAACCTACACTTGAGTACACGGACAGACTTACCGCGAGCATAAATCTCTTCGTGAAATACGCCAGGCAGGATATTGAAGCGAATTCCTAGTTTCGTGCAGCGGATTGCCGGTAACCCGCCCTATTCGAATCGGCCGTATTCCCAGCCGGGAGAAGTGGCCCGCCGCAATCACCTGCTTGGTGTTGGCGACGGGTGTTGCGACAACTTGCGAACGCGAGGGTGCGTTTGGTCTCGAGTTTCACTGGTTGTCAATCTCATTGCTGGCGTTGACTATCCCGGCTACGAGGGTAGTCGCTATGGCTATAGCCATGAACGCTCCTGCGTCCCCTAAGGACGACCATGGACAACATCGCGCCGGGTCCGGGCGCCATTGTCGGTCCGCGATAGACCGGGGAGCGTCGCGCCCCAGCGTGCGGCGTTACCGACCGGTACCGGGTACCCGAACGATGCGGCCAGAAGCTGTTGGGTGGCGGTACGTACCGCCGAGTTATCGGCGAACGGATCGGACGCGAAATATATTGGTGCACAACACAATAACGAATAGTGAGCCGGTTACCGGTAACCCGCCATATTCGATCCCGCCGTATTCCTCCCGCATGATGGGCGAGGGGAGAGCGGTCAGGCAGACTGCAGCCGTTGGCGCAACGCAGGCAGTCCAGGCCCGTCGAGGTTGTCCAGCAGTGCGGTGCGGCCGCTAACGGCCATCATCAAGGCTGACACGGGCCCACGGATTTCTGCCCCCTTACCCCAGGACCGATCAATGTCGGTGCCGCGCAATGAGATGCCCCGCAGTCGGCCCAGGGGCACGAAGCCAAACGGCCATAGCCCGGTCAGGAAATCCAGCGCAATCCCCACCTGTTCGAGGTCGGGCGCAAATGGGAGGCTGAGGGGAATCCGGATGTCGCCGCCATGGATCAAGATATCGGCGAAGGGGGCCACCGGCCCGAACACCGGCGGACTTAAGCGGTAATTGGCGCGCTGACGCAGCATGGTAACGATGTCGGCGGCCGGCAACTGCGCACGACGGCATGCGAGCTCATCGATCGCGCGGGCCAGGCTGCCGCGACGCAAAGCCATCGACATGGCCCCCGACAAACCATCGGCCACAGAGCCGGCGAGATGCGCGGCCACGGTCTTGACATCCCAGCCTGAACACAGGCTGGGCGTTGCCAACTGTGCCGCGTCTAAGCCCTCGATCAGTGTCGCGATCTGGCGCCGCTCGTTCGCGACCGCGGTGATGATCGCGCTCATCGAAAGTCCTCAGGTGTGCTCGCCGAAATTCCTCACCTGTGAGCAGCAGTCAGTGTAGTTGTTGGCGGGTGCCGGTGGTGGT
>NZ_JBCHKV010000054.1:0-1597 GCF_039023525.1 Mycobacterium sp. 050272 | reverse complement strand
CAGCTAGACATCCCAGGTTCGTAAGTTGTCAAGCGGCTTGGGTGTCGGGGGTGTTTTGACGGTGTGCCCAGGCTTTATGTTCGTCGTAGTGGGTTCGGTGGCGAAGGCAGCCGTGCAGGATGCCGACGAGGCGGTTACCGAGGGCGCGTAGTGCTTGGTGGTGAAGGTCTCCGGCGGCGCGACGTTGGTCATAGAACAGGCGGGCGCCGGGGCTGTTGTTGATGGCGCAGAACGCCCACTGGTCGATGGCGTCGTAGAGGCGGCGGTTGCGGACGTGGCGGGCCATGACGGCCCGTTTCCGACCGGATGCGACGGTCAACGGTGACGTTCCGGCGTAGTTTTTGCGACACTTGGAATCGGTGTAGCGGTTCGGGTCGTCCCCGAACTCACCGAGCACCCGGGCGCCGAGGATGACACCAAGTCCTGGCAGGGAGCGGTAGATGTCGGCGTCCGGGTGTGTCTCAAAATGCGTGGCCAGCTCGGTCTCGAGGTCAGTGATCTGTCGGTTCACTTCGGTGATGATGCCGATCATGGCGCGGGTGCTGGCTGCGAATGCCGCAGTTACCGTGGCAGGCGCGGTGAGTTGATCGGCGCGTAGCACGGTTTGAATTTCTAGTGCCCGGGCGTCGAGGTTGCGTTGTCGCCCACCGGCTTTGAGCGCAGAACGGATCTTCGACAGACTCAGGCCAGCAGCCTCCACCGGAGAGGGCGCACGACCCAGGATTGCGAGCGCGTCTCGGCCATGCAGATCGCCGAAGGCCTCCAACGCAGCCGGGTAGTACTCGCGCAATGCCGATCGCAGCGCGTTGGTGTGCTGGTTGCGCGTCCAGATCAGATTCTGATGCGCTCGAGCCAGCACCTTGACCGCTTCGGCATCAGCGGTGTCACCAGCGATCCGGCGGTGGTTGTGCCGATCGGTGCGCACCAGATCGGCTAACAGTTTGGCGTCCCCGGCATCGGACTTGGCTCCCGAGACGTGGTGGCGGTCGCGGTAGCGAGCGGCCGCCATCGGGTTGATCGCATACACCTGATAGCCAGCCGCAACGAGAGCGGTGACCCACAATCCGCGTTCGGTCTCGATGCCGATCACGACCTCGTCGGGTTCTCCGGCATGGCGGGCCAGCATCTGATGGAACTCGCCCATCCCGGCGAGTCCCTCGGGTAATCGGCGCGAGGCCAGCCGCATCCCCGAGTCGTCCATCAGATGGACGTCGTGGTGATCCTCGGCCCAATCGTCACCGACAAAGATCATGTGAGCACCTCCTTGAACTGATCGAACCCGTTCGAGCCCAAGGGCACCCGCGACGAGCTAATGGATCAGTGCTCAACGGCACGACATCCCATCGGTGCTAAGGAACCCTCACCAACCGGCCGGGGCGTGATCTAGCTCTAGAAGTCGACCATTGCTTCAGCTGTTAACGACGCTCACCGGCCGGCGGCTCAGGAACAGCGTCCCTCCGATCAGAACTCGATTCCCGGAGGCTCGCGGTTCGAGACCCATTAGCCGCATCCCCGAGTCGTCCATCAGATGGACGTCGTGGTGATCCTCGGCCCAATCGTCACCGACAAAGATCATGTGAGCACCTCCTTGAACTGA
>NZ_JBCHKV010000053.1:0-1986 GCF_039023525.1 Mycobacterium sp. 050272 | reverse complement strand
TGTTGCGTCCTGAAAGTTGGACTGGACTAGCGGGTGGAAGTCCCGTCCCGGTAGGTACCGGAGCGCCGGGTAGCAGGCCCCGGTTCGTCGTGGAGACGCGGCGGGCTGAGCGGGGTGTCAAGAGCCTCTTCGGAGGGAGCAAGTGTGCGGGCCGTAGCGTTAAGCGAACTTTGCAGCCTCGTCAAATTGACAACGGGAGAGCCGAGCCGCTCATGTCACGGCGAAGGCCATGTCCGGCGAACCCTGGTCCGGGGTTAGTTCGTCGGGTCTTTCCGGGGTACGGGAGGCGGCACGTGCACACAGTCTGGTTCGAAACAGGAGAGACCCGTCTGCCTGGCCTGCGTCGGGCAAAGACCAGGGGTATAAGCCGATGGTGAAATCCTTTGGAGGGCAGCGGGAGTCCGATGGGGTCGTAGTACCGCTGATCGGCGTGCAGCATAACGCGCCGGGAGGGAAGGGCCCCAACTTTGATCACGCGGGCGAAGTGGGTAAGCGTGAGGGCATGACCGGGGTGTCTCGGTCGAACTACCCCGGCAAGTCATCGCTTGCCGTAGCCGACGAGCCGTTGGTGGTTTCGCCGGTGAAAGTGCGACAACTGCAACGTGCGCTATGGGCTGCGGCCAAGCAGTCTTCGGGTCGGCGTTTCCACGCCCTTTATGACCGTATCTATAGGGGTGACGTCCTGTGGGAGGCATGGGAGCGGGTACGCGCGAATAAGGGTGCGGCCGGGGTGGATCGGATCACCTTGGCTGCGGTGGAGGACTATGGCGTGGACCGCATGTTGCGCGAGTTGCGTGATGACCTCTGCACGGGTCGATACCGTCCGGCGCCGGCGCGTCGGGTGGAGATTCCGAAACCACAAGGTGGTAAGCGGCCGTTGGGCATCCCGACGGTGCGAGACCGGGTAGCCCAACAGGCGGCCAAGCTGGTGCTGGAACCGATTTTCGAGGCGGACTTTGCGCCGTGCTCGTATGGGTTTCGGCCGAAGCGGTCGGCCACGGCGGCGATGGAGCGGTTACGTACCGGGTTCATCGAGGGCTACCGGTTCGTGGTGGAGTTTGATATCGCCAATTTCTTCGGCGAGATCGACCACGACCGACTGCTCATCGAGGTGGGTAGGCGGGTCTCGGATCGGCGGGTGCTCAAACTGCTGCGGCTGTGGCTGCAAGCGGGGGTGTTGGTCGAGGGGGTGACCCAGCGGACGGTCGCGGGCACTCCGCAGGGCGGGGTGATCTCGCCGTTGTTGGCCAACGTCTATCTGCACGTGCTCGACATCGAACTCACGAAGCGCGATGTGGGTGAGTTGGTGCGCTACGCCGATGATGGTGTGGTGTTGTGCCGCAGCGCGGCACAGGCCGAGCACGCCTTAGCGGTGGTGGGAGAAATCCTGGCGTCGTTGGGGTTGCGGCTGCATCCGGATAAGACGAAGGTGGTCGACCTGCGCGAGGGTCGTGAGGGCCTGGATTTTCTGGGTTGTCACTTCCGGGCGCGCATGTCGGGGCGGTTGTGGGAACAAAAGCGGATCATCCGCTACTACCTACACCGCTGGCCTAGCCAAGCGGCGATGGGGAGGGTGCGGGCCAAGGTTCGCGATCTCACCGGCCGCAACCGGGTCGGCCTCGATGTCCGTGACGTGATTGCGGCATTGAATCCGATCCTGCGCGGCTGGGGTAACTATTTTCGCACCGGTAACGCCGCTGCCAAGTTCATCCAGATTGACCGGTACGTGGTGTGGCGCCTCAAACGGCTTCTGATCAAGAAGCGGGGGCGCAATTTGCGTGCTGGACAAGCTGCTCAATGGACCCAGGAGTGGTTTAACGGGCACGGCCTGCACCGACTCCGCGGTACCGTCCGCTACCCGAAGGCTGCGTAACCATGTCCAGAAGATCATCGGTAAGCCGTGTGCGGGAAAACCGCACGCACGGATTGAAAGGGGGATGGGGAAACGGGTCTGCTCTGCAGCCACCGCGCCCCTGACTACCAATG
>NZ_JBCHKV010000052.1:0-2001 GCF_039023525.1 Mycobacterium sp. 050272 | reverse complement strand
CAATCCTCCACCGAGAGCATCCCTCCAAAAGACCACCAAGTGGGTCAACATTGCGGGACCCTCAGCGGTCTACTTTTCAGGAATCGACGACACGGAGTGCTTCGTGCACTCTCCGTGCTCGGTTCTCACGTCCGTCGCCGCCCACTTCCGAATCACGGCGACGACCTCATGCCCAGGAAGCGAATCCCCATGACAGCTGAGACCACGCACCTCACTGATGGAACCCACGCTGAGGTCGCCGAGTCCGGAACCAGCCTGCGCGTCGATGTGATGTCCCATCTGCCAATGCTTTTGATCGGATTGAGGTGGCTGTTCGACACAACTCAGCCTGATATGGCCCTGCAACAACACCACGGACAACAGATCGGCTCCGTCGACAACCGCACGCTGCGGTTCATCCCATCCGGTTGGAACGGCCACGCGATCGTCGTAGTCGACGTGACACACGTCGACTGCGGTCAACCGCACCAGCCACCGCGAAACCCCTTGGCCCCTGGTGAACTAGCCGCTTTCGCGGACCTCCTGGATGACATGGGGGAGGACGTCGTCGCGACGTGGAACGGGCACCCAGCCATCACCGGAAGCCTGGCGCTGGCCACACCTGCCCACCCGTCGCTGCTAGCCGCCGTGAGCCGCTACAACGCGGGTTGCCAGCGACACGGCGGTGACCGCTTCTGCCCGTGTGACTGGTACGTCCGTGGTCACCGCCACATCGTCAGCATTCATAATCTGCATCAGCAGGCATTGCAACGCCGAACAACCGGTCACAACAGAAGCGATGCCGCTGGAAACCTGACGGCTCTGGAGAACTACGCGGCCGAAACGACCCGATCGCATCATCGGCAGCGCGCATGACCGTCGGCAAAGGGCGCCACTGCTCACTGCGCCAGGTTCACCTTGAATCACCGATGTCACACCAATCTGGACGGCGGAAGTCGCGCCGGGCTCCACTGCACACCAACACAACACGAATCCGTATCTCAACCCACTGCAGTCACGTCTCTTGAGAGGACCATACCGATGGCCACGACAACCGCCCAAGCCAAGCGCTCCGGATCCCGTCGACGCGGCGCCAAGCCTAGGCATTCCCACCGCAACAGTAACGCCGTATCTGTGCACCAGATCATCAACCCCCAGCTCGTCGCCGCCGGACCCAGCGTCTATCACCGCGGCGGTGGCACTACACACGCCGCTGCCTCCCCATTGAAATCCGCGGTCGTGTTGACGGCGGCAAGCGTCATCGCGCTGACACCGCTACAAGCGAGCCACGCTCTCCCACACCACCTTTCCCTCCCCACCGTGTCCATCCCGACAGTCCAACTGACCTCGGTGGTCTCTCAACGCGACATCGACGCACTGGTGTCGAACCTCAAAACCAGCCTCGACGGCGCATCGGCGACTGTGACCGCACTGGCTGGGGCCCCCGGCCAGACCCTGCAGAGCGCACTAGCCACTGCTGTCTCCCTCAACGATTCCCTGTGGCAGGGTCTGACGACCGCCACTGCTAACCCGGTGCTCGACGACGTCCTCAAGGCGCTGCACACCGTATCTGGCGGCGGGCTGACGCGGCTGGCGGCCGCGATAAAGGACGCCGACGGCACTATCGTGCTGACTTCCGAGCAGCTCTCCGATCTGCTCACGTCCACCTTGACCGGCTCCCTTTCCACCGCTCTGACTGCAGTCGCTGGCGTTGTCAACGACCCGCTCAACGCTGCGAAGTACATCGCCTTGCTCAACAGTCCGCTGTCGATCGCCGGCCGTGTCCTCAACCAGAGCATCACCGCGGCAGCCGACCTGGCAACCAACGGGATCGCTCTGGGCGGCACGTTCGTCACTGCGGTGACTGCCCAGATCACCAACGCACTCAATGGTGTGAATAACCTGATCGACGCCGCCAAAGACATATTCGAGGAATTGTCAATACCTGTGGATCGGCGTGTTTCAGGCGACCTCCGTTCCGGCTTGCTGATCGCCGTCTGAGGGCGGTGTCGGTGGGGTGAT
>NZ_JBCHKV010000051.1:0-2409 GCF_039023525.1 Mycobacterium sp. 050272 | reverse complement strand
TGATCGCGCTCATCGAAAGTCCTCAGGTGTGCTCGCCGAAATTCCTCACCTGTGAGCAGCAGTCAGTGTAGTTGTTGGCGGGTGCCGGTGGTGGTTCGGCGCAGGGTTTCGGCGGCGGCGTGGTGGTCGCGCAGGCGGTAAGACTCGCCGTCGAGGTTGATGACCACTGAGCGGTGCAGTAGGCGGTCGAGCATGGCGGCCGCGACGGTGGTGTCGCCGAGGATCTCGCCCCAAGCGCCCACCCCGCGGTTGGTGGTGATCACGATCGATGTTTTCAAATACCGTTGGGACACAACCTGAAACAACGCCGAAGCAGCTTCGGCGGGCAGCGGAAGATAGCCCAGTTCATCGATCACCAGGAGCGTCGGCCCGGCGTAGAAGCGCATGGTGGTGGCCCAGCGCCCCTCGATCGCCGCGCGGTGGCAGCGGGCAGCCAGATCCGCGGCGGTGGTGAAGTAGGTCCGGTAGCCGGCATGGGCTGCGGCTCGCGCCAGCCCGACGCTGAGGTGGGTTTTGCCGGTGCCTGGTGGTCCGATGAGCAGGATGTTGGTCGCCGATTCCAGGTAGCGGCAGGTGCCCAGTTCGTCGATCAGCTTGCGGTCGATCCCGGCGGCGGCATCGACGTCGAAGTCGGCCAGGGTGGCCGGGGTGGGCAGGCAGGCGAACCGCAGCCGACCGGCCAACCGGCGGGCGGTGCTGGCGTCGACCTCGGCGGCCAGCAGTCGCTCCAGGGCCACGGTCAGCGACAGGCCCTCGGCGGTGGCCTGATCCAGGACCGCGGGCAGCGCTTCAGCGGCGGCGGCCAGCTTGAGCGTGGCCAGATGCGAGCGCAGCTGCTGGTAGCGACTCGCGGCTGCCGACGGAGACTCCTCAGCGGTGGTCGTGGCGGTGGTCTTCGCGATGCGTGAGGTCGGGGTCATTGGATGATCCTGTTCTGGGCGGCCCGCTCGTAGGCGGACAAGTCGATGACAGTGGAATCGGTTGACGGAGTCAGGGATTGAGGTTCCGGGTTGCTGCATTCTTTGATCTGAAGGAGTTGTGCGGCCGCAGCTTTGGCCGCAGGGCCGGGTGGGATGCGTTCCTTGCGTCGATGCGGGCGCCCGGTCGTGGCGGTGGCCAAAGCGGCGGTGTCGAGGGCGATGACATGACCGCTGTCACGCACCATCACCCCGAGCCCGTCGGCGACCAGTCGGTGCCGGGCCACCACGATCCCGCTGGTGGTGGCGATGTCGCAGAACTGCCCGCCGACCGGATGCGACACCACCACCTGGGCAGCCGCCAGTTCCGGGGGTACCGAGTAGCGGTTGCCGCGGTAGGGCACCAACGCCTGCCGCGACGCCGTGCGGGTCTCGGCCACGATCACCGGATACGGCAGCGCCGGCACCGGGGCCAGCGGCTCGGCCTTGGCCACCACAGCCACCGAGGACCGGCCGTCAGCGGTGGCCCGCAGCCGAGTGTCGCCGCGGACCCGGGCGAAGCGATCCAGACCAGCCTGCGCCTGCTCCACGGTGGCCTCATCGGCCAGGGTGCGCCACCAGCGCTGCGCGGCGGTGTGATTGACCTTCTCCACCACGCCCTTGCGGTTGCCGCGCCGCGGCGGGCAGATCGCCACCGACACCCCGTAGTGCTTGGCCACCCCGGCGAATGAGCCGGTCACCCGGCCGCTGCCGGGGTCGCAGACCGTGGCCATCCGGTCAAACCGCCACACCCGAGTCAGCCCGCCCAGTCCGCGGGTCACCCGGTCCAGGCCGGCGACCAGGTGTGGCTGATCCTCCGAGGGCGCCAGGGCGGCTCGCCACTTCCCGGAATGGGCCAGTGAGCCCACCAGCAGGTGCGCGGTCTTGCCCCACCCCCACGATGCCGGTGGATCGGGCAATTCCAGCCAGTCCCATTGGGTTTCATCACCCGGGGCGTGTGGGATCACTGCATTGGGCCGCTCGGTGGCCGTGCGGCACGCCTGGCAGACCGGACGCAGATTCCGGGTTCGGATGTTGCGGGTCAGGCTCTGATACGACAGCCCGAAGCCCAGCTCCTCGAGTTCGTCGAGCAGGGTACGGGCCCACAGGTGCGGGTCCTCGGTCAGCCGGGCGACCACGTAGTCGACGAACGGATCGAACGGGTCCGGACCCGGACGGGCACGGACTCCCGGTTTACCGTCACCGGCCAGATACTTGCGGACCGTCTTGCGGTCGAAGCCGGTGTGGCGGGCGATCGCTGAGATCGTCCAACCACGCTTGCGCAGGGCATGTACTTCCACATCGTCCTCCCATGTGAGCATGAGAAAGCAGGCCTCCTTCGGCAGTGCTGCAGGCGTCAGACACCAGCAGCATCGAAGGAGGCCCGCCCTTCTCGGCGGAGCCACACGGGTGGGGAATTTCGATGAGCGTCAGTGGGGAATTTCAGTGAGCG
>NZ_JBCHKV010000050.1:0-2682 GCF_039023525.1 Mycobacterium sp. 050272 | reverse complement strand
TGTCGACGTTCATGGAATTCCCCATGTTGAGCCGGTTCTCGTTCACGTAATTCCCCAGGGTCGCGTTCACGTAATTCCCCACCGGGAAGGTGGGCGTGTCGCGGCTGGTGCGGTCCTTGCAGGTCAAAGGCTGCTCCCATCGGATGAGCTGATGGGAGCCTGGATTGGCAAGGAGAACTTTCGACGTGGTCGATGTGACCGAGATTTTGATCCACTGGCATGCGGGTCGCTCGCAATGCCAGATCGCGACCAGTTTGGGGCTGGATCGCAAGACGGTGAAGAAGTACGTGGAGCCCGCGATTGGGGCGGGGATCGAGCCGGGCGGGCCGCCGCGGTCACCGCAGGAGTGGGCGCAGCTGGTGCGAGAGTGGTTCCCGCATATGGCCGATACCCGGCTGCGTCAGATCACGTGGCCGGAGATCGACGGGCACCGCGATTTCATCGTGGCGATGACTCGGGCCGGGGTGACTCGGCAGACGATCTGGCAGCGGCTGCATGACGAGCACGGGCTGAGCGCGTCGGTCTCGTCGCTGAAGCGCTATATGGACGCCAACCTGCCCGAGGAGACGATGCGCCAGCGGGTGACGGTGCTGCGGGAGGATCCGCCGGCGGGTGAGGAAGCCCAGATCGACTACGGGTATCTGGGGTCGTGGACCGATCCGGTGGGTGGGCGCAGGCGCCGGATTTGGGTGTTCGTGATGGTGCTGGCGTGCTCGCGGTTGATGTTCGTGCGCCCGGTGCTGCGGATGGATCAGCGGGCCTGGACAGAATGCCATGTCGAGGCGTTTCGGTTCTTCAATGGCGTCCCGCGCCGCCTGGTGCCGGATAACCTGCGCACCGGGGTGGAGCGCCCGGACCTTTATGACCCGAAGATCAACCGCTCGTATGCCGAATTAGCTTGTCACTACGGCACGTTGGTTGATCCCGCCCGGGCCGGCAAACCCAAGGACAAACCGCGGGTGGAAAGGCCGATGCCCTATGTGCGGGATTCGTTTTGGCGGGGCCGGGAATGGACGTCGTTGCAACAGATGCAGCAGGCCGCGGTCGCGTGGTGCCGGGAGGTGGCGGGCCAGCGGGAATGTCGCCCGCTGCAAGGCGCTTCTCCGATGTCGGTGTTCCTAGCCGTTGAGACCGATGCGTTGATTGCGTTGCCCGGCCGCGACTTTGTGCTTGCCGACTGGTCGAGAGCCACGGTGGGCCCCGATATCCATGTCAAGGCCGGACGGACGTTGTACTCGGTGCCGTGGCGGCATATCGGCCGCAAGGTCGACGTGCGCTCGACTGCGGACATGGTGCAGATCTTCGATGACGGCGAGCTGATCGCCACCCACGTGCGCAAACCGTTCGGCAAGCAGACCGATATGTCGCATTACCCGCCCGAACGGATCGCCTTCGCGATGCGGGGCCCGACCTGGTGTCGCAACCGCGCTGCCGAAATCGGGCCGGCCACCGTCGCGGTGATCGCCGAGTTGCTCTCCGAGAATGCGCTGTTTCGGCTGCGCGCCGCTCAAGGCGTGCTGGGGCTGGCCGACCGCCACGGTGCTAAGCGGCTCGAATTGGCCTGCGCCAAAGCGATCGCTGTCGGAGATCCGACCTATCGCACCATCAAGGGCATCCTGGCCGCCGGGCTGGAAGCCGACCCGCCACCACCGTCGACCGGCGACGGCGGTGCTGCGGCGTTCCTGCATGGTCCTTCGCGGCTGTTTCGCAACGTGGTGGCGCTGCCCAACCCGGACCACGCGCCCGGGATCCGCGCCAGCGCGAACACCGCGGCGGACAGCGCCGCGACGGATGCCGCTCGTGATGGCGCCGACGACGAGGGGGTGTCGGCATGATCGTGGACGCTGCACTCGAACAGGCGCTGCGCACGCTGAAACTGTCCGGGATGCTGCAGACGCTGGAGGCTCGGCTGGCTCAGGCTCGCGCCGGTGAGCTCGGCCATATCGAATTTCTCCAGGTCCTCTGCCATGACGAGATCGCTCGCCGTGAATCGCAGTCGATCGCCCGCCGCATCCGCCGTGCCCAGTTCGAACAGCAGCTCACTTTGGAAGAGTTCAATTTCGCCGCCAACCCCAAGCTGCCCGCCGCGCAGATCCGTGACCTCGCGGCGCTGCGTTGGCTATCAGGGGGTGAGTCGGTCGTGTTGTATGGCCCGGTCGGAGTCGGCAAAACCCATGTGGCACAAGGACTTGGCCATCTAGCGATCCGTCAAGGCGCCGAGGTCCGGTTCATCAAGACCAGCCGCCTACTGGCCACTCTCGCCGGTGGTCACGCCGACCGCACCTGGGACAAACGCCTGCGCGAGTTCGTCCGGCCGGCCGTGCTGGTCCTCGACGACTTCGGCATGCGCGAACTCACCGCCGCCCAGGCTGATGACCTCTACGAACTGATCTCCGAGCGCGCCGCGGCCAGCAGGTCGATGATCCTCACCTCCAACCGCTCACCGGTCGACTGGTACCCACTATTCCCGAATCCCGTTGTCGCCGAATCACTTCTAGACCGGCTAATCAACACAAGCCACCAAGTGTTCATGAACGGGCCGTCCTACCGGCCCAACAAACGCCCCGGGACCAAGCAGGACCCCAAGACACAGCGCAAGGAGGTCGGGTAGAACATTCACCAGGACCCACCACCTGCGGAATTACGTGAACGCCGGGAGCGGGAATTACGTGAACGCCGACA
>NZ_JBCHKV010000049.1:0-5355 GCF_039023525.1 Mycobacterium sp. 050272 | reverse complement strand
TGTCAACGGTTTCTCAAAATTGACCCGCTGCGGTTCCCGGAAAGTTGACCCGCTTGCGTCGTTGAGGCGCGGCGCAGGTCGGCCGGACCGACGGCCGTTCAGCTGGTGAGGTTGGTGGACCAGCGTTGTTCGATGTTTCCGAATCTCCAGACGGACACGGCGATAAGCCAGGAGAAGACGAATAGCGCGACGATGGCGTAGCCGGCGTAGTCGAGGTTGATGTTGGCGATCGCGGCGAGTGGTCCGGAGTCGATGTGGAGGCGGTCGGCGAGCACGCCGATGAGTTCGATGGTGCCGATGATCAGCGCGACGGCGACGGAGATCGATGTGATGGTGAGGTTGTAGAAGATTTTGCGGACGGGTTTGGCGAAGGCCCAGCCGTAGGCGTAGTTCATGAAGACGCCGTCGGTGGTGTCCATCAGGCACATGCCGGCGGCGAACAGGATTGGCAGAACCAGGATGGCGTAGAACGGCAGGTTGAACGCGGCGGCGCCGCCGGCGAGCACGAGCAGCCCGACTTCGGTGGCTGTGTCGAAGCCGAGTCCGAACAGCACGCCGATGGGGTAGATGTGCCACGGTTTGGTGACTGATTTGGTCAGCCCGCCCAGGAAGCGGTTCATGAATCCGCGTGAGTCGAGTTGTTTTTCTAGCGCGGCTTCGTCGTAGCGGCCGCGGCGCAGTTCGCGGAACACTTTGATGATGCCGAGCAGGGCGACCAGGTTCAGGATGCCGATGATCCACAAGAAGATTCCGGATACTGAGGGGCCGATCATGCCGGTGATGGTGTGCAGTGTCGAGCTTTCATCCTGGACGGGTCGGACCAGCGCGCGAACCCCGACGGCGAGCAGGAACGCCAGGGTGAACACGATGGTGGAGTGGCCCAACGAGAACCAGAAACCGACCGAGAGAGGTTTTCTGTCCAGGCCGGCTGCGGTGTTGTCGGCGATCAGTTTGCGGGTGGTGTTGTCGACGGCGGCGATGTGGTCGGCGTCGAACGCGTGGCGCAGCCCTAGCGTGTAGGCCAACACGCCCACGCCGATGGTGAAGACCGGGTGGTCCCCGCCGAGCTGGTAATTGTTGGGCACGACGAACGCGAACAGCACAATGAAGCCCACTAGGTGCAGCAATACGATGAATCCGTACATCCCGGCCAGTGAGGTTTTGTCGGCGCGTGAGAGGCTGGCGCGGAATTGGGCCAGACGCCGGGGCGTTTCTTCGACCGCAGGTTCAGACACCATTGCGCACCTCTCGTCCATTCGTGATGCCGGTGGGTCCGCGGGGAGCCGCAGCTGACGAGGCCAAAGGCTATCCGATACCTGTTCACCTGTCTAGATGAACAGGTGAATTGAGTGTGCGGTTAAGCGACTGCGGTGTTTGGTAAAGCGGGGCACCCGGGTGGCGGCGCGGGTCGTGGTGATGAGTGAAGGTGTTGAAGTGCCGGTGTTCAGTTGTGCTGTGCGCCGATCCAGTGCAGCAGATCGTGGGTGATCTGGTCCTCGAGTCGGTAGCTCACCGCGCGGCCGACCCGGGTCGATTTCACCCAGCCCTGCTGGCGCAGTACCCGAAGAGCCTGTGAGACAGCGTTTTCCGATCGGTCCAGCGTGTCGGCCAGCTCGCCGACGCAGATGCCGGGTGCGCGGTGCAGCACCAGCAAGATCTCCAGCCGGTGAGGATCGGAGAGCAGGTCGAATCGTTGTGACCAGGCGGCGGCATCCACGTCTGACAGTGCAGACCTGGCCTTCCTGGTCTGCGCCCGCTTACCGGCGTGCTCCATGCCTTCAGAATCTAACCCACATCGGTGCCGATGCGATCATGTTGCGAGGTCCGACCGTTCGGCACGGTCGTCACCGTGGGATCTTCAGGAGGGTCGACGCCGGGACGCTGCGTGCCTGTGTCGTCGAATAGTGTTGTGCCGCAGGCATTCATGTTCTGTGCGCTTGCGCCGCCGGAGCAGTCTGTGGGCGGGTCGGCCGGCACGCCAACGACCACCTCGATGTCAAGGGGACACGGTTGCTGCACCGACTCTGGGATACGACCGACCCGCCGCATCACCGTATCATAAGCACAGATGAACAGGTGGACAGATGAGAGCTGCCGGACATATGCTGCCAGAAGTGGTGAACGTGCGTCGCCGGACCCGCCCAGACCTTTGTCCGGCGATTCGTGCCGAGTGCCCGCGCAAACCCGACAGCTGACGATCGGAGAATCTGATGGCCGACTACACCCTGCCCGACCTCGATTACGACTACGGAGCCCTCGAGCCACATATTTCGGGGCAGATCAACGAGATTCACCACAGCAAGCACCACGCCACCTATGTCAAGGGCGTCAACGACGCGATCGCCAAACTCGACGAAGCTCGCGCCAATGACGACCACGCCGCGATCTTCCTCAACGAGAAGAATCTGGCGTTTCACCTGGGCGGGCATGTCAACCATTCGATCTGGTGGAAGAACCTGTCTCCCAACGGTGGTGACAAGCCCACCGGTGAGTTGGCGGCAGCCATCGATGATCAGTTCGGGTCGTTCGACAAGTTCCGGGCGCAATTCGCCGCGGCCGCCAACGGGCTACAGGGGTCGGGATGGGCGGTCCTTGGCTATGACACGCTCGGTGAGAAGCTGTTGACTTTCCAGCTCTACGATCAGCAGGCCAACGTGCCGCTGGGCATCATCCCGCTGCTGCAAGTCGACATGTGGGAACACGCGTATTACCTGCAGTACAAGAACGTCAAAGCCGATTACGTCAACGCCTTTTGGAACGTCGTCAACTGGGCCGACGTCCAAAACCGTTTCGCTGCAGCGACCACTAAGACATCCGGCTTGATCTTCTAAGCCGGCGAGTGCCGATGTTGTGATGGCCGACGACGAGAAGACGCGCTGGGCGATTGACGTCATGACCGCCTGGAGCCAGGATGACTGCACCTTCTTCGGCGAGCGCGTCGATGACTACCTGGCCGAACCCAACGGTGGCGAGGGGCTGATCACCGGTTTGGTCAACCTGTGCGGGCTGCTGCTCTCGGCTATGGAAGTCACGACAGGTAAACCCACCACCGAAATACTGCAGGCTATTGCGTCAACTGTGTCGCGCCACGGGCAACCACCCAGTCCACCCTAGGGTGTTTGGTGGCAGCCAGCCCACTGCGAAGCGCAACGCCGGATCAGTGTCAGGTGGTCGCTCGGTCCTTGGTCAACAGTTCCCGTCGCGCCCGCGTGCGATACGAATCTCCGCTCAGGGTAAGCACTTCGGCGTGATGAACGAGACGATCGATCATCGCCGCGGCGACCACATCATCGGAAAACGTTTCACCCCAGCGCCCGAACGGTAGATTTGAGGTCACCATGATCGAGCCGATCTCATACCGGGAAGCGATCAGCTGAAAAAACAGGTTGGCGGCATCCTGATCGAAAGGAATGTAGCCGACCTCGTCGATGATGATGAGTTTGTAGCGGCGAATCTTCTTTAACTCGCCCTCCAAACGGTTGGCGTGATGCGCTGCAGACAATCGAGCGATCCAGTTAGAAGCGGTATCGAAGAGGACACTGTAGCCGGCGTGAGCCGCCTTGACACCCAACCCGATCGCGAGATGGGTCTTACCGATCCCTGGGGGTCCCAGCAAGATCACGTTCTCGGCCTTGGGCACGAACATGCCCGTCGCCAAGTGCGCGAGCACATCTCGCCGCAACGACGGAAGGTGATCGAGGTTGAAGTCCTCCAACGTTTTGACCTGCGGGAAGTGCGCGGTGCGGATCCGCATAATCGTGCCGGCCGATTCCCGGTCAGCGACCTGACGCTGCAGCAGGGCAGCCAAATACTCTTCGTGAGACCAGTTGTCATCGCGGGCTTGCGCAGCCAAAGGTTCCCAGCAGCGTCCAATCGTCGGGGTCTTCAACACCCTTGTCAGATAGGCCAACTGGGCCGGCAACCCATCGGCAGGCATCGAAACCAACGGTGAGACATCAGCAATCGCCGGTGCAGCGCTATTGTTGGGCTGCTGCTTATTGGTCTTGGTGGCCGCGCTCATGAGCTGTTCCTCACTGTTGTTGGGGCAGAATCAAAGTCGACGCTGAACAATGCGTCATAATCCGGAAGGGCCCGTAGTGCTACCGGATGCCCGTCATGGTGGCGGCGGGTCGCCGTGGACCGCCGGCGACGCTGATCAGCCAGCGCATTGCGCAACCCAGCCGCGGTGTCGACGTGAGCCCGATCGGTGATCGTCGCCCGCGCGGCCCAGCATCGACGGTGCCGGGCCACCACCTGACCATCGCAGCGCACCGTCACGTCCTCAAGTGATGCCGTGACGTCGACGAACCGGCCGATCACTCGCGGGTCGACCGAATAGTCCACCGAATCGACGCGCACGTAGTAGTCGCGAGACAACCGAACGCGATGAATCAAACCGATCGCGGGATCCACTGGCGGAAGCTCCAGCATCGCCTGATAGTCGGTTTCGAAAAGATCAACCGGCCGCGCCCCGATCGCCCGCACCGTGCGAGTGTTCGCCCGTATCAACCACTCTGCGAGTTGAGCGTTGAAATCGGCTGGCGAGACAAAGCGACGCCCCGGCAGAAACGAGGTCTCCAGATAGCCGTTGACTCGCTCCACCAAACCCTTGTATTCGGGATCTCGCGGCGGAGCCAGCTGAACACGGGTGGCCAGCGTTCCCGCGAAGGCCGTTGCCGCCGTCGAGACCCGCCCCGTTCCGCCGATGGCTGCCTCGCGATCCCACACCAAGGTCTTCGGAACCCGTCCCCATCGACAAATCAGCGACCACATGCCCGACAAGATGTCGCCACCCTGCCGAGAAGGCAACATCACTGCACCGATCGACCGAGAGAACCCCAACACCATCACCAACACCGGCAACACACGCTCTTGTCCCTCGCCGACCGGGATCTTGATCGCTGGAAACCACAGATCGCATTGCGCGATCTCGCCGGGTCGATACACAAATCGGTCGACCGGATCAATCCCGACATACTCCGGGCGGATCCGTTGCAGCTTCTTCTTCAACGGCGAACTCGAATACGGCCAGCCGATCCGCTCGGCAATCACAGGAGCAGGCATCTTTGGCCACTCGGCCAACAACGCCCGAATCTGCGGTTCATAAGCATCGGCCACTGAGCCACGAGGCTCGCGTTCATACCTCGGCGGCCGCTGCGACGATAACGCTGCCCGCACCGTATTCCGCGAAATCCCCAACCGGCGAGCGACTTCCCGGATCGGCACCCCCTCAGCCCGATGTAACCGCCGAATCTCCGCCCAATCCTCCACCGAGAGCATCCCTCCAAAAGACCACCAAGTGGGTCAACATTGCGGGACCCTCAGCGGTCTACTTTTCAGGAATCGACGACACGG
>NZ_JBCHKV010000048.1:0-7738 GCF_039023525.1 Mycobacterium sp. 050272 | reverse complement strand
CACAGCGCAAGGAGGTCGGGTAGAACATTCACCAGGACCCACCACCTGCGGAATTACGTGAACGCCGGGAGCGGGAATTACGTGAACGCCGACACGCGTGCCCGCGCTTCCATCCGATGTCAGCCGCGTCGACTATCCTGGAGGGACTCCATGGAAGGTGGTGTTCCGAGTGACCGAGCTGCAGAAGGCCAAGCGCCGGGTGAAGGCCGTGCGGGCGATCCGCCGTAGCACCGAACTTGAAGGTTCCCGCAGCACCAACGCCACGCGCGCCGACCAGGTTGCCTACGCCCGTGGAACCATCACCGCCGCTGAGCTGCGCGATCGCGTTCGGCGCCGGTACAACCTGACGTAACCGAGCCTGGAGTGCCGCATCCCTGGGATACCGGCGATCTCGAACAGAATTGGCGGGGCTATTTCATTCCTGGCACGAACGTTCTGAGGAATCGTGTCGGTGCCCAGACAACGGAGGCGCTGCGGGACGCGGAGAACGATCTCGTCGAGGCACGGGTTATCGAACTTCGCGAGGCCCCCGAAATTCTGGGTGACCGTACATATGATTTGCCGCACCTGCGCGCGATCCACCGTCAGCTCTTTCAAGACCTGTACGTCTGGGCGGGTGATCTGCGGACAGTCGGCATCGAGAAGGGCGGAGAGTCATTCTGTCCCCCGGGCAGCATCAACCAGCCGATGACTCATGTCGCCGCTGAGGTCCACCGGCTCGACCGGCTCAGGGATGTTCCCAAGGCTGAGCTCGCCCGCACCGTCGCCTACCTGTACGACTACGCGAACTTTGCCCATCCCTTTCGCGAGGGCAACGGCCGCTCCACCCGCGAGTTCTTTGACCTGCTCCTCTCAGAACGCGGCGCCGGCCTCGACTGGCAGAAGACCGACCTGACCGAGTTGCACAGCGCATGCCACGCCGCGCGAGCCGAATCCGACCTCTCAGGGCTGGCAGCGATGTTCGCGAGAATTCTCGACGCTGACCCTGCATACGATTTCTGATCGGGCAGGGCGGCTGCCTAGCGTTTTGACTCGACCGCCGCTCGTGGACCTCGGCAATAGCCACGGATCCAGCCGATGCGGCGGCCGTCGCTGAACGCTGAAAAGTGTTGTCGCTGTTAGTGTCCCTTCAGTTCTAGGTCGAAGGGTGATCGTCGGAGTAGCAATGAGATGCTTCTGATCCTCGCTCGGCTCGGGCGGGGTAGCCCTGGACGACCTGGTGGTGATGCGCAGGGCCGAGGAGTCGCGGCCTTGGCCCAGATCGCTCGGACACTCCCCCGCCCAGCCGACACGCCCCAAATACCGGTAACTCTCCATATTCGATTGCGTCGTATTCGACTGTCCTGCTCGGGCTGAGTCGGGTCTTCTCGGCGCGGCTTGCTTGCCTTTTGCGAGCGATTGGCGTTGAACCAGAGCCGCTCTGAGACGACAGCGCGGCACGGAAGCCGTTATTTGCCATGGCTTGTCGTCGCGGGTGTGGAAGCACCCAGAAAACTACCCTGGCAGGGCGTCTTGAGGGCTCTGGTGCTCGCGCTCCGCGGCTTCCTCGTCTGTGGGTTATTGGACCGCTTGGATCACGTAGAGAGTTGCGGTTGCGATGGCTGATATGCCGAGGCCCACTTTGAGGATTCGTTCGGGTAGGCGTGGTTGCAGGCGTGCGCCCAGGTAGCCGCCGATGAGTCCGCCGGCGCCGGCGACGAGTCCGATGGTCCAGTTGGGTGTGATGTGCTGTCCTGCGGTGGCGAGGGCCAGAACGACGTAGGTGATCGCGCCGGCCGCCGAGGTGACGAAGGTTGAGACCAGGGTGGCGGGTGCCACGATGGCGATCGGCAGCCCGCGGCCTACCAGGATGGGGCTGAGCAGTGATCCGCCACCGATGCCGTAGATCCCGCCGATCACGCCGACGGCGGTGGCGAGCGCTACCGTGGAGTAGCGCTGTGGTGGTGTTGCCGGTGGCGAGGCGGTCCCTTGCTTGCTCGGGAGGCAAAGCCAGATCCCCAGTGGCAGAAGGAATGCGGCCACCAAGATACGGAAGGCTTGTGATCCGGGGATCAGGAGTACCCGGATCACCGCACCGATCACGACTCCGGGCAGCGTGCCGATGAGCAGCACCGTGGTCAGTGGACTGTTTAACGGTGCCTGGGCGCGGTAGCGGGCGAGCGCTCCGGGGATCGCCACGATGTTGAACAAGAGATTTGTCGGTGTGACCGCGGGGCTGGGAACGTGCAGAACGGTGAGTTGAATGGGCAGCAAGAACACGGCGCCGGATACGCCCACCGGAGCGGTGAGGACCGCCACCCCCAAGCCAGCAACGAAGCTCAGGAGCATGACCCCGGCTATATCCACCACTGCACTATCACGACGCGGTGCTGTCGTGGCCAGGGTTTCGATCAGCGCCTTGAGGAGCGGCCGTCACACTCCCCCCGCAGCCAAATGAGTACAGCCGGTGGACGCGTCCTCGGCCATTTCGGCGGTAGCGTGTTTAGCGGCTGTTTTGGTCACGTAGCGGGCCCACGGTTGGGCTGCGATCTCGGCATGGAGCTGTGCGGTGTTGTAGCTGTAGCCGAGTAGTTCGGCAACCAACGGCGGTGGCGCTGCCACCACGAGGCTCTGCAAGGCGGTATTGCGTGCGCCAAGCAGATCGATGCCAAGTCGTGCGAGCCGTTCCATGATCATCTGCGGGCCGAGATGCCGACCGGGTCGCACACTCGGAAACAGCCACGGGCTGTCCGCCACCCCGCCTGCCGCTCCGAGATTCGGCCGGCGTCGCATATGGTTGGCCAGCATGTCTGCGAAGGGCCGGGGTACGGGGATCGGTTCTTGGCCCAGCGAGATCCGGACTTCGTTTTCCGTGGACGCGATTGCCGATGTCGGGAGAGCCGCGATCTTGGTCAGGGGCTGGGCGAACAGCAGCAGAAGGATTCCGGCGACACGGTAAGCCAGTGATTCGGAATCTCCGTGAAGAAGTTCTCGAAGCCATGCCAGACGCTGCTCTTCGGTGAGCGCGCGGCTGGGGGGAGGCTGTCGGTGGGTGATCTGCACGGAGTTGTTCAGCCGGGTTTTCTTGGCCCAGGCGAGCAGGTTTCGGACCTTGAGTCTCGTGGTGGGACCCGATGCGAGCCATTCATCGACGTCCTGTTGCCGGCAGGTGGCCAGGGTGCGGCAATGTGTGTTGTGCAGCCAGGTAAGGAACTTGATCGCCTCGGTGATCTCTTGTTTGGCGTATCGCGCGGCCGCAGTAGAGCTTTGTCCGGGAACCGACGCCTTGCGTAGCTGACGCAGGTGATGCCATGCGGCGAATCGTTCCACCGCGCCGCGCACCGATGGCTCGGTCACTGCCTCGAGTTTCTCAGAGAGCCAACGCTCGAAGCGGGCCAGCGGTTCATCACGCGCAACCAAGATGCCGGCGTGTTCGAGCAGGCTCCGTAGATGGTTGGTCGCTTTGTCCGCGCCGGCTTCGTCGAGGCCCTGATGGGTCAACGCGATCTGCCCGGAGGCCAGCCCCATCAGCAGTTCCTCGACTCTAGGCGAACGCTTCCAGCTCAGGATGCTGGCGGGACGGTCGACGCGGCACAATGCGTCGACGATCGGCACCATAGCCTCTGGATCGTGGGCGCCGTCGATTATCAACGCGGTCAGATCCTCGCGAAGGGCGCACCGGGAACAGGTTCGGCGGCGGTAAAAATCGCCTTCACCCCCGCAGCGTCGACAGATGAAGTCTCCGGGAATTCCTGCACACGCCAAACAGATCGGTCGGTGGTCGACATTGTCGGCTCGGCCGGGCAGCACACCGTTGTGACCGCATCTCGGGCAGACCCCGCGTGTGCGCATCGCAGTGTAGAAACAGCTGTAGCACAGTTGCTCTCCGGGCCAGGACGCTCGGCACTGGTTAGCCATCCGCCGACACCGGCTGCAGCGGAACTGCCCATCGGTAACTAGCGGGCGCCCCGGTTTGGTTGAGCGCCGGTTAGGGCTAATCGTCATCGCTGATCACCCTTGCTCGGCGAGGACGCACCGCTTTATTGAGCTCGACCACGTTGGGCCTCGGCACTGTCGGCGAGCTGGCGGACGCTGTGCGCCGGCGAACGTCGGCCGCGGTCACGGTAACGAGGTCCTCCCACGCCGCAGCCCAAGATATCGCACAGTGCGGCGATCATCTGCAGTGAAACCCGTTCGGGGCGTTGATGAACCACGCGATACACCTGTGGTCGTGACAGTTGGATGCCCCGTTCGGCAAGAAGGGGAATGAGGTCGGTACTGTTGTGCATCCCGCGAGCGGCCATCAGCTCGGCCAATCTCCAGGTGTAGTCGACTCGCCGTTTCATGAGGTCTCCTCGCCTAACGAAAGCGCCTCCTGGATGGTGGTATCCAACACCCGGCGCAACGTGCTAACCCGGTAGTCGCTGGATACACAGGTATACAGGGACGTCGTGCTGGCATGGTCGTGACCCATTTGGTCCTGGACGAACTTGGCATCCCAGCCGTCTTCGATCAAGTGGGTGGCATACGAGCGGCGCAACGAGTGCAGATCCAATCCATCTGCCAACTCCAGATCCCGACAATACCGACGGAACCGACGCAGCAGCGTATTCTCAGCGACCAACGTGCCTCGCTCGCTGGGGAATAGGTCAATCCCATCGGTCATACACCGCTGGCCGTGGGCAAGCCAGTGCCCGATCACCTCGGGAGTCCATGTGAAGACCGTCAGGACACCGCGCCGCTTGTGTGGGGATCCCTTCTTTGCTTTGCCGTAACGGACCTGGACAACGCCGTAGCGGCCGAACTCCCGGGCGTGGGCGTTGCGGGAGAAATCCACGGTTTGAAGATGGCGCAGTTCGTTGAACCGCAGCCCGTAGGAGTAGGCGACCTTGAACATCGCAGCATCCCGGTAGGCCGGCAGCCAGCCTTTACGCGCTGAGGCCGCGATCAGCGCGACCTGGTCATCGGCATGGTCGAAGAAATCTTGCAGCTCTCGTTTGGTGAACGCTCGCTTCGTCGGGGATTGCTCGTTGTCCTGCACGTGGACCGCGGTGTTCTAGTCGAAAAACACCTGAGCGGGATGCGTGCCGAACCGCTGTTCGCACACCCGATCCCGACCGTAATCGGGATCGCTGACATAAGAACAGAACAATCGCAACGCATTTTGATAGCCACGCACAGTCGACTGTCTGCGTCCCTTGACCGACCGTAGGTCGCTGAAGAACTCCTCGACCAGAGCCGGCGTCCACATCCACGGGTACTCGTTGGTGTGCTCGACGAAACGATGGACCAGGCGGACTCGTCCCGCGATCGCGTCATGGTCCAGGTTGCGGCACATTTGCTGGTTGCGCCAGCCCTCGAGCATCTCGTCGACGGTCTGCGCCTCCGGATGCAGCAGGGGAACCGACCCGACGACGTGTACGCGACCACTCTTGTCGAGGGGCAAATCGGCCTCCTGCTCAGTCTCATCTGATGATTCATCTGATGAAAACGGCGTACTTTTTCATGGATAACCACTGATATCCACGAAACGCTGCCATGCTGAGAGGGTGCCTGGAACGACGCCGCAACCGAACGGATCCCCTATCGCTTACCCGGGATGGTTCAACGACTTCCTGGCTGATAGCGCGATCCGGAAGCCGTCACCGCACACCGCGAAGGCCTATCGTCAAGACTTCGAAGCGATCGCCACGCTCGTGGCCGGCTCGGCCGAAGATGTGCTGCAGCTCAAAGCGACCGAGATAAACAAGGCGACTCTACGTGCGGCGTTCGCTGTTTACGCCGAAACCCACTCTCCCGCCTCGATACGACGCTGCTGGTCCACGTGGAACACCTTGTGCACCTTCCTGTTCACAGCGGAACTCCTCGACGCCAACCCCATGCCGCTCATCGGACGGCCGAAAGTGCCCAAGTCCCTTCCGAAGAGCTATCGCACCGAAACTGTCACCGACCTGGTCGCCGCGATCGATGCCGAGCAGGGATCCGCGCGACGCAACGACTGGCCCGAACGCGACCGCGCCATCGTCTTCACCTCCCTCTTGGCCGGCCTACGGGCTGAGGAACTCATTTGCGCAGATATTGGCGACATCCGCCGTACCGACGACGGCGGCGGCGTCCTGCATGTCCACGGCAAAGGCAACAAGGACCGCCGAATACCTTTCAGCAGAGAGCTTCTCGACGTTTTGGAGCAGTATCTCAACAGCCGCGCCTCCCGCTTTCCACAGGAACGCAAGCGCTCACCGAGCGCGGACGTATTCGCCAGATTCTCTGTGAAGGCTCCGCTCTTTCTCGGGGCCAACGGTGAACGGATCACACGCGGGACGCTGCAATACCGAATCCTGCGGGCCTTCAAGAAAGCCGGCATCAACAGCGAACGATCATCGGGTGCTCTGGTGCACGGGCTGCGCCACACCTTCGCCACCGAACTCGCCAATGCAAATGTGAGCGTCTACGCGCTAATGAAGCTGCTTGGCCACGAATCGATGATCACCTCACAGCGCTACGTCGATGGCGCCGGCGCCGACACCCGCTCCGCCGCCGAACTCAACCCGCTCTACGGCCTCCTATCCTTAATCGAACGCGAGTCTGAGATGCCAAACACCGAGGACGCCAAGAACTCTCGTGTTAGATAAGCTATCTTATGTCAACTAAACTGCGCTATGTTCGCTATCATGTTGTGCGCCACTATCTTTCACATCGCGAGTTATGCCGATAATTCGGCCGCCTGCTACGTTCTCTCGTAAGAGTGGCCGAGTCGCCAATCCTGCAGCAGGCAGTGACGGCACGAGAATCGACTCATCACTGGCCGGCAGCGGCGAAGACGAGGATCGACATCGGGGGCAGCCGGACCGGCACGTGCCGCTCCCCCACCGGGGGACAGATGTCAAGGCCTGTGGATGGCAGCCGCATCGACCCAGCGGCAGTAGGCGTCCATGTCGACGTTGCTGCCGCAGACGATGGTCACCACATGTCGGCCCGCGAAGCGGTCGCGGTCTTCGAGGATGGCGGCGATGCCCAGCGCGGCCGCCGGTTCGACGACGAGGCCAGCGTCCTCCAGAAGTACCCGCATAGCGGCGATGATCGATGCTTCCTGGACCAAGACGGCGTCGTCGCCGACCAGGAGGAGGTCGTTGAGGACCTCCGGAATTGGACACCGGCCGGCGACAGCGTCTGCGATGGTGTCAGTCGAGTCGGTAGTGACAACGTGCCGCTGACGCCATGAGCGTGTCATCGCCGGTGCGCCGGCCGGCTGAACACAGATCACCTCGACGTCGGGCGCGAGGGCCTTCATCACATGCCCGATACCGGTAGCCAGCGCTCCTCCCCCGAGAGCGATCAGCACAGCGTCGAACGGCGACACGGCCTCCACCAGTTCCAGGCCAATGGTCGCCGCGCCTTCACAGGTTTCGATGTCCAAGCTGTCATCGAGCAGCCCGATGCCGTCATGCCGCGCGATGGCTGCCGCCCGGGCACGGGCCATCTCGTTATCGCCGTCCACTAACTCCAATCTCGCGCCCAGTGCGCGGATGCGATCGAGCTTGACCGCAGGTGCAAACCGGGATGCCACGACCGTGACCTCGAGACCCCTGGCGCGACCAGACCAAGCCAGGGCTTGCCCGAGGTTGCCCGCGCTGCCACACACCACCGCGGGCGAGCCCTTGTCGGCTAGCTGTTGCGGGTCATGACGTTGTAGACGCCGACATGGTCGGGATGTGAGGAGGACGGGTCCTTCGGCGGCAGGATGAGAAATCGCCAAACC
>NZ_JBCHKV010000047.1:0-7864 GCF_039023525.1 Mycobacterium sp. 050272 | reverse complement strand
AGTTCGAAGCAGCGTTCTACGATGCACAACGGACCGACCAACCCCTGGTCGAAATCCAATAGCCCGAGCCTCCGGCAGAACCAGGGCGTTTCAAAAAGCAAGTTGCTGGTGACCATGATTGAGTCCTGCTCGTAGCGGGACGCCACCGTTTGGCTACGAGCCCTCCGGTCCAAGGAGGTCCCATCGGTTCCCAGCAATGTCGAGGAAGACCGCCACACGTCCATACGGCTCTGCGCGGGGCTCGGTCACGAATTCAACTCCGCCGCAGACCATCCGGTCATATGCGACCTGAAAATCATCGACCCGGAGGAAGAGCCCGACGCGGCCCGCGAATTGCTGCCCGATCGCAGCCGCTTGTGTATCACCGTCTGCACGGGCGAGCAGGATGCCAGTTTGGGCCCTGGGCGGACGCACCACGACCCAGCGTTTCGGGCGGCCGTCATTGGTCAAAGCCGGTGAGTCCTCGACCAGCTCGAACCCAAGCAAGTCGACGAAGAATGCGATGGCGGGGTCGTACTCCTTGACAACGATCGCCATGAGGTCGATGCGCATCTGCCGAACATAGCTTGACGACACATAGTCAATGCGCAGAAGCTGCGCCCTCGACTTGACTCGTAGCAAGGTCTGACGTCTGTAAGGGTGTTACCCAACCTTGGCTAGCGGATTACGATTCGTTTATGGCGGATCCGATGATGGTCCCGTTCCTGGTCTTAGCGGTGATCACCGCCGTGTGGGCCGTCCTGCTCGTCTTCTTCGTCGTCTACCAACGACGGTCTAAACGGCAACCTCATTCGACCGACAATGCACGTCGGCCGAGGGTGAGCTGGCAGGTCGGTCGGTGGGACACCGACCCTCGCCATGCCTACGTCGCCAACATGGGGGAGGACACCGCCTACGAAGTCAGCGTGACGGCGCGGGACCGAGTTATCGGGACAGCCCAGAGCGTTCCGCCCTATAGCACCAATCGCCTGTCGTCATCGTCGGGACATCCGTGCTACGTGAATCTCTGCGCCGACGACCGACTCAAACGTCAAATCTTGGTCGGCGCCCACCGAGGAACGCGGAATGCGGAGGTCAGATCTGTTGATTCCGATCGACCTGGATTCGCTGTGCGAGTCAGCTGGCGCTCCGCGCGCGGCGAGTGGTTCACGCAAAACGTCCGCACCGACTGACCGATCCTGAACGGCTGAAATCAGATCGTCGATTACGGGCCGGCGACGAACCGGGCGGGCGAAGACCCGTGACCCATGGCCGCGCTATGGCTGAGCCGCACCGAGGCGATCTAGGGGAGTGCCAGGCAGGGCCGATGGAGTAGGGGTGTGGGCGATCGCGTCGTCGATCGCCGCCGCGATGGCGTTGCGCGGATATGCGGCGGGTGCGTGGTCGTCGAAGTCGTAGGAGGAGTGGACGCCCTCGGGGGCGACGGTGATGTTGACGATGACCGGCGTGGGGAGGTTCAGCACCTCGAGGCGAGCCTTAACAGCGTTCGTGAGGTGTTCGGCGTAGTCACTGTGCTCGCGGCGTTCTTGTGCCGTGAGCGCGTCGCTGAGGTCCGCGATGGCTTCGTGGGCTTCGTCGTAAGCGATTTCTCCCGGAGTGGGAGGTCGGCTGTTCTGGGCCTCGGTCGTTAGTTCGGTCAGTAGCGCGATGTCGGCGGGATCGTCGCCCCAGCCCGCTTTGGCTTCGACGCACAGATAGCCGTTGTCGTCGACGCTGATCCAGTCCACGGCGGCGATGCGCGGGTCCTCGGGGGTGAAGGGGCCAGGGGGCAGGTCATCGGGTTCGGGGATGGCTTCTCCGCGCGAGGCAAGTTCCAGTTCCGCGTCGCGGTAGTCGTCGTAAGAGGTGTCATTGGTGTAGGGCAGGATGCTTTCCACCCAGAAGTCGATGCTGACGGGTTCGGTGCGGTGTTGCAGCAAGTGTTCGTCGTCACCACCGACCGTGGACTGCAGTGTTTCGCGTACCCTCTCGGCCTCCCAGGACCCGGGCCGGCCCGCCAGGATCTGCTCTGTGCTTCCGATGTTCGCCGCGGCGCCCGCTAGGGCGTGGGTGACGAACTCGGCCCAGTCGATCGGCAGCGCCGCGCGGGGGTTCGGATCGGGTTCCCATTGGCCCGAACTGGTTTGGCGCACAGGTTGATTCGTCAGATGGGCAGCTTCGGTCAAGGCGGCGATGGCGTCGTAGAGCACTTCGTTGTACGGGCGGGGATCCGTCGTCTCTGGCGCGGTCAGGTAACCGATGTCGAACAGCGCCGCCGAGAGGACCTGGCGATAGGGTTGGCCGATGGTGCGTGCGACCGCGGCGAGATTGTCACGCTCAGGTAGGCCCCGCACGCCGTTGACTCGCCACAGGCGCAGGTTTTCGCGCGTGATGCCGATACGCCGGGCCAGTTCGGCGTCGCTGACGCCGTGCGTGTTCTTGTACTGGTCGATCAGCTCGATGAGGCGGGGGCTTGCCACACCGACCAGTATTCTCCGACCGCCGCAACCAGTCAAGTAGTGCTTTGCCATACTACCAAGTGCTACTTGACAGTATGGCAACTTCCGTTCTCGCACCCACTCAAACGTGGGTATATACTGAGTCAACATTCGATATATACGGGTGGAGGCTTGATAGGTGACAAAGCGCCTGATCGATCTGGACGACGACCTACTGGCTGCCGCTCAGAAAGAGCTTAAGACGTCCGGCGTATCGGACACGGTGCGCATTGCATTGCAGCAAGCGGCAGCATCTTCTGCTCGCGCACGCCAGGTTGCATGGTTGCGGGCCGGCGGTCTAGGGGAGATGGCTGATCCCGATCAACGTGGTGACGTGTGGCGTTGATCGCTCGGCACCTCATCGATACCAGTGCAGCAGCACGGATGACGCACCCCGAGGTCGCCGCTCGACTTGCCCCACTCATTGAGGCCGGATTGGTCGCGACCACGGCTCAACTCGACGCCGAGGCGCTCTACAGTGCCCGCAATCCTGCTGACTATGAACAACTCTGGTCAGACCGCCGTGCGGCGTACGAATATCTGCCAACCAATGACGAACACTGGCAGACGGCGCTCGGCGCGCAACGACAGTTGGCAAGCACTGGCCGCCACCGTGCTGTCGGCATGGCCGACCTCCTGATTGCCACCCTCGCCGATGCCCATGACGTGACGCTGATCCACTATGACACCGACTTTGAGATTGCTGCAGAAGTACTACCGTTTCGACACCAATGGGTTCTCGAGCGGGGCACCATCTGAGCACTGCACTACCACTACTTCTTCAAATACACTGGGCCGCAACACAAATATGCAGTGCTCTACTGACAACTCTGCATATTCAACTCCTGCATATTGCGCCGCGCCGGACAGACCATGAGAATTACGCCATCCTCTTGGGGTCCGCCGCGGGATTGCGGTGGCGTCATTGATGATCGCAGCGCAAGAGGAAAATGCGATCCGGCTACGGTTCACGCGTCTCCTTGTCCTCCGGGACGGGTTGGTTCTTCCTGTCGACGAGGTACTGCCACACGAGTGCCAGGGCGGGGTACGGTCCCGGCCTGGAGCGGTGGGCGCCGGAGACCAATGAGATCGGCGGGTACACGTCAAACGAGTCCTCACGGCCGAGCCATGCGCGGCTATTGGGGTCGTACACGCTGGAAATCTCGGTGCTGAATTCCATTTCGGGACTGGTGAATTCGAGCGTCCATTCGCTGGCGATCGATCCTCCGGAGACCTCTGCGTCGATGCGTTGGCCATCGGGTCCGCGAAGTTCGAATGATGTCGGCAGGGCTTCGCCATTCGCTGGCGTAGCAGTGATGCCTGCCCAGTCTGTGATTGTCTCCCACACATCCTGGTAAGCATCCCATTCATCGGCGAACCTTTGGTGCCCGCCTCGGGCGGTGGCGGTGTCGGACTGGCGCGGCTGAAGAAGTTTGCCGTCGACGATGTCGGCGTCGAACGGCACTGTGACGATGCTGTCGTACAGCGTCATCCATTCGTGGACGGTGTTGCCGTCGTTGTTGATCACGTAGCCTTCGGCGCGGACGTCGGCGAGGAGCACGACGGTGTAGGAGACCAGGTCGGTGCCCTCGTCCATGACCTGCAGCGAGACGCCGGCAACATCGACGAGTGCGGCGGCCGGCTCGAGTTCGAAAGTGGGGTCGATGATCTCGTCGAACTTTCGCCGGTCGTCGGTGTCCACTGTGTCAACTGCGATGTCGTCGACGTCGATCCAGGCTGGCGGCGGGCCGTGGCGGTCATCTGCCGCAGCGGCCTCGGTGATGCTTTCAAGGAGCTCATCAATGATCAGTCGGCGAGCGGTGTCGACGGAGTGCTGCGGGTGCACGGGAGGCGAGAGCTTGCCGAACAACTGGTGGGTGGTATTTGCAGAAGGAAAGTCACTGTGACCCAACGCATTTACCGCTGGCCGGAAGTCTTTGTAGTTTTTGGTGAGAAATACAATCTGGTCGGGATCGTTGTCGACGCGGCGTAGCGCATCGCGGACGATCGACGCGTCGACCGCGCCGGTGCGAGTGCCATCCTTGCTGCGTCCGCCGGCGCCTTCGCCGAGGACCTGGTCGCGGATAGCGTCGACAGCGCACTGCCCGTCGAGGTCCAGGACCTCGACATTGGGCATTGCGCGGCACAGTTGGTCGATGTGTGCCGCGACGTCACGGGCTGCCAGGGGTGCAGGTGGCTCCCCGGCGATGGTCAGATCGCCCAGTTTCGTGTACGCGGCCTGCAGCTCCTTGAACGCTTCGAAGGCGTGGACGGCCCACTCGTCGATGACCTGCTGGGGAATCCACAGCTTCACGTCCCGGCGTGCCAGGCGGTCGGCGAGTTTCTCGACGTGATCGGGCTTGAAGTTGCCGGCGCCGAAGAAGCATGTGTCGATCACTGCAGCAACGGGATAGATAGGGGCGGTTGCCGGTTCGGGTTCTGAGCCGTCCTGGTCGGTCACGAGATCATCATTGCACTGCGTGTGTCTGGCACGGCGCCGCGCTGGGGGCCGGTGACTGTGCCCCGATGGTTTGTGCCGGGTGCGCAATGGTGCGCGGTATCCCCGTGGGATGCAAGCATCAAGGCATTTTGACCAAGACTAATCGCGGCGACGGGTGAGGGTCACTGCCCGGTCTCAGAGGATCTGGCGGTCGCGTGGTGGGGAGCGCCGGCCTGATCGAGACACGATGGGGCTGGCCAGTCTCATTTGAGTTGGCGGATCGGCGTCGGCGTCTCATCGCTTCGGATCTTGACGGACCCAGCGGCAGCTGATGGATTCAAGGGACAAGATCTGACCGGCTCGTTTCATACGGAATTCCGACCAACTTGAGTGTCCCGCTCTTTTGCTGTGCGGTGTGATACAGCGGTCGCAAACCACTCTCGCCAGGGGCGGCTCGATAGACTGATTCGATGATGAACGCAGAGGTCAGCGAGAATGGCTTCGACTTTTACTTCGACTATGAGGAGTACCCGCCTATCGGTGGTCCAGGAGGTGATCAGTTCGAAGTTTTCGTAACTCGCTATTACGACCGCACTAAGGGTGACGGGTCAGAGCGGTTGCACGACGATGCTATTACCGGACCCCACAAAGCCAGAGGGAGGACCCTGGACGAGGCCTTCCAGAAGTCCGCCGAAAGTGCCCGCCGGTGGGCTAGGGAGCAGCGTTAGCCGAATCGACCTTCGTCGGTTGGGTGTTCGTGCCTTGCTTGCCTCCTTTTCTTCAAAGATTTCCCGAGAACAGCTGACCGCGCTACGTCAACGGCGACCCGGTCCAGCGACCGAAATTCCCTACTGCTTGAGCGGCCGCGGTCAGGGGGATCATCATGAGTGGCAAACGCGGTCAGCGGTGCATCCGCCGAAGCAGTTATTCATGAGGGCAACGCTTTCGGGCGTGGTAGCAAGCTGCGAGACCGAGGGATATCGGTGGAGATTCGACTTCCGAGGCCCTTATGCTGGCAGCGGCGTTGCTTGGACGAGAATTTCTCGGGCGACGGTGATCGCGTCGCGAACGTCGGCTTCCGGCAAGTGAGAACCTGCATGGGTGGCCGCGTTTCGTCGCTCAATGAGCCGAGTCCGATAATCCAGAGGTAGGGTTCCGCCGCACTCGCGTGTCCAGTAACCACACAGTCGGCCGAGCATCGAATGGGCGCGCAGCTCGCCGTCAATATCGGGGTGGCTGGCCGCGGCGAGGTGGGTTCGGATAAGGATAGTGACAGCAAGTTCGGCGGCCAAGCCAGCATCGAGCACTGCCCGCCGGTAATCCTGCCCCATACACAAGGAATTCGCATCGCGAATGAGCAGCCATTCAGCGGGTGGCGGTCCGTGGAGCTGCGCGTGGTCGATGCAGAGCTGCAGTTGTCGGGCGTCAATTGATGTGTAGTTCGGCCACACCACGCCGAAGGAACTTGACCCGACCGGAAGGATTGCGCCGTCGCGGACCGGGTGGGAATGCAGAGTGTAGAGCCGCGACCACAGCGTGGTACCGCTGAATTTTATTCCTGGTTCGACGGGCCCCAGTCGGGACAAATCTTGACCGTGCAGCACTTCGACCCAGGCGCTTACCGCGACCCACCATGCAGACATGGCTTCAGCGATTCTGCGGCCAGTGTCGCGCACGGAGTCGTCGTCTCCGTCGACCGCCAGTGAGATCCCGATCCGGCGGATGTTAGCCGCTTTCGGCGTGCTGAAGTCTTCCGTCCATTTCACGATGCGACCCCAGAACGGCGCCATCTCAGGTCGGCTGCTAAGCAAGTCCTCGCGTTCTGAATAGTGCCACGGGGGCCCCGACAGCTCATCGTGGGACCGACTGACTCCGTCGGCGGATGGCAGCCTCAGAATCAAGGCTTCACCTGCAACGACCGCTGAGTACTCCACCTCGAGAGCCGCGATGTCGACGGTGAACTGGACCGGGCACTCGTAGTAGCCCTCGACCACGCGCGTCTCGACTGGCGCCACACGCCGACCATAGGTCACTGCCTGCTAAATTGCGGGCGCTTTGACGAAGGCGACCGCGGCCGTGATGGCGATCGAGGCAGCGAAGTACGTCAAACAACGATGTGCGGCGATGCTGGAACGTGCCGCCGGGCAGGCTCTCCTGCACCCCTTTTCTCTACGTTAAGCAGCGGCGAGCTCAATCACGCGTTCGCCTCGAGCCGAAAGGAAAAGCTGCCATGCCGAACCCAGCCGTTCGCTCAACGCCCACAACCGGGTTGCTGCGTTGCAATCGTGAGCGGCTCTCGATGGGCGCCAACTTGTCGACCAACGGCCATGAGAAGCCAACTTGGTGGAACGTCATGACTTTGGACAAGCCTTGCGATAGCTTCCGCGAATGACACAGCCACCTGCCAAGCGCTCTATTCGTTCAACTGCACGATTGCGGTTACATTCCAGCACGCGCGGTGAGGCGGTCGATTTGGACGACGAAGCGCACGAAGCGGCACGGCAGCAGGCCGAAGCCGAGCGCGCCGAGACCGAAAAACAGCCGCATCGATGGACTTCTATTGCTGGATTAGTCGTGGCGGTCGGCGTAGCGGCTGCAGCCAACGTAACGACGCTCGTCGTCGCATTCAACGGGCAGACCAATGCGAGCATCCAATCAGCAAAGGAATTTCGCCGTAATCAGCAGCAGACTCAGTTTGTGGATTTCATTAACGCAGCCTCAGCCTTGCAGGACGCAGGATTCAAATATCAGGGAGCAATAGCCTTCAGTGTCGTCAATCAAAAAATTGATGACAATGCCGCGGAGCCACTGAGGAAAGCTGCTGAAAGCCAGTTGAACACCTTACGTACCAAGCTAGCTGTAGGAGGACAGCACGTTGGTGACGCCGGTGGTGAGTCGTGATGCTGGTGGTTGGCCGTCGGCGGCAGAGTGTGGTCGATGGTAGTTG
>NZ_JBCHKV010000046.1:0-8284 GCF_039023525.1 Mycobacterium sp. 050272 | reverse complement strand
TAAACGCTAAGCCTCGTGCCCCAGATTCAATGAGAAAGACACGCACTTACCCCAGATTCAATGAGAATGCCCCAGAATCAATGAGAACGGACAACCGGGCCGCAGACGACTAATCACGTTGCGTGCCCGGCCTTTTCGGGCCGCAGGAGCAGGGCTTCAACATCGGCTGGAACTAACAGTTGGCGACAGCACGCACTGAGGCGCCGGCGTATCAGGGACACCGGCCCCGAGCAGACACACTCTGACCGTCGGGCGCGGCGTCAGCCCGGCGTCCGGCTCTCTCCTGACCACACAGACGGAATCATGGATCCGCTGCGGCCTGGAATGTAGCTCAGCGCGGCATGGCGAATCACCGTGCACCGCCGCCAGGAAACGATTCCTCTCGCGCTTGACCGACTCGTCGTTGGCCCCGGCCTCAATCAACGAAGCCAAGTCGGAGCAGCCCACCAGCTACTTCGAGGGTGCGGCCATGATCCCGACATCGTGGTGCTTTCGGGGTCGGTGCTGCGCGTTCCGTCACAGTGACGGAACGCGCAGTTGGAAGGGGGGGTCGGCTCGTGACCAAGGTTATCGGCGGTAGACGTGCGCACGGTGCTCGATGCGGCCCACATAGAGCACGTTATCGTCGGAGAGGACCCGGAAGGTCACCCGGTAGTCGCCGCGCCGGGCCACCCGCCAGCCCTCGAACTGGAAGCGAAGTGGTTTGGACATCGGCAAGGGATCGGCGGGCAGTGCGACCGTGATGAATTCGGCGATCGCCGCTGCAACTTTGTGCGGTAGCCGCTCGAGAGCTCGCGCCGCCGCAGGTGAGAGTTGAACTGACCAGGCGTCGTCGTTTTCGGTCACTGCAGACCGTAGCGACGACGAATGTCGTTGCCGCTGACCGTGTTCCCGGCCGCGTAATCAGCGTCGGCCTGGGCTAGTTCGTCGGCGAGACCGGGGGTTCCAAGTGCATGAAGCGTCTCGTTGAGAGAGTCCAAGTCATCAGCGGACATGATGACCGCGGCGACGCGACCGTGCCGGGTGATCTGAATGATCTCGTGTGTCGTGTCGGCTTCGTCGACCAACGCCGACAGTTTGTCCTTGGCCTCTGAAAGAGGTACCTGCTTCATACCGCGATTATAGCCTGAATTATAGCCTGTGACCAGCCTGATTATTAGCCGATAAGCGATCTTATGGTCAATTAAGGCGAGCCAGCAGGGACGCGTGACCGCACTTCCTGCAGCCATCAACGCGCAGCCAAAGCCCCAAAGACGCACGGGCACGACCCGGTGACAACAACAAGAATCAACAGCCCTGCCGACAAGAAGTCGGCATTCGCTGTGATGGCCTGGAGGCCCCCGGTGAGTAGTCAATACGTCACTGTGACGTTTTTGTAAGGGGCAATCCTGCTGCACACCATGCTATTTCGCACGTTTCATGGATAATCGTCATTATCCATGAACAATGTCCAGATGGCTGGGGTGCGGCTTGACGACTCCACTTGCCTGGATGCTGATGCTGCGTGGTGGTGGTGGTCGCCGGCCAACGACCCCTACCACCACAACCAGCAGCCCGCGTCGTCATACTGCCCTGCAGGGATGCGGGGTTAAGTCGCTCGGATCTCTCACCGGCATTGCACCCCAAAACCTTTGACTAGAAGCTCTCGGGGGCGGTACGGCGTATCGGTGTCCCCTGACGTCTAGGCGTGATGTGGCTTTTGTGGTGATCGGGGGCGTCCGTCGACACTCTTGAGTTTCAGCGAGACCCGTTCGCGGTCGATGTCGACGTCTTCGACGATGACTACTACGGTTTGGCCTAGTTGGACAACCGCCGATGGGTGGTGAACCTGTCGTCCGAGCTTTGAGATATGGAATCAGGCCGTCGAGGTTGTCGCCGAGACTGACGAACGCCCCATAGTTTTCGAGGTTCTTAACGACGCCCGACACGGATTCTCCGACAGTGATGTTGCTGAGCGCTTGTCTTCGGGCCGTCTCGCGGTTGCTGGCTGGCGCCTTCTTGCGTCGTTCTCGTCGCCGTGCTGTGGGCGGTTGACTTTGCGTCGCGTCTGCCGGGGGTGATCCCATGGTCGCCGGTGAGTCTGTTCTGGCTGTGAGCGGTGCGGGCTGAAATGCCGGCTACAGGTCCGACGGTGTGGAGGCATTCGACTTGATTCTAGTGCGGTACTTCGCCGGAAGCGTTCCGACCACTTCCAGGGCGAGTATGCAGTTCTCGGACATGTACTTGTCGTAGGCGTGGTCGGCCAGTTCCTGGTTTTGGACCAGGTCGCCTTCTTCGTGTCGGAACTGGCGCGACGGGGTGCCGCGGAAGGACAGCCAGTTGAAATTGGTTTTGATGTAGCAGCCGTCGCTGACGAGGACCTTTGCGACGGTGTTGGGGATTCTGACGATTGCCAAGCGGGTGGAGCGGCGTGCGGCTTTGTGGAGCCTGTCCACGGCGGTCTCGTCGGTATTGGTGTTGTCGCTGTGCCCCCAGAAGATGGTTACGTCGGCGGTTCGGGCGAGCTTCTCCACCCGATCGACCCACCGTTGGTCGACGACGCTTCCGGTGATCCGTGGGCTGATGATCAGCAGTCGGTGCTGCGAGTTCGAGACGGCGTCGTTGAGCCAGGTGGGGTGCTCATAGACTCCGAGCCAGCGGATCTGTGCGCGGTCGAGTTGATTTCCGTCAGTGCCTGTTTCGTTGCTGTCGAGGGCGGTCTGCAGAGCGATGACTTCGTCTCGGCCCAGGCGGTCGGCCGAGTCGGTGACGGATTCGTGGACCTCGTCGGCGGGGGCTGCGGTGATACGCAGACGGTCGACGGCGCCGATCTTTTCGAGGGCGGCTGCGTGTGGCTCGCTCCACGTGCCATCGACGTCGACGCCCAACCGGAGTTCGTTGGTGTCAAAGTTCTTGTAGATCAGCAGGATTGCACCGTAGTAGTAAACCGCGTTCTCGGTGACGCCGCTGATGCCGAGGATGTGGATTGGCTCGCGCCGGATGTCCAGCGCAGCGGTCAGGGCGTCGACGTTGAGTTCGTGCAGGCCGACGGGCATGGCGCTAGCCGGCGGCAGAAGGATTCGTGCCGCATTGGATTTCGCGACGTGGGTGCGGGTCAGCGCTCGTTTGTTCCACGGGGTGACCGTTCTGGTCAGCCGGTCATAGACCACCGGGACTGTGGCTGGGGCCGGTCTGCGCAGCTGCGCGTCGCGCGCGGCGTCGCGGCCGGCGTCCCTCAGTGTGAGGCGACGCAGCGCGCCTTCGGGTGGCGGCCGGTAGTCGATGTATTCGGCATCGAGGAGGCCGGCTATCGCGCGGAGGATGTCTCGATCATCGAGTCCAAGGAACAGTTGGAGGTCTTCGATAGAGTCGAGCCCGTTGAGCATGGCCCGTAGCGCGTATTTCTGCGCTGCCTCAAGTTCTTCGGTCTGTTCGACGAGGACGTCGAGGGTGAGCGTAGACGCTGGGATCGCGGCTGGTTCGGCGGCCAAGAGGATGTGGCCGGGCAGGGTGTGGGCGTACTTGCGCGCGGCGTCTGCGTAGACATCTCTACTCATAGCGTGTGCACCGTCGCATTGTCGGCGGTGCTGATGTGGTGCAGTACCTTTTTGAGCGGGCCAGGCTGGGCTTGGCAGAACTCGGCATCGCCTACGATCCACAGGATTTCGCGGGCTCTGGACAGCGCGACGTTCATCCGTCCTTCATAGGGCTCGCCAAGGAAGCCGAGTTCGCCACGCAAATTGCTTCGAGTCACCGAGAAGATCACGACGTCCGATTCTCGGCCCTGCACGGCGTCAACGGTTTTGATCTGAACGTCGACGTTGTCCAAGCGGTGGCCGCGACGCAGGGCGCGTTCAATCTCGACGCACTGTTTCCGGTAACCGCTGAGGATGAGGATCTCAAGCTTGCCGCCGTCGGTGCGATGGTACTTGCCCAGGCTGGCTCCGGCGTTGAGGCGGTGGACGAGTTGGCAGACCTGTTCGACCTCAAGCGTATTCGCCAGGCTGGAGTCACCCGCGAAACGCGTCTCCTCGTGGCGGGTGCTGCGGTGGCTTGTCGAGAACCAGATCACGCGTTCGTCGTCGTCGATGGTTTCGGCAGCCACTACTGCCACGGGGTCGTGGATCAGGCTGCCGCCGTAGAAAGTGTGCGAGATGAGCTCACCGATCGGGGCGGCCATCCGGTGCTGGGTCACCAACCTGGCACGGCACTCCTCGGGCACTTCAGCGAGCAGAGTGTCGAATAGCGAGGTCGACAAGAACACCCGGTCGAGGTCATAGGTTTCGACGAGGTCATTGTGTTCGCGCCCGAGTACTTCTTCCATCATCGGTGGCAATTGTTTGGGATCGCCGACCATTACCCAACGCTTCGACCGGGTCATCGGGACGAGCAGTTCGGCCGCCGTCGCACGCGAGGCCTCGTCGATGATGCATAGATCGAACTGCATCTCCTGGATGTTGCTGTTGGAGAGAAAGCCCATACACGTTCCCGCGACGACACTTTGGGTTGGCAGGAACATCGGTTCGGCGGCCTTGGGGTCGTTGAGACTCGACAACCAGTCACCTTGGGTTGCGACCAATTGATGCAGCCGCCGACGTTCGGTGTCAGGCTCACCGAGCAGCTGCGTCACCAGGCCGGCCAGCTGCTGCTCGTCCGGCTTGGCGGCCACCTCTACCCCCACCTCAGCGGCCATCGTCTGTAGCGACGACAACACCTCGTCTGCGCGTTCGGTCGCGCGCCGATAATCAGCGAGCAGGCTCACCCGTTCTTCGGACAGCTCTTCGTTGTCTAGCCGGTCCTCGGCGGTCAGCGGGCCTACCAGCGCGGCGGTCGTGTCGCGCTTGCGCAGCGCGGACAGTGCTTCTTCGGCGCGCAGCGCCAGAGCCAGATGCTCAACTTGGACGCCCTCGCGTTGCGCGAGTTCGGCCATTCCTTGGGTGGCGCGCTCGGCGATTGCTTGCGCCCAGGCTTGGAGCTTGTTGCTCAACAGGAGGTGACTTGCCTCGGGGTCGACGCGGTCGTCGTTGCTTGACAGCCTCACGACTTCGGTGACTCCCGATCTGAAGAGCCGGGTGATCGCGTTATCGATCGCGACGTGCATCTGGCTGACCACGAGTACCTTGTCCTGCGGCCGGGAGGCCAGGTATTGGTTGACGAGTTCGCAGATGAAGGAAGTTTTGCCGGTGCCTGGAGGCCCTTCGACGAGGAACAAATCGGTTGATCCGAGCGCATGGGATATCGCAACCTTTTTGTCGTCATCCAGATCAGCGGCGCGTGGCGTAAAGGCCACCGGTTCGGGGCGTTGCACTTGGGACGGGTCGAGGACCAACTCTCGCAGGTGCGGCCTCGCTGCGCTCCCGTCACGCAAAGCGGCCAGCGCGTCTTTCTGACGCCGGATCGCCACACGTGATGGAGTGCGATCTCGCACCAACTCGCCCTCGCGCGGCACGGTGCCGCCGCCACGGCGAGTGGTGACGCGGACGGTGACGTCCGTGCCGTCGATGTCGACGATCGTCACCGGTGTCCCCTTACCCGGCGCCTCGTCTGTCGCTCGGGCGACACGGTCCTGGTCCAGGACCGCCGTGGTGGGCGGGCTGGCGGCCTGTAGAACGATCTCGTGGCCAGAGCCCCCGAGGTGGGTATAAGTGATGGGCTCCTCGAGGCGCTTCTCCAGTTGCTCCTTCGCGTCGATAAGTTTTGACCAATTGTTGAGCCGCGCATGCCTATAGCGGTCAGTGGTACGGTCTCCGGAGTCCTGGACGGCTTTCTGCAGAATCTGACTGATCTCTTTGGTAGCCAACGCCGTTTGAGTGGGATTGGCCGGCCGACGCGCGGTCCAGACCCAGTCTCGACCATCCAGCAGGACAGCCTCGTCGCGTTTGCGCCAGGTCGCGAATTGCTCGAAATCACCGATTTCCGCGCGTTTGGCGACCAGCTTGTAGTCATTGTCGAAAGTAAGGACGAGCTGGACTTGGTCGCCGACCAACCGGAACTCTTCGGCTGTCAGCTCAGAACGCCCGTCCGGCAACGTTTTCAACCGCGGGACAACGTAAGTCGCCGAGCCAAGGCATCCGTCGATGACGGCTTCGGCGCTGCGCCCGCCTCCTTCTGCTTCGAGTGCTTGCCGCGCTGTCGTCGTCAGTTCGAACGCGATTTCCCTGCGCCGGTGCCATTTCGCGCTACGCGCTGTCTGAATTGCCTGCAGTTCAAAATAGAAGACTTGGCCGTCAGCGGGCCGATTAGCGGGATTGGGATCGAGTGCTCGGGTGAGAAGGTCCACCACTTCCGGTGGTGGGTCGGGATCGACGAGCGCTTGGGCGATGTGGTGGTAGTCCTGAAACTCCTGTTGGGTGACGCATTGCAACAGCGTGGCCGCTAGGCCGTACACGTCGAATCGCGTCGATCCGCGGGAGGCTTGATCGGGCGGCGCCCACGGCCCGGACGTCGCGCCGAGGACGGTGGCATCGCGTACCCCGGCGATCTTGTTTTTGATTTTACTGAGCGCGAAATCGGCTAGAAGTGGAGTTTTCCCATCCCACAACACATTTGCGGGTTTGATGTCGCGATGGAGTACTGACAGCGAGTGCGAATGCGCGAGCGCTGAGGCCAGGGGCAGCGCAACGGACTCAGCGACGTCGTCCCATCCGGGTGGCTCGGCGAAACCTGTTAACCAGGTCTTGATCGTCTCAGGGACCCAGTCGAGGATGACGTAGTAGAGGCCGCGGGCTTGGTCTATCCCGCTGTCGCGGAGCGCCAAGATGTTCGGGTGGCTAAGCGTGCGCAGTGCCGCTGTTTCGCGTTCGAAGTAGATGCGGGACAGATCATCGGATGCCGCAGGAATGACTTTGACCGCGACAGTGCGACCGGCCTGCTGGATGTCGGCGGCCTGGAAGACGTCACCCTGGCCTCCGGCCCGCCGCGTGTTCGCGATCTCCACGTACCGCTCAGCAATCACCTGCATCCAAAGTCCCCGTCCGCTCGACCGGACAGAGGATACTGGCTACTGCCGACAGAGCCGGGCGAACGCGCAGCCACTGCCCGGCAAATGTCGATCCGCGTCTCCGCGGGAGCATCGTCGCCTAGCACCGAGAGCGCGTGAGCAGCCATCACGAAATGCGGGCTGGAGCGCGGCGTGCGCGCCGGCTGTCCCGATTCGTCGATGTAGGCGCGATAGCCAGGTTGGGCCACGTGGGTGAGGCTAGACCTCTCACCGGACAGTAGAAACCGGCTGCTGTGCGTGCCGTGTGGATGGTTTGGGGGTAACTCCGTCTGTCGGCAGCAACAGCTTGTGGATGAATCACAAAGGTGTCATGGTCGGTGCCCTCACAGGCGGTTACCCTGAGAGAGCCGACATGGCTATCTGTTGCGCACCCCGAAGCCGCCAGAAGCTAACAGTTTTCGATGGTGTCTCAGCTGAACTCTTGCATCACGCCGCCGTCTGGACAGGACAGTTGGTTGCACCCCGGTTTCCTACGCTTCTGACATGACATTCGAATGGACACCCGAACTCCAGCTCCAGGCCGCGCAAAACGCCCTCGCCTACGTCTCTATCGTCCAATTCAGTCGAGCGACCAATGACGCCGCCGGCCGCGACGCAGTGCTCACATCGGTGCTCAACGACTTCACCGACGCAGGCGTCTCGGAGGAAGACACCATGTCCCAGCTGTTCTCGGGGCTGGCCACAGTCGCGAACCTCGCCGTGGAGGTAGGGGCCAGGAGGTCCGGCGTGAGCCCCCAGGCCATTCTCGAAGAAATGGGTGCGCTTCTTGCCGAGGTGGGCTAAACCCGCGCTGGCCACGAGAAACCGGCCAGGAGGACCTCGGCCACCACATTGCCGATGACTGCCGACTATGTCGGTGCCGAGCCACGAGCCCTCTGTCTGTGCCCGCCCATCAACCGCTGGTCTTTGCAGCACAGACGGACCAGTTAGTCGCCAGTGCGGAAATGACGACAACAGCATTGAGACGAACGAGCACGGACAGGCGCGCACGATCCCGAAGCCAGAGGACACCGCCGTCGTCGATCCCGTCGGCCGACTCGTGACGTGAACAGCAGAGCGTCGGTGAGCGCACGGTCGCGCCGGCAACATGAAGGCTCAGGTATTCGATATCGGCGACGCCGGATAACCCGGTCCCGCAGCTACGCCGTACGACATCAGCGCGCATCCTGTGCCAGCGTTGATGACCGGCTGGCCACCTGCACGCCGCGTGCTGTCGACGTTCATGGAATTCCCCATGTTGAGCCGGTTCTCGTTCACGTAATTCCCCAGGGTCGCGTTCACGTAATTCCCCACCGGGAAGGTGGG
>NZ_JBCHKV010000045.1:0-8858 GCF_039023525.1 Mycobacterium sp. 050272 | reverse complement strand
AAATCACCCCACCGACACCGCCCTCAGACGGCGATCAGCAAGCCGGAACGGAGGTCGCCTGAAACACGCCGATCCACAGGTATTGACAATTCCTCTACGGTCGCCGCGGCGAGCACCACAAGCGCAACGGTGACAGCAAAAGCCACCGAACTCGACCAGCTGCTGGTCGGCATTGCCGGATTGTCGCGCAGCGGCACCGACCTGCTGGGCCCGAACAAGGACAACTTCGTTCAGACGATAAACCTGCTGGCACCGACGACGGACCTACTGATGAAGTACAACCCCTCACTCACGTGCCTGCTGGTCGGCACGCAGAAGACGAACGAGGAGATGCGGCGGATCATGGGTGGCGGCAACGGGAAATCCTTCATCATCGATGCCGGTCTGCTTCTAGGGGACGACCCGTACCGGTATCCGGACAACCTGCCGATTGTCGCCGCCAAGGGCGGTCCGGGCGGCAGGCCCGGTTGCGGATCGCTTCCCGACGTCGCGCAGAACTGGCCGGCCCGCTACCTCGTCACGAACACGGGATTCGGCACCGGCCTGGACATGCGACCCAATCCGGGTATCGGATTCCCGGGCTACGCCAACTACTTGCCCGTCACCCGCGCAGTACCCGAGCCGCCGAGCATCCGTTACCCCGGCCCTCCGGCCCCAGGCCCCATTCCCTACCCTGGCGCACCCCCTTACGGGGCGCCGCAGTACGGGCCGGACGGAACACCGCTGTATCCCGGAGTGCCGCCAGCCCCGGCAGCCGCGGCCGCGCCGGATGAAACAAGCGGTACGGCAACGGATTCCACACCACCGAGCCCGCCGCCGTAAACAAGCCGGCCTCATCGGCGATCTCCGAACCAAACACTTACGTTGAAAGGTGAACCGCATTGCGGAAGAAGTCGGGACTGCTCTGGCGACTTGCCGCGTTCCTCACCGTGTGTCTGGTGGGCACCGCGTGTCTGGTCACGCTCTACGGTCAGCTGCGGTTTCCTCAGGAGACGACATACAACGCCGTCTTCAGCAACGTGAGCGGCCTGAAGAACGGCAACTTCGTCCGCATCGCCGGCGTCGAGGTCGGCAAAGTCAAAGACATCAAGATCAGAGATGATGCGTCGGCGCTGGTGACCTTCAGCGCGGACGACTCGGTGGTGCTGACCGAGGGCAACCGGGCAATCGTGCGATACGACGACCTCATCGGCGGCCGCTATCTGGCCCTGGATCAGGGTCCCGGCGGTTCCCGCAGACTGCCACCGGGGGCGACCATTCCCATGGACCGCACTGCACCCGCGTTGGACCTGGACGCGCTGATCGGCGGCTTCCGCCCGCTGTTTCACGCGCTGGATCCCGACCAGGTCAACGCGCTGAGCGGGCAACTCATCGCAGCCTTCCAGGGCCAGGGTCCCACCATCGGGTCGATCCTCACCCAGACCGCAGCCCTGACCAATACCCTGGCCGACCGCGACGAACTCATCGGACAAGTCGTGGGCAACCTCGATACGGTGCTGGCTTCGCTGGGCGACCACAGCGACAAACTCGGCCAGGCCGTCGATTCGCTCTCCGAACTGGTGCGCGGACTCGACGCCCGCAACAAGGACATCAGCACCGCGGTGGCCTACGCCAACGAGAATGCGGCCACGATCACTGACCTGCTGAGCCAGGCCCGCCCACCCCTGCAGAAAACGATCCGCGAGACCGACCGCGCATCAGCGGCCATTCTCGCTGAGCACGACTACTTCGACGACCTGCTGAAGACACTTCCCGACGCCTACCGTGTGCTCGGCCGCCAGGGCCTCAGCGGGGACTTCTTCAATTTCTACCTGTGCGACATCGCGTTGAAGCTCAACGGCAAAGGGGGCCAACCCGTTTACGTCAAGATCGTCGGCCAGGATTCCGGAAGGTGTACACCACGATGAAACCCTTCCAGGAACGCAACCCGATCATCATCGGCGCGGTCACCATGACATTGATCGTGATCGTCACCGTGGGGTTGTTGAACTACAACAAGCTGCCGTTCGTCTCACCGGGTACCACCTATCGGGCCTACTTCGAAGACCTCGGCGGCCTGACGTCCGGAGCAGCGGTCGAAGTGTCGGGTTTGGAATCCGGCAAGGTCAAGAACATCACCCTCGATCGGCAAGGCGTGCTGGTCGAATTCACCGTCGCGGGAGATGTCCGGTTGGGTGAGGACACCGAGGCCGCCATCAAGACCGAAACTGTCCTCGGCGCCAAGTTCCTGGAGGTGACTCCGCGTGGCGCCGGCCACCTCCACGAGACGATCCCGTTGCAGCGCACGACATCTCCCTACCAGTTGCCGGATGCGCTCGGCGATCTGACCGCAACGATCAGCGGGGTCAACACCGGGCAGCTGTCAACTGCGCTACAGACCCTGTCAGACACCTTGAAGGACACCCCACCTGAACTGAAGGTCGCCGTTGACGGTGTGGCGCGCTTCTCCCAGACTCTCAGCCAGCGCGACGCCGAACTGAGGAACCTGTTGTCGAACGCCGGAAAAGCGACAACGGTTCTAGCCGAGCGCACCGACACGATCGTCGCGCTCATTCGCAACACCGATTCGGTGCTGGCCTCACTTCGCAGTCAAAGCGCTGCCCTTGACGCCATCTCGGGAAACATCTCTGCACTGGCTCGGCAGCTTGGCGGCTTCATCGACGAGAACCGGGCCACCCTCAAACCCGCATTGGACAAACTCAACGGCGTGCTGGCGACACTGGACAACCGAAAAGCCGAGATTCAACAGTCAATCAAGGGGCTGAACACCTATGCGATGAGTTTCGGCGAGGTGTTGTCCGGGGGGCCCTTCTTCAAGGCCTATATAGCCAACCTCATTCCGGGCCAGTTCATTCAGCCATTCGTCGACTCCGCGTTCTCCGACCTCGGGTTGGACCCCAATGTGCTGCTGCCGTCGCAACGTACAGACCCGCAGACGGGCCAGCCGGGAACTCCAGCCCTTCCGGTGCCCTATCCGCGCACCGGGCAGGGTGGCGAACCGCATATGACGCTGCCCGACGCGATCACCGGAAAGCCTGGAGACCAGGCATGCGGTCCGCCTGCAATCGCGCTACCCGGCCCCGGCTGCTATCCCTACCGGGAGCCGCTACCTGCGCCTGCGCCGGGTGGTCCGCCTCCCGGCCCACCGGCGACGCAGACTCCCGATTCCACCGCATCAACGCCGCCGACGCCAAGCCCGGTGTTCGTACCCGCGCCTGCCGAACCGACGGCCTCGAGTCAGGCGGGGAATGATGATCAATAACCGCCGAGTCAAGGCCGCGCTGACAGCCGTAATCGTCGCCCTCATCGTGGGCGGGGGATACGTTGTCGTGCAGTCCATTCGGGCTTCGCACCGCACGCATGTCGTTGCCTACTTCGACAACAGCAACGGCATCTTCCCCGGCGACGATGTCCGCATCCGCGGTGTCAACGTCGGCAAGATCGACAAGATCGAGCCAGAACCCACCCGGGTGAAAATCAGCTTCTGGCTGGACAGTGCGTACGCGGTTCCCGCCGACGTTAAAGCCGTGATCGTATCGCCGACGTTGGTGACCGCACGCGCCGTCCAACTCACCCCGCCCTACAGCGGCGGCGCGGCTCTGCAGAACGACGCGGTCATCCCCCAGGAGCGCACCGCGGTCCCGGTGGAATGGGACGACGTCCGCGTCCAGCTTGAACGCCTCACCCAGGCGTTGCAGCCCACCAAGCCCGGCGGCAGCAGCACCTTGGGAGCGTTGGTTCACACCGCCGCAGACAATCTCCGCGGTCAGGGCCCGGCGATCCGGGACGCTGTTATCAAACTGTCCCAGGCGCTTTCGGCGCTCGGCGATCACAGCGGCGACATCTTCACCACCGTCAAGAACATCGCCACGCTGGTGACCGCGCTCAAGGACAGCGCGGGACTGCTCGAGAACCTCAACCGAAACCTCGCTTCGGTCACAGGGCTGCTCGCCGACGAACCCGGCGAGGTCGCCAGCGCGGTCAAAGACCTCAACGATGTGGTCGGCAAGGTCAGCAGTTTCGTTTCTGACAACCGCGAAGCGCTGGGCACGACCTCCGACAAACTCGCATCGGTGTCGACTGCGCTGAACGAAAGTCTGGACGACATCAAACAACTCCTGCATATTCTGCCGACAACGGCGGCCAATGCCGCCAACCTCTATCAACCCGCACAAGGCAGCCTCACTGGCATCGCCGCGGTCAACAACTTCGCCGACCCCATCAACTTCCTGTGCGGCGCCATCCAGGCGGCATCACGTCTGGGTGCCGAGCAGTCGGCGAAGCTGTGCGTGCAGTACCTGGCGCCGATCGTGAAGAACCGCCAATACAATTTCCCGCCGCTTGGCTTCAACCCGTTCGTCGGCGCGACGGCACGGCCGAACGAGATCTCCTACAGCGAGGACTGGATGCGCCCGGATTACGTTCCGCCGCAACCTCCCCCAGCTGCGCCGCCCGCTCCGCCAACCGGCGACCCCGCGCCCGCGCCACCTGGCCCCCCGTTGGCCGCCGAACAGGCGACACCCACAGATGCGGCGGCGCCGCAGACCACCGACCCAGCAGCCGGGCTGGCGGGAATGATGCTGCCGGCGAGGACGGGGTCATGAGCATGCGCAACTGGCAACGGATACCGGCCGCTATCCTGACGTGCATCCTGACGGCCGTCACGGTCGCAGGCTGTGGGTGGCGAGGGCTGAATTCCCTGCCACTCCCTGGAACCGAGGGCAATGGGCCCGGGGCTTACGTCATCCAGGCGCAGATGCCTGATGTGAACAACATCCAGCCCAATTCACGCGTGCGCGTCGGTGACGTCACGGTTGGCACAGTCATCAAGATCGAGCGCCAAGGTTGGCACGCGCTGGTGACCATGAAGCTCAACGGCGATGTGGTGCTTCCCGCCAATTCGACAGTGACACTGGGTCAGACGGCATTACTGGGGTCGCTGCACATCGAGCTGGCGCCGCCGACTGACTACACCCCTGAGGGCAGGCTTCATCAGGGTTCGCTGATACCGCTGTCGTCCGGAAAGGCCTACCCATCGACCGAGCAGACCCTGGCGACGGCCTCGTTGCTGCTCAATGGCGGAGGCATCGCCAAGGTGCAGGACATCACCACGGCGCTGAGCACCGCGTTATCCGGGCGGGAGGGGGACCTGCGCAGCCTGATGGATCAGTTGAACACATTCGTCACCCGAATCAACGATCAAACCGGCGACATCATCGCGACCAGCGACAGCCTCAACCGCCTGCTGGGCCAATTCGCCGCGCAAAAGCCGGTTCTCGACAAGGGCCTGGACACAATTCCCGACGCTCTGGCGGTGGTCAATCGAGAACGGGAGAATCTCATCGACGCGGTCGATCAGCTGGGCAAACTCAGTGCGCTGGCCGCCGACTCGGTCAACAAGACCAAAGCGCCGTTGGTCCAGGAACTCAAAGACCTTGGGCCGGTGCTGGAATCACTGGCCAACGCCGGTCCGGCGCTGACACATGCGTTGGACCTGATACCCACATTCCCGTTCCCGAAATCCACATTGACCAAGTGGTTCCGCGGCGACTACGCCAACGTGAGTCTGGTCGTCGACCTGACGCTCAGCCGGATCGACAGCTCGATCTTCACCGGAACCAGATGGGAATGCGATCTGACATGGCTGGAGATGCAGTGGGGCCGAACCATTGGCCAGCTGCCCAGTCCGTGCACCAACAGTGCGCCACCCAACGGCGCCGGTAACCCCCTACTGGCGCCCTACCGCTACGACCAGGGACCGTAACCGTGTATCTCAGCAAGCTGGTCAGACGCCAACTATCGGTCTTCTCCGTCGTCGCAGTCGTCGCCGGTGGCACAATGGCCATCGGATACCTCGACCTGCCCAAGACCCTCTTCGGAATCGGGCATTACAAGGTGACTGTGAACCTTCCATCGTCTGGCGGGCTGTACAAAGACGGCAACGTCACCTACCGCGGGGTTGAAATCGGTCGCGTTGAGGACGTTCGGATCAGCGGCAGCGGAGTCGACGCGGTGCTGTCATTGAAGTCTGACACCAAGATTCCCGCGGACGTAGACGCCAACGTGCACAGTCAGACAGCTGTCGGCGAGTTGTTCATCGAGCTCGTCCCCCGCTCTGGCGACGGCCCCAAGCTCAAGGACGGTGACGTGATACCTGCCGACCGCGCAACGTTGCCCCCGGATGTCAACACCCTGCTGGCCCAGACCAACGCCGGCCTGCAAGCCATCCCCCACGGCGATCTCAAGACCGTGATCGATGAGTCCTACACGGCGATAGGAGGATTGGGGCCAGAACTGGCGCGCATCGTCAAAGGGGCGACCACTCTTGCCGCCGATGCGCGCGCAAACCTCGACTCGCTCACCGCCGTCATCGATCAATCCAAGCCCGTGTTGGACAGTCAGACCAACTCCTCGGATTCGATCCGGGCCTGGGCGGCCAACGTCGCTGAGGTCACTCGTCAACTGCAAGAACAGGATCCCGCGCTGAAAGGCGTGCTGGACAAGGGGCCTGCTGCAACAAACGAAGCACGCCAATTGGTTGACCGTCTCAAGCCCACGCTGCCCGTGGTCCTGGCCAACCTCGTCAACCTCGAACAGGTGGCAGTCACCTACCAGCCCAGTCTCGAACAGATCCTTGTCCTGTTCCCCAAGGACATCGAGATGCTCCAGGCTGCCCAACTCGCCAACCGCGATACCAAGCAGGACTACAAGGGACTGTTCCTGTCGTTCAACCTCAACGCCAACCTCCCTCCGCCGTGCACCACCGGTTTCCTCCCCGCTCAACAGGTACGCTCGCCCAGCGAAGTGGACTATCCCGAACGGCCCGCAGGCGACATGTACTGCCGGGTGCCGCAAGACTCGGCGTTGGACGTGCGCGGTGCGCGTAACGCCCCGTGCATCACACGCCCAGGCAAGCGTGCACCCACCGTCAAGTTGTGCGAGAGCGACGAAGACTACGTGCCTCTCAACGACGGCTACAACTGGAAGGGCGACCCGAACGCCACGCTGTCCGGCCAGTCGGTACCCCAGCAGCCGCCGGGAACGCCGCCACCAGCCGGTGCCCCCGCGCCGCCGCCCATCGCGGTCGCCCAGTATGACCCCGCAACCGGCACCTACACCGGGCCCGACGGTAAGCAGTACACGCAAACCGATCTCGCTCACGACGGGCGGCCGCGCGCGTGGCAGGACTTGCTCATTCCACGCGGCGGTGGCTGATCGATCCAACGTGGAGCGCAGCGCATGCGAGCTACACCAATGATTCCGCCCGGCCGCGAATCTAGTGAGCGAATGAACTCTAGGTACAAACGTGAGATGTGTTGATGGGCATTAATACCCAGTCGGTCGAAGACGCTCTTTCGACGCCGAAGGCGGCCAACCGATTACAGGTCGAAGCCCTGACCAGCCCCATCGTCTAAACCTACGGCCACATCAATCCCACACGACTCCAGATCGGGTAATCCCTTGAAAGAGACGAATAAACCATGAGCTATGTCGCCGCCGGCGGCGAATTCAACCGCGACACCAACTACATCAGCAGCCGCATCACCGCTGACGGCCGCGATGGCTATCCCGTCGAACCAGGCCGCTACCGCCTGATCGTCGCGCGGGCCTGTCCGTGGGCCAACCGCACGATCATTGTGCGACGACTGCTCGGCCTGGAAAAGGTTCTTTCCATTGGCTTTTGCGGACCAACGCACGATGCACGCAGCTGGGCCTTCGACCTCGACCCAGGTGGCCTCGACCCGGTGCTGAAGATCCATTTCTTACGCGACGCATACAACAAGCGCATACCCGACTATCCGAAGGGAATTACCGTGCCCGCGATCGTGGACGTGCCGACGGGCGCAGTCGTCACCAACGACTTCGCCCAAATGACCGTGGACTTCTCTACGCAGTGGACCCAATTCCACCGCGAGGGCGCCCCCCAGCTCTATCCCGAGCGACGGCGCGACGAGATCGACCACGTCGCCCGGCGCATCTACACCGAGGTCAACGACGGCGTCTACCAATGCGGCTTCGCGAGCTCACAGGATGCATACGCCAGAGCCTACGACCGATTATTCAGCGCACTCGATTGGCTTTCTGAGCGCCTACAGACCCAACGCTATCTCGTCGGCGACACCATCACCGAGGCAGACATCCGGCTGTTCACCACACTGGCCCGATTTGACTCCGTGTATCACGGCCACTTCAAATGCAATCGGTCGAAACTCACAGAGATGCCGACGCTGTGGGCCTACGCGCGGGATCTGTTCCAGACGCCGGGCTTTGGCGACACCATCGACTTCGTGCAGACCAAGCAGCACTACTACACCGTGCACACGGATATCAATCCGACACAAGTCGTGCCGAAGGGTCCTGACCTGTCAAACTGGCTCACGCCGCACGGCCGCGAAGAGTTAGGCGGTAGGCCGTTTGGAGACGGCACACCACCTGAGTCGACTCCCGAGGGGGAACACGTGCCCGACCGGCACGAAGCCCGATAATGTCAGACGGTCTCGACACACCAGACAGCACATGCTACCTGCCCCAGCTCACAGACCTCGTCCTCGCACATGCAGTCCTCGCGGCCGCCCATTCAAGCTGTCTGAGTCGCGGTCATAGCGCTTCACTGCCACCACACACTCCTCGGGCGTGGTACGCCAGCCACCGTGGAGCGCTAAATCCCAGAGCCCACCCGCGCCTAGCTACTAAGACCTGAAAAAGTCGGCGCGTTGATCCGCGCGTTGACGTGCTGAACAGGGAGGATGGCCTCAAGCCCTTGAGCAATGATCAGAACCTGTGGATGAGCCTCGGCGAGGGGGCGTGAAAGTGGGCGCACCTTCCCGAGGATGATCTGAAGTCCAGTAGCTCTGATC
>NZ_JBCHKV010000044.1:0-10351 GCF_039023525.1 Mycobacterium sp. 050272 | reverse complement strand
GTTGTCCGTTCTCATTGATTCTGGGGCATTCTCATTGAATCTGGGGTAAGTGCGTGTCTTTCTCATTGAATCTGGGGCACGAGGCTTAGCGTTTATGTGTGCTGACGTCGGCTGTTTCGGCTGGGCCAGGTGTAGCGAGTGCAGTGGACTTGGAGTTCAACACCCGCGAGGGATGCACGCGGCAATCGCTGGACCGATGTGCTGCAACCCGGTTTGAGTTGGACTGTTCACCAGTGCGGAATTTCCCCTCGTTTCGAGGTCAGCGTAACTTTCCCGGGCTGTGGTGGTTCGCCACAACCGGCGCACATGTAGGTCACGAGTCCTGGGTAGAACGTGACCAGTTGATGGCGTTGGATGCCGATCCGGATGTTGTTGGTGTTCTGTCGCAACCATTTTGGATTCATTGGCGTGACGGCACGCGGCATGCTCCTGACTACTTCGTGCGGCGCCGCGATGGATCTGTCGTCGTAGTCGACGTTCGTGAGGACGACCGGATCTCTGACGCTGATCGGGACGTGTTCGATCGGTCTGCCGCCACGTGCGCGATGGTCGGTTGGGATTACCTGCGTGTCGGTTCCCTCGATCCAGTGCTGCGGGCGAATCTACGTTGGTTGTCGGGTTATCGGCATCCGCGAGTATTGAAGATCGGTTTGGCTGATCAACTGGCGGAGGTCTTCGCTCGGGTCCGTCCGTTGATGGCTGGTGTGCACGCGGTCGGGACTCCTTTGGTGGTGCTGCCCGTACTGTTTCATCTGCTCTGGCACGGCCGTTTAGTTGCCGATCTGCAAGGAGCGGCACTTGGCGACGACACGGCGATTGGCCTCGGGACCGGGTGGTGACCTGACGTGCGAACGGGTGTCGTCCGAGAGGGAGACGAAATCCGTTTATCAGCAGGTGTTTTCACCGTCGTAACCCTGTCGGGCGGATCAGCTCGACTGGTTGACGCTGTCGGCGAGCAGATTGTGGTGCCGCTCTCGCAGCTGATGGTTGATCCGGCATTGGAATTGGTGTCGGGGTCGCGACCGCCACTGTGTTCTGAGGAAATGCTGGCTGGCATTCCCGAGGCAGCCGTCGAGCAAGCACGGTGGTGGGAGCGCCACATCGTGGAGATCCTCAGCGGCCGCCCGCCTGGGACGGCCGCGGGCATTCGTCCCCGCCCAGAGTTCGACACGGCGAAACGATCTCTGCGGCAGCGTGAGCTGGCCAAGTTGGACGAGCTGCGTGCCGCCGGCCACGACGTGAGTCGGAATGCGTTGCAGCGTCGCCGATTTGCCTACGAACGGGACGGGCTCCTGGGAGTGGTTGACGGGCGCCATAATCGGCGGCGCGCGGTATTCGGCCGTGTGGACGACCGTGTCGTCGCCGCGGTGCGGGATGCGATCGAGGGCGAGACCGACCTGTCAACGGGAACGGTGCAGCGTCTGCAACGGCGGGTCGCCAAGACGCTGGTGGCCACCTATGGTGCCGACGACGCGCCCGCGATGCCGTCGCAGCCCACCTTCTACCGGCTGGTCAAGCGCCTCGCGGAAGGACGGCACACGTTCGGGTCAGCACGGACGCGGCGATCGCTGTCCAAGCAGCCCGATGGCCCATTCGGGTCGATCACCGTGGTGCGCCCCGGCGAGATGGTGGAAATCGATTCAACCCTTCTGGATGTACGGGTAGTGCTCGATGACGGCATGGTAGACCGAGTCGAGCTGACTGCGATGGTCGACAACGCTACGCGGTCCATCCCGGCCGCGGTGCTGCGACCGACGACCAAAGCAGTGGACGCGTCACTGCTCTTGGCGCGGGCATTGACGCCCGAACCGATGCGCCCGGGATGGGCCGATGCGCTGCGGATGTCCCGGTCGGTACTTCCGCACCACAGCCTGACCAGTGTCGATCAGCGCCTGGCCGATGCTGCGGCCAGGCCGGTGATCGCTCCCGAGACGATCGTCTGCGATCACGGGAAAGCGTATCTGTCCCAAACATTTCGGCAAGCGTGCTGCACATTGGGGATCAATCTGCAGCCGGCTCATCCCGACTGCCCGACCGATAAGCCGAAGATCGAGCGGACATTGCAGTCGGTGGGCACCCTGTTCGCACAGTACGTGGCCGGTTACGTCGGTTCATCGGTGGAGCGGCGTGGGAAAAACGCCGAGGACGACGCGGTGTGGTCGATGATTGAGCTGCAGGCGCTGCTGGACGAGTGGATCATCGCGGTGTGGCAGAACCGCCCCCACGATGGCCTGCGGGATCCGGTGACGCCGGGGAAAGCGTTGTCTCCCAACGAGAAATACACTGCCCTCGTTGAGGTGGCTGGCTATGTACCGGTCCCACTGGACGCCGACGACTATATCGAATTGCTTCCCGTGCAGTGGCGCACAATCAACAGTTACGGGGTCCGGATCAACCATCGCACCTATGACGCCAAGGCGCTCAACCCATACCGGCGCCAGCATTCCGGGGTCGATGCCCGTAACGGACAGTGGGAAGTGCACTACGACCCGTATGACGTGTCGAGGATTTGGGTGCGCAATCACCACGAAGACGGATGGCTGGCCGCGACGTGGACGCACCTTCGGTCCTCGCCGGTGCCGTTCGGCGAGACACTGTGGCGCCACGCCCGCTCCGTAGCCGACCGCAGAGGGGCCCAGAAGACCCAGGAAGCGGAGATTGCGGCCATCGCGGAGGACTTGCTGGACCGCGCCGCCGCTGGGCCGCAGCAGCAGACGAAAGCCGAGCGCCGAGTGACTGGACGGACCAGCGCCGCGAGCGCCGGCCGGGACTGGCCGGACCCGACGGAATCATCCGAACATCATGGCCCGTCACCGTCGGAACGGGCCGCCGACAACGAGACTTTCGACGATGACGGCGAGATGGCGGAGGTCATACCCCTGCCGGTGTTTGATGCACGCAAGGAGGCCCAAACGTGGCGACTGTGACCGAGATTGCGGCGGTGGGTCAGTTAGAGGATCGCCGCCAGCCGACCACGACGCTGGAGGGCTGGCGGCGTTTTGTTGATGCCGATCCGCCGGAGTTCACGTTGCTCGCCGACGACGAGTGGGCCAGCCTCGGTGAGGACGAGCGGACGGCCTACAACGAGGCCCGGGTTGCGCATCATTCGGAGCTGGTGGTGGTCACCACGTCGGCGATCGAAGCGATCACCCATCAGGGCCGGCTGTTGACATTGCTCAACCAGCGCGAGATCGGGGCCCGGCGCGGGCTGATCATCTCCGGCGGGGCAGCGACGGGGAAAACTACGGCGATCAAGCAACTGGGTCGGTTTCACGAATTGCGCACCCGTGCACGGTTTCCCGGCGATGAGAGCCGGATTCCGGTGGTGTATGTGACGGCCCCGCCGAAAGGGTCGCCCCGCAAGTTGGCGATGGAGTTCGCACGGTTTCTGGGGCTTCCCACGCTCAATCAGCGGATGAACGTGACCGATATTTCCGATGCCGTGTGCCAGGTGCTCATCGATGCCCGTACCGACATCGTGGTGGTCGATGAAATCCACAACCTCAACCTCGACACCCGCGCCGGCGAAGAACTGTCCGACCACCTCAAATACTTCACCGAGCATCTGCCTGCGACATTCGTTTACGCCGGGATCGAAGTGGAACGCTCGGGGCTGTTCACCGGCACGCGGGGACGGCAGTTGGCCGGCCGTTGCGGGGTGATCCACACCAGCGCATTCCCCGACGCCAAGGAGTGGCGACAACTCGTCGCCGCCATGGAAGGTACCTTGCGTCTGCATCGACACGAACCGGGAAGCCTTGTCGCCCAGGCCCGTTACCTGCACCGCCGCACCGGCGGGATGATCGGCAGCCTGGCCCACTTGATCCGGGCTTCAGCAATCCAAGCGATGCTCGACGGCACCGAGCACATCACCCGCGAGGCCATGGACGATATTTTGATCGACTACGCCGCCCACACGGCCGCGGCCCGCACGGCCAGCTGACGTGGCAACTGTCAGGCCGTGGCCGCGCGGACCACGCCAGCGGCTCCCGCGAACGATCGCACCGTTCCGTTGGGAAGCCGTATCGTCCTACATCGACAGGCTGGCCCGCGCCAACCATATCGGCGTCTCCACACTGCGCGGCCATGTCGCCGAATCATGCGCAGCCCGGCCGCGACCGGACTGGTTGGCCGTCGTCAGCGGCCAACCTGAGCAGGTAATCCGGTCCCGTCTCTGCGGGCTTGCTGGCGACCCCACCGCGCTCAAGCAATATCTCCGCCGCCCTTTGTGTCAAAGATGTATGGCACGCAAGGGAATACACGAACCCGTCTACTGCTACCTGCCTGCACATGTCTCCGTATGCCACCGTCACCGACGCTGGATCGGTTCACCAACGCGCGTTCTTGACGACCAGGTGGATCTTCGTGACCGGCCCACGGTGCTCAGTGCCGGGCGCACGCATCGGCGCTTGGCCCGTCAGTATTCAGAGGTCGACCTTCATGACGCCTTGGGCGACGCCCGCCACATCCTGGTCTTCTGGGCTCACGCAGAGCGTCACGTGGCGGCGGGGATTCTGCAGAATGGCCTAGAAGCGCACGTGGTGGCCTACCCCGATGTGATCGCCGTAGCCGCAACATTGCTCACAGCTCGCCCTCGGGTTGAACAGCCCAGGACGCCAACGGAACCCGCCTGGCCGACGCTACTGCTCGACCGCATCAACGAACGCACCGGCGCCCACCATGCCGACGCCACCCCCGTCGAGCAATGGGCGCAGTACCGACGCCTATTCGCCACTGCCGTATTGACGACACGCTCAGACGGCGCAGAACTGGCGTGTCGCGCTTAGGGGTCGGCAGTCTTGAATGTGCCTTATCAGTAAGGCACTTGTGGTGTGCATCTGACTGTGTCCGACGGTTGTATCTATCGGCTTTCTAATCGTTAGGGACAGTGGTATCTGGCTGGGTGTATCGGCCGGTGAATCATCACCGGCGGCGCTGCTTGCCGGTGATTGGCCGGCGGTGGGTGGTCCAGCACGCGGCCACCGCGCTGACCACCACAGCGAAGGCGGCAATGACGCTGGCCGGGAGGGCGTGGTCCTGCAGCCATCCGGTCGCGGTGGCCGACCAGCCGGTGAGCAGGTTGCCGCCGCTGGCGGTGTGCCCGGTGGCCGCGGGCAGCCAGTACCACGCGAGGTAGGCGCCGGTGGCGATGAGGACAACGGCGGTGACGCGGGTCCCGTGGCGGGCGAGGATACCCAGATGCCGGGTCAGGGCCGTGCCGGCGATGGCGGTGCCGACGCTGACCAGCATCAAGATGGTGGCGGCACCGGCTGTGTATGCGGTGAACACTGCCAGCAGACCGCCCCATCCGCTGGTGGCCTGGGCCTGGGCGATCACCGCGAGCAGTACCCCGAAGGTGCAGGACAGTGACGCCAGGGCGTAGCCGATTCCGGCCGCGAGCACACCACCGGCTGTTGGGGAGTCCGGCCGATGACGCGTCCGGGCAGGCATACGCAGACCGATGGTGCGGCCGGTGAGCATGAAGCCGCCCAAGATGGCCAGGGTGAGCCCGATCGTGATCCCGAGCCAGGGAGCAGCCGTCACCAGGGTCCGGGCACCGGCACTGATCGCGATACCGGCGAGGGTGAGGGTGCCGGTGAACCCGATGGTCAGGACGGCCCCGGTGCGCAGTGCCCGGGCCAGCCGCACGAGCACCGCATCGGTGCCGCCGGTGGCGATGGTGCCGGTGATCCACGCCGGTAGCAGCGCGAACCCGCAGGGGTTGACCGGGGCGAGCATGCCAGCGGTAAACGCGAGCGCGAGCAGGTTCACCGTGCGGCGCTGCTGCCGAGGGCGGCCAGGATCTGATCCTGGGACGGGGCGTGGCCGCGGTAGCTGATCTGCCCGGACGGGTCGATGACGAGGGCGGTGGTCGGCGCGGTCACCTGGTAGCGGCTGGTCAGGGCCCCGTTAGTATCGACGACCGCGGGCAGGCTGGTGCCGCCGATCTGGTCCAGGAAGTGGCGAACATCGGCGGGTTTCTCGGTGGGGACGATGTCGACGGCTAGGAACTTGGCGCTGCCTCCGGCTTTCTCCACGGCCGCCCGAGCAGCGGCCAGGGATTTACCGCCGCCGACGCATTCGCCGCACCCGTAGGAGAAGAACAGGATCGCGGTCGGGGCGGCAGCGGGCAGTTCGACGGTTTTGCCGTCCACCGTGGTCAGTGTCGCCGCCGTCGCCTGGGTTGTGGCGTTGGCGTGTGGCGGTGAGGTCGGATTGCTGGTTGTGGCCGATTGGCCGCACGCGGTCAGCGCGCCCGCTGCCAGCATCACAGCCGTAACGCCCGCCCACCTGTGGGGTGTAAACGAACGCGTTTCAGACATTGTCGATGCTTCCTTTCGTCAGGTCGTCGAGCGTGTGCGTCGCGGGTGAATGGCTGTCGGCGGGACAGCAGTGATCGCCGCGTTGACCGCGGCGGGCGAAGGCGACCACAGCCGCCAGCAGCAGCGCGACGGCTGCCCCGATGACCCATGGATTCTCGAGCAGTCCACACACGGCGGCGAGCGCGCCGCCGGCGATCAGGACTGGCGCGGCGCAACACAGGGCCGTCACCAGCACCGCTGCCGCACCCAGCAGCACGGGATTTCTTCGTGGACGTTGATTCATTGATTTCTCCTCATCAGGTTGGGTGCGGCTGGTCAGCTGCAGCAGCCGGGGTGGGCAGTTGGCGGGGTATGGAGCTGGGTAAGGATTTGTGTGGTCAGGGCTGCGCCGAGTTGGTGGGCCTCAGCGACGCTGACGATCTGACCTTCGGGGTGCTCGGCGAGCCACGGCGCGGCGTCCTGCGCGCAGGTGAAGTAGTGCACCTGGTTGCAGAATGAGGACCGGATCGAGGTGAGGTCGTCGGGGTTGACCAGCGAGACCACCGCGGTCTCGGGCTGCACGCTGGTGACACCGTTTTCGCCGACCGAGACCCTGATCGGGTGCCCGCTGACGGGTGATTCGGATTCGATGCTGGCGGGCCGGTCCAGGATGGTGGGAAAGATGAGGGTGTCCAGGGCGCACCAGGTGTAGAGCTCTTGGCCGGCCACGGTGAATCGGTGGCGGGTCGGGCGCAGGGTCAGGCCCTGGCCGACGATGCGGCCCTGCTCGTCGTATTCGGTGTCGGGTACCGCGGCCAGACGCCGGGTCACCTCGTCAACCGGGAGGCCGACGGCCGCGGCGAGCGCCTCCACGGTGACCGGCTCGCCGGCGGCGAGCAGCCGCAGCAACGGCACCAGCATCGTCGGGTCGAGCCCGGACTCTTCCGGAATGGTCAGGCGGTCAAGGAAATTGGGCATCAGGAACCTTTCGAGTGAGCCATGCGTCAGGATGCGCAGCAGGACAGTCGGGACATATCGGCGCTGAAGGACTGGGCGGCGATTTTGATGCCTTCGGCCATGGTCAGATACGGGGCCCAGGACCCGGCGACCTGGTCGACGGTCATCGCGGCGTCGAGGATGTAGACCGCGGCGGCGGCGATCTCGCCAGCATCCTTGGCGACGGCGGTGATGCCGTGGATGCGGCCGGTGCCGGCGTCGGCGACGAGTTTGATGAAACCGCGGGTGTCTCGGTTGACCACCGCACGCGGCACATGTTTTAGCGGCAGCACCCGGCAGTCGCACCGTGTCCCGGCGGCGAGGAGCTCGGCCTCGGTCGTCCCGGCCGCACCGACCGCGGGGCTGGTGAACGTCACGCGGGGCAGATGGCGGTAGTCGACCCTGCGGCCGGCGTCGGTGAAGATGTTGTCGGCGACCATCGCGCCGTGATGGGCGGCGACGTAGACGAACTCGCGGTGCCCGGTCACGTCGCCGGCCGCCCAGATCCGTGGGTTCGACGACTGCAGCCCGTCGCTCACCACGACCTCGTTGTTCTCGCCGGTTTTGACCTGCACCGCTTCGAGATTCAGGCCGTCGGTGTTCGGACGGCGGCCGGTGGCGACGAGGACTTTCGCGGCACGGAACTGCTGCGTTCCGCCGGTGATGGTCGCGGTGACCGTGACCTGATCGTCGGCCTGCTCGACCTCGCTCACCGTGGCGCGGCGCACCACCCGGATGCCGTCGTCGGCGAACACCTCCAGCAGCGCCATGCCGACTTCCGGCTCTTCCTTCGATGCCAGCGTGGAGCGGACCAGCACCGTCACCGTTGACCCGAGCCGGGCGAACAGTTGCGCCTGCTCCAACGCGACGTAGCCGCCGCCGATCACCAGCAGCGACTCCGGGACCTCGGTGACTTCCATCGCGGTGGTCGAGGTCAGGTAGGCGACGCCCTCGAATGCGGGCGGGATGACTGGGTTCGCGCCGGTGGCGATCAGGTAGTGCTCGGCCTCGATGGTGGCATCGCCGACCTCGATGACGGGCGCGTCCGGGGTTCCGGCGAACCGCGCTTGGCCCTGAATGCGCTGCCAGCCATACGATTCGGCCACGTTGAGGTACTTCTCTGAGCGCAGCGACTCCACCAGATCGTGCGTGCCGGCGATCAGGGCCGCCATGTCCACCGGGCCGGCCGTGGTGGCGATCCCCGGGAACCGGGCAGTGTCGGCTGCGGTATGCCGGGCCTCGGCCGCTGCGATCAGGGCCTTTGACGGCACGCAGCCGGTGTTGACACACGTGCCACCGAAGATGCCGCGCTCGATCATGACGACGGACTTGCCGAGCGCGGTAGCGCGGATCGCCGCGGCCATCGCCGCGCCGCCGGAACCGATGACCGCGAGGTCCAATCCCTGACTCATGCACCCATCCTTGACCTTCAAGTAGGCTTGAAGGTCAAGTGTTCTGAGGAGACATCGTGAGAATCGGGAAGCTCGCCGAGGCGACCGGGGCCACCACCGCGACGCTGCGCTACTACGAAGACGAAGGCCTGCTCCCGCCCGCCGAACGTTCCCCGGCGGGGTATCGCGACTATGCCGCCGACACGATCGCCCGGGTCGGCTTCATCCGACGGGGACAGGCCGCCGGGTTCAGCCTCGCCCAGATTCGGCAGATCCTCGACATCCGTGACAGCGGCCACGCGCCGTGCACGCACGTGCGCGACCTGCTCGACATCCGACTGACCGACCTCGACGAGCAGATCAGCGCACTGGTGGCACTGCGCGAGACCATCGCCCGGCTGCGGCAGGGCGCCGAAAGCGTCGACCCGGAATCATGCAGCGCCGATGACGTATGTCGATACCTCTAGGAGCCACCTCCGTGGCACCGGAGGCATGTATTTCGTCAAGTCCGTTGACCCCGGCAGTCGTCATGAATTTCCGCCCCACTGGAGGTCGTTGGTGCGCGGGAGCGCGGGGCCTGCTGAGCAGTAGGCTCACCCGATGCGGTGGGATTTCACTCGAAGCTGGTCGCATTGGCCGTGCTGAGCCCAGCCACACTCGTTCAGGCGATCGCCACCTTCGCCATCACCAATATCGACGACATCGTGGTCCTCGCGGTGATGTTCGGCCAGGCGCCCGGTCATCGTGGCGCAGCCATCCGAGTGACCGCCGGTCAGTACCTCGGCTTCACCGCCATCTTGGCAGTTTCGGTCGGCGGCGCACTCCTGGGTGCCACGCTGCTTCCTCCAGCCGCACTGCCGTACTTCGGGCTGCTGCCCATCGTGTTGGGGCTGCGGGCGGCATGGCTGGCCTGGCGGGATCGCCGCACCCAACCGGCGCCGACCGATGATCCCGCAACACTGTTGACGCCTGGCACCTGGCAGGTCGCAGTCATCACCTTCGCCAACGGCGGCGACAACATCGGCGTGTACGTTCCGATCTTCGCCGTCTCAACGATCGCCACCATCGGTGTTTACATCATCGTGTTCCTCATCGGTGTGGCCATCTGGTGCGCGGCCGGCCGATATTTCGCCTCCCACCCGATCATCGCCAAAGCACTCTCACGCTGGGGCCACATCGTTCTGCCCGTTGCACTGATCACAATCGGGGCCCTCATCCTCATCAAAGGCGGAGCGTTCGCCCTCTAGCTCGGAGCAACTTCACCACTCAGGGCCAGGAGGCGCTCCTGCATCGGCATGTGTTGGCGTTCAACCACTTTGGTGATGTCCCGGCCCGTATCCGCTATGACAATCTAAAACGGGCGGTGGCCAAGGTGCTCAAAGGCCGCAGCCGGCACCCGAACTACCAACACGAGCGAGCGCACCACAGAATCATGATCGTGTGTCACGAGAGACACGATCACAGTAGTTATACCGAAGACGTACCCGAGCCAACGGAATCGACAGGAGACCATTCCGGCTACCCTGCTGCGCTCGCAGCCGGGCGCGGAAGCAGGGTAGCCCCAGATTCAATGAGAAACGTCGCGATCGAAATTCTCATCCAATCTGGGGCAATGCAGGTCAGACTAGTAAATGTGCCCCAGATTCAATGAGAACGGACACC
>NZ_JBCHKV010000043.1:0-10543 GCF_039023525.1 Mycobacterium sp. 050272 | reverse complement strand
AAATCACCCCACCGACACCGCCCTCAGACGGCGATCAGCAAGCCGGAACGGAGGTCGCCTGAAACACGCCGATCCACAGGTATTGACAATTCCTCCCGCGACGATCGACGAAGCGGATGCAAATGATGGCGCCGAGGTCACCGTGGTATGGGGGGACGAGGCATCAATCCCCTACAAGCCTCGTGTCGAGGCGCACAAGGAAACCACTATCCGCGCCACCGTAAACACCACGGCACCGGCCTGACCGCCCTGTTCAGGGTCCTTGGTCGGGCAGCAGTAGAGGTCTGCCCGACCAAGGACGCCGAAGCCAACCATTCGAATGGATTACCTGCATGAGTGATTCGCCACCTACAACGCGTGCGACCACGTCGCCGGATTGGATTCTCACGCTCTCATGCCCCGACCGGCCGGGCACTGTCTTCGAGGTGTCGCGGTTTCTGCTCGACCGAGAGTGCAACATCGTGCAGAGCCAACAGTTTCTGGACAGCAGCACCGGTCGGTTCTTCATGCGGGTCCAATTCCAGCAGAACAGCTCTCGGCCAATCGATGGGGCTATCCTGCGGGGTGACTTCAATGCCGTCGCAGAGGCCGCCATGATGCACTGGAGGCTGACAAGTACCGCGGATAAGCAGCGGATGCTGATCATGGTCAGCAAGTATGGTCACTGCCTCAACGATCTGCTATACCGCACGAGCACAGGCGAACTGAACGTCACTGTACCCGCGATCGCCTCGAATCACCCAGACATGGAGGAGATGGCGCGGCGTTACGGGGTTGATTACCACCATATTCCGGTGACGCCCGATACCAAGCCGGAGGCCGAAGCGCGGCTGCTCGAGCTCGTCGACACTCTCGACGTCGATCTCGTAGTGCTTGCGCGCTACATGCAGGTGCTTTCCGCCGACCTGTGCGCAAAGCTCGAAGGCAGAGCCATCAACATCCATCACTCGATGCTGCCGAGCTTCAAAGGTGCCCGCCCATATCACCAAGCACACAATCGGGGCGTGAAGCTCATCGGCGCTACGGCCCACTACGTGACTTCCGATCTCGACGAGGGCCCGATCATCGAGCAGGAGGTGACACGAGTCGACCACACGCATTCCGCGGAGGCAGTCGCCGCACTCGGTCGCGATAACGAATGTCGTGCTCTATCAAGGGCGGTTGGTTGGCATGCCCAGAACCGCATCCTGCTCGACGGCAGTCGGACCGTCATATTCCCGTGACCTCTCCAGCTGCGAATCGCGTTTACGCGAGGACACCGCCTGGCGTTTCGAGCACAACTATAGGTCCGGCCGTCTCACATCGGCGGTGCCATGTTTCCGGTGTGCTCAACGTGACCCCGGATTCATTCTCCGACGGCGGGACCTACTTCACCGTGGATAAGGCCGTCGCGCACGGTTTGCGACTGGCAGCCGACGGAGCAGATGTCGTCGACGTCGGAGGCGAATCCACCCGACCCGGAGCCACCCGCACCGCCGAAGCTGACGAAATGCGTCGCGTATTGCCCGTGGTTCGCGAGCTGACGGCCCGTGGAATCCGCGTCAGCATCGACACCATGCGGGCATCGGTGGCAGAGGCCGCGGTGAATGCAGGCGCGATCATGGTCAACGACGTCAGCGGTGGTCTGGCCGATCCGGCCATGGCACGGTGCGTGGCCGAGCTGGAAGTGCCTTACGTGGCGATGCACTGGCGCGGCCACAGCGCCACCATGGCCCGTCGGGCCAGCTATGACGATGTCGTCCACACCGTCAAGGCTGAGCTCGGGCAACGGCTGCAGGCGCTGCAGACCGCCGGAATCAAGTCTGAGCGCATCATCGTCGATCCCGGCCTCGGATTCGCCAAAACCAGCGAGCACAATTGGACGTTGCTGCGACGCCTCGGCGAATTGGCGGTGCTCGGACCGCTGATGGTCGGGGCATCCCGCAAACGGTTTCTGACGGAATCGCTGCCCGAGTCGATGCGCACACCCGCCGATCGCGATCTCGCCACCGCCGCGATCTCCGCGCTGGCAGCGGTGCAGGGCGCGGCGTGGGTGCGCGTCCACGACGTGGGAGCCACGATCGCCGCCGTCTCGGCCGCCGAGGCGGCCACGGCAAGTCCGGCGTCGCCCCGGGCGAACGCTGCGGTCCGCGCCGACGATTGGCCTGGGCGATGACGCTCGAGCTGGCGACCGTAACAGCAACACCCCCGGCAGATCCCGCGGTGACGGTCCAAAGGCGAGCATTGCCGGGCACCATCGCCCCTACCGAAGCCCTGACACGGCTGCGCGGACGCCGACGATTGGTCGGTCTGCTCGGCGCCTGGGCCGGTGGCGGAGCGCTGATCGCCTGCGATCCAGTTGCGCATGCCGACGACCTTGACGACCTCACCATGCCAACGCTGTCCACTGCCGACGGCGTGCTCGGTGCTGGCTGGTTCGGTGTCCTGGGCTATCAGTACGGCACGAGCCTGGAGGTGCTGCCACCGGCTCCCGACCGACCTAGCCCAAGACCGCAATGTGACTTCGCCTACTACGACCACCTGCTGAGATACGAAACAGCAACGGGAACATGGTGGTTCGAGTCAGCTGCTGTCGATGAGCGCGCCGAACAAATTGAGCGGGCATACCACGGATTCGCCCGCATCCTTGCCGCGGCCGACGGACCTGCAGCGCAGCCTTACACCTGCTCCGCGTTTGCAATGCGACCCACCCCCGATGCTCATCGTCTGGCAATCGCCAAGGCGCTCGAGGCAATTCGCGCCGGTGACATCTTTCAGACCAACCTCGCTGTTCGCCTCCAGGCCGACTTCCACGGCGATCCGATCGACGTCTTCGTGCGCGGCGTCGAGGAATTGAAACCTGCCTACGCGGCATACGTGACCAGCGTGACCGGCGCGGTAGCGAGCTTCTCTCCCGAGTTGTTCCTGCAGCGGATAGGTACAACGGTGCGGACCTCGCCGATCAAGGGAACGGCCCCACTGCGTGCCCGTCCGGAGGATCTGTTGTCCTCGGCCAAGGACAACGCTGAGAACACCATGATCGTCGACCTGATGCGCAACGATCTCGGCCGAGTGAGTGTCCCGGGTTCGGTCACCGTTCCGCGTCGGACCCGCGTGGAACAACACACGGGTGTCTGGCATTTGCTCACCGACGTCGTTGCGAATCTGCGTGACGGCATCTCTGACACCGATCTGGTGAGAGCGACGTTTCCGCCGGGATCGGTTACCGGCGCGCCGAAAGTGCGTGCCATGGAACTCATCAACGAACTCGAAGACAGCGGCCGGGAGGCCTACACCGGTGCGATCGGTGTCATCTCATGCACGCTAATGGAGCTCAATGTCGTGATCCGTACCCTCGAATTCAGCGACGACTCGGTTTGGCTCGGCGTAGGTGGCGGAATCGTCGCTGACTCAACGCCCGATGGAGAGCTGCGCGAATGTCTGGCCAAGGCACAACCGCTACTACACGCTATCGGCGGCACGCTTGCCGTGGATGTGGACGAATCCGAACGCCGCGACACCGGTGGAGCCGACGCGGTCATTTCCCTGCCCGGCGCCGCCGGTGAGTTTCCTCTGTTCGTAGTGGACGACAGCGGAGTTCGTTTCGACGCGCATTACGCACGGCGGCCGGTATTGGGTCCCGTGGCAGGTGTCCTGGCAACCCTGCGCCGTTCCGGCATCGGGGTCGACGAAGCAACCCTGACCCGCGATGACCTGAATCGTGGCGCCGAAGCATTCGTCGTGAAGCCCGACGCCACCATCGTTTCCGTCGATGCCGTAATGGGCGGTAGCAGTTCGCACCCCGGGACTCTGGCCGGCTGGCTGTCCCGCCAGAAGATCAGGCGTGGAATCAATTCTGAAGCGACTGCAATTACTGACACGCCACTACGCCACCCGAGAGTGCGCCACGCCAACCGTGACATGCGGGTGCTCCTCATCGACAACTACGACTCTTTCGTCTTCAACCTGAGCCAATACTGCGAAGAACTCGGGGCCGGCACGGAGGTCGTTCGCAGCGACCCGGAGCGTCTGCACGATATCGTGGCCGCGGCCGCCGACGGGCAGTTCCAACGTCTCATCATCTCGCCGGGGCCGGGAACACCGCGGCAGGCCGGTATGAGTATGACGGTGATCAGAGCGCTCGCCGGCGTGCTTCCAATACTCGGAGTGTGCCTGGGACATCAGGCGATCGGTGAGGCATTTGGCGCGCGGACGATTCGGGCACCGCGGCCAGTACACGGTCAGGCAACCATCGTCTATCACGACTCGCGCGGCGTATACGCTGGATTGCCTGGTCCGTTCACGGCGGCCAGATACCACTCGCTGGTGATCGACGAGGAGAGCCTGCCGACCGAACTCGCGGTCACGGCCAGGACGCCGTCGGGGCTGCTCATGGGGGTCCGCCACCGTGAGTTCGACATCGAGGGCATCCAGGTACATCCCGAATCTCTGTTGACGCCTGCGGGGCAGGAAATTTTGAGTACTTTCCTGAGCTCACCGGAAGCTGGCGTCGGCGCCAGATCGGTGCGGTGATGGTGATGACATCCGAGAGCGCGCTGCGCGGTCTCGCGTATCAGGACACATTGACCGGCTACGAGATGACCGGCGCGGTACCGGGGCGTTCGACGGCGAACGCCGAACTGCTGCTCGGACAATTGGGTAGCCCCCACCGTTCCTACCCGGCGATTCATGTCACCGGCACCAATGGGAAAGGCTCGACCAGCTCCGTCGCGGCGGCGTTGCTCACTCACGCAGGTCTGAGGGTCGGTCTGTACACAAGCCCTCATCTGATCACGTGTGGTGAGCGCATCCGCGTCGGCGGCGAGCCGGCAACCGACGAACAGCTCGGCGGACTGCTGGATCAGGTACGCACTGCTGCAGACCGCCTCGGCTTGACCCCGAGCTGGTTCGAAGCGCTCACTGTCGCGGCTTTGTTGAGATTCGGTCAGGCCAATGTCGACGTCGCTGTGGTCGAGGTCGGCATGCTGGGCAGGTGGGATGCCACGAATGTGCTCAACGCCGCGACCGTTGCGATCACCAACGTCGACCTCGATCACGTTGAATTCGCCGGGAACTCGCGAACCGCAATCGCGCGAGAGAAAGCGGGGATCATTCACCTCGGCGCCACCCTCGTCCTGGGTGAGCGTGATCCCGGTCTGCACCCGATTTTCATCGAGCGGCGACCCGCTCGTGTGTCGATGATGGGCCGTGACTACGCCGTCACCCACAGGACCGCCTGCAGCGGCGGACAGACTCTTGACATTCGCCTTGGCGATCGCGTTCTACCCAACGTCGAGCTACCCCTTCTCGGTGCGCATCAAGCGGACAACACGGCTGTCGCCCTCGCCGCCGCCGAAGCGCACCTCGGCGGCCCACTCGACGCGCGCACCGTCGCGGCTGCATTGGCCGGGCTGCGAGTGCCTGGTCGCCTACACGCGATCGCCGGTGGCCGCGTTGTCGTCGATGTGGCGCACAACCCCGCAGGCGCGGCGGCAGTCCGCGCGGCAGTGGACGAGGCGTTCGGCGCGGCGCAGCGCAGCGCACTGGTGATGGGCGCCCTGCGCGGCCGCGACCCATCGCCGTTTCTCACAGCACTGCGTGCAAGCAGTGCCGATGTCGTGATCGCGACCGAACCACCGTCGCCTCGCCGTCTGCCTGCTGTCCAGATCGCCGCAACCGCAGAGCGATTGGGTGCACGAGCCATCGTCGAACCTGATCCACTACAGGCGCTCAGTCAGGCCGAGAGCCTGTGCCATCCCGACGGGATTGTGATCGTCACAGGTTCGCACTCGCTGGCCGGTACGGTACTGAAGTCTGCAGCCGAGTTCGCTGGTAAGTTTGCCAGCAGACCGAACGCGGCACAGGTCACCTGCTAACAAGTGCAAAGGAGCGCATAGTGACCGATCGGAAAGTTTTGCTCGTTGGCAGTATCCCCGGTGCGGACACCGAGCAGGCCGTCGATCTGGCGGTCGGCGAACTCGGGCCGATGCTTCTTGCCGTCCCCGATGGCGAGACAGGTTCTCGAAACCAGTGGGTCGTCTCGATCGTCGAGGCCCTGCGTAGCAATTCTGCGGTCACCCTCAAGAAGGATGGCAAATGGTCGACCTACGACGACCGACCGAGCTTCAAGGTGAAGCGTGGGGCCAAAATTGACCCGGACTCACTTGATCTCGGCTATCTGAACGCCTACCGCGAAAACTGCCCGGTCGTGGAATCCCTCGCACGCGAACGCGGTATACCCGACATCACCTATCAGGTGGGCGTCGCATCAGGCTTCGATCTGGCGCTGTTCGCCTTCGGCTTTCCCCGAGCCCTGCGGCACTACAAGGCCTTCAACGCCGCGGCCGCACACGAGATCGAAGCGATCTCGGCCGAGTCGGGTGGTGACGTGGTGTTCCAGATCGAAGTCCCTGCCGAATTAGTGTTAGTGGCGCGCGCGCCGAGGATGCTCCGCAGTACGGTAGCAGCGCTGGCGGCCAAATTGTGCTTAGAACTACCCAAAAAGACCTCGCCGGCAACACAATTCGGTATCCACCTTTGTTTCGGAGATCTGGGCAACCGGGCCTTGGTGAACGGCCTGCGTGATTGTTCTGCGGTGGTGGCGCTGGTCAACGCGATCGTCGCCCACTGGCCCGCTGAGCAGACCCTGCGGTACGTCCACTTTCCACTTGCGGCCGGCAATGAACCTCCGACGTTGGATCCGACTTATTACACGCCGTTGGCGCGGCTGGAAGTGCCTGCCACCACGCGCGTGGTCGCCGGGTTCGTTCACGAGGGGCTGTCCGAGGAACAACTACACAAGGTGCTGCGGCTGGTTGAGTCCTCCGCGGGCAGGCAAGTTGACGTCGGGGCGCCGTGCGGACTTGGTAGGCGTGCGCCCGATGTGGCGCGAACGATCATGCAATCCAGCCGGATACTTTGCAACGCAGGCTGATCTGGTACACCTGTCCCGCAGAACCCTGACGCTCAATTGCTTCGCTCTTGGGGGCGGACACCAACATGACCGAAGCCGTCCAGTGCCGGTCGTGCGCGTGCGCGACGCTGCAACACGCGGCGTCATTGTCGTGTAGATGGAGTCCACCCTGCGGCACGCTCCGACATCGAACCTGGGAATGTATGGCGCCGACGCGTTCTCGGCGATCAACAATCCGCCGCAGTCGGAGACCAGGTGGTTGGGCCGCCGCAGTCGGAGACCAGGTGGTTGGGCAGAGCGGCTCTACCAGTCGATGGCCAGGTACTTGTTTTCGGTGAATTCGAGCATTCCCTCATGTCCGCCTTCGCGCCCCAGTCCGGACTGTTTGGTGCCGCCGAATGGCGCAGCGGGATCAGAGACGACCGGTCGGTTGATGCCCACCATTCCACAGTCGAGCCGTTCGCCGACCTGTAGTCCGGTGCGCAGATTCCCGGTGTAGACATAGGACACCAGTCCGTACTCGGTTGCGTTGGCCAACGCAACGGCCTCGTCGAGATGGTCGAATGTGGTTACCGGTGCTACGGGCCCGAAGATCTCGTCGTCGAGGATGTCGGCATTGTGGGGGACGGAGGCCAGCACCGTGGGTAGGTAGTAATAGCCCTCACGGTCAGGGGCTTTCGCACCGACGAGCGCCTTGGCGCCGCTGTCGAGGGCCGATTGCACCAGGCTGGATACCTTGTTGCGGGTTGCGGCGTTGATCAGGGGACCGATATCGGTGCCGGGGTCCAGGCCCGGCCCTACCGCCAGTTGGCTCATGGCTCGGGCCAGCTGTGCCGAGAAGGTGTCTGCGATTGATTGGTGGACGATGAACCGATTGGCCGCGGTGCAGGCCGACCCGCCGTTGCGCAGTTTGGCGATCATCGCGCCGGCGACCGCCGAATCGATATCGGCGTCGTCGAAAACGATGAAAGGCGCGTTGCCGCCCAGCTCCATTGCCGTACTGACCACCGTGCGCGCGGCGTGTGCCAACAGGCGGCGGCCGACTTCGGTGGACCCGGTGAACGACAACTTCCGCACCCGCTCGTCATCGAGCAGTGTCGACGCTACCGCATCCGACCGGCGAGACGGCACCACGTTGATCACACCTGCGGGCACACCGGCGTCGGCCATCAGCGCGGCGATGGCAAGCGCTGTCAAGGGCGTCTCGGAGGCAGGCTTGAGCACCACTGAGCATCCCGCGGCCAGCGCCGGTCCGAGCTTGCGTGTCGCCATCGCGGCAGGGAAGTTCCACGGCGTGATGAGCAGTGCAACACCAATCGGCTGGTGCAGCACCATGATTCGGTTGGTCCCTGCGGGCGCGGCGGTGACCTCGCCGCTCAAGCGAACCGCTTCTTCGGAGTACCAGCGGAAGAACTCAGCGGCGTAGAGCACTTCGGATCTGGCGTCGGCCAGCGATTTGCCGTTCTCCAGCACGATCAGCTGGGCGAGACCATCAGCACGGGCGATCATCAGATCGAATGCGCGACGCAGGATGTCGCTGCGTTCACGTGGGCTGCGTGCAGCCCAGCCTTCCATGGCCGATTGAGCCGCACTGACAGCCCTCGTTGCGGTGTCGACATCCCCGCCGGAGACCTCGGCGACAACATCCTCAGTGGCCGGATTGATGACCTCGATCGTGTCGGGCCCGACGAGAAGTTCGCCGCCGACGATCGCCCCGCGGGGCACCGGCCCCAGGAACAGCTCAAGATCCCGCAGTGTCGTCATGTGCATTCTCCGCTCGCTTGTAGGTGCTACCGCTTGTGCGGTCGCCGCGGCCGGGTGGCCCCACGAAAATCGGTTGCCAACCCCGCCGAGGTCTCGCCGGCGTTGACCTCGTCTACCGCTCGGGCCAGAATGGATCCCGAAAACCATCTGCGTTGACATCCATCGTGTAGCTATCATGGCATAGTGCAAAAAATGGCGCCATTATCGGCCGTCCGCGGCCAACGAGCGGAGAGAAGAACTCTTGGGCTGACCATTACGACATCCCGGTTCCCGGCGATGTCCTGCGGCGCATACAGCGGAAAGCCGTGACCCACAATGGAGGACGAAGACCAACAGCGGTCGATCGAAGCTCCGCTTGCACACGGCCGCTGAGGCGCTGCGCGGCGACGACATGCCCGCATGACAGATATGGAATGCCAATGAAGACAGCGTTCTTCGACGATCCCGACGCGGCGGTTGCGGAAATCGCCGACGGTGCAACTGTTCTCGTCGGCGGGTTTGGGCTGGCCGGTATGCCCGGCTGCCTTCTCGACGGTCTTATCCGGCAGGGGGCAACAGGTCTGACCGTAGTCAGCAACAACGCCGGCAACGGGGAGACCGGTTTAGCTGCACTTCTCAAGGCAGGGCGCGTCCGCAAGATTGTCTGCTCGTTCCCCCGACAGCGCGATTCGTGGGTGTTCGACAATCTGTATCGCAGTAAGCAGATCGAACTTGAGTTGGTCCCGCAAGGCAACCTCGCTGAACGGCTGCGCGCCGCCGGTGCGGGTATCGGAGCGTTCTTTTGTCCCACGGGCGTAGGCACCGAGCTGGCCGCTGATCGAGAGACCCGGATCATCAACGGCCGCCAGTATGTTCTTGAATTTCCCATTAAGGGCGATGTCGCGCTGATCAGCGCACACAAGAGCGATGAAATGGGGAACCTGGTGTACCGCAAGACAGCCCGTAATTTCGCGCCCGTCATGGCTGCTGCGGCGCGACTCACCGTCGCTGAGGTGTCAGCGGTCGTGAAACTCGGCCAACTCGACCCCGAAGTCGTGGCCACCCCATCGATTTATGTCCACCGGGTTTTAACCCGGGCCACAGCAACTTCGCGGTGGAAGACGCCATGACACGTATTGCCACGCGCGAATACCTCGACCGCCAACCTCTGAATCGTGATCAGATGGCGGCGCGGGTTGCTGCCGATATTCCGCCGGGGTCCTATGTGAATCTCGGCATTGGCCTACCGACCAGGGTATCGAATCATTTGGATCCAGCGGCGGGAGTAGTGCTGCATACCGAGAATGGGATGCTCGGCATGGGACCCGAAGCCGTCGGCGAGGATATCGATCCGGACTTGATCAACGCCGGCAAGGTTCCGGTTACCGAATTGCCCGGCGCAGCCTACTTTCACCACGCGGACTCGTTTGCGATGATCCGCGGTGGCCATCTCGACGTGTGTGTGATGGGCGCCTTCCAAGTGTCTCAGCGCGGTGACCTCGCCAACTGGCACACGGGTGAGGCCGATGCGATCCCCGCAGTGGGGGGAGCGATGGATCTGGCGACCGGCGCCAAAGCCGTGTTCGTCATGATGAACCTATTCGCCAAGGACGGGGCCGCCAAACTGGTGGCGCAGTGCGACTATCCGCTGACAGGCTTGGGTTGCGTAAGCCGCATCTACACCGACTACGCGGTCTTCGAGATCGGCTCAGGAGGTGTCTGCGCCGTCTCGACCTACAGTCTCTCAGTTGCCGACCTGCAGGGGCGAATCAACCTGCCTATACGACGAATAGAGGCTGATTCGGCTCCCGCCGGAGCAATGATCAGAACCTGTGGATGAGCCTCGGCGAGGGGGCGTGAAAGTGGGCGCACCTTCCCGAGGATGATCTGAAGTCCAGTAGCTCTGAT
>NZ_JBCHKV010000042.1:0-11789 GCF_039023525.1 Mycobacterium sp. 050272 | reverse complement strand
CATCACTGACCGGTGGCGGGTTGCCGACGGCCCGCTACATTCGGCCGGGATGCGCTGGAGCACCTCGAGCAGGCTGTCACCCGAAGCGCCTGGAGTCAGGCTTTGGAGAGTTGGTGCGGGCAATAGAACTTCGCCGAGATCAGCGCGAAGTCCGATGCCATCTCCATACTCATTCCGGGGTTGTGGTTTTTCACGTCGTGCACCAGCTCCAGGCCCGATTCGCCGTTGTTCAAGGATGAGCACACAGCTCTGCCGGCCGCGATGGCAGCACTTTCGCTGGAAAAGGTGAAGCCGGCTTGGCGCAGCGTAGCCAGGAAGGCCCCGTCGTCACCGTCGGGGTCGGGCACTGGTTCGGCGTACGCCGGCGCCGCGAGGCCAATCATCGCGAACACACCGAGTACCGCGAATAGCCGTTTCATGATTACCTTCTTTCGTGCTGAGCCAGATCACTGAATCAGGTTGTTCCTCAACCTAATTGCGCATCTCCGGACGGGATGACCTTGGACTTCTTCTTTTTTAGGTGCACCGCGTGGATACCCGGCTTCTTGGCCAGCTGCTCGAGCAGCGCGTCGAGACCTTTCTCATCGACGTTGTGATGCTGCACGGTTTCGGGCTTCTCCGAAATCTGTGCCACCAAACGTTTCAGGTGTTCCGGCGAGTTCTTATCTTTGAGGTCTTTGAGCGGTTTCATCCGGTTGCGGACACCGGCGTTTACCACGGTGGGACCTCCGGCGCCCATCGCGCTTCCGAGCATTCCCGCCATTCCCAACGAGCTGAACAGGCTTCCCTCGCTGAGCGCCGCCGCCGGGATGGCCTCCGGCCCGGCGGCCGTCAAGGCGGCGGCCACCGTCCTGATCGCCGGCGTCGACGAGGCCCAACTGGGCGGAACCGTCAGCGATCCGACCAGCGTGCCCCGAGCGAAACCCGCCGTGGGCGAGATCGCGTCGAACAGGGTGCCCCGGGTGAAGCCCAACGCGCCCAGACCAGCGCCCAGCGCGTCTTTGGGGAGTGCGCCGTACGCCACCGGAGGCGCGAACTTGAGCCATTGCGACACAGGGAAGTTGATCAGCAGCCCGATGTCGTTGAACCCGGTGGTAAAGCTGAGTGGGCCCTTGAGGCCGGTGTACACAGCGTTGACCCACGCTGATCCGTTTGGCCCAAGGGCCGAGTTGAAGAGCCCGTTGATGAAGTTTGTGTACTCGGTGGCGAGCTGCGAGAGAAATTGCAGCGGGCCGCCCGAGGTCGCGCTGGCAGCAGCTGCGGCCGCTGGTGCCGCGGCTGCCGCAGCGGCTGTGGTTGGTGCGACCGCAGCCTGCATCTCCGTGCCTGCGGGGTTGGTCGTCTGCGGCGCCTCGGTGAACGGCGCCAACTCGGACGCAGTTGCCGAGGACGCGAAGTAGGTGTCCATCGCCTCGCCGTCCTGGGCCCACATTTCGGCGTATTGCGCCTCGGTGGCGGCGATCGCCCCGGTGTTCTGCCCGAAGAGGTTGGTCGCCATCAACTGCGTCAGCAGTTCACGGTTGGCCGCGATCAGCGGCGGCGGCACGTGCGCGGCGAATGCCGTTTCGTACGCGCCCGCCGCCTCGGTCAATTGGGCCGCCGTTTTGGCGGCCTGGGCCGCCGTTTGCTGCATCCACGCCACGTAGGGCGCGGCCGCGGCCGCCATGGCCAACGACGACGGACCCACCCAGGCCCCGCCGGTCAGATTCGAAACCACCGACGAATAGGCGGTCGCCGCGGACTGCAATTCGGCGGCCAGGTTCTCCCAGGCCGTCGCCGCCGTCACCAACGACTCCGCTCCCGGACCGCTGTACATCCGGCCCGAATTGAACTCGGGTGGAAAGGCTGCGTAAAACATCTTTAGTCCTCCAGCTCCGGGATGACGATGATGGTGGCGGCGGCGGGGTCCGCTTCGGCGACGAGGCTGCCGAGGGCGGCTGCCGTCGCGGCATTGCTGCTCACCGTGTGGGTCGAGGTGGCGGCGACGGCGCGACCGGCCAGGCTGGACAAAGCCATCTGGCTGAACGCGCCTTCCTCGCCGATCAGCGATGCGGCCGGGACGGCCGCCAGGTTGGCGGGCAGCGACTGCGCGAGCATCCTGATGTTCGGGGCGGCTTCGGTCCACCCCTGTGGCACCGACATGCTTCCGACCAAAGCCGATTTGCCCATCGAGCCCGTCACCGGCGCCCCGCCGACAGCGGAGCTCAGCATGGGGTGAACGGCGCTGGGCACCCTGGTCAGCGGTTCCAACGCCCCCTTGATGAATTTCGGCCCGGACAGATAGGCCGCGGCGCTCTGCCCGTTCTGGCCCCAGGCGTACGCCTGACCGAACGACAAGAACGGACCACCGGGTAAGGAAGTTAAGCCCTGCAGGGAATACGGGCCCGAGGCGATGGTCGAGAAGATGTTGTTCCACGCGGTCAGGGCCGGCGGCACTGGCGGCAAGGTGATTGGTGACGTCGCCGCGGGCGCCGCGGCCGCCAGCTGGGACACCTGTGTCGCGGCATTGGTGCCCGACGAGGTGCTCGACTGAGCCACCGCGGCCGCCTGCCTGCCCGAGGCGGATTCGTTCGTGGTCTGCGGCGGCTCGGTGAACGGCTGCAGCCGCGACGCCGTCGCCGACGAGCCGGCGTACCCGTACATCGCGGCGGCGTCCTGCGCCCACATCTCCATGTACTGGGCTTCGGTGGCCGCGATCGCCGGGGTGTTCTGGCCCAGGATGTTGGTGGCGATCAATGTCGCGAGCAGCGAGCGGTTGGCCGCGATGACGGGCGGCGGCACCGTCGCCACGAAGGCCGCCTCGTAGGCACCCGCGGCCAGCTTGGCCTGAGTGGCCGCCAGCTCGGCCTGCGCTCCCGTCGCGCTCATCCACTGCACATACGGTGTGGCCGCGGCGGCCATCGCGATCGAGGAGGGACCGGTCCAGGGACCGACGGACAGACTCTGAATTGTCGAGCCATACAGAGCCGCAGTCGAATAGAGCTCGGCGGCCAACTCGTCCCATGCCGCCGCGGCGGCCAGCATCGGCCCCGATCCCGCACCGACATACATTCGACCGGAGTTGATCTCCGGCGGTAACGCCCCGAAGTCCAACATCTCATGCCCCCTCAACTGGTCGCAGCCGCGCCGGCGGCTTCACTGCTTGCGCAAGAATCCGGGCAATCGCCCCCCCGTAACGGTGTGCTGGGTCCCCCTGTAGAACGTTGTGTCGCCGTAGATCTCGCGCCTGGCCGGGTATTTCTCCTCGGGGACCAGGTGGATCTCTGAGGGTGCCCCTCGTATGCGACCCGCCCAGCAGATGAAGGCTTCGCCGCACAGGAGGTGGCGTTTGCCACCGGAAGGCCGCCGGTAGCGGTGTCGCTCGTTAAATCCGTTGTGCGTAGCCATCTTTAGTGGTTCCGTCGGGTCGGATTAACGTCGACAGGCCGAAAATCTTCTGCCGCGCTGGGGTGTAGGCCTACCCAGTTCGCGAGGGGTCGGCGGCCTGGGTGGCCTGCACTGGTTCGGGCGCATTGCGGGCCAACAGCCGCCACACCATTGGGTAGGCGGTAGCAAAGCCTAGCCACATACCCACCCACATAAGCAGCCAGAACGCGGCTGTCGTGGGTCCGTAGTGCAGCACGAATGCCACCAAAACCATGATCGCACCCATACCCAGATCGAAAGCCAGGATCGCCAGCACCGAAATCCGCACCGCCATCTGGAGTCGCCGAGCCGTGGAAGGAATCTGATCAGCCAGCGAACGGTACTCGAAACCGATTAGCAGTGGCAGCGCGAACACCGCAATCAGCAGGATCATTGCCCAGACATGTTTGCCAGCGATTGTCCACCCGGTCCACATCACGAGGGGCACCGCAAGGGTGTGTCCGATGAATGACGCGGCCCCGCCCGCGATGGTCTGGGTGACCGCGGTTACCCCTAAACCCCATTGGGGCGACCACTGTTGCTGTTCTTGCCATTTCGTTGTGAGGGGCCGACCCCATTTGTAGTAGGCCCACAGCGCCAGCGGGCCGGAATAGACGGCGGTGATCGGCCAAACGGCTTCCATCGCACGCTCCGGCTGGCGGTAACCACGCACATAAATGTCGACGATCATCATCGCGGCCACAACGAACCCCGTCCACGTGATAATCCAGCCGGCGATGGTGAGCCACGTCGGCGCTGTACCCATGGCCATATTCATATTCATGACGTCACCGCGTCCCTTCACCAACGGTGCTGGCGCCGATCGGATATCTGCGCGGCATCGCGCCGGTCGTTGTGCGCTGGGGGTGAATAGCTTCTCCCGAGCGCAAGCTCACATTGAGCAGCATTTTCTTTATCCTCCTTTGATGGGTAGTTGTTAATCGTTGCGCGCAGGGGGTTCAGGCCACGCGTACCCCGAAGGAGTCCGCAAGCCGAGCTGACGCTTCGGTAAGAGCAGCCCCGCGACAATGTGACGCCGACGCCGCCGTGGCTATAGTCGTGCGCGATTGGCGCCCCTGGCTCGCGCACACCGGTGCTACGGAAAGGCCGCAGCTCCAACCGTATTGGGTCAACTGTCTCTAGCCGAGCTTTCTGCAGGATCGGCGTGAAGTCGATGCAGCGCTTGAGGATCTCCCGTGTCGGCGGGTAGTTGTTGAGGGTGAGGTCGGTTTCGCATTCGCCGGGTTCGACCAATCCGTCGAGCAGAAGGTGGTCGTCGGCGCGTGGCGCGATGAAGACCACGTTACGGTCCTCGGTGCTCGTGTCGATTGCCAGCGCAGGGTCTACGGTCACACGAGGCATCGCGGTGCCATCGTCGAGCACCCACGGTCGGAGACCACGGTGACATTCCAGCGGTGAGGCGCCAGGACTAACGCGGCAGCGCATCCAGTTACCCCGGTGCCGATCACTGGGGCACTTGGGGGTTCGGTTCGATTGTGCTGTCATGACCACACCGCCTGTCGCTTGTTAACGATCTGGGCTGCGAGGCAGCGAGTGCGTTGGAGGTTCCTCATAAAGTTCTCTTTTCTGCATCAAAATGCCGCGACGTTGTGCGGCGACGGATCTGAACATCGCCCACTGGCCGCGGTAACCGAGCACCACGGCGGGCGCAGATCGATCAGCGACGAGAGATGCAGAGGCGGGTCAGGATAGCTTGACCCGATTGATGGACGACAACATCAACGGGGCGGGGAGGGCCTCGCGTTGTCGACCGGACCGGCCCGGCCAGCGAAGCAACCATGGCCACAACCGTGACGATGAGGTCAAGCGCAACCAAATCGGGTATTCGGCATGCCGGCATTAGAGGAGTACCGGCCTTGAGTCCCACCGAACAGCAATCGACACCCGCGCTCGGCCTGTGCGGCGATTCAGCAACCATCGTTTTGCCAGCAGCGGTCAACACGGACCCGCCGTGAAGCGCGGGGTGTCCCGAATGGGGAAGGTGGCAACCAGCAGTAATACCGAGCAACCAAACAGCGACCGCCGCGCTGGTTACGTATCGCAACCAGCGTTTTGGATGACGTTCCCGGGGGCGCATAGCGACCTTCACGCTAGCATTTCCGGGGGGGTATATGCCAGAGATCGCTGGCATAACAGCTGTCAGTCCGTCTGAAAAGACCAGACTTTCCAGGAAAAAGCGGCGACCGATGCCGCGCCGGGCGACGTTTGCCCAATCGATGAGGTACCTACTACCTGTAACGGGTATCAATGGCTGTACGTCGTCGGCGGAGGCAACCGAGCGGCAGATCAGATCGCCTAGGGTCTTCATCGTCTGCCTCTTTTTTCGTTGGCCGTGCGTGCATCGCGTCGCTGATCGATGTGGCATGTCAGCGCGGTTGTCGCGTTCGGGGTGCGCGAAACTGCGGCCAGCGACACCCGGGGGCAAGTGCTGGTCGACGCGGACCCCCTCGGGCTAGCGCAAACCTCACCAGGGCGTCATCATTGTTAGCTTCACGCTAGCCGTCGCGAATCAATTCGATCGTCAGTTCCAGCGCGGGCCAGGTATGAGCCCTGGACTCCCCGATGGCTCCACTCGATGGCGGCGGCGTACGCCATTTGGTAGACACGGGACCAGCGGAGGTCAGTCTGTGCGCAGGGATGACGTTGCACACCAGACGTTTCAGTCGCTTGTTGTGTTACGCGAACTTGCTCCATTCGCGTTATCTCTTCATCCGAGACCGAAGGCCCGCCAGGATCAGCCACGCGGTAGATCTGGACCATTGACGAGATCCCAACGATGAGAACTGTTATGCCCACGATGGTATGCAGGAGAATCCGGGGCTTTTGGGAACCCTGTTCCGTGATGCGCAACATGACGAGGCCGATCACGATTGCCAGCAGGGCGGCTGAGAAGTGACCATTGTGCTGCCACGGGCGGCGAGTTGGTGCAAGAGGGGGCTGGGGTTGGCCGTCAAGTGGTAGAGCCAGAGCCCGGCGTTTGCGGTGATTGGCGCCAATATCATTGTGGCGCTTGCCAGTATTAGCGTGAGCCACAACGATTGGCTCGTCTAGCGGCCGGCCACAATCCGCACACGATCTCCAGCAGTGCGGTCAACGGCACGAGCGCCGCGACCAAGTGAGGCCCTGTTCCCGGATGGCAATCGTCTCGCCCGGTAGCTAACTGCTTGGCAGAGTTGCGATTAGGTGTGACGCGAGACTTCCGCGGCTGGCAGAAGCTTCCTTGCGCGCACGCCCGCCGGTGATTGGACGGCGAACTCTCGCACTTACGATGGGTGGCGCGGTGGCCCGCAGGAAGGTCATCCACAACACGGTTGATTGCGTTGCGCGACGTGACCATTCCCGCGTAAGGGCGTCCGGCCGGCGTTGGTATGTGTGGATACACAGCGCGTCCGATATCGAAGCGCAGACCGATGACAGTGCCTGAAGCGAGTGGAACGAACTTCGCGAGCACTGCGGCCCGTTTCAACCTAGCCATCTTGACTGGCGGTATTCCCGCAGCAGCGTAATGCGTTGCCGGCGTTTGTCTTCGTCGGTCTCGCCGGACGCAAAGCCCTCCGAGAGTCCGTCTTGAGGCTGCATCGACTGGTCGTGGGGCGGACCGATTAGCCCCGGGTCGGCGATGGCAAGAACGGTCTGGGTCGTGGCCGCCGTCGAAAAACAACACGATGATGATGCACATCAAACAATCAAGCCGACGATCCACACCGAGCCGTTGCCGCACGTGCTGTCGTCATACATCGTGGTCGACGTGGAGTTTCGGGACCTTGCTCTCAATGGTGAACGGGGCCCGTACTACTTCGGGTTAGGCTTTTCGGACGGAGCGGCAGCCCGCTGGGTGTTTTAGGGCCGTTGGTCCCTACCCCGGCAGGGTATATGTGTGGCAGCGTCTAACGCATGACGCAAACTCCAGAAGCTAGGGAATCGATAAACGTGACTGGCCAGCCGAATTATGATGCGCGATCTGATCGGCCTAGTCGGCTGGGTCAGGCCGCTGCGTGGGTGGGCATCGTTGCCGGTGTCGTGTTCATAGTGGCGGTGATCTTATTCTCGGGGTTCTTCTTGGGCTTATCCTCAGGCGGCCCGTACAGCTGGCATCGGGGTTCCAACGTCGGCCGTGACGTTAGCTGTCCGATGATGGGATCTGGAGGCATGATGGGACCTGGCGGCGGCATGATGGGACCCGGTGGAATGGGTCCGGGCGGACCGACGGGTCCTCAGCAAACCCCGAGCACGACGGCACCTACCATGCCGCGGCCCTAACGCTGAGCAAGAATAAACGGGCTCGGAGCAGAAGCCACCCGGATGCGGCGTCGCGCCACTGCCTCACAAGCGCTCGCTAGTTCCTTGACATCTCACCGCTGGCACGTGGCGGATGGCACGGTTCAAAACTGGGACTGGGACATTCGTTTGCGCCGCGGGCACTCCGCACAGTTGGGCAATGGTGGCGGGTCAGCGTCGGACGGATTAAGGAGTGGATCGCGTGTTGTGTCCCTGCGGTCGGGTCGCTATTGGTGTCGATGTCGTTGTGTCGCTTGATAAAAACGCCGCCACCGACTCCACCCGCTACTGCCACCGTGGCGACACCGCCTACCAGTGCGTCCGGGTTTTGATTCGAGAGCGTACCGATCGCTCCAATCCGCATGGGCGACTTTCTGCCCCCACGTCCTACCACTTACTCTTACGGGGTAATTCATTCCAGGGGCTCTACGCTCGGTGGTGTGGTGACTAGAGGCGCGGGTGCACGAGTGGTGCTCGTCACGGTGGCCTTGCGACCAGGACCTGATCAAATGGGCGTGGAGCGACGAGCCGCTATTTCCTGACGGCAGCGCACTAAGCGTGAACGTGTCACTGATCCTGCCGGACTGCGATACCTACCGCGTCGACGTTCAACATTGCTGATTGTGTCGGGTTGTGTTCACCCGCCGCGACCATTGGCGCGGTGGCTCCGTTCACCGCAGCTGTGCTTACCGACCCCAGCAGCGCCGCGGCGATGTCTGCGCAGCGACGGCAACGCCCGCACGAGTTGTGCAGATTGCCTAGTGCCTAGTGTCTAGTGCCGCGGCGAATGTGACGCCCGCAGCGCGGGCGCACCGCAACGCCAGCCCGACGTCATCGTTCATCGTCTGGGATGAGCTGACTTATCACCTCATGATTTTCGCCGGGTGAGAGCATTGCCTCGGTGCCACCGAGCTGCCGGTGACTCTCAGCTCCAATGCGAGCATTAGTCTTGCCACGTCGTCGAGGCAGGTCGAATTCGCGGAGGCGTCCACCAAGGGGACCCGTCAACGGGATCTCTTTCGAAGTGCTCCTGCCAATGATCGGCTAGACCAGCGTTGGCTGCGTGACTGCTTCACAAGGACCCGACGGTTGCCATGGAGATGCGTGTAACCGGCGGTTAGCGAACAAATGATGGTGGCGACCGCCAGCATCTGGGACCCATTGGCAACCAGGCTAATACCTCCGCCGACCGAAGCGCCAACGACTAAACTTAGGTACAGCAGAAAGTATCCCAGCCACGCAGACGCGGAGCCGCCGTTGATGTGACGCTCGATACCCTGGCCCATCTTGACCAGCGTGCCGGTCACGTAGCTCAACGGGGTTGAGACCTCGCCGTCCTTCACAAAGAAGTGTTGAGAGCACCAACTCCGAACGCAACAAAAAAGGTCGGCGTAAGTGAGAGCTCGCCTGTCGCCGACCATCCGTGTGTGGCAACGCAGACCACAGTGGCAGCGGCCAGTGACAAGGCGGTGAGTACCGTCGGGCCATGGGCGTGCTCCACCCAAAAGTGGCGCCGGCATAACGATGCAACAACCACGCCAACGACGAACGCCGCCAACAGCAGTGACGCTGTCAGAGCCAGCCAGGGCTGATGGCGGAAGTACCCCAACGCCGCACGTTCGGTGTTGCCGGTCATGAACGTCACAAAGTATCCGGCGGAATGGGTAAATGCCGCGGCCCCAATCAACCCGGCCAACGCGGCCAGGACCCATGACAATCGCGTTTCGCTATCGAACATTTCGCGCATACGGCTAATTCTACAAAGCAGTCGGCTCCTGGCGGTGCGGGCGAGTAGTCCGCGGCTGGTTGCAACGCCATATTGGCGCCAGCCACCGGCCCGTCGCGAGTGTCGGCGGACAGGGGCGTCCTCAGCTGTGGCGCGGTTGGATGTCGGCCACGAGGAAACCGCGAGCGACATCCTTGTAGGCGAGTGCACATCTATGAAATTTGCTGCGCTAAAAGCTGTTTCGTGCTCGAAATCGTGTTGTTGTCTGCGCTGAAGGTGACATCCGCTTGCGCAGCGGTCCGCGAACTCGGCCGCGGGTCGGCGGAAGAGATTGAGCTGGAACGCATCTCACGTAGCTGAACATCGAAGTGCAGCAGTGTTCTGCGCTCACACTCGTTGCAGTGGGCATCGATTGACCAACGGCCGCGCCACCGTCCAACCGACAGTGTGCGCAGGGCGACTGTACCCCTGCAATCCCATGGGTGCCCGGAGGCCTCGCCGGTCAGCTGGTGTGACCCGCACTGGCTTTAACGCCAGCCGCGCTTATTTATTACCCCGGTAGGGTATAAAGTCGTGTCCGCGGGGGACAGTCATGGCGGTGAGCGCCGATTGCCAGCGGCAAGTCCGGTCCCCATTTCGACACGCCGGCCGTGGACCTGGTACGCCTCAATTGTCACAGCGGTGTGTCAGTCATTGGATTGTTCCTCTGGTGTTCAACGTAATTAATGTGCCTGCGTGATCGCCATCGGAGGCGTCTCGTCTTAGCCGATACGCGTGGGCGAAACTCGGAAATCACCGTCATCGCGACGTCGGCCACCATCGCGCCGAGCAGCGGCCAAAACTCACCGTACAGGGGCCAACCGCCCAGACTCTGGCGCGGCGCCTGCCCATCGCGTGGGTTCTGTCGGGCTACATCCGGAGAGGACTTAGGTCCCTACCCCCGCAGGGTATAACAGGTTAAGTTTGACGGTGATGAGGGCGACAGCCCTTGCATAGAAGGGAGAACATGATGAAGTCCCACAGCAAAACCGCGATCACACTGGCCGGCGGAGCAACCATTCTGGCCTTGGCGGTTGGATTCGGCGCAGGTGAATTGTCGAACAACACCACCACACCGATCGCAGACCCTGCCTCCAGCCTGACGCCGGCGCCCCCAGCGGATCCTTCTGCGCCGGCTACCAATGTCATTGTCCCCGATCCAAGTAACGGCGGGTGTATTCCGGGGTTGAATTGCGGCCCTATTAACCCGCCAAGGCCCACTCCCGCGAAACCGCAGCCGTGACCCAGGGATTCGTGTACACAACGTACCGATAATGTTCAGTCCGCTGCGCGGTCAGGTGATGGACGCTCACCCAGCCATGGGCTACGCGCGCCATGATTGTCCGGTTGGGGTGAAGGTGGCATTCGCCTGCGCTAGCACGGTATTGCTGGTAGCAGGATGCTCGACGGTCGTCGACGGGCGTGGGTTGTCGATGTTTGACAACCCATTCAGGGTGGGGGGACTGCTCGCGATTAACGGTCCGAGCGGGATTCGTTCCAACGCACCCGGTCCCACCGGCACGGTGGTCAACACCGACAACGGGAATATCGATAAGTTGTCGTTGCTATCGGTCAACGAGCTCGAGGACTACTGGCAGGCAACTTACGGCGAATCACTGAGCGGCACTTTCGTCCGGGTTGGCACGCTAGTCTCCTACGACTCCACCGATCCGACGAGTCCGATGGTGTGCCGCAACAAGACCTACCAAGTCCTCAACGCCTTTTTCACCTCAGGGTGCAACTTGATCGCCTGGGATCGGAGGGGGTTCATGGCGGTTGTGCGGCAGTACTTTGGCGACATGTCTGTCACTGCTGTGTTAGCGCACGAGTACGGGCACGCCCTGCAGCAGATGGCGAAACTGGTGACGAGGAAAGACCCCACCCTCGTGCGCGAGCAGCAAGCCGATTGTTTCGCAGGTGTCTATCTGTTTTGGGTAGCTCAAGGTAAGTCGCCACGCTTCACGCTAAGTGCCGCTGACGGGCTCGACCACGTGCTGGCCGGGATCATCACCACGCGTGACCCCGTGATGGACTCCGATGCCGAAATGGATGACGAACATGGGTCGGCGTTGGATCGGATCAGTGCCTTTCAGATAGGTTTCCTCGGCGGCCCCTCGGCGTGCGCGGGCATTACTGTGAAGGAAATCGAGCAACGCCGCGGCAATCTGCCGACGATGTTGCGGGCCAAGCCCGGCGAAGCCCCGGAGACCGGTGAGGTTTCGATCAACGAAGTGACGTTGTCGGCGCTGTTGGAGCTGATGGGAAAGATCTTTTCGCCGAAGAATCCGCCAACGTTGTCCTACAGGGCGGCCAATTGTCC
>NZ_JBCHKV010000041.1:0-12053 GCF_039023525.1 Mycobacterium sp. 050272 | reverse complement strand
GAGTTCGAAGCAGCGTTCTACGATGCACAACGGACCGACCAACCCCTGGTCGAAATCCAATAGCCCGAGCCTCCGGCAGAACCAGGGCGTTTCACACGGTGAGTTTGAGGGCGAGGTCCTCGGCGCGTTGCGATGCGTTGGGGCAAGATAATTCTTCAATGTTGCAGGTGCGGCCCAAGTTCTTGTACGTGTCGGCTTCGTCGATCATCAGATAGTCACAACCGGATTCCTCAAACCGCAACCCAGTGTCTTTGGTGTTGGCGGCTAACAGTTTTTCTAGCCGCGCCTTGGCGCTTTTGATGGCCAGTTCGATGCGCTTTTTGCTGCGGTCGGCTTCGGCGGATTGGAGTTGTTCGCGCAAGGTGTCGAGCTGGTTTTCGATGTAGTCGACGCGCATGTCCGTGGAGACGTTGATGGCGGTGAACGCCGACTGCGGGATGACAACGAGATCCCAATCACTTGAGGCGGTTTGGGCGATGAAGCGGCGCCGTCCATCAGCGGTGGTGGCCGCTGAGCCGAGCAGAATCTTGGCGGCCGGATACCATTGTTGGGCTTCGCGGCCAACTTGTTCGGTGATCGCGTTGGGTACCACGAGCCAGGGTTGGCGTACCAACCCCAGGCGCCGCAGTTCCAGCGCTCCAGCGACCATGCTTCCCGTCTTGCCCGCTCCGACAACATGATCCAAGAGAACGGTGGGCTCGGAGATGATGCGCGCGGCGGCGTTGCGCTGGTAGAAGTGCGGCGTGAAGTGATCCGACATGCCGGGAAAACGCATGTGTGAGCCGTCGTAGGCAGGCGCGCGCAGCGAGTTGAAGCGCCGGTTGTATTCGGCGACCAGGGTGTCGCGGCGGGTCTCGTCAGACCACAGCCAGCGGGTGAATTCCTCGCTGATTTTGGCCATTTTGGCTTGGGCGGCGAAGGTGGCCTGCGGGTCGAGGGCACCGTCGTCGTTGTTGACGAGGACGGCTTTGGAGTTGCAGGCGGCCTCGAGCAGGCTGACTGCGTCGCAGCCGCGCCGGTCGGTTCCCCATTCGTCGGTCATCAGCCGGCCGTGTCGTTTGTAGGAGGCAACGTCGACGACCCAGCGCCCGCCGATGTGTTCGGCGACCACACCGGTGGCGTCGAATGTTTTCTCGGCGAAGGCGGCGATGACTTGGGCTGGGATCCACGGTGCCCCGGGGCGTACTTTGATGTCTTGGGCTTCACGCTGGGGCGGCAGCACCTGTTGCAGGGCGGCGGCGTAGTCGTTGTAGATAGGGTTGGTTTCGGCCGCATCGAGCGCGCGGGCGAGTTTGGTGCGCACGTTGCCTGACAGGGCACTCACGGCCGGGACGAGTTCGTCGGGGTCGTCGAGGCTGGGATAGACCAGTCCAGCGATCAGGTCACGGGCGTCGTTGACTTCGACTTCTAGCAGGTTGGCGATTAGGTCGACGTCGACGCGCTGGGTGCGGTCCAGGCACATCGCCAACGCTTCTTCGGGGGTGTCGGCGGTGGCGCGCTCCAGCGGCGGGGTGAGCAGGTCGGTGGAAAAGATGGGCGATTTCTGGGCGGTGCCGGTGTCTTCGTCGAGGATTTCCAATGAGGCGACCAGTGCCCATCCGGGGTCGTGGCGCATTCCGCCGTCGAGGTGACGCCGCTTCTTGTAGGGAGCCGGCGCTTCGGAGGCCTCGGTGTCCCATTGCGCGGCGACGTCGTCGGGCACGGGCCCGGTGTAGGGGCGCTCGGGGGTGCCTTCGGCGGTGCGCCAGGCGGTTTCGGCGGCGGCCAAGCGCTGGTCGTGGCGTTCTTGGGTGACGGTGGGATAGACCCAGGTGAACCGGTTGAGGGGGCCGTGGCGGCGCACGTAGTTGTCGTAGAGGGTGTTGAGGTGTCCGCGGAGCTGGTCGCGCTCGGCGGCGGGCTGGCCGTCGCGTTGGGAGGCGATGAGGCTGGCTGCGACGTCGCGCAGGCCGATGAGTTCGCGGGTTTCTGCTAGCAGCGTTTTCGGGGTTTTGTGGGGTTCCCATTGGTGTCCGGCCCAGTATTCGATGCCGCGGTTGGCCTCGCTGTAGCGCAATGTGTAGAGCGGGGTGTCCTCACCGCGGCCGGCCGCGGTGATCAGGCCGGGGTTGAAGACGTCTGCGGAGACGTCGGTGAGTTCAGCCGGCGTGGCGGTTAATCCGAGCCCGTGCTGGATGGCTGAGTCGATGATCAGGTGTAGCCGGTCGCGCAGCTGCTGGGCGAGCTCGGTGCCGCTGGTGCCGCGCACTACGAGTTGGTGGGAGCCGTTGAGTCCGCGGCCCAGGTGCATCTGGCCGAGCACGTTGTGGGGGTTGGCGACGAAATGGGAGTTGATGTGCAGGGTTTCGCCGGCGCCAGTGTCGGGATCGGTGAGTTCGATGGCTTCGGTGTTGATCCAGTCGGGCAGTTCGTCTGGGGAGGGGGTTCGGGGATCGCGGCGGCGCAGGATGAGCAGGTCGGTGACGACCTCGGTGCCGGCCACCCGCGTAAACGCCTTCGACGGGAGCCGGATCGCGCCGATGAGGTCGGCTTTGGCCGAAATGTCGCGCCGGGCGGCCGATTTCGCTGCATCCAGGGTGTAGCGGCTGGTCAGCACAGCCACGTATCCACCGGGGGCAGTCAGCGCGAGGGATTTGACGATGAAGTGGTTATGGATGGAGTGACGGGCGGGGTTGTGGGCGGGGTCGGTGACCGCGTAGCGGCCGAAGGGGACGTTGCCGATGGCGGCGGCGAAGCTGTTTTCGGGGACGTGAGTGGATTCGAAACCTTCGTGGCGGATCTGGGCCGATGGGTAGAGCACGGCGGCGATGGCTGCGGTGGTGGCGTCACTTTCCACACCAACCATGACTGCCTTATCGGGGGCGTGAGCGATGAATGTTCCTGCCCCGCAACCTGGTTCGAGGACCTTGCCGCCAGTAAACCCGGCCCGACCTAGTGCTTCCCACACCGCGGCGGCGATGGCCGGATCGGTGTAGTGGGCGTTGAGGATGGAGGCCTCTGCCTGGCGGTATTGGTCGCGGTCGAGCAACTCGGCCAGGGTGTCGCGTTCGGCGGCGAGCTCGCTGGCGCGGGGGTCGAACACCTGGGGTACCGCACCCCAGCCTGACCAGGTGGCCAGGACACGTTGTTCGGCTGGGGTGGCCGGCCGCTGCGCGTCTTGCAGGGTGCGCAGCAGCTCGACGGCCGCAATGTTGGCGCGGATGCGTGCTTTGGACCCAGATGGCACCAGGGTGTCGAGGCTTGCCGGGAAATCGGTGGGGCTGGTGAATTCTTCTATCCGCTGCTCGGCGGCCGGAGTCGGTTCGTCTGATACAGCCGGGCTTTGCGCGGTGCCCGCCGGCGGGTCGATTGGCTGGTGGGCTGGTGTGCGCGGGTTCGGCCGCGGCAGCGGGGCGCCGCCGGGGTCAATCGAGCGCGGATCGGTGGGCTGATCGGCCTCATCGAACAGTGAGGGCTGGGCGTTTACCGCTCGGGTATGCCGTCGTCGCGCATATCGGTGTAGACCATCTGAGCCAGCGTGCTCGTGAGCGGATCGTCCGGGCCGCTCGGTAGGGGCAGGCCGTCCTCGGCCCGGGCGGCTAGCAGGTATCCGGCCTTGATCCGAAACACCGCCGAGTAATTCGGGTCCGGCCACAGATCCGCGATCAGCGCCTCGATGTTCTGGCTGGGGTCGCTGCGATACTGGGGCCGGGTCCAGCGTTGATCCCAGGGCACCTGACTGCGATCGGGCGCTGGGTCGTTGTGCTCCCCCCACAGGTTGCTGGGCTGGCCGTCCTCGGTCGGGATCTGCTCGTAGAGCTCGTTGTTGAGCACGATCTCCATTGCCTGGCTGCGTGCGGTGTTCAGAAGCCCCGCCTTGGTCAGGTAATCCGGATGCTGGCCGCGGCTGCGGGTCCACGCCCCTACCGCCTGGGCGCCCATCTCGGCCGCCAGCTCGGCGACCTGGTAGCTGATCCTGGCCGCCTGGCTTTCCAGGAATGTCTCGCGTTGGGCTGGGCTCCACTGCGGGGGCAGCTTGAGCGGGCCCGCGTAGGCCTCCGCCACGATCTGGCGTATCTCTGGGCTCGTCACCACCACCGTCCCCGCCGAAGATGTCGAACAGACCCGGCTGGTGTGGATCTGGCCGCGTGCTCCGTGCCATATTGTGCGCTCCGATCGGATCGTGTCGGGGTCGGGGTAACCGTGGTTAGCCATAAACTGGCGCAGCCGACGCTCATCAGCCCGTCTTCGTGCCGCAGCCGAGCGTGCATCGGGGGAAGTCATGTCGTTGTGTCGCAGTCGAATAATGTCGGGGTGGAGATCTGCCGGTTGGACCACGAGGCCTCGGTACGCGCCGCGTAGGCGCCGCTTTGCGATGTGGCAGATGGGATTTCGACTCGGCCCCAGTCGCGCAGCTTGATGTCATACAGGGCGTTTGCGCTCATTGGGTTGCCTTTCAGTTACGGGATCGGCGCCAACTGCCTGGTGGTGCAACCATGGGGGGCACGATGAGCGCCAGTGGCGGTGCGGATGTGAATGCTGCAGGAGGTCAGCTGCCGGACAAGGCGCAAGTTGTGACCAGCCTTGCCTAGTGCGCGCGCATAGTCATCGGGGTTGACGTAGACGCGGATGCGGCGCTGTTCAGGGTTGATGACTTCGGCGATCGCAGACTTGATTCCCAGTGCGTTGATCACGTACCTGGCAGTGTCGCTGTCGTAGGCGATGATGCTGACATGTTCGCCGCAGAGGCGCTTTTCGACGTCGGCGATACGCAGGCCGGCCCACCCGATACAGACGGCGACCGCGTTGATCCCGCGAACACGTGATCGGACCGCGACTTTAGCCAACAGTCCGGGCTCGCGTGCGACCGCAATGATTTCGATGGAGCCGTTGGCCAGTTCGGGCACCCGAGCTGTCAGCGCCGCTCGAACGGGACATGTGATCATCGGATGGCGCCCTTTCAACGTGGCGCCGGCTGGCCGTCCGAGGCGCTGAAAGCGGCTTCCAGGGCGGCGATTTCGCGGTCGGCGGGGTTGGCGGCCGCCGTCCAGGTGACCTCGCGGCCTTCACGGCCACCGCGGGTCAGCAGGCCTTGACGCTCAAGGCCGCACAGCACCCGGTAGATCTGCTCGTGGATCGGGGCGCAGGATATCGCGACCCCCGCGACCGGCACGTCAGGCGCGTGCAGGCGCAACTGGGCTGTCGTGAGGGGCCGTTGCGCGATGCGGAGTTGGGCGAGCAGGTCGTCGCGCAGGACGCGGGTGGCTGCGCTGCTGCTAGGCACTGGCCTTCTCCCTTAGCGTCGCACTTGCCCTGGACGCGGGTTTAGCTGCTTGTTGGCGGCGCAGGTCGCGCTGGGTGGCCGCGAAGTGCACGGCCTGACGGATTTGCAGGGACCGCAGCCGTAGCGCTGGGGGTTGGTTTCGGTAGCGGGCGATGACCTCGCGTAATTGCGCTCGAGCGGCCTTGAGGGCGGTGACGTCACGGGCGCCGGGCATGGCCACGCTCGCCCACACCCCATCGGTAGCGCCAAATCTGAGGGCGTTCTGGGCGCAGGCGACGATGATGGGGCAGTTGGTGCAGATCGCTGCCGACTCTCGCTCCCCGCTATATCCCCTGAACCAGGTGTCGGGGTCTTCGTACTCGCACAGGCCGGTGTCGGCTCGCAAGGGTCGGATGGTGGTCACTGCGCTCTCCATTCCTAATTATACCTGTGCATCATGTTGTGTATGTTGTGTACTGACTACGTTTATAGCTGCTCATGCACTGATAGGCAACATCAGTGCGGACAAAGGTTTCGGCAGAGTAAGTCGACACAGTTCACGGACGTACCGCGTATTGGCACCTCTGCGCATCAGCTGCGCGAAACCATGCTTTTCTGCCTTAACCAGGCTATCTCTGTGCATCTCCCGCGTGGCGCATCTGTGGGGATCCCGTGTCCGACCGTGGCTGAACGTGGTCAACTTCTATAGTTAACTTGCAAGTATCCGAGAGGTCGTCGGTCGACGACGGCGGCGACGATGGCGAAGGACACGGTGAGCACCAAGGCGACTCCACCTGGCGAGAGCCCGCTAGAGCGGGTGGGTAAGGCCGTTGCCGACCGCCGAGTCGAAGTTGGGCTGGAAACGCAGCGAGAGCTAGCTGACGCGGCGAATGTGTCGCTGAACACGGCCGCGTTGCTTGAGCGCGGCAAGTCATTTCCTCATCGGATCAACCGCGTGAAGTTCGAAGATGCCCTGCAGTGGCCGCGCGGCACCCTCGATGCGCTACGCCGCGGTGAGCCCATCCCGCAGACCCAACCGCGCCCGACAGCGGCGCTCACGGCGCAGCCCTCGTTCGAGTCGGTGTCGACCGATCCGCGCACCACGTTGCAGGCCTTGGGAATCGCTAAGGCGATAGCGGCGATATCTGCGATATGCGCACAGATTCTGGTGCGCCACAGCAACAGTGCACAAGCGAAGGCAACGCTGCGCGACCTCGACGATCAACTGTTGCAGTTAGAGTCGCTCATCGTCGCGAGTCTGCCGCACGTGCGCGGAAAGTCGTTTAGCGAGACCATGTCGGCGCTGACCGAGCTGCACGAGTATCGCGACGTCATCCGCGACGCCGCCGGGGACGCGCAGGCCTCGACCGAGACTGCTACGCCATCGGCCGGCGCGCCACGTACGAGGCTGGCATCGGCGAAATCCTGACCGGCACACCGGATTGCTGGGCCTCGACGCACTGCGTTGGGCTGATGGCGAGCATGACGTGCCCTGCTTCGGGAAAGATCAGGTCTCCGGCTTCGACGTTTCCATGAGCTACCTTGGCGCCCTGGTGAATCTGGGTGTATGTGTCGGGACCCAAGGTGATGCCAGCCTGAGCGTAGGACCAGTGAACCAGGCCGGAGCAGTCAAATTGGTTGGGCCCCTTGGCCCCCCAGACATAGGGGCACCCCAAGCGGGTTAGTGCGGCTTTGACCGCGATACGCGCTAATGGCCCTCCCCCAGCGATCGCGGCGTCGTGGTCACCGACGAGTTCGGGGTTGGTGTGGTGGTGGTTTCGGGTAAGCCCGGTGTCGAGGCCGGGGATAGAAAGTGGGCTGCCCACTCCCCCGCCAGCGGCGCCCAGGCCGCCCATCGGCATGCCACCGGTCATGGCGCCGGCGCCCATCGGCATCGCGCCCATCCCTGCGCCGTAGCCTCCGGCACCTCGCCCGATCAACGCCGCCAGCTCCATATTGCGCCGCTCACAGATGCGCAACACGGCCTTGGCCCGATCCAGCTGGCTTTGCAAATGCGTCACCAATTCCCGCTTGCCTGCCGGGGTTCCGGTGGCAGGAGCGATCGCGGCCACCCCCGAACGGGTATCGGTGATCACCCCATCCATGCCCCCGCCACCCGCGGCAGCAGCCTCTCCCACGCCGGTCAGCGGCGGGCCGGTCCCCGCGTCGGCGGCCATGGTGTGATCCAGGGAAAATAGCCGCCCAGTGTTGGCAACGCCGTACCCGGTGGCCGCCGCACCACCCCAGCCTGCGACGGCGGCCTGCCCCGCGCCCGCCACAACCTGGCGACCCGTCACCAGTCCCGACGTTGATGACCAACCCCCGTTAATCACCGGCGCCGCCCCGAAAAGCCTGCGCGCATCGCCCAATACACGGCCAGCCTCAGCCACCACCCCATCGAGCGACATAACCGGCAGTATCACCTAAACCGCGCCCACGCGGCTATCACCAGCACCAACTTCGCCGCTCAGTAACCCTTCGGCGGTCGTGTGGGATCTGCCTGCTGGATGTTGGCTGCCAGATTCGACGCGTCAGCTGCGACGCAATAGCGGCCGCGGGCGTAGTTGATGAACGCGCACGCTTCGGATACGTCGTCGAATCGGCTACTTGCTGTGCCCGGCTGGTGATACTGCCGGAACGTTGCACCGGTGAATTGGAACGACCCTCCGCTGGGATCTCCCCTCTGCGCGTTGGCATCGGTGTGGTTTATGGCGTCGTTGCGGTATCCGGATTCACGTTTAGCCACCAGCATCATCCCGGCTTCCCACCGGGCACGTGCTACGGGATCGTGAACGCCTTCGATGTCGAGGGCTTTGCGGATCGCCGCGCGGACGCGGTCGGCCCCTGGACCTGCGTGCTCGGCGGCCAGGTTCAATCCCTGATCCGGTTCGGGGTTGGTGTGGTGGTGGTTTCGGGTAAGCCCGGTGTCGAGGCCGGGGATAGAAAGTGGGCTGCCCACTCCCCCGCCAGCGGCGCCCAGGCCGCCCATCGGCATGCCACCGGTCATGGCGCCGGCGCCCATCGGCATCGCGCCCATCCCTGCGCCGTAGCCTCCGGCACCTCGCCCGATCAACGCCGCCAGCTCCATATTGCGCCGCTCACAGATGCGCAACAGGGCCTTGGCCCGATCCAGCTGGCTTTGCAAATGCGTCACCAATTCCCGCTTGCCTGCCGGGGTTCCGGTGGCAGGAGCGATCGCGGCCACCCCCGAACGGGTATCGGTGATCACCCCATCCATGCCCCCGCCACCCGCGGCAGCAGCCTCTCCCACGCCGGTCAGCGGCGGGCCGGTCCCCGCGTCGGCGGCCATGGTGTGATCCAGGGAAAATAGCTGCCCAGTGTTGGCAACGCCGTACCCGGTGGCCGCCGCACCACCCCAGCCTGCGGCGGCGGCCTGTCCCGCGCCTGCCACAACCTGGCGACCCGTCACCAGTCCCGACGTTGATGACCAACCCCCGTTAATCATCGGCGCCGCCCCGAAAAGCCTGCGCGCATCGCCCAATACACGGCCAGCCTCAGCCACCACCTCATCGAGCGACATACCCGGCAGTATCACCTAAACCGCGCCCACGCGGCTATCACCAGCACCAACTTCGCCGCTCAGGCCTCCCAGCGCTCCCTGCTGTGAGCGTTGCCGTGGGGTGCGTTTGGCTTTCGGTTCGCCGGTGTTGGCGCCGGCAACCACCACCTGCGATATCGAACGGCGCCGCCGAAACCGCTTGACGCCCAGCATAATTGAGTGTGGCTGAGCGTGCAGCATGCCACGCCACCTCGATGGATGGGTCAGCTTTCCACGGAAAATTGACCCTCGCGATGCTATGTGAGCAACTTCCTGAGCTGGCCGACCAGTGTCCTGGCTCCCTTATCGCCAAGTTGATCGCGCAACGCTATCGCCAACGCGCTTGGATCCGCGTCGAACTTTCGAAGCGCCCGCGTCACCGAGCGCAGCGGCGGCGCCGTTGGTTCGTCTCGTGCCGCCGAATCCGAATTGCCGTCCCCGGTTTCGTTGGCGGTGTTGGCCCCTTCACTGGGCCGGCCGCGAGCGACCTTCCATCGGGCCACCTGCTGTGCGAGCGGAACCTGGGCAAGTGAACGCGCTTCGCGAATCGCCAGATCGCCCCTGCGGGTGGCTTCCTGAAGATCGGGTGCCAGTTTGAGTAGCGCGCGCCGATGTGACACCCACGTCTTGCTCTTACGAAGATGTTCGGCCGCGGCGTCAGCGCTGCCGTACTCCCCCACTAGCCTCTCAACAGCTTTGGCTTCCTCGATCACGTCGAATCCCGAGCGGTCGACGTTCTCGGAGATTACAGCCGTGAGCAGCGTTGCGCGATCATTGGCAAGTTCGTCTTTGATCACGATGTCGAGCTCGGATCGGCCGAACTTGTGCGCGGCGGCCAACCGCCGGTTGCCGATGATTACGACCCACCGCGCCGAAATCGTGGTCTCGGGGTAGATGTTTTGAAATGCTCCTCGGGTGACAACAACTACGGGCTGTAGTTGGAAGTCAACGATGGAGGCCAACTCGTCGAGGTCACCGACCGAATCGCGCGGGTTGTGTGGGTTGCCGACCAGGTCTCGTAGAGCCACCGACCGCGACAGGCCCGACCGTGGGGCGACGACGGGAATCTTCGCGTTTCCGTCAACAGATGAGTTGTCGCCAACAGCATCGACGAGATCATCGAATGTCTTGACACCACCGCGCCCCATTACCGGACTCCTACCATGTTCAGTTCGTCGGCGAGCTTGTAGAAGTCAGCCGCCGCGTTGGCCGCCGAGCCACTCTTCTTGTACTGGGTGACCACGACGCCCTCGCTGGAGGCATTCGTGTGAATCTTGTAGTGCCGCACTACCGTCTCGGCTAAGGGCCATCCCTGTCCGCGAATGAACTTCTGCGTTTGCTTTAACCAGTGTTCGCCATCGCGCGGGTCCCAATCATTGATGAAGACCCGGTAGGGGATGTTGCGCGGTTCGAGAAGCTTACGGATCGTGCGCGCGGTTGGGTCGAAGCACATCGGCGCCGGCAGCACCGGAACGATCGCTTCGTCGGTGACGTCGAGGACGGTCCGCAGTGCATCGGCGGAGTATCCGTCACCTAGACCGTCTCGAGAGGAGTCCGCGTCGAGGTCGAACCAGCCGGCGGTATCGACGTAGACCTCGACAATACCGGGCAGGTTGTTGAGCTGCTGCAGCCATTCGAGGGGATCGTCGTGCGCTTGGACAAGATGGAAGGGGAGTGCGTCGACCCGGTTGGCCCACCATTTTGCCGACCCCTGCGGGTCTATCGAGACCGCAGCGACCGGCGAGAACGCGTCGGGCTCGAGATGTGCGGTCAGTTTTTGGGCTCGTACGGCGGCCAGATTGACGGTCGCGGTGCTCTTGCCGACACCGCCTTTTTGGTTCAAAACAGTGACAACTTTGGTCATGGGGGAGAAGACCTTGGTGCGCTTGGGCCGCGGCTGCGGCCCACTCCGGGAATCGGCCGCCAGGAAGTACGTCGCTGACCGAACGACCGCCCCTCAGACACGCTGAATTGTGCATTACATCTCGCTAGTTTTCCGCGGAAAACTGCCCGGATCCAACCGGAGATCGTGCGCTGTCTTTCGCGCCTTCCCGGTCCATCAATCACATCAGCGAGTCCATGACTTGCGTCGATTGACGAGTGAGAGGCCAGTTTTCCGCGGAAAACTGGACATGCCGGGCTCAGATCATCACCCCAAAAGTCACGCGATTCCGCCGCGGCAGTGAGTCGTGCGCGCGCCTCGTCGACTCGCCGCTCCCGATGGCATCCGGCCGCATCATGATGTTGGCCGGCAGCCGCCGCCGAGAGGGTGAACACGTCCTCGGGCGCTCGTGGATCGGGGCGTTGATTGCGCCGGGGCCCCGCACGACGTAGGAGTCGAACCGGCCGCATTCGCTGGCATGCACAACCGGGTCCACCCACAACAGCGCCCCAATAGTCGTTGGCACGTGCACAGACGCCAGACCACCTCACCGACACCGTGGGTCGACGGTTCACGGCGCATCCGCACCTAGTGTTTGCGCCGCCACGTTGTTGGGCACGCCACCGCCGACCTCTGGCGCAGCGGCGTCTACTGAACCTAGTGCTTGCGCCGCGGCGTCGGTGGCCGCGCCACCGTTGGCTTCCGGCACCGCGCCCTCTCCTGCGCCCCGCGCCGCGCTGCCTTCCGCACCTAGTGCATCCGCGCGCGGCGCTGCCTGCGCGTCGGCAGCCTTCAACACCGCGCGCACCTCACCGACTTTGACTCCCGCCAGTTCAGCGATCGCAGTGAGGCTTTCACCGCGGCCTTGCATCCGGGCCACCGCTGTCGCGCCGGCCTGGCGGTGTTCGTGACGGCGCCGCTCCCCCTCTGCGCGTATCTCGTGGATACGGTTGCGCTCCCACTCGTCGACGGCGACGAGCCGCCCAAGCTCGACGAGAAACGACGCAGCGTCATCGACATTTTGACGCTCACGCTCCAGACGTGCCTCGTTGGCCTTATGCTGCGCCTCCCGGACACGCTTGCGCGCCGCCGATTTCGAATTGATGTTCACCACGTAGGAACCATAGGACGCACCCACCGTCGCGCTCTACCATTCTGACCAACATCATCTGTGTCCCCATTTGTCCGCACCCACCGTCGCCAAATCGTCTGCCCACCAATGCAACACATCCGCACCGATCCGCACCACTCACCACAACCACCTGTCCGATCCGGGGGTTGCGTCCACCAAGATGGTGTATGAGTCGGGCCGTGAGTTGAGGACCGGCGTGTCGTAGCCGGATAGATGAGGGTCATCGCGTGATTCTTCG
>NZ_JBCHKV010000040.1:0-14002 GCF_039023525.1 Mycobacterium sp. 050272 | reverse complement strand
CGACGAACCGGGGCCTGCTACCCGGCGCTCCGGTACCTACCGGGACGGGACTTCCACCCGCTAGTCCAGTCCAACTTTCAGGACGCAACATGCGCGAATCTTAAGGCGCTACTCGGGAAAGCCGAAGAGTTTGACGACACCGTGATCGCGACCCGCGGTGTAGCCGCCGTCGACGGCGATGGCCTGGCCGCTGACGAATGACCCGTCGAGCGAGAGCAGGAACGCCGCCATGGCCGCGACCTCGTCTGGCCGGCCGAGCCGTTGCAGCGCGTGCTCCTCGGTGATCGAGGCCAAGGGGCCCTCCATTCCCGGCAGGCCGAAAACGCTTTGGGCCATCGGTGTATCGATGAAACCTGGACAGATTACGTTCGCCCGGATGCCGCTCGGGCCGTAATCGAGCGCAATGTTCTTGGTGAGCAGCACAACTCCACCCTTGGCCGCGTTGTAGGAACTGCCGCCCGCGGTGCCTTCCAGTCCCTCGATGCTGGCGACGGTCACGATCGAGCCGCGTTCGCCGTCGACCCTGTCTTGCTCGATCATCCTGGCCAGGGCCGCCTTGGCGACCAGGAAGGTGCCGGTGAGGTTGGTCCCGATCACCCGGTCCCACTCCGTACGGTCGAGCAAATGGACCGGGCCGCCGCCGGCGACACCGGCCGCGTGAAAGACGCCGTCGAGGCGGCCGGGCACCGCGGCGAGCACGGCCTGGATGGCTGCTTCGTCGGTCACGTCGGCCGTGACGAAGTGGAAGTCGGGCCCCAAGTCGGGCGGAGATTCCAGGTCGGCTCCGATCACGGTGCCGCCTTCGGCTATCAGTCGCCGCGCGGTAGCCAGGCCGATGCCCGACGCCGCACCCGTCACGACGAAAGTGCGATGACGGGCGCGATCAACATTGACCATGTGTTGATTCCTTCATCCGAGGGTTTGCCCAGCAATGGTTACATACGTTGTCATCGCGATTCTGCTAGGCCATGACTCCCACTGTCGCACTAACATTTTCCGTGTGGAGTTGCGTCATCTTCGTTATTTCGTAGCGGTGGCTGAAGAGCTTAATTTCGGTCGGGCCGCGAAGCGCTTATGCATTGCCGGACCGTCACTTTCGCAGCAAATTAAGGTCCTCGAGCGGGATCTGCGGGTACGACTGTTCGATCGCGACCGGCGCTCGGTCACCCTCACAGCAACCGGTGCGGCGTTGCTTCCGTCGGCCCGCACGCTGCTCGATCAGGCAGATCAGTTGCGCCGGTCGGCAATCGGGCTGTCGCTGGCCGAACCCGTGCGGATCGGCTACGCACAGTGGCTTCCCCCGGACCTGACCGATCGGACCTCGTCGGTCGCCAAGGTGCACATTGACACCTGGGTGCTGCCGTCGCACGCGCAGGTCGCCCGGGTGGCCGAGGGCGGCGTCGATCTGGCGATCTGCGGGGTACGCTCCTCCGACTTGGACCGGCATGGCCTGAACGCGCATCTCATTGGCGCCGAGCAGCTTTACGCCGTCAGCGTCGGATCGGACGCCTCACCGGTGGAGGCGTCCGACGCGGTGGTGCTGCTCGACGCCGACTCCGGCAGCTGGTTTACCTGGAACCGATACGGGGAGCAGTTCGCCAGGGAGACCGGCGCTCGCACCGTGCGAATCAGTGACGGGGGGCTGGCTGCCCCAATGTTTTTCGAGCATGTGCGGCGGCTGGGCCGACCGGTGCTCGCCTCGCCCAAGGCGCAAACCGTCGCGTTGCCGGCCGATCTCGTGCAGCGCCCGATCGTCGCGCCCGCACCCTTTTGGACGTGGTCGCTGGTGTGGCGGCGCATCGAGAACCGCGAAACCGTGCGTGGGGTGATCGACGCGCTGACGGCCGAAACGGAAGTGCCCGATCTGGACGAGGCGTGGCTGCCCTTCACCGATCCCTACCGGTCGCGAATCACCTTGGCCACCGCGTGATTACGCGGCTCATCCGGTGAAGCTGATCCGTTTGGATACCCCGAGAATCGGCTTCCCATAGGCCGCGGCCGCCTACCGTGCGACAACTTCCTCGCGCCTCGGGAGATCCGGTGCCGCAATGGCGGCTCCTACTCTCACGGAACTCGTCGTGACCGGGGTGACTACCCTTGGCTTGACTGAACCGGGGACCCAGGGATTTATCGATGAGCGGAGAAGTGATGCCACCAGCCGACCTCAACACCGGTACGACGGAGACGCTGGTCGGGATGGTCGAGCGGCACGCGGCGCGCCGACCCGACGACGTCGCGATCCACTTCGGGGAGCGGCAGTGGTCGTGGGCACAGTGGGCAGCGCGGATTCGCCGGACGGCCGGGGCGCTGCGGGCCGCGGGTTTGCGGCGCGGCCAGGTGGTGGCATTCCTGGACAAGAATCACCCCGCTTGTCTAGAAACCCTGCTGGCCGCCACGTCGATCGGTGCGGTGGCCACGATCGTCAACTGGCGGGTGGTCGGCGACGAGCTGGTCCACGTGCTCAACGACAGCGGCGCGCAGGTAATTGTCGTCGGTGCGGAGCTGGCGCCGACCGTCGAGGCGATCCGCCCGAAAGTCCCCGGCGTGCAGCGCGTCATCGTGGTGGGCGGCGACGAGGACGAATACGAATCCCTGCTCGCCGCGGCATCACCGCTTGAGGTCGATCCCGAGGTCGCCGACACCGACGCCGCGATCACGATCTACAGCTCCGGCACCACAGGCCGCCCGAAGGGTGTTCAGCTGACCCAGCGGGCGCTGGTCAACCACATCATCAATCTGTCGCCGCCATTTCCGTTTTCGGACGGCGACGCCAACCTCGTTGCCATGCCGCTGTTCCACGTCGGTGGAATCGCGTATGCGTTCTTCGGCATCCGGGCGGGTGCGCCGACGTTCCTGACCCGCGAGCCCGAGGCCGCGACGCTGATCGGCGCCGTGAAAGCCGGTGCGACACATGCCTTTTTGGTGCCGCCGGTGATCGCCAGGTTCCTGGACGCCGGTGAGGCCGCGATCGGCGCGATGTCGGGTCTGCGCTACCTGGTCTACGGAGCGGCCCCGATGCCGGTGCCGCTGCTGCAGCGCGCGCTCGCGGCCTGGCCCGAGATGAACTTCGTGCAGGTATACGGACAAACCGAGCTGTGCGGCGCGATCACGGCGCTCGACGCCGACGACCACCGCAATTCCAGCCGGCCCGAACTGCTCATGTCAGCCGGAAAAGCCGCGCAGGGCAACGAGATTCGCATCGTCGATCCGGAGTCGGGAGATCAGCTGCCGCACGGCGAGTCCGGTGAGGTCTGGGTGCGCAGCGATCAGCGCATGATCGGCTACCTGAATCGGCCCGAAGCCACCGCCGACACCATCACCGCCGACGACTGGCTGCGCACCGGCGACATCGGACGCCTCGACGCCGACGGTTACCTGTTCATCGAGGACCGGCTCAAGGACATGATCATCACCGGCGGTGAGAACGTGTACGGGCCCGAGGTGGAAAGCGTGCTCCTCGAGCATCCCGGGATCGCCGACGCCGCGATCATCGGGGTGCCCGACGACCAGTGGGGCGAGTCCGTCAAGGCGATCGTCGTCGCCCCCGGTCTGGAACCCGCCGAGATCATCGAGTTCTGCCGCCAGCGCATGGCCGGTTACAAGTGCCCGCGGACGGTCGATTTCGCCGACGAGCTGCCCCGCAACGCCAGTGGCAAGATTCTGAAAAACCAGCTCCGCGAACCACATTGGAAGGATCGCGCCCGCAAGGTATGACGCCGGCTGCACGATCCATCACGAAAGGGCGATATGAGCAGGCCGTTCGAATCCGTCAACACCGGCGTCGCCGCTCATATCGGCAGGTATGCCGACGCGGTACGCGTCCCCGCGGGCTCTGAGGTCATCTACACCTCCGGCACGCCGGGACTGCGTCCCGACGGAACGCTGCCGAAGGACTTCACCGAAGAAGCCACCCAGGCGTGGCGCAACGTCGAGGAAGCGCTGAGCCGGGCCGGGGCGAGATTGTCCGACATCGTCAGCGTGCGGCAGTGGCTGACCGACGCGGCTGACATTCCGGCCTACGCGGCGGTGCGCTCCTCGGTGATCCGACACGAACCCGTGTTCATGCTCGCGGTGGTCCCGGCGCTGGTCTGGCCCGATATCCGGGTCGAAGTCGAAGTCACCGCGGTCCGCCGTCCCGCGATGTTATAGCCTGCTCTTCGACCCGATATCGATTCTCCGCGAATGCAATCAGGGGCGACATGGGCGAGGTAGTCGACGCGAAGCGACGGGACGGCGCGATCGCGGTGCTGGGTGGGCCCACGACGGTGATCGATATCGCGGGCCGCAGGATCGTGATGGACCCGACCTTCGACCCGCCGGGCCCTCATGACTATCTGAACAAGCTCACCGGTCCGGCCGTGAGCGTCGACGACCTCGGGCCGGTCGACGTGGTGCTGATCAGCCACGACCAGCACCCCGACAATTTGGACGACGCCGGACGCCGGATGGCAGAGGCCGCGCCGCTGATCGTCACCAATCCCGGGGCCGCCGGCCGCTTCGGCCCACCGGCGGTGGGGCTGAAGCCGTGGCAGTCGTACTACCTGCCCGGGGGGCCCGGACGCGTTGCGGCCCAAGCCGTTCCGGCCGTGCACGGTCCGGCCGACGGGATGCGCGACATGGAGGGCAACGTCAACTGCGAGGTCACGGGTTTCGTGCTGTACGGGCCCGGGCTGCCCACCATCTATCTCAGCGGGGACAACGCCTCGATGAGCGCAGTCGCCGAGGTGGCCGATCGCATCGGCGAGATCGACGTCGCGGTGCTGTTCGCGGGCGCCGCGAGCGTGCCGGCCAAAGAGCGCGGGCGCCCGCTGACGCTGACCTCGGCGCGCGCGGCCGCGGCCGCCGAGGTGCTCGGCGTCAAGGTGGTGATCCCGGCCCACGTCGACGGCTGGGCCCACTTCAGCGAGGGGCCGAATGAATTGGCCGCGGCATTCGACCAGGCGGGCATCAAGCGGGTGCTGCATACGGCTCCGCACGGCGAGTGGATCGACCTGAAGTAGCCGTGCGGGCGGCTCAGAGGCGGCCCTCGGTGCGTAACTGGGGATGCACCCAGTCCGGCGAGCGTCGCTGCATGAACGCGCGGACCCCTTCCCGCGCCTCGGCATCCATCAGGCTGCTGGTCATGCCGATGCGGTCATAGAGGCCCAGATAGCTGTCGATGCTGGACTTGATCACGTTGCGGGCACGCGGCGCGGTCCGGCAGCTTTGGGCGAGCAGGTCGCGGGCGGTGGCCAGCAGATCGTCGTGCGCCACCACCCGGGTCACCAGGCCCCAGTCGAGCGCTTCCCGGGCGGTGAGCACCCGGCCGGTGAACATCAGATCGCGGGTGCGGACCGGCCCGACCAGACGCAGCAGCATCTGGCTGTAGTAGGTGTCGGCGTAGCCACGGAACAACTCGGGCACTCGGAAGGTCGCCCGCTCGCTCACCACGGACAGGTCGCTGCACAGCGCGATCTGCATGCCGCCGCCCTGGCACAGCCCGTTGACGGCGGAGACGATCGGCTTGGCGGAGGTCCGCACGGCGTCGAACGGCGTGACGTCCATACCCAGCGCGGCGCCGAAGGTGATCCAGTCGTCGACGCCTCCCCCGCCGGTCATGTCACCGCCGGGCGCGAACACGTCCCCGGTGCCGGTGATCAGCAGTCCGGCCAGCGCCGGGTCTGAACTGACAAGGCCCACGGCGTAACGGATTCCGAAGTACATCGCGGGCGTCAACGCGTTGCGCGCCTCGGGACGATCGATCGTGCACACCGCGATCGGTCCCTGCCGCTCGAACGACAGATACGGGGTGCCCAGCCAATCCCCGTCCGGAGGCCGGGGCGTGCTCTGCGATGTCGGGGTCTGCGCCACGGGCTCCTCCAGGATCGCGCTACTGAAACTCTTACAGTATGCGCGAGCGTCCTAGACGAACGGCAGCGTGGCGACCTCGGTGGTCTCGGACATGCTCATGACGAGGTTGCGGTGCTTGTCCTGCAACGCGGTCGAGGCGTCTCCGACGGCCCGGTCACATTGGGGGCAGCGCGTGCTGAACTGCGGCTGATCCTGCTCGTCCGGCCAGAATCGGCGCGGCCCTACCTGGACGCCCGGGTCGAAGACGACCTGCTGATGAGGGGCTTCCTTGAGGATTCTGCCGACGGGATGGCTTTGCGGGCATTCGAGTTTCAGGATGCCGATCCCTTCTTGGTTACTCATGGCTCACTCCTTTAGGGGTCTGGTCTGGCGCTCGTGCTCACTCATTGTTGTCTGCGGGCGCCGGGCGTAAACGTGTAGGTCTCGCCGTGGGTGAGGTCGTCGATGGCTAACCTCAGCCACATGCCCGCAGATGCCAAGCAGCCGAGCCCGACCAAGGTTCGCATCCTGCGTGCCGCCGCGGAGCTGATCGCCAAGCAGGGATACGCCGCCACCTCCACTCGGGACATCGCGGCCGCCGTCGGTGTCGAGCAGCCGGCCCTCTACAAGCACTTCAAGGCCAAGAGCGATATCTTCGCAGCGCTGGTCCAGCTGGCCTTGGAGTGGCCGAGCGAGCTGGCCGACGAGCTCGCGACGCTGCCCGCGCCTGCCGTCGTGAAGCTGCACCGCATGTTGCGGGAATCTCTGGACCACCTGCACGCCTCGCCCGAGGTGGTGGTCTCGGTCATCGCGACTCCGGACCTGTGGCAGGACAGCTTCACCACGGAGCAGGCGCTGGCCCTCAAGATCGAGCGTGCGCTCGCCGATCTGGTCGAAACGGCGCAGGCCGAAGGCGATGTGCGCGCGATGAACCCGATCTCGGCGTCGAGGCTCCTGCAGGCGCTGTTCGACGCGCTGACCCCGCAACTGACGGTGAGCCCGGACGAGATCCTGGAGTTCGCGATGATCGGACTGTTGGCCGACCCGGCTCGGTTACCAGAAATCCGTTCTGCCTCAGGCGCTTTGGACATTCAAGCCGCCCGGCCGAACATCAGCGTCTAACCACCGCGACTTCCGCCGGTAGCAATCGCAACACACACCGGGCTCGCCGACGCTTGACATTCGGTTATCACCTGATAACCTTTGTTCTAGTTATCAAGCGATAACCACACCGACCGCCCGACCCGAGCCGCCAGGAGACGAATCGCGATGACGAAGACACTGAACGTGGAGCACGCCGAGCTGGTGGCCCGAGCCGGTGAGCTGGAAGCCCCCATCGCGGGCGTTCCCTCCGACAACGGCCACGCGCCCTGCGCCCTTGAGCTGGCCACCCGGGCGGCCCAACAACTCGCCTTCTCCGCCGACAACATGCGGATTTATCTGCACGCCGGCGAACGGGAGCACGCACGACTCGCGCAGTCGCTGCGCAACGCCGCCAAGGCCTACCAGGAGCTCGACGAGCTGGCGGCCGACGCCCTGGACAACGACACGTCCGTCGCCGCGGCCCCGGCGGCGGCGCCTGCGCACGCGGAGCTCGACGACGCGGAGCCGGCGGTGCTGGCCAGCATGGTTTCGTTGCGGGGATTGGACCCGATCCCCTACTACCCGGTCAAGGAAGCCGCGAAGGCCCTGATGCAGGGCGACCAGGGCAGGTCTCTTCTCGACTTCGCCGACGAGTGGGCGGCATATCTGCGGACGTTGTCGCAGGCCAGCTTTCGGTTCCGGCCGTTCTCGGATTGGGACAGCGAGGCGAGCGACGCCGTCGAGCGGCACTTCGATCTGGATCGGAATTGGCTCGACCACATGGCGAGACTGTGCGGCCAGCTGTCCACCGAGGCCCGAAAGCTGGTTGCCGCGCACCGCTGGGCGGTCAGCGAGCACCCCACCCTCGAGAAGCTGCGGCAGCTCGACGAGCGATGGATATCGAACCAGTCGGTGCCGGGCTGGGAGCGATGGGGGAAGCCGGCGTTGCTGCGGGTCTACGCGGAGTACCAGGCGAAGTCGGAGGCGGTGCTGGCCGAATACGAGCAGCGCGTCGAGCTGGGTCCGGTGAATCCGCCGCGGCCCCCGGTCGCCTACAAGATCGAGGTGCCGTCCGCACCCGATCTGCGGCCTGGTCCTGGACTTGAGCCCCTCCCCCTGCCGGACGGCGGACTGCCGGACGGCGGACTGCCGTCACTCGGGGGTCCCATGCCCGTGCTGCCGTCGGGCGCGACGCCGTCGATGCCGACCGACTCGACGCTGACAAAGGACTCGAAAAACCTCAAGGTGGTGCCCGATCTGCCCAAAGGGGCTGGGGTCAAGCCGGCGTCGGTCGGAGCCGGCGGCGCCGGGTTGCCGGCGATGCCCAAGATGCCGCTGCAGCTCGCGCAGGATTCCGCCGCGGTGGCCCGGCCCGGAGCGATCACCGGCGCAGGGGTCCCGATCCCGGCCGCGTACGCGGCGCTGAACAAGGGCGGCGGCACGGGCATGCCGATGGGCGCCGCGCCCGCGGGCCACGGTCAAGAGGGCGGTAAGGCCAAGCGCGTGCAGCATGGCGACGAGGCCATCTACACCGAGGACCGGGCATGGACCGAGGGTGTAATCGGCCGACGACGGGCCTCGTAAAGAGTCCGGCTTGATGCGCGACGTTCTCTGTGGTCCCGGCTGGGATCGAACCAGCGACCTTCCGCGTGTGAAGCGGACGCTCTTCCACTGAGCCACGGGACCGGCGCCGAGAGGCGAACGAGGGAGAAGACTAGCACGAACGGCGAGTGTCCAGCACGTGCCGTGTGCGCCCCCGGGGGGCGCCCTATAGCCTAGAGCGACAACGGCCTAGAGATTTGTGCACGCCCGCTTAGGTGGACTATCGTCTTCCTTCGCACCGGGCGACGATCTCGCCCGTTGCGCGCGGATGTAGCGCAGTTGGTAGCGCATCACCTTGCCAAGGTGAGGGTCGCGGGTTCGAATCCCGTCATCCGCTCGAAGGTGCTATGGCATCAACCCCCGCGGTGGAGTGGCCGAGTGGTGAGGCAACGGCCTGCAAAGCCGTGCACACGGGTTCGATTCCCGTCTCCACCTCCAAATTTTCTCCCAGCGCGATTAGCTCAGCGGGAGAGCGCTTCCCTGACACGGAAGAGGTCACTGGTTCAATCCCAGTATCGCGCACCAGCTTCGGCAATGCTCAGAGGCACAATCTGAGACGAGAAGCGGGCCACGTGAACTACATGTGAACTGGGCGCGCAGAGTGCTAGCAACCCGAGAGACGGAAGCTAGCCGCAGTGCCCCCACCATCGCTCCCCCAGCCCCGCGCACCACCACCCACAAGCCACCGAAGTCCCGCCGGGATCTCGGTGGCTTTCGTCTTCGCACGCCAGGGGTGTCAACCGAATTGGCCCTCTCGAAAAGACTGAAGGCGGCTCCCTGCCAGGGGAACCGCCTTCGAATGACCTCAGCCCTGCCAGGGGCTTCAATCTCTAACCTCACCAGGAGTGTACTTCCATGCGCAAAAACAGCGCAACCAGAATCACGAAAGAGCCCAATGTCCCACTGCCTGCCGGCGCGATCGCCGAAGCCGACAGCTGGGGGTTCTGGGACAACAAGTTCCGGATCTTCCACGGCGCCGATCGGGTCGTCTTCGACCACGCCGGCGTCAAAGTCGCCGAAGCGCAGACCGGCGGGATTCAGTTCCCGGACGGCAGCATCGACACGACTGAGTGCCCGCCGCGCGTCGATGTCTATCTGCACGCCCACGAAGGCCTCACCGCAGCCCAGGCCCGCGATTTGGCCTGGGCTCTTGCCTTGGCTGCCGACGAGGTTGATCGGTGGTCGGCACGATGACCACAGCAGCAGGCAATGGATCTCCCGAGTGGGTCACCGGCGACTGGGAACTCGGACCGTATTACCGGCTGCGCCGCGCGCTCGCCGGCCCGGCTTGGCCGGCCGTCAGCGATCACAGCGCTCAGGTGTGCATCCTGGGCACCGAATGGGAGGACGGTAGCTTCGATCCACCCAGCGTCCATCTGCGCGGCGCGCTGCTGGCCGGCGGGCTGAACAGCGGCCAGGCGGCCGAGTTAGGGTCAGCGCTATTGGAAGCCGCGTCCACGATCGGTCGGTGGGTCCAGCCGCCGCGGAGCGGGATCGACAAGGTGAGTTCTGCGGCCAAATTCCGTGAGCTCGCAGCGAAGTTCTCCGTTGCCGATACTGCAACTGGCGCAGAGGATCCCGTGCTGTCAGTGCGGTGTCCATTGTGCGGGGCGCAGCCGGGCCAACCGTGCGAAGACGTGTCGTCGAGTGTCCCAATCGTGAGAGCCGGCGAGGTGCCGCACATGTCTCGGTTGCAGGCTGCGACCGACGAGTGGGACACGTTCATCGCACAAAGCGCGCAGGGTGGGGAGGTGCAGCGATGAGCCGTGCCGAGCTGACTCCCCACGAGGTGGTTGCGTATGCCGAAGAGCGTGTCGCACTGGCCGAGCAGGTGTTCGATGAGATCCAAGCCCGTCTACGCCGGGCTCGTCCGGTCAACGATGCGCTCAGCAGCTGCGCAGTGGCAGCGGTCCTCGACGAGATGGAGCCTTGGCCCGGTGGCCTGACGTCGTGCGACCTCCTGGCAGTGACCATGCGTCGGCTGCGAAAGCTGGCCGACGAGGGACCAAAGTTGCCGATTTCGAATCGGGAAACGCCCCAGAGGGGAGACTACGAAAGGTGATGGCTGATGGCTGAGCATGGTTGCCCGCGGTGCGGGCTCGCGCGACGGTGTTCGCACGGCAGTTGGGCGGACCGGCATCCGGCGGCCACGGTCACGTTGGCCGTGATTGTGCTCGCGATGGTGGTCGCGCATCCGTGGTTGCTCGGTTGCATTGCGGTGGCGTGGGGTGTGCGCGAGACGCATCACCTTCGCCGGCGCCGGCAAGCGATCGCGGCCCGGGCTGACTGGGAGCATCAGGCGCTGGTGGCTCGCGAAGGGTACGCGCTGAGCGAGTACCCCTACGGCCCGAGCGGGGCATCTGATCTGCGAAAACGTGAAAGGGTGTCAGTTAGAGTGACACCCTTTCCGCAAGGACGCCAGCCAGCTGATCACTGGTCGGCCACTGAGCCGCTGCGAGGCGCGCGCTGACAGAGCATATAGAACGCTTGAGGGCTGATGATCTCGGCGACATCGAGCCCGGATATTTCCTTCGGGCAGCGGGTGAATCTGATGCGGACTGGAATCAGGTCCATACCAGGGTTATTCGGCAGTTGATGCCGGCGCCGGCCGGCATGAAGGGGGTCGAGTCCGTCCCGGTGAAGTTCATCGACGGGACAGAGCGCGTGTTCAACCCCGGCGACGAGGTGGAAATCAAGATTACCGAGCACCCCGATGAGGTAAGCCCGACGTAGGTCATCGCGCGGTCAGATACCCCGCGTCGGGCAGCGGGGTATCTGACCTGCGAATTCGAGCTCGGCGGTTGGCCATATTGTTGACGCATGAGGCCACGGCGGCACGTACCGGTGAGATGGATGAAGGCAGCCGAAGCAGCGGAATACGCACGGACGCAGGGCTATCCAGAGGTGACGGTCGAGATGATTCGCGCAAACGTCAAACTCGACTTGCTGCCCGCCTATGCCATCGGAACAGGTCACTACTACCGACTCCGTATAGAAGACGTCGACGAGTGGCTTGAGAAGCGGCCATGGGAGCGTCCCGTGAGCTACTTCTTCGTCAGCGGCCGTTGGATTGCCGAACTAGATTCATAACGGTGACGACGTGGCTCACTGTCAGGGAGGCCGCGGACTATGTCCGGGTCTCGGAGGACCTCATTCGACAAGCGATCAAGATGGGCTACCTCCCCGCTTATTTCATCGGAGACGGAACCCAATACAGAGTGACGGCCGAAGACATTGACCAATGGATGATGTCGCGGCCGTGGGAACCGAAGCACGCCAAGCATCTCCGTTAGACAGCGCGTTTGGAACGTGGACGCGGCACCCGACGTGAACCTCAGTCGCGGATCGCCTGCGAGCCGGGACGAGTTGTGATGAGTTGTGAGCCGGCGCAGTGGCGCGTAGGGCGCGCGTTCATATAGCTGCCCCGCTGTCGTACTTTTGATGCGTGAAGACCGTGCACATCTGGATGCCTGATCGCCGTTCACTGTGCGATCGTCGAGCACAGCTGCACAATCGGGTCACCGACGAGATGACTGACGACGAATTCGACCAGCTGATGGAGGAGACGCAGCCGGCCCCGGCCTGCGGCAGCTGTTTGCTCCTCGCGGAGCATCTACGGGCACATGCCGCTGTCATTTATCGAATGCAGGGCGCCACCGTGCACCCGCCGAAACCGATCGACGGCTGGCGTGAACTGAGGGGCACTCGCTGGGCCAGAGAGATCGACCTTCCTAAATTCCTCGCCAACCCGGAACTTGAGGATCAGCTCCGATACGACCGGATCACCGATGGGATCGCGCCGCACCGGTTGCAAGAATGGATCGATATGGAAAGAGCCGCAGCCGAAAGAGCCACGACCGAGTTGATTTCGTGGCGCGAGGAGCAGCGGGCTGCCCAACCGCCCAGGGATTCCAACTCCCATGCATCCGAGCCCCCGGGGCATCCACCAGCCGGGGCTAAGGGAACCGAATCACCCGAGTCCGCGTCTGATTAGTTGTCGGGCGGCCCTGGCTCTCCTTGGGGGCGGCCCGACGGGAAAGCCATCAGAGGTCAGCCAACTTGTCGAACGCGGCTTTGTGCTGCTCCAACGCTTTCTCGAACGCCGCCCGAACCATATCCGTCTGGGCGTGCGCCTTCATGTACTCGATCACCGCGCGCTTGATCACCTCGTTGCCCGACGTGTTCGTCAGGAACGCGTAATTCTTCACCGCTTCGGCCAGCTCAGCCGGAAGCCGCAGGGTCAACGCGTGCGTCCCCTGCGAAGTCTCAGTAGTGGTGCTCATGACACCATGATGTCACGTTATTGGGATTGCAACCCAGTCCGGTTGGCCGGCCCAGCGAACGTATAGCTGGTTGGGCATCGGGTGGCCCCAGGTGCCTTTGATGAGCATGTCGACGCCTTCTCCGGGCCGAATTACCGCATCCTGGGGGAGATTTCGGTGGATCGGACCCACTTGCGTCGCGTCGACCTCCACATGTTCGGCGACGTCGGTGCCGGTATTGCGGAGGATGTAGCGGTCACCGCCGGGTTTTTCGATCCGCCAGCTCACATCAGGCACGGGTGCGGCCTCGACCGTCGGCTCACCAAATGCCTCCTCGGATGGAATGCCAGATAGCTGAACCCGTTGTAATACGGCCATTTCGGCGAGTCGATTGGCTCGCTCGGCGGCCTCGGCGCTGCGCGTCGCCGCCTCTGCGGACACCCGCTCCCACCGCAGCGACTTCCAGGCGAGAACCGCCGAACAGCAGGAAATGATCAGCGCAAGCGCGGCCACACTTGCGGTCACCCATGCCGGAACGTCACCCCAGTGCACACCCGGCGGGTTGGCATCTGCGGCCGCGAGAACTGCGCCATGCATCGACAGAGACTAGCGCCACACGCGATCGCCAAGAGTGCAAATTGACGAGCCGAAGTGCCTTAGTGAATATGGCGTCCCGGTCGCGACCGATTCTGGTCACCAATGAAGTCTCGGCGCACTACTGTCAGCGATGAACCCAGCCCGGCCCCCTCATTGGTGAGAGGTGACAGCAGTGATCCGCCGTGTAATCGCGATGGCCGTATTGGCCACTGCAGCGACCGTAATCACTACGCCGGCCGCCCACGCCGATGAACAGAGCTATCTGGCCGACCTCGCAGCTCGAGGTGTGCCCGTGGTGAATCCGTCGCTGGCTGTCAGCGGCGGATTCCGGGTGTGCGGCGAGATCCGTGGCGGCGAATCCCTTGCCACGGCGGCGAATACGTTCGGTATTCTGAGCCCCGCGTGGGGTCCGGGCATCGTCGATGCCGCGCAACACAATCTCTGCCCCGACACCCTGCACTAACCCACATGGCGCAGAAATCCGTCTGGGCCTACATCGACGAAACAGGCGATAGAGGCCAAGGGCCGACCTCAAGGAGCAATGATCAGAACCTGTGGATGAGCCTCGGTGAGGGGGCGTGAAAGTGGGCGCACCTTCCCGAGGATGATCTGAATATCCGAAGGTCCGA
>NZ_JBCHKV010000039.1:0-14097 GCF_039023525.1 Mycobacterium sp. 050272 | reverse complement strand
GGCAGGGCATGCTCTGTCATGTCAGCAGGTCTCCCCATCGCCACCAGGGCTGGTAGGTCGACCACAATGGTGTTGGTGGCCGGACAGTAAGACGCTGACCGCGCTCACTGAAATTCCCCACTGACGCTCATCGAAATTCCCCACCCGTGTGGCTCCGCCGAGAAGGGCGGGCCTCCTTCGATGCTGCTGGTGTCTGGCGCCTGCAGCACTGCCCGAAGGAGGCCCGCTTTCTCATGCTCACATGGGAGGACGATGTGGAAGTACATGCCCTGGCCAAGCGTGGTTGGACGATCTCGGCGATCGCCCGCCACACCGGTTTCGACCGCAAGACGGTCCGCAAGTATCTGGCTGGTGACGGTAAGCCGGGGGTGCGTGCCCGGCCCGAACCGGATCCGTTCGATGCGTTCGTCGGCTACGTCACCGCGCGGCTGACCGAGGACCCGCACCTGTGGGCCCGCACCCTGTTCGACGAACTCGAAGACCTGGGGTTCGGGCTGTCGTATCAGAGCCTGACCCGCAACATCCGCGCCCGCGATCTGCGCCCGGTCTGTGAGGCCTGCCGCACGGCCACCCAACGGCCGAACGCGGTGATCCCACACGTGCCTGGGGACGAAACTCAATGGGACTGGCTGGAATTGCCCGATCCACCGGCCTCGTGGGGCTGGGGCAAGACCGCGCACCTGTTGGTCGGCTCGCTGGCGCATTCGGGTAAGTGGCGCGGCTTTTTGGCGCCGAGCGAGGATCAGCCGCACCTGGTTGCGGGGCTGGATCGCGTCACCCGTGGTCTGGGTGGGGTGAGCAGGGTGTGGCGGTTCGATCGGATGGCCACGGTCTGCGACCCGGGCAGCGGTCGGGTGACTGCGTCGTTCGCCGGGGTGGCCAAGCATTACGGCGTCTCGGTGGCCATCTGTCCGTCGCGGCGCGGCAATCGCAAGGGTGTGGTGGAGAAGGTCAATCACACCGCTGCGCAGCGCTGGTGGCGCACCCTGGCCGATGACATGACTGTCGAGGCGGCTCAGGTGAGCCTGGATCGCTTCGCCCGGGTGCGGGGCGACACCCGGCTGCGGGCCACTGCCGATGGCCGGTCCTCGGTCGCCGTGGTGGCCAAAGCCGAACCTTTGCAGCCGGTGCCGGCGGTGCCGTATCCGGTGATCGTGGCAGAGGCCCGCACCGCCTCGCGCCAGGCGTTGGTGTCCTACCGCGGCAACCGCTACTCGGTGCCCCCGGAGCTCGCCGCCGCCAACGTGGTGGTGTCCCATCCGGTCGGCGGTGCGTTCTGCGATATCGCGACGATGAGCGGGATCGTGATCGCCCGCCACCGGATGGCCGCTGACGGGCTTGGGGTGATGGTGCGTGACAGCGGCCATGTCATCGCCCTGGATGCCGTGGCGATGGCCACCGCAGCAACCGGTCGTCCGCACCGCCGCAAGGAACGCATCCCACCCGGGCCGGCAGCCAAAGCCGCTGCCGCGCAACTGCTTCAACTCAAGCAGCCATCCACCACCGGAATTGAAACTTCAACTCCGTCTACCGAGTCCACCGTCATCGATCTGTCCGTATATGAGCGGGCCGCACAGAACAGGACCATCCAATGACCCCCACTGCACGCACCCCGAAGACCACCAGTACGAACGAGGAATCCCCGGCGGCGGCGGCGAGTCGCTATCAGCAACTGCGCTCGCATCTGGGCGAGCTCAAACTGGCCGCTGCCGCCGAAGCCCTGCCCGCCGTTCTGGACCAGGCCGCCGCTGAGGGGCTGTCGCTGACCGTCGCGTTGGAGCGGTTGCTGGCCGTCGAGGTCGAGGCGTCCACGGCCCGTCGGCTGGCCGGCCGCTTGCGGTTCGCCTGCCTGCCCACCCCGGCTACGCTGACCGATTTCGATGTCGATGCCGCCGCCGGGATCGATCGCAAGTTGATCGACGAGCTGGGCACGTGCCGCTATCTGGAGTCGGCGACCAACATTTTGCTCGTCGGTCCGCCGGGAACAGGAAAGACGCACTTGTCGGTCGGATTGGCAAGGGCCGCAGCACATGCCGGCTACCGCACCTACTTCACCACCGCCACGGATCTGGCTGCACGGTGTCATCGTGCCGCGATCGAGGGACGCTGGGCTACCACCATGCGGTTCTACGCCGGACCGACGCTGTTGGTGATCGATGAACTGGGGTATCTTCCGTTGCCCGCCGAAGCCGCTTCGGCATTGTTTCAGGTTGTCTCCCAACGGTATTTGAAGACCAGCATCGTCATCACCACCAACCGCGGTGTGGGTGCGTGGGGCGAGATCCTGGGCGACACCACCGTCGCGGCCGCCATGCTCGATCGCCTGCTGCACCGCTCGGTGGTCATCAACCTCGACGGCGAGTCCTACCGCCTACGCGACCACCAGGCCGCCGCCGAAACCCTGCGCCGAACCACCACTGGAAACCGCCAAGCACTACACTGACCGCTGCTCACAGGTGAGGAATTTCGGCGAGCACACCTGGGGATTTTCGATGAGCGCGATCAACGCCGGCGGGCCGGCTTGCGCACCAGGACAATTGGCCGCCCTGTAGGACAACGTTGGCGGATTCTTCGGCGAAAAGATCTTTCCCATCAGCTCCAACAGCGCCGACAACGTCACTTCGTTAGCGGCGGCCCGTTTGGCCAATCGTCGCAGGTGATCATCTGGCTCGACCGCCACGACCTCGGCCACGGTCCCGGGGTAATGCGCGAAGTTCATTCCGTTGCCGGCGCCGACTTCGATCACACGCCCGCTCAGCCCAGCCAGCGCGCGGTCTCGGTATTCGGCCGTTCCACGGATCTCGGAATCGGCGCTATCCGCTGATACACCCGCGCAAACCGCGGATGTTGAAGCTCCGACAGATTCGCCACGCCGCCTCCCTTGTCCGCAACTTCGGCGTCTAGTCCCATCATGCGTCGTCGACAACCAGCGCGACCGCATCTGGAGTTCGATTCAGGTTGTTCAGGACAGCCCCCATTTAGGGGCTAGGAGCCCGCCTTTCGCTCCAACAAGAACAGTGAGATTCTGCAGCGTTGCCGGCGACTATGGTCGGCCGCCAGGTCCCATCATTCCGCCCATCATGCCTTGCATCATCGGGGGCATTCCGTCGCGTACGAAGCCGGTGACTTCACGAGCGTGGGCGCGGATTGCGTCGGCAAGGATGGGATCGTCGGAGGTTTCCTCGGCGATGACGCCGGTGGGAGTCAGCGTCAGCTGGCGGCGGTAGCTGCCCGCGTTGCGGAATAGTGTTGGCAGGCTTTGGCTCATGCACATGACTTCGGAGCCCTGGTTGAGGTGGGAGTACATGCTTGATACGTGTGCGTGCAGTTTGGCGGTGAGCTCGGCGGCGTTTGATTGGGTGGTGGTGCGTACGCCGCCGGGAATCTCCTCGACGGTGCGGGTGATCTCAGTGTGTCGGTTGAACATGTCCATGTAGAGGCTCATGTCGGCCGGACTGGCACCCATCATGCCGCCGTCGGTTAGGCGAATGCGCAGCACGGGCGGACCAAGGACGCCGCGAAGCGCGTACCCGATACCCGCCACCGCGCTGGCGCCGAGTGTAGCGAGTACTGCCCGTCGGGTGAGCTTAGCCATGTGATGACCTCCCGGGAACCTTGGTCGTGTGTCTGCGGTGAACGAACCTGGCGTTCAGGGCTTTACGGGCCTACATCAACCGTCGGTAAAAGTCGTCGTTGTCTGGTTTGCTTCGGGGAATGGGGGCCGCTACCACGCCTTCGGGCCGGCCATAAGGCGCAGCGGCGGGCGGATCGTTTGACCGCCTACCGGCAGACCGCACCGCAAGGATGATGGCCGTGAAGACGGCGCCCAACAACAGCAGCTTTGCCGGCGTATTGACCATTGGGCTGCACCAGCCCCAGCCGCCGTACCAAGTCGTCATCGCATTGCCTCCTAAACCTCAACAGTGGTGAAATAGTTTCTGCTGCAGCTAAATCCGCTGTGTCTGTCATCGCTTCTCTCGTTCTTCTCTGCAAGTCACTGGGTCAATGCCGGTGCAGGTTGGCGGTTGATGACCGATTGCTGGTGGGTGTTGCGGCCGAAGCGGCGTAGCCGTAGTGAGTTGGTGACGACGCTGACTGAGGAGAATCCCATCGCGGCGCCAGCAATGACGGGGTTGAGTAAGCCGAGTGCGGCAAGGGGGATGGCGGCGGTGTTGTAGCCGAAGGCCCAGCCGAGGTTTTGATGGATGGTGCGCAGCGTCTGCCGCGACAGCTCGATCGACTGCACAACGCCGTCGAGCCGGCCGGACATCAGGGTGATGTCTGAGGCCTCGATGGCCACGTCGGTACCGGTGCCGATTGCGATTCCCAGATCGGCTTGGACCAGTGCGGGTGCGTCGTTGACGCCATCGCCCACCATGGCGACCACCCGGCCCTCGTCTTGGAGTGCCCGAATTGCGGTGACCTTGTCCTCGGGTAACACCTCGGCCAACACTCGCTCGATGCCGACTTGCGTGGCGATCGCAGCTGCGGTGCGGGCGTTGTCGCCAGTGATCATGGCGACGTGTAGTCCCATCGCGTGCAGTTGAGCGACCACGGCGGAGGCGTCGTCCTTGACCGTGTCCGCCACCGCGAGTACGCCCACAACCTGGCCGTCGCGGCCGACGAACACCGCAGTGCGGCCCTGGGTTTCGAGTTCTGCAGACGCTGCGGCAAGGTGCTGGGGTAGATCTAGATTGTGCTCGTCGATGAGCTTGCGTCTCCCGACGAACACGGGGTGACCGTCGATTTCGGCGCGCACTCCGTGGCCCGCGACGTTGGTGAACGCCGTGGCGGCCGGAATCTTGAGATCGCGCTCGCGGGCACCCGCAACGATGGCTGCGCCGATCGGGTGTTCGGAGCCCGATTCGACGGCGGCGGCGATCCCCAGCACGTAATCGGGCTGTCGGCGCTTACCGACAATGACATCGGTGAGCTGCATTTGGGCGCGGGTGAGGGTGCCGGTCTTGTCGAACACCACAGTGTCGATCTTCTTGGAGGCCTCCAGGACCTCACCGCCCTTGACCAGGATCCCCATGTCGGCGCCCCGGCCGGTGCCGACCGTAATCGCGGTGGGGGTGGCCAGCCCCAGTGCGCATGGGCAGGCGATGATGAGCACCGCGACGGCCGCGGTCATGCCCGCGACCGGGTTGCCGGCCAGCACCGTCCAGCCGGCAAACGTCGCGACGGCAACCGCGACAACGGCCGGCACGAACACCGCCGAGACCCGGTCGGCCAACCGCTGCACGGGGGCCTTGCCGCCCTGGGCTTGTTCGACCAGGCGCACGATGTGGGCCAGCGCGGTGTCGGCCCCTACGGCGGTGGCGCGCACGGTTAGCATGCCGTCGACGTTCACGGTGGCTCCGGCGACATGGTCACCGACGGTTTTTTCCACCGGGATGGATTCGCCGGTCAGCATCGACTCGTCGACGGCGGCACGCCCGTCGACAACCTGACCGTCGACGGGGATCTTCTCGCCGGGCCGGACCCGCACCAGGTCTCCGACTTGCACTTGGTCGACCGGGACGAGCACTTCCTGGCCGTCTACGAGCAGGGAGGCTTCCTTGGCGCCCATCTCCAGCAGCTTGCTGATCGCCTCCGACGCCTTGCCGGTGGCTCTGGCCTCGACATAGCGGCCCAGTACGACGAACGCGATGATCAACGCGGCGGTGTCGAAAAACAGTGGGCCACCAGCGAACAACTCATAGGTGGAGTAGATGAAAGCGGTCAATGTGCCCAGCGCGATCAGCGTGTCCATATTGGCGCTCGACGCTCGCGCTTGCAGCACTGCCCCTTTGAGGAATGGCCAGCCGGCGACGAATTGCACCGGTAGCGTCGCGGCGAAGGCCAACCACCCCGCCCACGGGTAGGCACCGAACAGCATCGGCGATGCCATCGCTAGCAGCCCTAGCGGCATGGCCAGCCATAGCCGTCGCAGCCACGTCCGGCGCTGGCGCTGGTTGTCCTCGCGCGGTGACAGCTGCCCACAGCTGGCCGGCCCCGACCCGCAGCCGCCACCGGTGTTGGTCGGCTGATCACCGTCGGGTGAGCGGACGAACAGCCGACGAATGCCGCCCGCAATTTTTCGCACGATGCCGGTGTTGCGGGGATCAGCCGAGTGGGGGGCACGCGCGGGCACTGATTCCGCCGGGGCGTGCCGCGCTTCGGTGATCGCCGCCAAAACCGCAGCGGTGTCGCAACTTTCGGGCGAATACAACACCACGACCGATGCGGTACGTGGGTAGGCGTACACCGCATCCACGCCGCTCACGCTGGCGACCATGTCCTCGATCGCGACGGCCCGAACCGTGTCGAAGCGAAACCCACTGGCCTGCACACGCATTCGTCCCGACGCGTCCGAGACGACCTTCAGCTTGACTTCGCCATCGGCGACGGTGTCAGTTGTCATCGGTGTTGCCCGGGTCGCTCACCACCGGTGTGACGTTGTCCCCGATGCGTTCTTTGGCCTCGGCGATCACGTCGGCCGTGGTTAGGCGAGCCCGCTCAGCGCTCTCGCCAGCCTTGCGTTCGGCCTCACGGGCCACGCGGATGCCCCAGGCGGTGAGGGTGACGGTCGCCGAGCGCAGCGGAACCTTCGCGATTCCCTTGCGCAGCACCTCATAGGCCGCAACCCCCACCGCGCCGGTCACCACGGTGGGTACCGCCTTGGCCACAAATCCATGCAGCACCAACATCTTCAACGCTCCCTTTCATCTCTATTCCTCAGCCACACGGTGGCTGTCGTAGCTAATGGCCAGCACCAAAAGCTGGTGGTCGTTACTCGCGGCTGCCTGCCGTCGCCGGCTCTTTGTCGCTGGGTTCGCCGACCGCATCGCCGCCTAGCTGGGCCTGCGGGCCGGTCAATGCTGGGGTGAATTTGACGGCATCTATCAACTCTTCGATGGCGGCTTGTCCGCGGCCACCGAGCACCGCCGAGGAAAAACACGTCTCCAGGTGGTTGTGCAGCATCACCCGGTTGGCACGCTCGAGCGAGGACTGCACCGCTGAGATCTGCTTCATCACGTCCACGCAGTAAGCGTCGGTTTCCAGCATCCGAATGATCCCGTCGAGGTGGCCGCGAACCGTCTTGAGCCGGTTCAGCGCCGCGTGCTTTTTCGCTGTCAATTCCTCGCTCATAGCCGCCTCATCGCTCCCATCGACATCCGATTCGTCCGAGCATACCCCACCCCACCCGGGGTGGGTACTGTTCGAGTAGTTATCGCATTCGGGGAATCACTGAAGGGAGTGTCTTAAGTGGACAACGGCCAAGGGCGTGCATGGTCGCGGACTGATATCTGGTTGCCGGCAGTGCTGTTGGGATTGGCGGGTTTGGGTTGGTGGTGGTCAGTGGTCAGTGCGGCGGGTATGCGTGGTGACGCCATGCCGATGGACAGCCAATCCACGATGTCGCTGGCCGCGTTCCTCATTGCGTGGGCGGCCATGATGGCTGCCATGATGCTCCCCGCGGCATTGCCAGTGGTTGGCCGCTACGCCCGCGCCGCGGGCGGCAGGGCCGCTGCGGCGATCGTCTTCGTGACCGGATACCTGGCCGTGTGGACCGCTGTTGGCGTGCCGGCCTTTTTCGCGTCGACCCATCTGAACCCGGTGCTCCATAGCTGTCCGTGGGTCGGCCGCGTCGCCGGCGCGGTGGCCCTGATCGCGGGGCTGCATCAGCTCACGCCGTTCAAGGCGACATGCCTGCGCTATTGCCGCCGAACCACGTTGTTGTCCGGCGCGTCCGGCAACAACCTCAACAGTCCAGCCCGCGCATTGCTCGCCGGAGGCCGTTACGGCATTTACTGTCTTGGTTCTTGTTGGATGCTAATGCTGGTATTAATCGCTTTTGGCACAATGCAATTGGGGTGGATGCTGGCGCTGTCGGTCGTCATCTGGCTGGAAAAAGTGACGCCCTTCGGCGACCAGCTCAGGCATGCGACCGCGGCAGCACTCGTCGTCCTCGGCGTCGCGCTACTGGTACATCCCACATTTGTCACCCACCTCATCTCATAAAATGGAGGCGGTGGGACCTCGACGCCCGGGCCGCGGTGAAGCCGGTGCCCGCCAGCGCAAGATCACCGGGCGCCCAAGGTGTTGACGTGACCGTAGCCGAATAGCCTAGGAATTAACGGCTTTCGCGGGTTCTTATACGCCGCCCGTACTGATTGTCTCGTCGCTGGGATGACGATGCCCGATGGTTGCGCCGGCATCCAGGTCGCTTTCTAAGATCCAGCACACCGTGGAATGGTCGTGTTCGGTCGGTACGGCCTGCGAAGCGTAGTCAAGAAGGGCCTGCAAGTGACTTTCGAGCGCATTGAGTTCGGCGATCTGCGCACGGACTTGGTCCAGGCGAGCGGTTAGGACTTGTCGGACGTGCCCGCACGGCACCTCGCCACGGTCGTGAATCGCCAGGATTTGCCGGACCTTCCGCAAGGTCAGCCCGGCCGTTTGGCCCCGACGGATGAACCGTAACCGCTCCACAACTTCAGGCCGAAAGTCGCGATAACCCGACGCAGTGCGCGCGGGCGGCGGTAGCAGCCCCGAGTCCTCATAGAAGCGAATGGTTTTGGCGCTGGTGTCGGCCAGTTTCGCCAGCTCGCCGATCTGCATGCGCCCCTCCCTTGACCTTCTAGTCCACTGGAAGGATAACACTGGATTTTGGGTCGGCAGACCGCCGAAAGCGCGAACAAGATTGGTGGTGATTGTGGCGAGCACAGCGCTCCACTCGCTCTTCGCAATCTCTCGCAGAGCCCCACGACCGCAATCGAAGGCGCGCACGGGACGCTCGGCCACGATGATCGTAGTCACGGTGTGGGCGCTCGTCGGCGTCGCCGGTTGTTGGCTGGCGCCATCCGAGCCTTCTCAATCGAATCCAGCACACACCTCTTACGCATCCCCGAGCGCCGGATTCGCCGTCAACGCTGACCATTCGGCTGCCGACTGCACGGTGTCACCGGCATGCCCCCAAGCGTTCGCGATGGCGGTGCTGCCACTGTCGCCCAAGGCTCTGGTCGCGCTGGGGACCGCCCTAGCGGTGACCACCATCCTCGGTTCAGCTATCCACGATGCGACAGCGGCGAGGCGGGGCCCGCCCCGCGGCGTCCCCGTCGCCCTTGCGGGTCGAGATGTCTTGACGCGGTTCTGTCTAGCGCGTCGCTGATCGGTCAGCGTCAGGCCGTTGCACCTCGTTCGCGCGGCCAGTGACCAATGACCTTGTCAAGGGCGCACTTTAAAGCGAGAACCCGCTGTCGAAGCGGCGATCGGACCACGCTCGTGGTGGCTTGGCTCATCGTCGGATGAGCTTTCGATCAAGAACCCAAACGATCACCACGGTCGTGCGGAAGATCCCTCGCCGCCACAAGCCTTTTGCCCCGCGTGCTGGGGCCTCAATTCCCTACCCGGTCTGGGTCTCGGCGCACGACCGCGGGAGTAAGCGGACAACACGATAGAGAAGAGAGAATCTAATGAAATCTGAAATTGGGAAATCGCTCGCGCTGGTCGGTGGCGCGGCTGCAGTTGTTTTGGCGGTCGGATTTAATGGTGGGGGCGACGACAAGTTGCCAAGCACGCCGAGAATGACGACAACTGCGTTCGTCGTGACGCCAGCACCCACACCTCCGGCCCCTCCCGTAGGCGTCGCCGAGGGTAGACCCGGGGCTAGTCTGCGCGGTTGCATTGTCGGCCTCAACTGCGGCCCGATAGGCCCGATAGACCCGATAGGCCCTAAACGTCCCAAAAAACCCCGACCGTCCCAAACGACCCAGACTGCCCATGTCCCAAACACCCTCTCCCCCCGCCCGTAATGCGGCAGGAACACGGCGGGATCGATTCTCGATGGGTTTATCAAGCCGCTGCGGCGGTTGGGATTTGGTAGGTGGTGTGGTCGCGCAGCATGGCCCACAGGACGTTGAGGCGTCGCCGGGCCAGGGCCAGGACTGCTTGTCGGTGGGTGTTTGCCCTCAGCACGTTTGCGGTCTTCGTAGGCCCGGGAAGCGGGGTTGGTGCGGGCGGCACTTTGAGCGGCAAGATAGCAGGTGCGCAAGAGTCGTCGGTGATTGAGGCGGGGGCGTTTGAGGTTGCGCTGATGCGCCCGGAATCACGCGGTACCGGTGCGAGCCCGCAGATACCAGCCAAACGATCGGCGGAGTCGAAAGCGCTCATGTTTCCCCCTGTCGCGGCGAGGAATTCGGCGCCAAGAATGACCCCGAACCCGGGCAAGCTCAGGATGATTTCGGCGTACCGGTGGCGGCGAAATCGCTCCCCGATCATTGTCTCAGTGTAGGCGGTTTCGGGTGTCGAGGTTGATCACCTCCTGGGCTAGCCGGGCCACCATCGCGACGGCCAGATCTTGTCCGGGCAACACCGTGTGCTGGGCATGGGCAGCTTCGAGTGCGGCGACGGCCACCGCCTCGGCAGTGCGGGCCTTGCGTTTCCGCAGCCAGGCGACCAGCCGCGCGGCGCCGGCGCGACGTAGTGCCTCGGGGGGTTTGGTAACCGGTGAACAGGATCGGCGCGGCCTTGTGTTGACCGTAGTCAAACGCCCGCTCGAGGGCCGGAAAGCACTCCAACAGCCGAGCGCGCAGCCGGTTAAGGGCTCGGGTGCGATCGGCCACCAGATCAGCGCGCCGGGCAGCCAAGATGCGCAGCTCCACAGTGATCTCATCGCCGCCACGCAACGGCTGCAGATCACGGCGCATCCGGGCTTGATCGGCGATGATCGCCGCGTCTTTCGCGGCGCTTTTCGCGTCGCCGCGATAGCTGCCCGACGCGCAATAGACACTTCGCCCGGGGATATAGAGCAGCCGCTGGCAGGCCTCCGTTAATAGGGCGATCAGCAACGCAGCACCACCACCGGCCAGATCAATCGCCCGGGTGAGGTCGCCACCATCAGCCAGCGCGGTGACCGCATTGATCAACTCTCCTAGTGTCGCCTCATCGTTAGCTACCCGCCGCGAGAGCACCCTCTTGCCGTCAACGTCGATAACGACGCAATGGTGCTCTGCCTTGCCGGCATCAACGCCGGCCCATAGTTGCTGTGGCACAACCACCTCGGTGTTCGTTGTCGGTCTTTGAACCCACCAGACGACTACGCCGACGTGTCCTTACACAGCGATTTGCATCGCACCTCTCGAGTCGTCGCGGAACGCCGGGCGGCCAATCGATCCGAGCCATCACAAGGCAGAATATGGCAAGCCATACCCGACGCCCCTGGGTACTCAAAGCCTGCGACCGACAGCCACGAATACCCTGCAAAAACCGTAAGGAATATGCAGGGTTTGTATGCTGCCGATTACGCTGTGTGCCAGCTGATTTCAGTATTCTAACAATCGCCGATAATTTATCAGCTGCGTCAACCCCCGTAGCTTCGGCGCGTAAGCATGTCGTGAGCCCACGGGGGGGTTGCTCGCGGCGCGTTGTTCACCAACTGTGCCTTTTCAGTTCGTCGGCGGCTGATTCCCGAGCGGGCTAACCAACCGGGTCATTCTCAGCAGTGAAAGGCGAGATGGACGTCTGCTATCTGACTCCTTCAAAAGGACACGTCGGTCGGCATGGAAATAGGTGTATCCGGCGGTGAGCGAGCACAAGATCGTGGCGATTGTCAACATCTGAGATCCATTTGCTACCAAGCTAATAGAACCACCGATGGTGGCACCCACGATGAAGCTTATATACAGCAGAAGGTATCCCAACCACGCGGCTGCTGAGCCGCCACTGATGTGGCGTTCAATGCCCTGGCCCATCTTCACGAGCGTTCCGGTCACGTAGCTCAGCGGGGTTGACACCTCGCCGTCCTTGACAAATGAAGTATTGAGGGCACCTACGCCGAACGCGACAAAAAGAATTGGCTCGAGGGAGAGGTCCGCTGTTGCCGACCACCCATGTGTGGCGAGGCAGACGGAGGTGGCGCCCCCCAGCGACAAGGCGGTGAGGACCGTCGGGCCATGAGGATGTGCAACCCAAAGATGGCGTCTGCACAATGACGCAACCACCACGCCGCCGACAAAGGCTGCCACCAACAGCGCCGCTGTTATTGCGGGCCAGGGCTGATCGCGAAAGTATGCCAACGCGGCACGTTCGGTGTTGCCGGTCATAAAAGTCACGAAGTATCCGGCGGAGTGAGTGAACGCCGCGGCACCAATCAATCCGGCCAGCGCGGCCAGGACCCATGACAGCCGTGTTTCGCTGTCGAACCCCTCGCGCATACGGCTGATAGCAAATGGCAAATGTCTGCTCCCGTGCGGCTGAACCGTTCGGCTCTTTGCCCACCCACATGTCTCGGTTGACACCATCGTCTTACGCCGAACGGTCGGCGTAATCAGGGGGCAAACGGCACCCGCGCCGAGTTGGGCGCAGCGAATTCTTCACCAGTTCTGCCTTTCAGTTCGTCGGTTGATAATTCGGCGGGCGTAACGGGTGCGCCGAGCACCGCCCGGAGGCGGGGTTTCGTTCCAGCGTGGCGGTGGGTGGTTTCGGCGGCCGAATGCTGATTTAGCGCGGCCAGTAGAGTCACCCCAGGACACTCGATGTCTCGGCCGATCCCATCGCGTTCTGCTTCGCGGGCTGTTTTACCTGCGGCTCAAGCTGACTGCGGAGCAGGTATACGGTTGCCGACGCCTCAACTTTTCTTTTAGTCGGGTTCCAGCGAACAGCCAAGGCACCGACAGGCGCTCGAGGCCTTGGCTGAAGGTGATCAGTGGTTGCACGCGCACTTGGGGTGACCACACTTGCAACTGGCTGCGTGGATACACGCGGAGTCGTTGCACGTGCAACCGGTGGATTTACAGTGGCAGGTTTCAGTCTCGTTCATAGCCCAAAACAGTACCCCGGTAGGGTATCGCGTGGATCTCGGTCTAATTGCTGCGTGAGGACAATATTCTCGATCACTCCCGACGCGCACGTGGAGTCGATTTTGCTGACAAGGATTGACCGGCTTAGCCGAAATGCTGCTGATGTTATGGCCGCGATCAGGTACCGAATCGAACTCTCCGGACCGGTGGCGCACCTACAAGGTCCATGTCTCAATTGACGTGGAGCGTGATTTCGGCGGTGTGCACGATGCCAGCGGTTTGAAACTCGATGAACAACCGCCAGTTCCCGGAGGCCGGAAAAGCCGACTCGATGCTCAGGCTCGGGCCGCCCCGGTCCCTAGTTACCGGACTGCTCGGGTGCATGTGTGCGAAAGCCAGGTTTCCGGCCCGGATGGCGGTGACGTGAGCATAAGTGTCCAAATAAGGCTGCAACTCGGTGACAGGCTCACCACCGCTGTTGAAATCTAATGTGACCGAACTGTTTTGGCCTGCGGAGGGCTGCCCGGACACGGAGACCGTGTAGCCGTCGACGCTGGCGATGTTGCTCGACGAAGGCAGGGGTGCGGTGGTGGCTTGTCCGGGCACCGTCAGCGGTGTCGAAAGCACCAACGGAACGGCTACATCGCTCGGGTGGCGGGCGGTGAATTGAGTGAAAGCCCGCCAGTCACCCGGCGTCATCGCGGGTAACGCGACAGTCCAGGTGCCGTCAGTGGCCATGATGGGGTGCAAGTGCGCGAACCCTGTCAGGTCCGAGCGGATCACATAGAAGTGCAGCAGCTTAGTTTGCTCGGGGACAAACTGAGTGACTGGTTCGCCGTCGGGCGAAGTGATCCTGAAGGTGAAGGTGCCGGCGGTGTTGGCCGTGAGCATGGTGGCGGCGGGCACAAGCGTGAACCCGAATTGCGATGCCGACAGCCCATCTCCAGCGAGCATTGGCTCGGTCATCCCCGGCATGCTCGACATTGTTGGCGCGGTCGATGCCGCCGATACACCCGGCGTGGTGCTCGTCGCGTGAGTCGACATGCCGTTGCTACAGCCACCGATAACAAGGACCGTAGCGATAGCGCCGAACGTCCCCACAAACTCAACGCGGCGACCGACGAAAGTAGCAAGGTTCATGAGGACAGCGTACCGGTTTACCCCTAGGGGGTATCTCGGCTAGCCGCTTAGCAGGGAGAGGTTTGTCAGTCCCAGCTAGTTGTTGCGGGTCATGACGTTGTAGACGCCGACATGGTCGGGATGTGAGGAGGACGGGTCCTTCGGCGGCAGGATGAGAAATCGCCAAACCCCTCGT
>NZ_JBCHKV010000038.1:0-14123 GCF_039023525.1 Mycobacterium sp. 050272 | reverse complement strand
CAACCGCAACGCACGTTGACGAAACTCCGGCGAATACTGGCGGGGCATGTTCTCGATCCTCCTACAAAGATCGGAACAAAACCTGGGGCGGTTCATGCATCTATGAGGGCGCTCGGGCGATGTATATCAATCCCGACGAATGCGTGGACTGCGGAGCATGCAAGCCGGCTTGCCGCATGGACGCGATTTACTGGGAGGGAGATCTGCCCGCCGACCAGGTACAGCACTTGGAAGACAATGCCTGGTTTTTCAGCCATCCACTGGCAGGCCGCGCTGCGCCGCTGGGTTGCCCGGGGGGTTCCGCGGGTGTGGGTCCGCTCGGTGTCGACACACCGTTGGTAGCGGCGATGCCCGAACGCGAGGATCGGTTAGACGCTCACTGACGATCGGATTGTCATGGGCGCACGACGAGTACCGAGCATCCGGCGTGTCCGAAATGGGGCTTGATCGGACCGACCAAACTGGCGACTTTGTCAGCGTCCGTACTGTCCACCACCGCGAGTTGGACGTGTTCGGCTGTGCTGGCAAGGAATTCAGCGGCTCCGCTTCGCGCGGCAGCCGGAAGGACGTGTACCTCACGATACTCAGAAACCCACGGGCTGAGGCGGTGATCCATTTGTGAATACGGGATTTCACCCAGACCCCAACGCCAGACTCCCATCGCCAACACCGGCGCACCGCGCAGGCGCGCTTCGCGGAAACCGTGCTCGAGCACGGCGTCGTTGCCGGGTTTGTCGTCGACTACGACGGCAATCCATCCCGAGCCGGGATCTTCACCGTCGCGGTTGTGGCGGATGATCGCAACCGGACAATGCGCATTCTCGGCAACGGTGGCAGCGGTCGAGCCGAGTACCCTGCGGGCGACCCGCCCGATCCCGATCGAGCCCAGGCAAACCATTGCCGCGTGGTCAGATTCATCGATTAATGCATTTCCGATCGATCCGCGCACCAGGTCGGTTTCGACTTTGACTTGATTTCCCGTCGCGTTGACCGCGGCGCAGGCGGCGCGCAGCGCTGTTTCGCCATACTCGATATCCAAGCTGTCATCGCGTGCGGTTCCATCGGATTCCCGTTCGGGGATCGCGTGAACCAGACGCAGCGGAACGTCTCGGCCGATCGCCTCGGTCACCGCCCATCTGGCCGCGTTGATCGCTGCATCGGAACCGTCGATACCCACGACGACCCGCTGCGATGATTGCGGACGATTCATTGCATTCTCCGATCGGAACCAATGCTGGCGGGAAACCCCGCTTCATCGGTGATGTTATGGGCCTCAACTGATTTGCAGCAGGGCCCTTCGGCCCGATTTTGGTGGCAATGGTCACCCTGACAGCGTTGGTTACTCGACCTCGATCGTGCTTCCCGGCAACAGCTTTCGCACATGGCCTCGGCATTCGACATCGATGGAGCCGGCGTTACCGGCCTCGGAGGTCACGGTGGCGGTCCGTCCGCTGACTTGAAGATGAAGGCGCTGACCGCGGTACACGAGTGGGAACTCAATGGGACCGAGGTCTTCGGGCCACTGGGGCCCGAGAATAAGTCGGTCGTCGCGTGTTTCGAGCCCGGTGTAGCACCTTTGCAGCAGATCGATGCTGCCGGCCATCGCCGCGAGATGTATACCTTCGGCCGTCGTGCCGCCCTGGATGTCGGCGACGTCGGACTTCAGTACTAGCTGGAAGTACTCCATGGCCCTGCGCCGGTTGCTCCGGGCGAGCACCCAGGAGTGCACGATGGCGCTCAATGTCGACCCGTGCGAGGTGCGAGCCAGGTAGTAATCGACTGTTTTCGGAATTTGCTCCGGGGCAAAGTGATATCCGAGCCGGCCTAACAGACCCAGCAGTTCGTCGGACGACAGTAGATAGAACAGCATCAGCGCATCCGCCTGTTTGGATGCTTTGTAGTTGTTCACGCTGTCGTCTTCTGCCTCCAGGATGCGATCGAGGCGTTGAATGTTTCCGTAGCGTTCCCGATAGCGATTCCAGTCCAGTTCCGCCAGGTCCGAATAACCTTCGAACTGACTGATGACGCCGTCGTGGAAGGGCACAAACATGTGCCGGCTCACGTGTTCCCAACGGTCGAGATCGGCTGTGTCCAAGCCGATCTTGCCGACGAGATCGAGTCGGTCGCGCAGCGACAACAGGTCTAGCGCGTCCAGTGCGCGAGTGATCACCCAGACCGCCATCACGTTGGTGTAGGCGTTGTTGTCGATGCCGTCGTACTCTTTGCCGGGATATCCCGAATGGAACTCATCGGGGCCGATGACTCCGCGGATCGTATAGCGGCCGCGACTTTCGTCGAACGTGGCCAGTCCGACCCAGAAGCGGGCGATCTCGACCAGCATCTCGGCTCCGTAGTCGACGAGATACTGACGGTCGCCGGTCACCTGGTAGTGCTGCCACGTGTTGTATGCGACGGCGAGACCGACGTGATGGGCACGTGCGCTGGGATCGGGGTTCCATCGGCCGGATCGTGGGTTGAGGTGGAGTTCCTGGCTCACCTCACTACCGTCACTGCCTGACTGCCACGGGTACATCGCGCCCAGATAGCCGGCCCTGCGCGCGGCGCGCCGGGCCTCGTGAAGTCGCCGATACCGATAAAGCAGCAGCGAACGCGACACGTTCGGCATCCGCAGGCTCAGCACAGGGGACACAAACAGCGCATCCCAAAAGACATGTCCGCGGTAGGCTTCGCCGTGCAGGCCTCGCGCCGGGACGCCGGCATCGAATTCAGCGGTGTGCGGGGAAAGCGTCTGCAGCAGCTGCACGAGGTGCAGCCGAAGGATCCGCAGGGCTTCCACGCCGTCGTCAAGTCCGACGTCGCATTGCTCCCAGAGTCGGTCCCACGCCCGCCGGTGGTGCCGGTGAAGATCCGCGTATCGCCCGGCTTCTTCAAGAAAGTGCTGTGCGGTGCTCGCCGGCTCAGAGATCGCGGCGTCCCGCCCGGTGAAGACCGTGACAACCTTCTCGAGTGTGATGGACTGTCCGGCGGACAAATTCGCTCGGAGGTGGTGGCCGCCCCGGCCGGCTTCCCGCACAAAGGTGCACTGCGTGTCGACGGGCGAGTCGTCGCGCCACAGCGAAGTGCGGGCGGCCATCCCGATCGAGATACGTGATTGCGACGTATGAGTTCGCAACAGCACTGATCCGGGCGAGATTTCATCCAGGGTTGCCGGCGTCAGGTGGACACTCGACAACGAGCCATAGCGTTCCACCATTGAATTGCTGACTGCCCCATTCAGGTAGGACCTGAATTCTACTGTGCCCGTCCAATTCTCCGCCGTTACGGCGCTCTTCATCGCCACTATGTTGTGCTGGTGCATCGACGCGAATCGCTGCTGATTCAGCGTTGTTGTTCGGCCCGCGTGATCCCGGAATCGCAGTGTACGGTTCAGTGTCGCGTGTCGCAGGTCGAATGTTTGCCGGTAGAAAAGTAATTCGACGTCGTCCACACTGAACCACGGGCCGTCGTCGATGCGAAACGTCAGCGGCAGCCAATTGGGCAGGTTGACCAGGCTCTCGTTCTCGATTCTGCGGCCGGCGATCTGGTCGGCCAGGGTGTTGTAGACGCCGGCCGCATAGGTGCCGGGGTAGTGGGCCTCGCCGGCGGATGCCTCCGGCGCACAGCCACGGGTGGCGACGTAGCCGTTGCCGACGGTGCACAACGTCTCTCGCAGCCGCTCTTGGTCCCGGTCGTAGCCGTCAAAGACCAGTCGCCACGCATCGGCCGGGCTGGTCGCTTCCTCTCTAAGGTCGTGTGCCAGACGCTGGACGAATTCGCATACTGCCGAAGGGTTTTCCAGGCGGAATCGAGCGGCAGACGGTCGGTCGCCACCCTCGTCATGGCGCACCACGATCCCCACGCCGTCGAATCGAACCGCATCGAAAGCATCCTCGTCGGTGAGGTCGTCACCGATGTAGATCGGCAATGCGGCAGGGGAGTCAGCGCGACGATTGTCCGCCAGGATTCTTTCGAGGAGCCAGTCGGGAGTGTCGCTTTTGTCCCAGGCAACGTTGGGGCCCAATTCGATGACCTTGCGGCCGTGCGTGACCCGAAGATGCCGGGATCGTCCCAGTCGCGACACCGTGGTGATCACCCGGTCGACGATGGCTGGATCGGCCTTGCGGTAGTGAATGGTCACGGCAAAGCGCTTGTGCTCCACCACTATTCCTGGGAGGTCACGTAACGATCCAGTCAGTTCAATGGCGGCATCGGCCAAGACATTGGCAGCGGCGACGGCTGCGGAGTTCTCGAGATGGGTGCCGTCCGGCCCGAGCAGCTCGAAGCCCTGGCTGCCCGCGTACCACAAGCCGTCGACGTTGACTCGTCCGAGCACGTCCTTCAGGTCTCGACCGCTTATCACGGCCACGGGACATTGTGCGGCCAGAGCGCGAAGCGCTTCGGCGGCACCGCGAACCAGCACAGCGGCGTCGGGGTCATCGACGATATCGGACAGCGTCCCGTCGAAATCGAGGAATACCACGGGCCGCCGCGCGACCACAAGTTCTTTCAGTTGGCTGTAGGACTGCAAGGCATCGGCGATGGTCGACAAGGCAGAGTCGCGGCTGCGCACCGAGATCTCGGCGACATCGGCGATCACGATGTCTGCCTCCTCGGTGACCACGCCATCGGTACGGTTGCGGTCGAGGCCGATGACTAGTCCGATGCCGCAGTCCCGGGCTGTCCGGACACCGGATTCATTGTCGGCGATCACCACACAGCGCCCGGGGCTGACCCCGAGGTGGGTGATCGCCTCGGTCAACGCCGTCGTGCCGGGTCCGACCTCCTCGATGCCGACGCCGATATCTCGCAGCTGTCGCAGCAGTGGCACGTCCGCGTGTGGGTGGGCTTGCTCGGCACTGATGATCGCGCTGTCCAAGTCGAGGATCACGGCGTCGTGGTAGCGCCTGTCGATCGTGACGGGCCATTGAGTCACGCTTGTGACGATGCCACAGAGCCTGTCTGGGTCAAGGCCATTCGCCCGTTGAAGGTCTCTCGTCCATGCAGTTGGGGACGAAAGTCTCATGACTGACGAGTGTTTGGACCATAGCGTTCTGGATGAGCGAAGGAGAAACACATGTCAGCGTCCGAGAAGCGTTACGGGATCGTTGTGGGGGTCGACGGATCGCCCGCGTCGGATTTCGCCGTCTGCTGGGGCGCACGGGACGCGGCGCTGCGTGGTGTCCGGCTGACGTTGGTCCACATGGTGAACCTGGCCGCGCCGGTGTGGCCCCCGATGTCACTCACCGCGGATACGCCGATATGGCAAGAAGACTACGGCCGTCGCATCCTCGAAGAGGCGGAGAAGATCGCCGAAGATGCCGCAAAGGCCCATGGCCGCATCGATATTGCGACAGAGCTGATGTTTGCGTCACCGGTTGCGGCGCTGGTCGAACTGTCCGACGAGGCAGAGATGGTCGTTGTGGGCAGCAACGGGCGCGGAGCACTGGCCCGGACGTTCCTGGGCTCGGTCAGCTCAGGCGTCGTGCGCAGCGCACGGTGCCCGGTCGCGGTCATCCGTGACGAAGATCCGTTGATGCCGAACCCGCTTGACGCCCCTGTGCTGGTGGGCGTCGACGGCTCCGCGGCCTCGGAACTGGCGACGGCGATTGCTTTCGACGAAGCGTCGCGGCGCGGCGTCGACCTGACGGCCTTGCATGCGTGGAGCGACGTCGGACTGTTCGAACTTCCAAAGCCCGAGTGGACCGCGGTGCGGACCCAGGCCGAGGAGATCCTGGCCGAGCGTCTTGCCGGTTGGCAGGAACGCTATCCCGATGTCACCGTGCATCGACTTGTCGTGTGCGACCAACCTGCTCGGCGGCTGATCGAGCAGTCGGAGTCGGCTCAGTTGGTGGTCGTCGGTAGCCACGGCCGAGGTGGCTTGGCCGGCGCGCTGTTGGGCTCGGTCAGCAATGCGGTCCTGCATGGGGTCTTTGTGCCGGTGATCGTCGCGCGGCCAACTGTCGGCCACCTAGATCGGGACTAAAGCCTCATGATCGACGACCGCGCAGGCAATAGCGTTCTCAGTGACTGGAGGAGAACGAAATGACGGCAATTGAGCAGCGCTACGGGATCGTCGTCGGAGTCGATGGATCGGCCGCATCGAATGCCGCCGTGGTCTGGGCAGCACGTGACGCGGCGTTGCGCAATCTTTCGTTGAACCTCGTGCACATGTTCGAGACATTCGTGCCGACTTTCCCGCAGGTACCGATGCCGAGCGGAGTCGCGCTGTGGCAGCTCGACGACGGGCGCCAGGCTCTCGAGCAGGCCGTCAAGATCGCGCAGGACGCCGTGCAAACAGACCGGAAGCTTGTCATCACGAGCGAAGTGAAGCCCTCGCCCGCGGTGCCGACGTTGATTGAAATGTCCGCACATGCGCAGATGGTGGTCGTCGGCTCCAACGGGCACGGCGCGATGGAGCGGGTCCTGCTCGGTTCGGTGAGCTCGGGCGTGGTGCGCGGCGCGAAGTGTCCAGTCGCGGTCATTCGCGCCGAATCCGGGTCTCTTCCGGATGCCCAACAGGCTCCGGTGCTGGTAGGAATCGACGGGTCGCCGGCGTCAGAGCTGGCGACGGCCATTGCGTTCGATGAGGCATCGCGACGCGATGTCGGACTGGTGGCCCTGCACGCGTCCAGTGATACCGAATTCGTGGAACTTCCCGGATATGACTGGACAACGGTCAGGGCCGAAGCGGAGCGAAATCTGGCTGAGTGTCTGGCGGGGTGGCAAGAACGTTTCCCAGATGTGCCGGTGCAGCGGGTCGTCGTCAGAGACCGGCCGGCCCGGCAACTCATCGAGCACTCGGAGTCGGCCCAACTGGTGGTTGTGGGCAGCCACGGCCGCGGCGCCTTGTCGGGCGTGATGCTGGGGTCGGTGAGCAACGCGGTCGTTCACTCGATTCACGCGCCGCTGATCGTGGCGCGTCCTTCATGAGCCCGAGTAACTCCCGAATCGACAGGACTGTAGAGAGCCATGAACTCCACGATTGCCGCTGACCGGCCTAGCGCAGCATCGGTGGCAGTTGCATTGCCCTACATCGATGTCCACGAAACCCACACCGGCATCGTGGTCCTCGCCGGGGATCGCGCCTTCAAGGCAAAGAAACCGATAGCGACTCACTTTCTCGACTTCCGCACAGCCGAGCAGCGCGAGCGCGCGTGCCTGCGAGAGGTCGAGCTCAACAGCCGGTTGTCGCCCGAAAGCTATCTTGGTGTCGCGCATCTCACCGACCCCTGCGGAGGACCGGCCGAACCAATCGTCGTGATGCGGCGCTACCGCGAAGAAGACCGCCTGACGGCCCTGATAGCCCGAGGTCCCGACGAATCCGTACGCGACATCTTGGACACCATCGCTGGCGTGCTGGCTCGATTTCACGCACGCGCCGACCGCAGCCCCGAGATCAACGCCGAGGGTAAGTTGTGTGCGGTCGATGGCCGCTGGCGCGAGAATCTGTCGGAACTGAACAGTTTTGTGGGCGGACAATTTTCGGAGATTTCCTTCAAGCTGTTGGCACGTGTTCAGCGCCTTGCCGCTGAATTCGTTTCGGGTCGGGCCCCGTTGTTTGCCCGGCGGGTCGAACAAGGATGCATCGTCGACGGCCATGGCGATCTGCTCGCCGACGACATATTTTGGGCTGACGGCAAACTGGCGTTGCTCGACTGCCTCGAGTTCGACGACAAGCTGCGCCATATCGACCGCATCGACGATGCGGCGTTCCTGGCAATGGACCTGGAGTTCCTGGGCCGCAAAGACCTTGGTGACTATTTCGTCCAACGCTACATCGTCCATTCGGGTGACAGGGCGCCGTCATCGTTGTGGGACTTCTACATCGCGTATCGCGCCGTGGTGAGGGCCAAGGTTGACTGCATTCGGCACGCACAAGGCAACGCGGAGGCCGCCGCAGACGCGGGCCGGCACCTGGCCATCGCCGTCCGGCATCTAGAACACGGCAGCGTCCGCATGGCGCTGGTCGGTGGGAATCCAGGAACTGGCAAGTCGACCGTCGCACACGCGCTCGCCGAAATGGTGGGAGCACAGTTGATCTCAACCGATGACGTACGTAAGGAGCTGACAGATTCGGGCGTCATCACCGGCGGCACGGGCATCCTCAATGGCGGCTTGTACCGGCCCAGGAACGTCAGGCGCGTCTACGAGCTGGTTTTGGACCGGGCCCGCGTGCTTCTCGGCGATGGCTACTCAGTCATCCTTGACGGGACCTGGCGAGATCCGCATCTCCGCGCTTACGCCCATCTGCTCGCATCCGAGATGTCTTCGGCTGTCGTGGAACTCATGTGCGTAACAGGTATCGAGACCGCTGCCAAGCGAATACTGACCCGCCGGCCAGGCAACTCCGAGGTCACGCCGGAAGTCGCGGCAGCACTGGCGCGAGAACAGAACGGCTGGGACACCGCATGTGCGCTGGACACGTCGCAGCCGGTCGAGCAAACCGTCCAACAAGCGCATGCCACGTGGCGTCGGTCGATCTACCCGCCCGGGTTGCGCTGCGGCTTTCCGTCCTGATTGATGAGGAGTTATCGTGTCAACGAAGATTCTTGCAAGTCAATATGTCTCAGATATAGCTGATCTGCGGCTCTCCGATTCCGAGGAAGCGGGCGGCAAAGGCGCGAACATGGGCGAATTGGTCGCTGCCGGGCTTCCAGTTCCCCCCGGGTTCGTCTTGATGCGAAGCAGCTACTTGACTTCGATGCAGGCAGGTGGAGTCGAGGCGGAACTGGCGGCGCTGCATGCCGAGGCGCTGGCAAAGGTCAGCGACAATTCACGACTGACCGAACTCTGCCAGCGCATGCAGAATCTGGTCCTCAAGGCCGGACTCGGCGAGGAGGTGCGCGCCCCATTGCTCGATTCCTACCGCGCACTGGGGCCGAACTGCACTGTGGCGGTTCGATCTTCGGCCACTGGTGAGGATGGCCGTGACGCATCGTTCGCTGGAATGAATCAGACACTGACGAATGTGTCAGGTGAGACGATGTTGGTGGATGCCGTCAAGGCATGCTGGGCCTCGCTTTTCAGTCCTCGCGTGATCACCTATCGAGCCAGCCGGGGCTTCCTCGCGACGCCCGCAATGGCGGTCGTGGTGCAGCAGATGATCGCTTCCGAGCGGTCAGGGGTCGCGTTCACCTGCGATCCCAGTACCGGGGAGCGCGACCATCTGGTCATCGAAGCCGCTCTTGGACTGGGCGAGGTCGTGGTATCCGGAAAGGTCCAGCCCGACACCTACGTAGTCGACAAGAAGACGCTGGAAGTGCTTGATGTCAAGATCGGCTACCAGGCGTTCAAGATCGAACGTGGTCCTGATGGCCGCGACGTGGTTGTGGATTTGGACCCCGAGCAGGCCCAGGCGCGTGTGCTCGACGACGCGTCCTTACGGCGTATCGCCGAGCTGGCCATTGCCGTCGAAGCACACCACGGGTGTCCCCAGGATGTTGAATGGGCGATCGCGTCTGGCGAGAGTTGGCTGGTGCAAGCAAGGCCGATTACGACCCTGCAAACCCACACCTCTGATGATCCGGGAACAGACGGCGTCCTGGTTCGCGGGTTGCCCGCGGCGCCGGGTTCGGCGTCCGGCCGGGTGCGGGTGCTGCACACGCCGGACGAAGGTAATCGGTTGCTCGACAACGAGATTCTGGTTGCTCCAATGACCAACCCGGATTGGCTCCCGGCGATCCGTCGCTCGACCGCGCTGGTGACCGAGACCGGCGGTATGACGTGCCATGCGGCGATCGTGGCACGCGAACTCGGCGTCCCGTGTGTGGTGGGAGCCCGCGATGCGACCACCATCCTGCACGACGGTCAGACGGTCACGGTCGACGGCGGACATGGAAATGTCAGTGCTGGAGGGCACAGCCCGCAGGTGCGGGCGACGACCGCCGAGCCACCCGTCAGCGCGCCGGCACCTAGCGAGACGACGGGCACCAAGATTTACGTCAACCTGGCGATGCCTGACTCCGCGGAAGCGGTTGCAGCCCAGGATGTCGATGGAGTGGGGCTGCTTCGCGCAGAATTCCTGCTTACTCAGGCACTTTCAGGAAGACATCCACGTGATCTCATCGCGCGTGGCGAGCAGGCAGATCTCGTGGACGCGATGGTCGCCTCCATCGGCCGCATAGCCGCCGCGTTCGGGACTCGGCCGGTCGTCTACCGGGCCACCGATTTTCGTAGCAACGAATTCCGTGGCTTGCGTGGCGGTGAAGCCTACGAGCCAGTCGAGCACAATCCGATGATCGGGTACCGCGGGTGCTACCGATACGTTAAAGAACCTGACCTGTTCGGACTGGAGCTCCAGGCCTTGGCCAGGGTGCGCGAACGGAACCCGAACGTGCACTTGATGATTCCATTCGTTCGGACGCGCTGGGAACTGGAAACATGCCTATCTCTGATCGATGTGAGCCCGCTGGGTGCCCAGCGGGGTTTGCACCGCTGGGTGATGGCCGAGGTGCCATCGGTGATGTATTGGCTTCCCGAGTACATCGGGCTGGGCGTAGACGGTGTATCGATTGGTAGCAACGACCTGACTCAATTGATTCTGGGTGTCGATCGGGACTCCGACATCTGTGCCGAGCTGTTCGACGAATCCGACGGCGCTGTCCTCGACGCTATCGGGCGCATCGTTTCGATCGCTCGCAAGCACGGAATTACCTCGTCGTTGTGCGGTCAGGCGCCATCGACCAATCCCGCGTTCGCCGAACATCTTGTGCGCATGGGCATCACCTCGGTGTCGGTCAACCCCGACGCGGTTCGCGCGACTCGGCGCATTGTTGCCGCCGCGGAACGGCGGTTGCTGCTGGAATCAGCGCGTGGCCGTGAATAACTGGGCACGCATTCACCCGCAGGAGTAAGGCAGATGGCTCGGCATTGGTTGGTGATGGAGGCATCCGGCGACGGGCCTGCGGCACCGTTCGTCGCCCGGCTGGCAGCTGCCGGCCGGCATCTGCCAGAGACTCACCTGACCACAGACGAACTGATGGCGACCACGCGCCACCGTACCCGCATCGACCTGGAACGATTGACCGGGATTCACGAGCGGCGTGTTTCGGTGGGCGACGAGGATTCCCACACCCTGGCAACGTCGGCGGCGCTGAATTGCCTCGCCACCGCACAACAGGATCCGGCATCCCTCGACGTGGTTATCAGCTGTAGCATCACGAAACTTCGTGGCGGCCTGACCCAATGGCTCGAGCCGTCGATGAGCGGTGCGATAGCTCGCGGGATCGGGGCGCCGCAGGCAATGACGTTCGATGTGTCAAATGCCTGTGCCGGAATGCTCACCGGGGTAACAATTTTGAACAACTGGATCCGGCAGGGCATTGTCGAGCGTGGACTCGTGGTCAGCGGCGAGTACATTTCCCAACTCGGCCACAACGCAGCCCGACACATTCGCAACATCATGAGCAAAGAGCTTGCCTGCCTGACGCTAGGGGATGCGGGCGCGGCACTTCTGTTGGAGCGCGCGCCCGCCGGCTCAGCCGGTATCAGCCTGGCCGGATTCACGACGGTCGCCGACTACAGCAGGCTCTGCCTGGCCTATCCAAAAGGCCACGATCCGGGTGCGCGGATGTTCACCAATTCCCGCGCGATTCAGAAGGCCGCGATCGCCAACACTCCGCTGTTACTGCATGAAGTGCTTGACACCGTTGGCATTTCGATTCACGACATCGACCATGTGATCACCCACCAGACTTCGGCGCGCGCTATTCGCAAAGGAATGGCCCGAATGTCGGAGGCGTTCGGCGACAGTCCCCGGCACGACGCCGTGATCACCGTCGACCGATACGGCAATACGGCCTCGACGACTCACACGGTGGCCCTCGTCGAGGAACTCGAAGCGGGACGCATCGAGGCCGGAGAAAGGGTCGCGCTGCTTGCCCTGGCTTCGGGACTCGAGATCGGTGTGGTGTTACTCACCCTGGATGAGGATTTGGTGAGCCGTTATGGGCACCGTGATTGAACAAGTGGATATCTCACACGCACGGTGGCGTGACCGGCACAGCGCGCTGCGCCTCGCGGTCAGTGCCGCCGAGGATTGCCTGCTGCACGCCGGTTGCGAGCCAAGTGAATTGGATCTCGTGGTCAATGCCGGTATCTACCGCGACCGCAATTTGGGGGAGCCCGCGCTGGCGGCGCTGATTCAGGACGACATCGGCGCCAACCCCGAGGACCCGCACGGTGACGCGCACGGCACCTTTTCCTTCGACATCGCCAACGGCGCCTGCGGGGTACTCACCGCACTGCAGATCGTCGACGGCTTCCTGCGAACGCACAGCATTCGGCGCGCGCTTATCGTGGCCAGCGACGCCGACCCGGGCCATGGCATGAGCGAGCACTTTCCATTCTCGGCCGCCGGTGCGGCGTTGCTCTGCGGATGGACTGACGACAGCTATGGTCTGAGCGACGTGTCCTGGGTTAACGACAGCGGCGCGCCAGATGAGGACGAAATATTTTCTGCAACAGTCGGATTCGCCGACGCGCGTAACGTTCTTCGATTCAGCCAGTCCGCCGCACTCGATGAGCGGTTCGCTGCGGCTGCCGCAGCGGCGGCGCACGCCTGCCTGGCCGCGCAGTCCGTCCGGCTTTCCGACATCGACGTGATCGTCGCCGCACCCGCGCGGCACGAATACCGCACCGCGCTGAGCAACCGGTTTGGGCTGCCGATCGACAGGATCAGCATCGCCGACGATCAACGGATGCATACCGCCGCGCTGCCGGCAGCATTCGAGCGACAGGTTGACCGGCTTCCGGAAGGCGCGCAGGTGCTGTTCGTTGCCGCCGGTGCCGGGATCACCGCCGGTGCCGCCGTGTACCGTCAGCCGCCGGAAGGGACTGTGTCGCAGTGGAGCATTTGAGCGCCTTCGATGCCACTTTCCTCGAGGTCGAAGACTCCGATCCGCACGTGAGTTTGGCGATCGGCAGCGTCTCGATCATGGAAGGTCCTGCTCCGAGCTACGAGGAGTTCGTTTCGACCTTTGCCGAAAGGGCGCCGCAGATTCCGCGCTGCAAGCAGGTCCTGCGGACGCGTCCGCTCGATCTCGGCTCACCCGAGTGGGCCGAGGACCCGCACTTCGACGTCTCACGGCACCTGCATCGTCTCGCGCTGCCGCACCCTGGCGACGACGCGGCGTTATTTGAGATGGTCGCGTCGGTGATGGAGCGACGGCTCGATCGCGAGCGCCCACTGTGGGAGTGCTGGATTTTCGAGGGGCTGAGCGAGGACCGGTGGGCCGTGCTGACCAAGGTCCATCACTGCATCGCCGATGGGATCGCGACGACGCAGATCCTGGCAAAGTTCAGCGATAGCGGCGGGGGCGACAGCTTCGCGACCGCCATTCGTGCAGCCAGGGAGCCGGTCCGTGATGGCCTGGGCTTCCCAAAGATGAGTTTGAACCCAGTGAACTGGGTCAGCGGGATAGCGCGAAGCGCGTTTGCCGCCGCGGCCGCGGTCGAGCACATGGTGATAGGTGCGGCCGAGCTGACGGCCGGGGTGCTCAGCGCGGCGCCCGATTCGTCGCTGAACGGACCGGTTACGTCGCTGCGCCGCTACAGCGTGGCCCGGGTTAGGTTGACCGACCTGCAGGAGGTTGCTCGGGCATTCGGCGTGACGCTCAACGATGTAGCGCTGGCGGCGATCACCGACAGTTACCGCAAGATCTTGCTGGAGCGCGGGGAGCGGCCCGGCCACAACTCGCTGCGCACGCTTGTTCCGGTTTCGGTCCGCGCGACGAACCACTTCAACATGGCCGACAATCAGGTCTCGGCGATGCTGCCGTTGCTACCCGTCGACGAGGCGGACCCGCGCAAGCAGCTGCAACTGGTGCACAGTCGACTCACGCGGGCCAAGGCCAGCGGTCAACGCGAAGGAGGCACGGCGCTGACCGCGGCGGCCAAGAATATCCCTTTCGCATTCACGGCGTGGGCCATCCGGTTGCTGTCCCGACTGCCCCAAAAGGCGGTCGTCGCGGTGGCGACCAACGTTCCCGGTCCGCGGGACGGGCAAAAACTGATGGGCCGGCGGGTACTGGTGTCCGTTCTCATTGAATCTGGGGCACATTTACTAGTCTGACCTGCATTGCCCCAGATTGGATGAGAATTTCGATCGCGACGTTTCTCATTGA
>NZ_JBCHKV010000037.1:0-14191 GCF_039023525.1 Mycobacterium sp. 050272 | reverse complement strand
TCTCTGGGGTAGGGCTTGGGCACGGGAACATCCTTCCAGCCGGCCCCAGCGGGGCAAGCCAACTCAGATGTCACCTATCCGTGCAGCAGACCCCCTCGCCGAACGGGTCGCCGTGCACTTCCTCTGGGCTCGCGTCGACGCACGGCTGCCCGATCCATAACAACGCCGCGAATGGGAGCAAATATATGGACGCGAGCGCCAATGCGCAGGTTTGATGCGCTCTACCAGGCCTATGTCACAGGCGATCTCGCCGCGTTCGACGCATACACCGATTCGGTGTGGGACGAAGTCGACAACAGCGAGCGATCTGGTGTGTACCGCGGCAAGCAGGCGATCCTCGAACACGCCATGCAGCTGGCGGTGCTGACCGATGGGACGATCGCCACGAAGGTCAAAGAGATTTGACCAGGCGACAATTATGTCGCCCTCCTTGAGCGTGCCGCCGCGCACCGAAAAGGCCGCGTGCTTGATATGGACTGCGAGAAGACCAAAGTACGCGACATCATGGACTGAGCCTACGCGCCGCCCGTGAAATCGGGTCCCGGCCCGAAACCGCTGTTGCACGGGACACTTCCAGGGATGATCGACACAGTCGATGCCCCTGTGAGGGCCACGCTGAGATATCCGCCTATGCCATCCCAGCCTTAGACTGGGTCGAACGCGGAGATCAGCCAGCGGTCGCCGCTTTTGTCCAAAGTCACCCGGACAGTGGATGCGGTGTCCGTGGGCGCATCGTTACCAACGGTCACAGTCTGGTTGACGAACACCAGGGCGACCGCGTGGTTTGGAGTCGCCGACACCGACGCCGCGGCGGGAACGGTGGCGATCGCCGAGACGTGGTCCTTCTTGGCGCCTGGGATCACGACGTCGTGGACTAGTTGCGTATAGGAGTCCTTGAAGGTGCCGGTCAACCGGTTGCGGGCGGACCCCAGGTCTTTCTCGACGGAATCAGGCTGGTAGGACAGTAGCGCAACCGTAGATTCCTTGGCCGCTGCGACCGACTCGATGCTGGCGGCCCCAGAGCTGTGGATCCGCGCGTCTTGCCACTTCAGGAAGCCGACGGCCGCCGCGATCAGCAACGCTAGGGCAGGCAGCACCCCAAACACCAACACCCGGGACCATTTAATTCTGCGCTTACGTGCCGGGAACTTAACGTCTTTCGCGTCCTCGGCTTCGGTGTCCTCATCCTCGGAAGACGCTTCCCCTGACTCAGGAACGTCTTTTGTTTCGCTGGTGTCGTGGGCGTCACCGGTCGCCTGAGGTTCGTCTGTTGCGCTTGCGGCCTGGTCAATTGTCTGCTCGGCGATCTCGGCTCCGTTCTGATCGGTCACGGAATCGGTTTCAACCCTCACTGAGATGATTCCTTTTCTGGTCTGGCGTATCGGTGGTCGGTGCTTGCCGGCCTGCGTCTTGCTCATGGCACAAACTCGACTTTGGAGATTTTCGTGTCATTGCCGACCTTTTGCACCGAGATTCGCATTCGCCAATGTCGCGGATCCTGCTCTGCCGCACCGAGGTTCGACGTCTTAACGGACACGGCGACCAGCACTTGGGCTTCGTTGCCCGATCGGGACTCCAAACCCGCCTCGGTGATTGTTCCTACCGACTTCGACTGCGCCTTCTTGACGACGTCGATGAAGGGCTTAGATCGATTGGAGAAGTCGTCGTAGAAAGTGCCTGTCGCCGAGTCCAGAATGCGCTGTATGTCGGCATCGGCGTGCTGCCAGTCGACCGTCGTCAGGTTCAGCGCTCCTTGCCTCGCGACCCGAACCAACAGCTCGCGCTGCTCTTGGGCCTGGTGTGACTGATAGATCCGGAAACCGAACCAACCGGCCAGCGCCCCCAAGGAGACAACTGTGACCAACCCCAACACCGTTGCCAGCCCTACCGGCGACATCCGCTTCTTGACCGGCACCGCGTCTTCCGAGGCATCGTCGACTTCGTCATCAACCGCGGCGTCGTAATCGTCGGCCTCATCGGCCAGACCTTCCGCCGCCTGCTCCGAGGCGGGTGCCGCCTGGGCGCTCTTCTCGTTCGAGGTGACCTGGCTGGGCGATTCCGACGAACCCTCGCCGGTGTGCCCGGCCGATGCGGGGGGTGCTTCTGCCAGGTCAGTCTCGCTCAGTTCCTCTTGGGAGGCGTCAGCATGCTCTGCCATGTTTGCTCCTTCGTAGCCCCGTGGGCCAGGTTCGCTTGGGTGTACATACGCCCGTCTGGTCCCACGTACATGCCGGTCGCCGGGTCATATTGGACGGCCGCAATCGGGAGTGGTGGAGGACCCGGCGGCGACGGTGGTGGGGCCTGCCCGGGCGGCTCCTCTCCTGGCCTGAACTGCGGGACACCCTGACCGGTATACGTCGCGTTTGGATCACCCTTCCAGTTGAAGCCGTCGTTCAGGGGAACGTAGGTCTGGTCGCTTTCGCACATCTTCACGGTCGGCGCGCGCTTGCCGGGACGGGTCTCACACGGCAGATTGCGCGCGCCGCGCACGTTGAGCATCGAGTCTTGCGGCACCCGGCAGTATAGGTCGCCTTTAGGCGGGTCCGGGGAGTCCTCGTAGCTGGCGGCCCGCTGCTGCTGGACTGGCAGGAACCCCGTGGTGCATGGCGGCGGCCAGTTGAGGTTCAGGTTGAAGCTGAGGTAGGCACCCAGGTAACCCTGTTTGGTGTTCCTATTGGCCATCCCGCTCGCTTGGACGTCGGCCACCCCCTGCGGTAACTCCACCAGGAGAGCTTCCAGGTTGTCTCGGTAGGTGACCCCCACCTGCCCGACGCTGACAAGATTGGCCAGCACGATCGGCAACGTGGGGTTCAGCCGGTCGAACAACTGCCGGGCCTCGGCAGCCGCTGGGCCGCCCGTGTGAAGCAGGCCCGCGAGCGACGAGTCGTTGTCGCGAAGCTGCGACGTGATGGTCCCCAGGTTGGCGGCCCACGCCCGCACCGCATCCGATGACTGGACCTGGCTGTCGAGCACCGGCTTGGACTGGTCGATCACGGCGACGAGCGCGTCCAGGTTCTTGCGGGCGCCGATCGCCAGATTGGTCGTTCCTTTGACCAGCCGGGACAGTTCCGGACCAAGCCCGCCGACGGCGATATAGGAGTCGTCGACCACCGTTTTGAGGTTTTCGCGTGGGATCGCCGTCAGGCCGCGATTGGTCGCCCCCAGCAGCGAGTTGATGTCCGGCGGAACATAGGTGCGGTCCACGGGGATCACATCGCCGTTTTTCAGCGACGGCCCTTTCCCGGTGCGCGGCAGCAGCTCGACATATTGCTCGCCGACCGCCGACACGCTGTGCACCTGGGCGCTGAGATCGGCTGGGATGTGAACATCAGAATCCAGCTGAAGCACCGCCTCGGCGCCACTACTGGTTAATCGCACGTCCCGCACCCGACCCACCTCAACTCCTCGGTAGGTGACGTTGCCGCCTGAATACAGGCCGCCGGCCTGGGGCAGCTGCACTGTGACCGTGTAGCGGTCGACCCCGAAGAAGACGGTCGGGACCTGCATGTAGTTGAAGAACATGATGGTGCCCGCGATCAGGCTGACAACCGCGAAAACCAGCAGCTGGATTTTGATACGCCTAGTCAGCACGATGTCAGCGTCCCTGGTCGAAGTGGTAGGGGACAACCAGCGGGTTGCCGGGGTTGTATGGGCCGCCAGCCATGCACGGGCTGGGCATCTGGCCGATGGTGCGGCCCCACTGCAGCTCCAGCTCGGTCAGATTGCACTCGAACCGGGTGCCGGTGAAAAATGACGAGTCGAGCCGGCTCAGCGTCAGGTCGATGACGGCGGTCAGGTTCGCATAGTCGCCGCGTATCCATTTGCTGAGTGTGCTCGTGGGGAACGGGAAGGTTCCGAAGAAATCCAGCGAGCGGGTGAGCGCGGGTCCGGCATCGGCCAGCGACTGCAGCACCGGGCCGAGGTCGTTCAGCTCCTTGACCAGGTTTTCCTTGGTCTTGTTAACCGAGTCAGCGGCAAGTGCGCCGAATTTGCTCACCTCACCCAGCGCGTCGGCGATGGTTTCCCGCTCGTCTTTCAGCACGGCCAGCGCGTCCGGGATGGTCTTCAACGCCTTGTCGATCACCGGCTTCTGGTCGGCGAATTGACCAACCAGGTTGTTCAGGCTGTCCGTTGCGGCGATGATGTCCTCTTTTTGGTCGTTGAGGTAGCCGACGAACTTGTCGAGCTGTCCGAGCAGGCTTCTCAGGTCGTCCTCGCGGCCGGTGAAGGCGGTGCTCAAGGCCTTGGTGATGTCCTGGATCTGGCCTAGGCCACCGCCGTTGAGCAGCAGCGAAAGCGCGGCCAGCGTCCGTTCGGTTGACGGGTAGGCGGCGGCTGACGACAGCGGGATCAGTGACCCGTTTTTGAGCTTGCCTTCGGACGGGACCCCGGTGGGCGGCGCCAGTTCGACGTGCACCGAACCCAGCAGGCTGGTCTGGCCGATCGTGGCCGTTGCGTTGGCCGGCAGGTCCACGTCACCGTTGACCTTCATGGTGACCAGCGCATGCCAGCCCTGAAGCTCGATGTCGGTCACGTTGCCGACGGTGACATCATTGACCCGAACCCGAGAATTCCGTTCCAGATTTTGCACATCGGTCATCTGCGCTTGGATGGTGTACGAACCTGGGCCACCTCCCTTCGTTCCCGGCAACGGGAACGAGTTCGCGCCGCGGAACCCGCAGCCGGACAGCGCTGCCACAGCAAGCGCCGCCACCAGTCCCATGGCTGCGCGCGACAAGCGTCGTGACCGGCTCACTGTCCACCTCCGGGCGGCACCATCATTCCGCGCAGGCCGTCAGCTGGATTGGTCTGCACCGGTTCGGCGACCGCCGGCGGTGGCGCCTCCGCCGGCATAGGCGAGGTTGTGGCCGCCGGTGGGGTGTTTGCCGGCGGTGGCGGGTCGGCGGGGGCGGGCGCTGCTGGCCGCGGGGGAACATAGTCGGGCCGCAGCCAGTCCTCGCTGTAGGTAATTTCGTTGGGGCGCGCCGAGGTTCCAACGAAAAGATTCTGGCCCAGCGGAGGGAAGTTGTACTGACGGTTCTTGATGATCGGCGCCAGATACTGCACACAGAGTTTCGCTGAATCTTTGGCGCCCCGACGCGATGCCGCCTGCACCGCACTGCACAGGAACTGGATCGGGTTGGCGAAGTTGTTCAACGCCAACATGCCGCTCAACGTGGCCTGCGCGGGTTGGTAGATGTTCAGGAAGTTTTGGAACGTTGTCGGGGCAACGTGCAGAAGTTGTTTGACGTCATCGAGGCTGTCATGCAGCGCCTGTGACACCGACGCCAACTTGTCCGAGGTGGTACCCAGCGACTCTCGATTATCGGCCACGAAGTCTCGCACGTCGTCGGCCACCTCGTTGAGATTGCGTACCGCGTTTCCGACCTCGTTGGGATCGTTGGCCAACAGGTTCGTCACCGCGGCCAGGTTCTGGTTCAGTTGCCGCAGCAGGTCGCTGCTGTCATGCAGCGCGGACACCAGGATCGACACATTCTTGACAGTGGTGAACAGGTCGTCGCTGTGGTCGCCGAGCGCCGAAATCGCCTGTGACAGCTTGATGATGGTGTCACGGATGTCTGGGCCCTGACCGCGCAAGTTGTCGGCTGCGGTGTCGATGAACTGCCCCAAAGTGCTGGTTCCGCCTTGTTTGGTCGGCTGCAGTGTCTGGGTCAGCTTCTCCAGCTGCTGGCGCAAGTCGTCGTATTCCACCGGAATCGCGGTGCGGTCCTGCGGAATCACCGTACCCTCGGTCATCACCGGCCCGCCCGTGTAGGCAGGCGTCAACTGAATGGATCGCGGCGTCACCAGGGACGGCGACAGGATCACTGCTTTGGCGTCGACGGGCACCTTGTATTTGTCGGCGTACCAAAAGGTGACCTTGACGCGGCCGGGCTGTGGTTCGATTTTCTCGACCTTGCCGACGCGCACGCCGAGAATAACGACGTCGTCCCCACTGTAGAGGCCGGTGCTGTCCGCGAAGTATCCGGTGACAGTGGTGCGGCCGATGCCGCCGGCCGACCGCACCACCGTGACGATGCCGCCGATCAGCAGCAGCACCAGCGCGAAGGCCAAGCCGATCTTGGCGGTACGTGAGTTCACTGTCCACCGCCTTCACCCGGCTGCGGCGAGCCTGAAGGCACTGCGGTGCTTCCCGGCGGCGGCGTGGATTGTCCCGGGCCGGAAGGCATCACCGCGGGCGGTCCTGGCGGCGGCCCGCCGGGTGGCGGCGCGGGTGGTGGCTCCCGATACGGGTAGCAGCCAGGGCCGGGCAACGCCACGCCGGGCAAACCGCACGGATGGTCGCCAGGGTTGCCGGTAATGGCGTCGGGGATGGTCATGCGCGGTTCCCCGCCCTGGCCGGTCCGCGGGTACGGCATCGGCAGCGGCGGTGTTCCCGGCTGGCCGACCTGCGGGTCAGCGCGCTGCGTGGGCAGCAGCACGTTCGGATCCAGACCCAGGTCGGAAAAGGCCGCGTCGATGAACGGCTGCACGAACTGGCCGGGCAGCAGGTTGGCGAGATAGGCTTTGAAAAACGGCCCCGATGACACCGATTCACCGAGCCCCAAGGCATATTTGTTCAGCCCTGCGAGCGCCTTCTGCACGCGTTCTTTGCGGTTGTCGACGACGGCTAACACCCCGTTGAGCTTGTCCAGCGCCGGCTTAAGCGTGTTGCGGTTCTCGGCGATGAAGCCCTTTACCTGCCGGGCCACCGCAGAGAGATTGCTGGAGAGCTGGTCTAGCGCGCTGCTCTGGCTTTTCAGTTGCACCAGAAGCGCGTTGGTGTTAGCCACCAGGTTGACGACTTCGTCGCTGCGTTCGGCCAGCACCTTCGTCGCTTTATTGGCGTTACTCAACAGGTTTCGCAGCTGGGTGTCGCGTTCGTCTAGTGTCTGGGAGAACCGCGCCAGCCCCTGCACCGCAGCCTTCAGATCGGGCGGGGTATCCGAGAAGGTGTTGGCCAGGACGGCCAAGGAGTTGGACAGTTGATCGGTGTTTAGCCCGCTGATGGTTGTGGTGAGGTCGCCCAGCGCGTCGGGCAGTTGGTAGGCCGGTGTGGTCCGGTCGAGGGGTATCGGGCCGGTCAGTTGCCCCTCCCCGCGGGGGGTGACCTCAAGGAGTTTTGTGCCGAGCAGGGTCTTCAATTTGATTGCTGCCTCGGTGCGGTCACCGAGGCGCACGTTGCCGGCGACGTCGAACTTGACCAGCACCCGCGGTCCATCCAGCTCGACACTCGAGACTTGGCCGACCCGGAGACCCGACACCTGAACGGCGTTGCCGGGTACCAAGCCGCCGGCCTCGGCGAAGTATGCCGAGTAGTTCTTGCCCGTGTTGAAGAACGGCAGCTTGTCGTAGTTCAGCGATAGCAACATGACGGCAAGGATGACGCCGATGCCGATGGCGCCGATGATCAACGGGTTGCGTTCGGAGAGGGCTTTCATCGCGGCGTGCACCTTCCGGTGGACTGGCCGGCGAGCTTGACGTACACCGGTTGACCACCTTTGCCGTTGACCTTCAGTACGAGGTCGCACAGATAGAAGCTGAAGAAGTCTCCGTATATGCCTTGCCTGTCGAGTAGTTGGACCGCGTCGGGCCAAGTGTTGAGGTAATTATCGACGAAATCGCGATCGGCTAGCACGGTTGCGGCGGTCCGGTCTGTCTCAGCGACAACCTTTTTCAGCGGCGGGCGGGCGTGTGCCAGCAGGTCGGCGATCGACCCGGCAGCGGCGTTGGCGTAGGCGACCCCGTTGCTGATGTCCTGCTTGCGGGCTTTAAGGCCTGTCACGAGGTCAGATAGTGAGTCGACGGCCTTGGCGAACTGTTTGCTCTGGCCGCTGAGTGAACCGAGCAGGGTGTTCAGGTTGGTGATGACTTGACCGATCAGTTGATCCCGGTCGGCGAGGGTGTTGGTCAGGGCCGCGGCCTGGGCGAGAAACGAGCCGATCGTGCCGCCCTGCCCCTGGAAGGCCGAGATCAGTTGGCCGGTCAGCTTGTTCACCTGGTCTGGGTCCAGCGCGCGGAACAAGGGCCGGAAGCCACCGATCAGCGCATCGAGGTCCAGCGCCGGCTCGGTTCGGCTCAGCGGGATGGTCCCGCCCGGATGAAGTCTCTTTACTCCCCCGGAGCCCTCCTCGAGTGCCATATATCTGCCCCCGATGAGGTCGGCGAAGCGGATGGCGGCCCTGGCGCCCTCGGTGAGCACCACCGAGTCGGCTGCAGTGAACTCGACGAGCACAGTGGAGTCGGGCTGGATAGTGATGTTTTGGACCTTGCCAACCTCGACACCGGCGATGCGGACGAAGTTGCCGCCCTCCAGCCCGGACACGTTCGCGAACACGGCCTTATAGGTCTTGTCCGGCTGGAAGCGTAACTGGCCGAAGACGGCGACTAGTGCAAACACCCCGACCAGGCACACGACCAAGTAGATGGCGAAGCGCCATGTGGCACCTACCAAATTCTCTCGCATGTCTGCCTTCCTCTATGGGTTCTGGTGCCTGCGTGTTCGGCCGTCAAGGTGCAGGGGCAGACGGCGGCGGTACACACTGCTGGTTGAGCACTCCGCAAGTTGCTTGCACTCCGGACGGCACCGGGGGCACGAACGGTTCGGAGCCCGCCGGCGGGGGACCGGTTTCTGGTGGACTGCCCGGCGGAGGCGCCGGCGGCAGGCCGGGATATAGCGGCGTTCCGTCCGGGGCGTAGAGCTGCGCACCGTAGGGTGGGGCGCCGGGGTAGGGCACGGGCCCGGGTGCCGGGTCTCCGGGATGGCGGATGCTGGGCGGTTGGGGTGTCCCTCTGGTGACGGGGAAGTAGTCGACGTAGCCTGGGAAGCCGATACCGGGGTTGGGTCGCATATCTAGTCCGGTTCCCCACCCGGAGCCGGTGACCAGGTAGCGCTGCGGAAAGTTCTTCGCAACGTCGGGCAACGATCCGCATCCTGGCTGGCCGCCGGGGCCACCCTTGATGTCGTTGATCGGCAGATTGTCCGGATAGCGGTACACGTCGTCGCCCAGCAGCAAAGCGGTGTCCAGTATCTCGGAGTATCCATTGGCGCCGCCGGAAGAACTGACGGCGCCGAAATCGAGGGCGATTTTCCCGCCGATCAGCATGCAGGTCAGTTCCGGGTTGTACTTCATCAGCAGGCGCGTGGTGGACTCCAGCAGATTGATGGCGTGGACAAGGTTGTCCTTGTTCGGGCCGATCAGGTTGGTGCCGCTGCGGGAAAGCCCGGTGACGGTGAGCAGCAGTGAGTCAAGTTGCTTGGCGTTGTCGGTGATCGTGGTGCTGGTCGTGCTGGCGGCATCCAGCACCGTCACGATGTCGCGTGCGGCGGCGCTGTAGGTGTCGCTGAACCCTTTGAGGGAGCGGTAGTCGGCCCGGATGGTCTCGTTGCGGGGATTGATCGCCATCAGGACCTGGTTGAGGTCGGTGGTGGCCTCCCCGATGGTCTCGCCCTTGCCACGGAACCCGTCGGCGAGCGCCGTGAGCACAGCATTCAGTTTGGTGACGTCGATCTGATTCAGCACACCAACGAGGTTCTCGAATACCGTGTTTACTTCGGTGCTCACGTTGCGCGATGTCACCACCGCGCCCGCCGCCAGCGGTTTCGGGCTTGGGTTGGCGGGGGTACGCAGGTCCACGTACTTGGCGCCAAACGCCGTAGTCGCGGTGATTTCGGCGGTGACGTTGGCGGGAATGAATTTGAGCTGCTCGGGGTACAGCTCCAGTTGCAGTTTCACCGGATCGCCCGGCTGAATCGACGAAACCCGGCCAACCTGGACGCCGCGCAACTTCACTATGGCGCCGGGTTCCATGACCAGTCCCGCCCGGTCAGATGTCAGGGTCACCCGCGCATAGGGCCTGAAGTCCCTTTTGAACGCGCCGATCGTTAGCGCAGTCAGCGCTGTGATGACGGCGATGAGGATAAAGGTCCACAATGCCGGATGCAGGCCAGCCTCGCGCCATTTCCGTTTTGTCGTCTCCATCGCCGCTACCCGGACAGGTGGAAGTTGCCGGTCACACCGTAGGCGGCCAGTGCCACCGCCAAGGTCACTGCCACCGCGACGACCAGTGAGGCACGCACCGCACGACCGACCGCCTCACCGACGCCGGCCGGCCCGCCCGAGGCGTTGAAACCGTAATACGTGTGCACCAGCATGATCGTTGTTCCGGCGGCGATGACTTGCAGCAACGACCAGATGAGGTCGGTGGGTTGAAGGTAGGTATGGAAGTAGTGGTCATACACGCCGGCAGGCTGGCGGTAGAAGAAGATGATAAGGCTGCGCGTGGCCAGAAACCCGGAGAGCGCCGCCATGCACCACAGCGGAACCACGACAATTACACCCGCCACCACACGTGTGGATACCAGGTAGGTCATCGCGCGGATGCCCATCACCTCGAGCGCGTCGATTTCCTCGTTGATCCGCATGGCGCCCAGCTGCGCAGTGGCACCGGCGCCGATTGTGGCCGCCAAGCCGATATCGGCGATCAGCGGCGAGGTGATACGCGTGTTGATGTAGGCGGACGCGAAACCGTTCAACGCCTGCACCCCGACATCGGACAACGATCGGTTTAGCTGGATGCCGACGAGTCCGCCGGTTGACATCGTCAAGGTGGTGATGATTACCACGGTGCCGCCAATGATGGCCAACGCGCCGACGCCCAGACTCATGTTGGCGATCAAGCGCAGCGTCTCGACCCTATAGCGCATGATTGCGTCCCAGATGAAGCCCAGGGCTTTGACATAGAACGCGGTCTGGCTTCCGAGCCGGTTCCATCCGCCGACAAAACCACGCACGCTGTTCGTCAGCCGCGGCAGCCTGTTGGTCGCTGGGAAGGCGGTCACATCGTCGCCTTCGCGGTAATCGCGGTCAGCACCACGTTGATCACGAACAACGCCATGAAGGTGTACACCACGGTTTCGTTCACCGCGTTGCCGACGCCTTGCGGACCGCCGCCCACGGTAATGCCCTTGTAACAAGCGATAAAGCCGGCAACAAGGCCGAACAGCATCGCCTTGGCGAAGGCTATGACAATGTCGGTAAGCCCGACGAGCAGCGTAAGGCTCGCCGCGTAAGAGCCGGGATTGACATGCTGAAAGTACACCGAGAAGAAATATTCGGTTATCAAGCCGACGATGGTAATGATGGCGTTCAGTAACAACCCGTTGAGCCCCAACGCCAGCACCCTGGGCACCAGAAGTCGTTGCGCCGGGTTGATTCCCATCACCTTCATCGCGTCGATTTCTTCGCGGATGGTGCGAGCGCCCAGGTCGGCACACATTGCGGTCGCGCCGGTCCCAGCGACTACCAACACCGCCGTTATCGGGCCGAGGTAGACAATCGCGGCTAGCGCAGCGCCAGACCCCGAGGCGTCGGCAGCGCCGATTTCGACGAGCAGGACGTTGATGATGAATACCGTGAGCGCGTTCAACGGGATCGCCAAGAAAACGGCCGGGGTGGCCGACACTCGAGCCACGAACCAAGCCTGATGGATGAACTCACGCCAGGCAAAGGGCGGACGGACCATCTGCACCAGGATTTCCAGCGAGAGCGCGAAGAAGCTGCCGACCTCCCGCAGCGGCTTGCCAGCGGAAGCCGCCCAGGGACTAGTACCCAGGAACGTCTCGACCCGCGCCGGCCCGCCGGCGGCGGCCGCAATAGGCTCCGTGTCCGTCTCCACCACTAGCGCACCCACTGGTGTCTAATCTCTGCCGACATTAGACCGATGAAATCCTCCCCGCAGCGGAAAGACAACCCGCTGCCATCTAATGGTGTGGCCCACAGCACAGCGGGACGCTACACCATGACATTGAGACAGGGCAACATAGAAATCGCCCATTCATAACAATCCAGCTCAGTGGACGCCTGTGCAACTATCCCGGTTTGCTGTGCGATCCGACAATTTTGGCGTGAATGTCGCAATCTCTACGATCTAGGCGACCCCGTGGCCTTGGCTCTCTACACTGCCAGGTAGCGCTGTCCACCTCGGGACCACGTAAATACCGCTTTGTGGCGCGTGGCCGACTGGGTAGAGGCTTTCTGCGCGTCGCTCGTTCAGTGCCTGTTTCGGTGCGACGGCTCTGCGGCTGACTTGTTTGCTGAAGGCAACTCGCTTTCGCGCATCTAGCTGCGATGAGATTCACAAAAATTAAACCAATGACGTTCGCAGAATCATTTCTTACCGTTACAATTTCGGATTTATTCACCGACTGGTAAGCGGCGCCTTTCGCGAAACTGCTCGAAGCGCCTGCGGCTTGTCTTTGTCGCGCATCGTATACAAATGAAGCAATAAAGATATGCCGACGTACATCAGACCAAATGGGCGGTGATGTATGCCTCGCAGTGCTATCCCAACAGCCCGGTCCTGAGCGGCGCCGGGTGCACGACTGGGCGGCCCGCCAGGTCGCAAGTCCGCCACTGACCTCGAAGCCGTCGGCTCGTGTCGATGCACTGCCGAAGCCGTGACCAGCGCTTGTGCGCGGCGGCAAGCCCGAGAACTTGACATCGGTCGGTGCGGCCCCGACTCCTCCGAAGCGCCGAACGTGATTATGTAGTGCATCTCCACAACTGCCAACATCGCCCCGAGCGGGCCGGGCAATTAATCGCTGCTCGCCGCTAGCCAGGCGGCCCGTCCGGGCTTTACCGCGCCGAGGGCGACGGCGGTCCTGTGAGCACGAAAGGCGCTGGCCTTGTTCACCTCAGCAAATTATCTATCTATATATCGGGTTGTATCATTAGTTCATTTTTCGAGCGTTGCTGAAGAATCTCAAGGGATCTGCCAGGTACCGAACCGCAGTAAGTCGCACTTGCTGCTCGACGGTTGCTACCCGGTTACCTGGTCGGATATAACGTCGGTGGTATGTATGCCGCGTCGTCCTGATTGCCGGTTAGCCTGGGGAAGGCGCTCGGGTGATAGCGGAGCTTAACTTGCGGCGAACTGAGCACGGTGCAGACTGCCTGGTGCGATTGAGCTGCCACTGCCGGTCAATCGTCAAGCCGGGTACCGATTCCGGCCAGCCGCCACTGGTACCGCCACGTGGTAGGTGTTGGCCGGTACCGGTTGTTGCTGATCACGTTGCGTCAGTGAGCAGTCGCCGACCTGGGACGGCCGGCGGCGCTGTGGGGAGCCGCCGCAGACCGCGTTCCCCACGGGCGAAAGCAGCTACCGAGCGGCAGTCAGGCTTGTCGTTATCGCGCCAACTGTATGCCGTGGACGCCGTAGTGTGCTGTTGTGGCCGCTCACCCCAGAGAACGTCGTGTGATTTCGGGCGGCGCCGACTCGAGTGCGGACGAGGACGAGGCGCGCGAACGGCTGCTGACCGCAGCCGATGCTTGCTACGCCGAGAAGGGGCCGGTACGTACTCGGATGGGCGACATCGCCCGGCGCGCGGGTGTCCACCGGTCAACGGTGTACTACCACTTCCCGAATAAGGACGCACTGCTGGCGGCCTCCTTTGTGCGAGTGCTGGCCGCCACCCTGCAAGCCGTTGAGCAATGCTGGCAGACTGACGAACCCTTCCTGGCTCAGCTCGTCGCAGCATGCCTACGGGGGATCGACATCGCCCGCAGCTCACCGATAATGCGATCATTAGTTGACGACCACCAAGCCCTCGGTGCTGCCTATCACGCCGCCGAAGGCTCTGAGTTGTGGAGAGCCAGCCTCGCTGACGCGCTCGTACGGCGCCTCGAGGTTGCCGCCGCCGCCAGCGAGATTCGCCGCGATCTTCCGGCCGACACCCTCGCGCGCTGGATTGTCCGCATTAACTTCAGCCTCATTGCTGAACCCGCCACGCCTGAAGACGGTGGTGACCAGGGCGTGCTGCGCAACCTGCTCGTCGCCTCGCTAAATCCTCGGCCGTAGCTTCGTCGGCGACCTCAACTCACGCCTGTGGCGGCTGGCCCGTCAGCGCCGTCTGCACTGTTGCTGTCCGTGCTTGCCAGGATGAGGGGACTATCCGTGTCGCAGCGCCGAGCCGAAAGCACCTATTTAACAGCGGGATTCATGTTCGTATAGCGCTGCTCCTTGGCGGGCCGGGACGCGACGTCGACACGGTCCGACAGCATCAATCGCCAACCATGAAACTCGGCTGATCACCCTGATCGCGCTCATCGAAAGTCCTCAGGTGTGCTCGCCGAAATTCCTCACCTGTGAGCAGCAGTCAGTGTAGTTGTTGGCGGGTGCCGGTGGTGGT
>NZ_JBCHKV010000036.1:0-20955 GCF_039023525.1 Mycobacterium sp. 050272 | reverse complement strand
ATCGGACCTTCGGATATTCAGATCATCCTCGGGAAGGTGCGCCCACTTTCACGCCCCCTCACCGAGGCTCATCCACAGGTTCTGATCATTGCTCGCGACCGTATCGAGTAGATCCTTCCCGGCTGCGCTGTAGGTATCGCTGACGTTCTTGATTGCCCGAAAGTCGTCGCGCATCGTGTCTGTGCGCGAATTCAAGGCCAGCAGAACCTGATTGGTATCGGTGATGGATTGACCGATCTGCTCGCCACGCCCGCGCACTCCCTCAGACAGCGCTGAGAGCACGGCGTTGAGTTTGTAGGGGTCGATCTGCTTGACCAGATCAACCACGTTCTGGAACAGCGTGTTGACCTCAACGCTGACGTTCTCCGATCTCAACACCGCGCCAGCTGAGAGCCGTTGTGGACTCGGATCCTTCGGGTAGATGAGGTCGACGTATTTCTGCCCGAATAGTGATGTGCTGTTGATCCGGGCTTCGATGTTGGCAGGAATGTTCTTGATCTGTTTGGGATCGATGTCCAAACGCAGACTGGTCGCGTTCGGGCCGCCGGTCACAGACGCAACATGGCCGACTTGTACGCCGCGCATCTTCACCTTGGCGGCAGGCTCCATCACCAAGCCTGACCGCTCAGAAGTCAGCGTGACGGGCACCGCCGGTGTGAAGGCCTGGTTGAACGCGGCCAGGCTCAGTGCGACACCGCCGCACATGCACACCACCAGGAACAGCGCCAGCCACTCGGGGGCGATTCTCTTCTTGTGTTGTCTCCGTTGCCCGCTCATCGCTTCACCCCGCCAGGTTGAACTGGCCGGTGCGGCCGTAGAGGGCCAGCGTCACGAACATGATCACCAGCCCGCCGACGGTCAGCGATGCGCGGGTTGCGCGACCCACCGCCTCGCCGACGCCGGCCGGCCCGCCGGCCGCGGTGTATCCGTAGTACGTGTGGATCAACATGATCGTCGTCACCTCGGCGACGGTGACAACGAACGACCGCACCACGTCGGTGGGAATGAAGAACGTGTTGAAGTAGTGGACGAACACGCCTGAGGACTGACCGTAATAAGTGGTCGTGATCAGTTGGCCCGCAGAGTATCCGAGGATCAGTGCGATGCAGTACAGCGGGACGGCGACGATCACTCCGGCGGCGACACGGGTCGAGGCCAGGTACGCGATGGCGCGGATGCCCATCACCTCCAGTGCATCGATTTCCTCGTTGATCCGCATTGCACCCAGTTGCGCCGTAGCGCCTGCGCCGATGGTGGCAGCGAAGGCGATGGCCGCGGTGAACGGCGTGACCAATCGGGTGTTGGCGAACGCCGTGCCGAATCCGGTCATCGCCTCGACGCCGATGTTGGAGAACTGGTTGAAACCCTCGCTGGCGATGGTCCCGCCGGTGGACATCGTCAGGAATGCCACCACGGCCACCGAACCGCCAACTACCGCCAGCGCCCCGGTGCCCAGGCTCATCGCGGCGACCTGGCGCAGCAACTCGGCCCGGTAGTAGATGACGACGTCGACCAGCGACACCAGTGTCTTGCCGAAGAATCGAGCCTGCTCACCGAGTCGCACCCAACCTGCGCGTGCGGTCGAAACCGCATGCGTCGTTCTTGGGAAGCGTTGGCCTGCAACCGTTACGGTGCTCATCCGATCACCTCGTAACCGATGGCGGTGAGGAGGACGTTGATGAAGAACAGCAGCGAGAACGAATACACCACTGTCTGGTTGACCGCGTTGCCCACCCCGGCGGGTCCGCCTTTCACCGTCGTGCCCTGATAGACCCCGATGAGGCCGGCCGTCAGGCCGAATGTCGTGGCCTTGACCATGGCCACCGCGACTTCGGGAAGACCTGTGACCAGCGTCAGGCCCGCCACGAACGCACCGGGGGTGACGTGCTGGAAGAACACGCTGAACATGAAGGCCGCGATCAGCACGGTCAACGTCACCAGCGAATTGATCAGCCAGGCAACCACAGTGACTGCCACGACCCGGGGCGCCAGCAGTGCTCGTACAGGGTCGACGCCCATGACGCGCAACGCATCAAGCTCTTCGCGGATGGTGCGTGCACCCAGGTCGGCGCAGATCGCCGCGGCGCCCGACCCCGCGACGACCAGCACCGTCACAAACGGTCCGACTTCGTTGGCGACAATGGAACCGCCGACTCCCGAGTAGTCCGCAGCGCCGATCTCGATCAGGAACACATTGAAGGTGAAGACCGACGCCACCGTAAACGGAATCGCAAGCACCATCGCAGGAAAGAGCGAGACCCGTGCGACAAACCACGTCTGCTCCATCAGTTCCCGCCACGCGAAGGGCCAGCGGAATATCGCCATCAACGCGTCGAGTGCCACGGCCCAGAAATTGCCGACCGCGCGCAGTGGCGCCACCGCGCGGGTTTCGGTCCACGTCATGAGCCGGCCTTCGGTATCGCCGACGTTCTGGACGGCGGTGCTGGCGCCGCCTTGCGCGCACACTGACAGCTGGGCACGGGATTTGTCTCCTACTGTTCGACGATGAATGCAGTAGCGGGCTCGCGCGTGGTGTTCAGCTTGCGCGCGCGTCCTGGCGCCGGGCGTATTCAGCCTGCTCGGTGTACTCCGTATCGCCCTCGGGCTCAGGCAGAGTAATGCCGCAGACCTTCCGTGCGAGTTCGCCGAGAGGACCCGACGGTGACATTTCGGCGCGATGCATGGTGAGCATGCGGATCGTCAGAAGCGGTGTGCCGTTGAAGTTTTCGAACACGCTGATCCGGTCACCCCAGTCGGACAGAAACAGATCGCGAATCACGCGGCTGATCTTGATTCGGTCGTAGGGCCTGCCGACCGGGCCGGTCTGCAGCGGCTCGAGCCACTTGCGAAGATCGGGGTTCTGCCACTGGCCCTCCGATGGGAAGATCAGCGACGAGCGGCCGGCGAGGTCGATGAGTTCGTTGACCATCCGGGAGATGTGTTCGAGATAGTGGATGCGGCCAAAGTCGAATAGCAGGACGTTGGGCTTGTAGAGACCGCCTGGGGTGTTGAATCCCTCGTCCTCGCTGGCGATCACGTGCGCCCGCATCGTCTGATAGAACCCGACGAGCTGAGCCAGACGTGTCTGGACCGGTGGCAACTGGTAGGTACCGATGTGCTCGGTGATCATCAGTCCCAGCCCGACCATGAGTTCTGCGCGCACCATCTGGCGGACGATGGCCTGGTAGTGCAGCCAGTCGAACACGCGCTGGGGGTACATCGCGGCGTGTTGGGGGTTGCCAAGGTGAAACACGCGGTTCCACGGGATGAATACGTCGTCGAAGAGGATCACTGTGTCCAGCTCGTCGCCGCGTGAAGCCAGTGGGTGTTCGGTTTCGTTGTCTTTCACAGTGCTTTCGCGGCACACCAGCGTGACGCCTGGGGTGTTGACCGGCAAGGCGCCGAAGATGATCTGCTCGGCTGCGATACCCGGGCGGAAGAACACACCGACGTGGATGTAGTCGGCGAACGGCGTTCCGGTACCGATGGCCTTGACGCCACGCACGACGATGCCGTCGTCGCGAGTCTCGACGACCCGCAGAGCCGGCGATTCGGCTTGCGCGGATTCGCGGGAACGATCAGTTTGCGGGTCCACGAAGGCCGGTGCGGCGTTCAGGTCGCCATCCATGACCAGTTCGTAGAACTCTTTGATCCCGACGGTGAGATCGCGACCGTCGGTACCGCGGGCCTGCTCACTCCAGGGCTCGGGATCATCGACGTAGGTGGCCAACACATAGTTGTTGACATCGGGAGTGCGCGGCGCAGCACCGCCGCCCATCTCCTTGATGACTGTTTCGAGGTAACGACGCTTGCGCTTCAGTTCGTCCTTGGTCACATGGCGGAACCACATCATCGACCGGCGTTCTCCGTCGTCATCGACGAACGTCATGATGTCCTGCAGGTCTGGGCGGTGATGCAGGTCGTAGAAGTCGGCGATTCGCTGGGCGTAGTCGCGGGTTTTCGGGTGGGTGGCGACGTTGTCGATGAGTTCGTCTCCGACCCACACGGCGCGCCCGTCGTTGAGCGCTTCGAGGTATTGATTTCCGGTTCGCAGCATCTGCGCGGCTCCTTGCGTGTTCCGTGGTGCCCTTGGCTGCACCGAGCCTGGAGTGTGGACTGCACCGGGGTGAAATGGGCCACCGCGTGGGCGGGTGATTGTGGTTTCGCGCGGATTTCGACTCTATTCACGCTCCGTGAATACTGTCGGGCTCGATTGCCTTTGGGATGAGGAGACCGGCGATGCCCGATGAAGGCGTGTCCATCACCGACGAGGTGTTGGCTGCGATGCGGTCCACTCCGAGTCAGCGCACCCTTGAGATCCTGTGCGCGGTGGTGCGCCACCTGCACGACCTCATACGCGAGGTTGGCCTCGCTGACAGCGAGTGGCAGACAGCGATCGACTTCCTGACTCGTACGGGCCAGATGTGTACATCGCAACGACAGGAGTTCATCCTCTTGTCGGATGTCTTGGGCGTGACCATGCTCGTCGACGCCGTCAACAGCCGTCGCGACGAGACGGCCACCGGCAACAGCGTGCTGGGGCCGTTTTTTCGTGAAGACCGCCCGACATTGCCTGACGGGTACGACATCTCGGGAGGCTTGTCCGGCGCGACATTGTCGGTGCGCGCGCGGATCGTCGACACCGAGGGCCGACCGGTTTCAGGGGCTCTCTTCGATGTGTGGCACAGCGACGGTGACGGCCACTACGACTCCGATATCGCCGACCTCAATGGCACCGCGATGCGCGGCCTGTTCCGCAGCTCCGATGACGGGTACGTGTCCTTCCGTAGCATCGCACCGGCGTCCTACCCGATTCCCTCCGACGGCCCCGTCGGTGAGCTCATGCGTGCCAGTAACCGCTCGGTGATGCGGCCCGCACACGTCCATGTGCGTATCGTTGCGCCCGGATTCTCCACCTTGACCACCATGGTGTTCCGCAAGGGGGATCCCTACCTGGACTGCGACCCCGTCGTCGGTGTGAAGCCTGCGCTGATCGCAGACTTCTCCAGCGACGACAGCGGCGACAGTGAACAGTTGGAATACACGTTTGTGCTACAGCCGCGAGGCTGAATCGCTGCGTCGCGTCGCCGTTGGGCGTCAGTCGTTGCGCTGCAGGAACGCCACGGCCACCTTGGAGCCCATCGGAACACCAGCCACCGCGGCGGTAATGCCTTCGCTGGTCACCTGAACCAGGGTCGGACGGCCGTCGATGCCGCCGTAATATTCGCCAGGCGCCGGTATCGCGAACCGCTGGCTGATGACCAGGCTTTCGTGGCTGACAACGTGTCCGGGTAGGACTAACGGGCCGCCAAGCAGGAGTGAGGCTGCCTCGACGTCACCCCGTGAGATGAGCTGCCGTATTCGCGTCGAGGAGATCGGCAATCCGTTCGATCCATCGGTGACCAGCGGCACTACCCGCGTTTGTAGCGACGGATAGTCGGCGAACGTCGCCGGGGTTGCCGTGCCGCCTGCGCCGAATCGAAAGTTGGCTCCAATACTGACGATTCGGGCTCCGAGTTGATCCAGCAGCACACCCTCGACGAAAGCATCTCCGGCCAGGTGCGACCACGCCTCGTCGAAGCGAATGATCGCAGTCCGTTTGATTCCGAGGGCTGCGAGTTTGCGCAACTTGGTCGGGCGGTCGGTGAGCAGGCAGGGGGCCCGTCGAGGTGTGAGCACCTGCATCGGATGCGGATCGAATGTCAGCACCGTGTCGCAGCCGGCCAGAACCTGGCGGTGCCCGAGGTGCACTCCGTCGAAGGAACCGATGGCGACGCTGGAGTACGGGCCGGCATGTGAGGAGTGCGCAGTCATCGACTGCGTTGATGCGGACGGTCCCGGCGGCGACGTGAGTGTCACTATCTCCACGCTCATGGCCCTTTCCCCGTCGCAGCACTGTCGCCCCCTACTGTGCGCTGCCGTGCGTTAGTCGACCTGACCGTGCCGATCCCGCCCCGTACAACAGATGTGAACTGGCCGTTAACGGTCCTTGCACGCACTGCCTCGCTCCGATGCACTTGCGGCTGAACCGCATCGAGGCGGCGACGGTCTGAACCGCGCAGGCGAAGACACGAGACACGAAGGAGACCCAGAAAATGACTGCAGGTTGGAGCCTGGACGGGCGGACGGCGTTTGTGACCGGCGGCAGCCGAGGCTTGGGCTTCGCCATCGCTGAGGCGCTGCTGCAGCGTGGTGCCCACGTCGCGATCGTCTCCCGCAACGACGCTGATGTGAAAGCCGCCGCGTCGCGTATGGCCGCCGACAGCATCAAGGTGTTGCCGCTGGTTGCCGATGTCACCGACGACGAGTCGGTGAAGGCGGCGTTGGAGCAGGCCAACGGCTGGCAAGGCCGGCTCGACATTCTCGTGAACAACGCTGGCCCACAGCTGGCGCCGTCGCCGGTCGTGAATGCGGACGAGAACGTGATCACGTCGGCATTCGACACCAAACTGCTTGGTTTCCTGCGTGTCTCGAGAGCTGCGCTGCCGTACTTGGGACAGTCCGGCAAGGGTTGCATCGTCAATGTCGCGGGTGCGACGGCTCATGTCCCCGTTCCGAACACCGGCGTCACTGGCATCGTCAACGCGTCCGTCGTCGCACTGACGAGCTTCCTGGCGACCGAAGCCGCGCAGAGCAATGTTCGGGTCAACGCGATCTCGCCGGGGATGACCAAGACCGAAGGCTGGTTGACCAAGAATGAAGCAGCCGCGGCTCAGCAGGGCATCAGTGCCGACGATGTGCGTGCCGGAGTTGTCAAGGCATTAGGCATCCGGCTTGGCCGGTGGGCAGAACCATCCGAGATCGGTGCGGCTGCAGCGTTTCTCGCATCTGACGAAGCGTCTTACATGACCGGGCAGGTGATGCGTGTCGACGGTGGGCTGAGTAAGCCGGTGGCGTGATGGCCCCAGGCCTCGACGACTTCGTCTACACCGGCAGACGCGCTCGGATTGTCTTCGGAGTTGGTCGGATTGCGTCGGTGCGCAGCGAAGTCGAACGTCTGGGGCGAAGCCGGGTTCTGCTGCTGTCCGGGGCGGTGTTGCGCTCCGTTGGTGATCGCGTCGCCGATCTGCTCGGTGAACTGTGTGTTGGACGGTTCGACGGCGCGGTCATGCACACTCCGGTCAGTGTGACCGAGGATGCGTTGGGCTTGTTGCACGCGCTGAACGCCGACTGCGTGGTCGCGGTGGGCGGCGGCTCGACCACAGGGCTGGCCAAGGCCCTTGCCGCACGCACGGACGTCGACCTGATTATCGCGCCAAGCACCTACTCCGGCTCTGAAGTCACTCCGATACTGGGCGAGACTGCAGATGGCCGCAAGACGACCAGGGCCACTGCCGCCGTGCTGCCGGAAACAGTGATCTACGACGTTGACCTCTCTCGTGACATGCCGGTGGCGCTGTCGGTGTCCAGCGCCGTGAACGCCCTCGCCCACGCGGTGGAGGCCCTGTACGCGCGGGATTCCAACCCTGCCGTCGACAGTTGGGCACTTGAATCGGTGCGACTGTTGGCAGACGGGCTACGCGGCCTGGCAGGGCAACCGTTCGCCACGCAGGTGCGCTCGGAGCTGCTGCGCGGGGCCTGGCTGGCGGGGATGTGTCTTGGATCGGTGAGCATGGCGCTACACCACAAGCTTTGTCACACGCTGGGTGGCACTTTCGGGTTGCCGCATGCGGCGACCCACGCGGTAGTTCTGCCGCATGCGATGGCTTACAACACCGCTGCCGTTCCGCAGGTGATGGACGCGCTTGCCGACGCGATGAGTGTTGACGACGCGCCGGGCGGAGTGTGGGATCTCGTAGCCCGGTTGGATGGTCCGACGTCTCTGGCGTCGCTCGGGCTGGCCGCCGAGGACTTGGACGAGGCTGCCGAAATCGCGTCCACGGCCGCATATCCCAATCCGCGCCCCATCACCTCGACGGGTATCAGAACGCTGCTGGATGATGCATGGCATGGCCGCCGCCCGGTGGTGCACGCGCGGCGAGAAGGAGGATGCGAGTGAGCGCACAGATCATGGACGGGACGGCGGTAGCCGACCGGCTGTACCGACAGGTCGCCGAAGAGGTCGGCATCTTCCTGCGATCAACTGGACGTCGACCGCTGCTGGCGACGGTCCTGGTGGGAAGCGATCCCGCTTCACATACCTATGTACGGATGAAGCGTAACCGTTGCGCGCAGGTCGGATTCGAATCGCGCAGCGTGGAACTGGATGCATCGAGCACGACGGCCGAAGTCGTAAGGCGCATCAGGGAGCTTTCCGACGATCCCGACGTCGACGGCATTCTGGTCCAGCATCCGGTTCCCGGACACATCGACGAGCGTGCTGTGTTCGAGTCGATCGAACCGAGCAAGGATGTCGACGGTGTGACCATGCAGAGTTTTGCGGCGATGGCACTCGGCGGGAGCGGATTCCAGTCCTGCACGCCGGCGGGCATCATGGCGCTGTTGGACGCCTACAACGTCGATATCGTGGGGAAGCGGGCGGTGGTGGTGGGGCGCAGCCCCATCCTGGGCAAGCCGCTGGGGATGCTGTTGCTGGCGCTCGATGCCACCGTGACCTACTGCCATTCGCGCACCACCGATCTTGCCGGACACCTGTTGAATGCGGACATCGTGATCGCCGCGGTGGGCAAGCCTGAGCTGATCCGCGGCGACTGGATCGCCCAGGGCGCGGTGGTGATCGATGCCGGTTACAACCCCGGCAATGTCGGCGACGTGCAGTTCGACTCCGCGGCGCAACGTGCCTCGCTGATCACGCCGGTGCCCGGCGGTGTCGGCCCGATGACGATCGCGGCGCTCATTGGTCAGACAATGCAAGCGGCACAACGTCGAGCATCGCTGCGATAGACATCTGGCGCCACTAGCAGAGTAGTTCTGGCACAAGCCAATTCAGCGCTGGAAGATTTCCGGATGCTCGGCGAGCGCAATGCGGGTGCGCCGGATATGCCCCCCGAGGAATCGCTCACAATCCACACTGTCGCGTCGCGCGATCGCGTCGAGTAACAGCCGGTGTTCGGCGTTGACGATCCAGCGCCGTTGCGCACCATCGTGCACCATGAATGCGCGACGGAAGTGCTGCGTTGAATTCCACAGCCGAGTCACCGAACTCAGCAGCTCGCCCGGTGGGCAGCCGGCATATGTGAGCAGATGGAATCGCCGGTCGAGCTCGAGGAACTGTCCGACGTCGGCGTTGTCCTCGATCTGGTCCTGGATACCTGACAGCTCTGATTCCTGCTCGACGGTCAGATCCGGAAGGCTCAGCCGTAACGCGAGTGTCTCGATGCGCTCACGCATCTGGTAGATGGTGTCCAATTCGTCTGGATCCAGTTCGGGCACACGGGCGCTGCGGTTGACCTCGAGCTGTGTGAGACCCTCCACCTCGAGCATCCGCAGCGCCTCCCGGACGGGCAGCCGACTGGTGCCAAGGCGTGCGGCGATCTCCTCCTGCCGGATCCGGCTGCCGGGGGGAATCTCGCCACTGAGGATCGCCTGCCGCAGGTACGCTGCGATCCGCTCGCTGGTCGACGGTTCTTTGCGGGGCGACCGGTTGTCCACGATCACGATGTGTTGTCCTTAGCCGTTAGCGAAAATCACACGCCGGCACGAATCTCCCCTCCGTGGCTCTTGGGATCCAGTTTCGCACAGATTTCGGGGTCATCCGATCTAATGCCGACGATATGGGATCCAATTCTAGTAGCCCTGCGTTGACGCCCACCGAAAGTGCAGCGAAGGCCACGATGCACGTGACCGGATGGCCGTCGGCGCTCCGCGGTGCGGTGCGCCGCCGGTCGGTGTGCCGGACCGTGCCCGCGGCCGCCATCGTGGGATCGACGCTTTTCATGGTCAACCTGTTCTCGAGTGTGCGAGACGATCCCTTCACGTGGGTGCAGGCCAGTCAGATCATGCTGACTTTCCTGGTCCCGTGGCTCAACGCCACCATGGGTATCGCCATCGGCCTGCGCCATGGCGATATCGCGCCCACGCCGGAGGCCGGGTAGACGCGAACCCCCAGCAGTACGGCCGATCCGAATTCAAGTCCAGGTTCCGCAGCACCCGTAGAAACGCAGCCCGGCAACAGCTGCCGGCGGCAAAGCGAAAGTTCTGGCGATCGTCAGATGCAGACCAAGCTTGACGACCGGGCAACGAGGTCAGTCGCCTTGCCCTTCGTTCGGTTCCACACGCCGACGGCGTGGCCTGCGTCAATGGGTTGGGTCAGTATTTGCTCAACCCATCTAACCGAGCCCGAGCATGCTCACCGATCGACTCCTTCACCACGGGTTTGCGCCCGTTCCCGGACGAACCGGAGACAAGGCAGCGAACCACTTATCAACACGCGTCGGGTGTTCAGTATTGATTAACGTGGGCCGGATGAGTCAAGGTGAAGGCATGGCGCAATCAGACGACCCGCCGCATCACCCGTCATCTCTGGACCTCGATCGGGGTCTCCGGACGATCAGGTAAGACTTACCATTGCATTGCCTGTGATAAGCCACACACTCGAAGGGGGCAGCGTTGCCCAGTGAGCTGGCAGCAGGGTGACGCGCCCGGCTCGAGGTCTGATCCAGCGGAAGCTGATTCCGCCGGTTCTCGGCGATGCCGTCGTGCACCGCCGCCGGCTGACTGACCTCATCGAAACCCACCTCGGCAACAGCACTGTTCTGACAGTCTGCGCCGCAGCCGGCGCCGGCAAATCCACCGCGGTCGCCGCAGCCCTCATCGACGTCGGCCACCCACTGGCGTGGCTGACCCTCGATGGGACTGAGGCCGCCGCTGGACGCCTTCTGCTCTACCTCGAGGCTGCGGTGAGCCCACATGCCCCTGATGCCGATGGCGCCGCCACGGATGCCCTGGCTGCCGGGCTGCCGGTGGGTGAGGCGGCGGGACTGTTGGCCGAGAGCCTGCACGGCAGCGGACTCGTGCTGGTCTGCGACAACGTCGAGCGAGTCGTGCACAGTTCGGGCGCGGTGACCGCACTGTCGGCTCTCGTTCGGTACGTACCCGCCGACGTTGGCCTGGTCCTGATCTCGCGCGTCGCCATTCCGCTCGATGCGGGGGCAACCTGCGAGATCGAGCGCATCGCTGAGATGGTCGACGCGGACCTGGAGTTCACCGTGGAGGAGGCGACCGAAGCCCTTCGACTCGCCGGACGCGAAGACGTCGACCCAGCCGAAGCGGTGCACCACGCGAGCGGCTGGGTGACCGGGGTGCTTTTCGCGTCCAGCTCGCCGACCGAGCAGTCGGCAAGCAGGCTGCAACGGTACCTCGCCGCGCAGGTGCTGGGACAGTTGCCCGAAGAGGAAAGCGAATTCCTGATCCGTACCAGCCCGTTGGCCGAAGTCAACATCGACGATGCCCGGGCGCTGGGCGTCGAAGACCCGGGCCGGCTGATCGCATCCCTGCGGGGCCGCCATCTCCCGGTGGCCTGGCCGCGCGAACACACTTTTGCCGTAGGGCCCCAGTTCCGCGACTACCTGCTGAGCCTGTTGGAACTCGTCGACGTCGCCGAACTTCAAACACTTCGACGTAACTACGCCGAGCTGCTCATCAAACGCGGTGAACTCGAGGAGGCCGTCGACGTCCTGCTCGATGTCGGCGATCACGATCGAGCATGGCAACTGACTGTTCAGTTGCTACCGGGTCTGGTTGAGCGCATGGACCTCGAAGCGGCGGCCCGCTGGCTCGACGCCTTCCCTCCCGGAGCCACCGCACCGGCAGGTCCGCAGATGTCGTCGGACATCCTGCGCGTGGCCTTCGGCCTCGAACAACCCAAGCGAGGTGTCGCGCTGCTCGACGCAAACGGCTGGGAGTGGGTCGGCGCGCTCGCCGAGCGCGCCGAAGACAGCACCGACGAGGCCATTGCGCTGCTGGCATGGTGTCTGTGGCACCTCAATGATCTAGATCGGGCCCGCCGCGTAGCCGGCCTGCTGCGACCAGGACGCGCCCGCGCCATCGCCGAAGCGACCCTTGGGCTGAGTAGCGACAAGGCAACCAACGGGTTCCCCGAATTCGCCGCCACGCCGTCCGGTCCACTGGACGGACTCCTGATGCGGGTTGCCTACGTCAACGGTCGCCTGGAAGGGCTTGATTCTCCGGACGTCCACGGCCCGTGGCGCACGGTGGTCGGCGCCCCGTGGATCATCGCCGGCCTGCGCGCCACCGGGCAGATCGATAAGGCGATGCAGCTCTATGAGCTACATCGCGACAAACCGCAACCGCTGTGGCTGCACGGCATTGACGCCGCCGAACTGATGGCCGATCTGGGGCGCACAAGGGATGCGTGGTCAGCAGTGAAGAAGGGTTGGGAATTGCAGGCCGCGAGCGGCTCGGCGATCTACGCCTCGTTGCTGCACGTCGTCGAAGCCCGGCTGCACCTCCGGCTGCACCGCGATCCCGCCGCCGCCATGCTGGCATTGGACGCCGCCAATGAGTCAGGCGCCCAGATACATTCCCTCACCCGGGAATTCGAGATGCTCTGGCGGGGGCTGGCCCATCTGTTGCGCGGTGAGGCCGCGCTGGCACGCGACCTGCTCGCCGCGGCCGCGGCGAGTATGCAGCGGACCGGGCACGGGCTGGAGCTGATCTCGGCGGCCACCTACTTGTCGGAAGCACATTGGCGAACCGGCAACGAGGAGGCTGCCGACGAGGCGGCGCGGCTGGCCCTGACGACGGCAGACGAGATGGGTGCGGTTCACCTGCTGCTGGCAGCGCTCGAAGACGTGCCCGCGGTGGCCGTACGAGGGGCCGACACCGAGCCGCATCGGACGTCGCGATGGCATGAGCTGACGTCGCTGCTTGCCCGACGCGCCGACGTGACCGTCACGGCCCCGCACCCACGAATCGTCCTCGAGGAGTTCGGCGAGCCGATGCTGTTTCTCGACGACGTGGAGGTCACGCCGAAGCTGCGCAAGAGTACTGAGTTGCTGGCCCGACTCATCGCCGCGCCGGATCGCTCCGCGAGCCGCGAAGATCTACTGGACGGTCTGTTCCGTTCCCGCAGTCAGCCGGCCGCGCGAAGCTATCTGCGGCAGGCCCTCTACCGGCTTCGGGAGACTCTGCCCGAGGAATTCAGTCCCGTTCTAGACGGCGACCGTGTCTCAGTCCCCGGTCCCGACGTTCTCGCCGGCACGTGCGAAGAGGTCTTCGCGCGCATCAACCAAGCCGATCGCCAAGACGGCGAGACTCGTCTGAATACCCTCACTGAAGCGTTGGCCCGCACGGATCGAGGTCCCTACCTTGCCGGACTGAACAGCCACTGGGTAGAGGCGCGGCGGGCCGAGGTCAATGAGCGGCTGCTGCGCGCCCGGATGGACCTGGCACGAACCGCCTACCGGTTGGGCAGGTACTGGGAGTCATCGACAGCTGTCGACGTGGTGCTGCGACACGAGCTGTACCACGAGGATGCGTGGCTGCTGCGGCTGTCACTAGCGCATGCTAGCGGCAGCGACGACGGTGTGTTGGCGACCTACCAGCGCTATCTAGCTGCGATGCGTGACCTCGGCGTTCCGCCGTCCGTAGCAGTGCAACGGCACGTAGCGCGGATGCGGGCCTGACCCCAATCGCAGTTTCGGCTCGGTTAACAACCGCTGTGCCACAGTTCACGGCAGCGACCAAGCCAGTACTCGATCACAGGGAGGGCATCGTGCCATCGATGACGCAATCCGCCGAGCTCACCGCGGCATTCCGGCAGGCGATATCGCATTTCAGCACCGGTGTCGCGGTAATCACCACCCGCACCGATGCGGGGCCCGCGGGGATGACCGCGAGCGCGGTCGCCTCCCTGTCCATCGACCCCCTGCAGCTTCTGGTCTGCATTCGCACTGACCTGCCGACCCGGGCGGCGATCCAGCAGGCCGGCCGGTTCGCGGTGAACGTACTAGGTAACGGGCAAGAGCAGCTCGCCCTTCATTTCGCGACGCCGCGTCCCGACAAGTTCGCAGGTGTCGCGCTTCGCGACGACGACGTCCCGCTGCTCGAAGACGCCATCGCGCATTTCGTCTGCGACGTCGCGTCCGCGCTGCCCGGCGGCGATCACACCATCTTCATCGGGGACGTCATCGATTGTGATCATGTCGCCGGCGCCGACCCGTTGGTGTACTTCTCGCGGTCGTTCCTGCCGTTGTGCAAGCCTAGTTCCCATGCCCGGCACGCCTATGAACTGCACCTCGAGCTGATGATGTGACCGCCCTGCTTGAACAGGTCCCCGTCGTGGTCCGCAGCCGATTGCGGCCCCCTGACCTGCACCCAGACGAGCTGATCCGCCCCCGACTTCTCGATCGGCTCGAGACCTTCGACGAACCGGCGATTCTGTTGGCTGCACCGAGCGGGGCAGGCAAGACAGTGCTGTTGTCACAGTGGGTACGCAGCACAGGTGCGCGCTACGCCTGGGTAAGCCTGGGGCCGTCCAAAGTAGGGCTGTGCGACATGTGGTCGGCGATTCTGCAAGCGCTCGAACCGCTCTGCCACGACAGGCATCCGACCGCACTTCGCGACCGCACTGATCCGCAGACCCTACTCAATCGCGTGATTCCGGCGCTGCTCAACAAGCTGACGGTCACTGAACCGCTGCTGCTGTTCCTGGACGGTCTGAACGCGGTCGTCGACCCCCGGGCCAAGGAATCACTGACACATTTCGTCCTCCAACTGCCACCGCACGTCCGCGTGGTACTGGCCACGAATCGACCCGCCGCAGGACCCGTCGCTCAATTGAGAGCGCTCGGTCGCCTGGCAGAGCTCACCAACGACGACTTGCGTTTCACCGGTTCTGAAGCCCATCGGCTGCTCGGAGTCGTCGCCAAGCGCGCCGTGAGCGAGGACGAGGCGGCCCGAATCCAGCGTGGGGTCGACGGGTGGGCGGTAGGGCTGCGACTCGCCGGCCTAGCCATGCGGCACGGCCGAGCCGGCGGCCTGCCTCGTGAACTCGTCGACTATGTCCATGCCGAGGTGCTCGGCAAGGCCACTCCCAGCGAGCGCGCGGCCATTGTGCAGACCTCGGTGCTCTGTGAGCTGCGCCCAGCGAGGGTAAACGCCGTCACTGGCACCTGGGCCACCCGCGCGCTGGCATCCTTCGCGCGATCGTCGATGTTCCTACAGCCCACCGCGGACGGCTGGATATGCCATGCCGCGCTCAGGGCCACTGCCGCCGAGCATCTCAGGCAGTGCGAACCCGAGCTGCGGGCCAACCTGCACCATCGCGCATTGCGACTGTTCGAGCGGGAGGGCAACCTTCTCGCTGCGGCCGAACATGCACTGGAGTCCGGCAAGCCACACCGGGCTGGTGAGATGCTCGCCGCCGCCTGGCCGTCCGCGCGTCCCGGCGATTTGCTGCAGCGCGTGGGCCGACTGGGCGCCGAACTGGCCGGTCCGGTCGCGCGATCGGCCGCTGCGGCGGCGCTGGCCCGAGGTGACGCCGACATGGCGGCGCACCTGCTCAGCGGCAGCGGACCTGACCGCCACCGCGCCGTTCGTGCGCTGACCTTCCTGCAACGCGGCGAGTTGGCTGATGCGCGCACTTGTCTGGCGGCGCCTGCCGAGGAGGATGCCGCCGATGCCTGGTGGATAGTGGTACACCAGCTCGCCACCGGTCTGATCGGTCTGTGGGACGGCCGGACCGACGAGGCCCTTTCAGAGCTTCATGCCAGCGCTACAGCCGCCACGAAGATGGACTACCCAGACGCGCGGGTCCGAGCGTTGGACGGAATGGTCGCCTGCGCTGCGACGCGCGGCGATGACGACACGGCACGGGTTGCCGCGAAGGAGGCCGTCGGGACCTACGCTCAGGATCCGCTCCGGGCGACCGTTCCAGTCATATCGATCGCCTGTCTGCAGCTGTCCGGTGATGAGGTTCCGGTGCTGGCCAACCCATCGCCTGCCCAGTCGTGCGGGCCGCACCACGCGGCATTCGCCGAGTTTCTGCGTGCTGCGGCGGCACAGCGGGCCGCTCAACCCGTTGCCTACCGTCTGGCGCAGTCGCGGGGACGTTCGCTGCTGAAACCGGAGCAGGCCGGGACACTCCTGAAGAACCTGCTCGTCGATCAGCGGTGCGGTTCAATTGATTCGGCCGCCGGCGCGCGCAACCGCCTCACCAGTCGTGAGCTGGTTATTCTCCGGGCACTCAGTGGGCCTTTGACATTGCGTGAAATCGCGCGGGAGTTACACGTCTCGCACAACACGGTCAAAACCCAGGTCGGGTCGCTGTTTCGCAAGCTGGACGCCCATGACCGCACGGCCGCGGTCCAGACCGCCCGCGAGCATGGCCTCATCCCACGCGCCTGATCACGGCGCCCCGAGTCCAACGCGCGTTGCGCATCGCTGTGTCGTTAAGCAGAATTAAACGACATGGTGGTGGCCGCCATTGACCAGTATCTGCTGGCGACGGGAAGGGGCGCAGGTGGAGGCCGAGGCGTGCGAACGGTTGCGTGCCGCCCGAATCGCCGCCAACATCAGCCTTCGCGAACTGAGCCGGCGGGTCGGGATTTCAGCCAGCATGCTCTCGCAAATCGAGAACGGGCGCGCCCAACCCTCGGTCGCGACCCTGTATGCACTGGTCTCGGCGTTGTCGCTTTCACTTGACGAACTGTTGTCCGGCGAGCAGCGTGGACCCGCCGCGGCAGCCGAAGGCACCTCGTCGCCTCTGGTGACCCCCGCCGATCGCGCACGGCTGGTGATGGACACCGGCGTCATATGGGAGCGCCTGACCGCCGGACCGGATCCTCTGGTCGATGCTCTGTTCGTCACATATCCGCCAGGCAGTTGCTCCTCCTCCGGAGGCGGTTTGATGAGCCACTCCGGTCGCGAGTACGCCTACTTGATCCAGGGGCGCCTGACCGTTCACCTCGGATTCGAGACCTTCGTGCTGGAGCCGGGGGCGTCGACCAGTTTCGATTCGGCCATTCCGCATTCATATGTGAACCGCGAGGACGAGCCCGCCTTCGGGCTGTGGCATGTGGTGGGCAGGGATCCCGCGGTTGCCGCCGCACCGCCGATGGCGGGACCCGCGGATTCTGCGCCGCAGCCCGGCATCGAGCACACTCGCCGCTCCAAGAGCGCTAAGTACGGGTGACGGCCCCGATCAGCCAGATGCTTGGCAACAAATAACAGCTGCTGAGGCTGGTGTCGGCAGGGAGAGGCGCATGGACCCGGCCAGTCGATGCGGGGTTGATGGACACCGTGGTGGCGATCGCCACGTCTGGGCCATCACCTCCGCGAGCGGGGTGTTAACCGAAGCGAAACCTTTCTGGCACGCGCGTCCACGCCGGTTAGTCTGGCCCTGTGATGTACGGCACACACGAGGGTCTTCGGCGTAGGTGAGCGCGTGACCGGTCTCGCGATGGAGGGTCGACGTCAGGTTGGGCGCCTTGAAGGTGGCATGCTGACCCGCGATCCCGCGGTCACCTCCGAGGGGTCTTGGCCCTCGGAGCCGTTCGTCGAGCCCACGGGCTCGTTGTTGCGGGGCTATGAGCGGTACCGCACCGCTGATCCAGAACGGGCCGAGAAGGTCATCGCGAGCTTCTTGTCTCCTCATCGGCTGACGGTTCACGCGGGCGACGGGCGCTTCGCCGCGGTCGGCAACGTCGCCGAAGCGGGCGCGATCTCGCTGTGCCTGATGAGCTACGGCCAGGAAGTGGCCGTGGACCGGCCCGCACAGGATGATCCCTATCTGGCTGTGCTGATTCCGATCCGCGGGCGGCTTCTCGTGCGGGTGAAGAATACCGATTTCGTTGCAACGCCTCGTGACTGCGCGGCGACGCTGTCGCAGGGCGACGGAGTCCGCCTGCTATGGAGTGCGGATAGCTGGGTGCTGACCCTGCGGGCGGATGCCACCGCGCTGCGGGCGGCGTTGCTGGGCCTGTCGCCGCGTGCCGACCGCGCGGCGCTGAAGTTCGATTCGGCCAAGCTCGTCGGGGCGCAGCGGCAGGCTCTGCTCGGAGTGGCCGCGACGTTGATGCACGCATTCAACAGTTGCAGAACAGATGGCGGGCTCCCGAGGCTGCTCGCTCGCAGGCTCAGCGAGCACGCGCTGTCGACGATGCTCGTGACGATCGGCCACAGCCACACTGCCGAGCTGTTTTATCCCAGCGGGCCTGCCTCAAGTCGCAGTGTGCGTGCGGTCCTCGATCTCATCCACGATGAAGAGCGCGCCGAGTACACGGTCAGCGATCTGGCCGCGAAACTTGGCGTCACCACACGCGCACTGGAGTTGGCATTTCGCAAGGAGCTGGACACGACACCGAACGCGTATCTGCTGCGGGCACGGTTGGAACGCGCGCACGAAGAGCTTTGTCGTGGCGACGCCCGCGACGGCACCACTGTCACTGACATCGCGATGAAGTGGGGCTTTGCCCATACCGGCAGGTTCGCCAAACGATACCGCCAAGTATTCGGTGTGGCGCCCTCGACGCAACTGCACAGTCCTGCTTGTTGAGCCCGCGGAGGGCAGTTTGCCCCCAGGACGGTTCGCACCCACGCGAGCCACTTTGCACCCGTTGGCTAGCCAAAAAGCGAACAGGGTTGGGACTTCGGCTATTGGCCACTGCGACTTCGACACATGGCTTGCTGGCGGGCGGAAGAGGTCATAACTTCGCTCTAGTCCACGTGAAGCGGTTGGCGCCAAAGGGATTTCGGCTACAGGCCCGTCGGTCGGCCGCGCAGCGGGATGCGGACTAGTCCGACCTAGGTCGGCCGACGATACCCGAGCACTCAATAGAACGGACACCATGGTTAGCCACGACCTACAGACCTTGCCCCGCGAGTTCGACGCATGGGTACGACATCAGTTGGCGAGCGCCAATATCGAGGTTATCCCCCTGAAGGGCGCCGACGAAAAGGTCAAGGCAGTCCCCACGGGTGCAACCGTTACGATCACGTGCTCGCCGAAGTTCGGATTGGAGCGGACGATCGACCACGTTGCCGCGGCGAGGAGGAATGGCTATCGAGTCGTCCCACACCTGGCCGCGCGAATGGTCGAATCCGAGGAAATGTTGCGAGATTTCGTTCATCGCATCGTCGACCTGGGGGTGACCGATCTCTACGTCGTGGGCGGCGATGCTGATCAACCGCTGGGCAAGTTCTTCGATGCCGAGTCGATTCTGGTGGCGCTCAGCGCGTTTGACCATGGGCTGACGCGTCTGGGCGTCGGTTGCTATCCGGAAGGGCATCCGAAGATCGATTTGGATGCACTTGCAGAAGCGTTGCACCGAAAGCAGGAATATGCCGACTACATGGTCAGCCAGCTGTGTTTCGATCCGCGCACGCTGGTGCGGTGGCTGGAGGAAAGCCGCGCCGCCGGCATCACGTTGCCGTTACGTATCGGGCTCGCCGCCGCGCTGAAAGCTGCCAAGCTCGCCGAACTGTCGCTGCGAATCGGCGTCGGGCAGTCGCTGAGGTTCCTGACCAAACAACACGGCATCGTGGGCAATCTCGTGCTGGGCCGCAACTATGCACCCGAGGATCTACTCAGAGATATCGGCCCTGACCTGATGTCCTCCGACCTCAACATAGAGGGCATCCATCTCTTCTCGTTCAACCAGATAGACGCGACAGTGTCTTGGCAGCAACGCATTTCGGCTAAGTGATAGAGCTGTCGCAACACGCCAGAACAGAGCTTTCGTTCCAACGACGGAGCACAGGAAAGGAATCGATACATGACAAACCCCGAGACCTTGGAAGCCAAGATCCAGGCTTCCGGCGGAAACCCGGCGCTCATGCTGCGCAAGGAGGCCACTCCGCCCTATCTCATCCCGCTTCCAGAAGAGATCAGCAACTGGCGCGATGAGCAGCTGGCGTGGAACACCGCGGTGCTCTACGACCAGACTTTCCACATGTTCGACACCTACTTCAAGGGTCCAGACGTCAAGCGGTTGTTCTCCGACTACGCAGTCAACGACTTCTCGAAGTTCGGACGCAACAAGGCCAAACAGTTCGTGGCTGTCAACAGCGACGGAAAGTACATCGCCGACGCGATCCTATTCGGCATCGACGATGACGAATACAGCCTAGTCGGTGTTCCCGGCGCAGGTAACTACATGCAGTATCGTGCTGAGACCGGCGACTACGACGTCGAGGTGGTGCGCGACGACGCGACGCCATTCAATCCCAATCCTCGGTTCATCTTTCGCTTTCAACTGCAGGGCCCCAATGCGCTGAACATCGTCGAGAAGGCCGCCGGGGGCCACATCGAGCCGATCAAATTCTTCAACATCGGCGAATTCGTCATCGCGGGGACGAGGGTGCGGGCGTTGAACCACACGATGATCGGCCTACCCGGTGTGGAGAAGACGGGTCTGGAGATGACTGGACCGCTGAGTGACGGGCCCAAGGTTCTCGAGGCGCTGCAGGCCGCAGGCGAGGAGTTCGGTCTGCAAATGGGCGGTGCACGCTCGTACCTGACCACCCAGGTTGAGTCCGGATGGATCTCGCTGCCGATACCGGCCATCTATACCGGTGAAGACATGAAGGGCTATCGGGAGTTCTTGCCGGCCGCCGGCTTCGAATCGCACTATTCGCTCGGCGGCAGCTTCTACTCGGAGAATATCGAGGACTACTACGTCACTCCTTACGATCTGGGCTACGGGCGCGTCGTGAACTTCGCCCACGACTTCCACGGCAAGGAGGCTCTGCAGAAGCTCGCGGCGGGGCCGCACAAGAGGCAGGTGTGGCTGACCTGGAATCCCGACGACGTTGCGCGTGTGATGAAGAGCAGCTTGTTCGACAGGGCAGAGGACCGCGCCAAGTACCTGGATATGCCGAACGCGGTCTACTCGATCGCCAGCTACGACAAGGTCCTCAAGGGAGATCGGATGATTGGATTCTCCACGTGGAGTGCCTACCTGGCGAACCACGGAGCGTGGGCATCCACCGCGACGAGGAGCAATGATCAGAACCTGTGGATGAGCCTCGGTGAGGGGGCGTGAAAGTGGGCGCACCTTCCCGAGGATGATCTGAATATCCGAAGGTCCGATC
>NZ_JBCHKV010000035.1:0-22187 GCF_039023525.1 Mycobacterium sp. 050272 | reverse complement strand
CCATGCCGTGCTGGCTGACACCGCCAGCCGCAACCTGGCCTACGTCGCCCTGACCCGCGGCCGCGCATCAAATCACGCCTACCTCTACCACCGCGCGGTCGGCGAAGGCGACCACCAACACCGCGACCTATCCGGGACCGACGGGGTACACCTGGCCCACCGCGGCAGCCCCACCCAAGCCGGCCGGGTGCTGCGCCAGATCATCGGCCACGACACCCCCGCCCGCACGGCCCACCACACCGCGGCCGAGACCCCCGACTATGAGCTACCCGACCGGGTCGCCTCCCTCGTCGCCGAACATCACCGCACCGTCACCGCCCGACTCATCAGCCATCGGAGATCTCAACGTAGACAACGGGATCGAGCCCTCGACCGCGTACTGGGGCTCGACCAGAGCCAATCCCGGAGCCAGGAAAGGGACCAGGGCTATGACCTCAGCCTCTGACCCGGCGGCCGTACTTGACACCGGCCGGATCGACGCGGTCGCTGAGGCGCATCCCCACGACTGAGGACACCACGGTCACACCGCTCGGAGTGGGTCGAGCTGGCGGCGATGTAGCGCGCGGATGCGCGGGCTGCGCTTGGATCGCGACGCGTTAACCGATTGCGCGGCAGGTGGTCGAGGCCGCCGTCGAGAAGGACACGATCAATGATCGCTGTTGGCATCAGACTCGCCACGCTCGCCGCGTTCCTGTTCAGCTTTTACGCTGTCGCGCCGACCTATCCGCCAACGGCGGCGCGCATTCCGGCAGCACGCGTCGGTCCGCGCGCTACCGCGGTGGTCGGGGCCTTGTCGGAATGGGCGGCGGAGTGTCTGTCTAGTTTTGCCGATGAGTGTGTGGGTGGGGTTCGGTTGCGGTGTGGGGGGCAGGAGGATGGTGAATGTGGCGCCGCGGCCGCTAGCGCCTTCGACGACGAGGCGTCCGGCGTGTGCGGCGACGATTTCCTGTACTAGGGCCAGCCCGATCCCGTAGCGGCGCTGACCGTCGGGTCGGGTGGGACCGTGGGCGAACCTGGTGAATAACTGCTGGGTCTGGTCAGGGTTGAGGCCGATTCCGCTGTCGGCGACTGCCAGGCGAATAGCGCTGTCATCGTGATCAATTCGTAATTCCACCCGGCCACCGGGTCGCTCGTGTGCGATCGCATTGTCGACGAGGGCTGAGACTGCTCGCCGCAGTGCCGGGCCTGATCCTGTCAGCGGCACGGTCCGGCTGTCGCTGACGACCTCGAGGCCGACGCCTGCGGCGGCGGCGTGCGCGCGGTAGCTGTCTCGCACCTGCTTGGCGAGGGCGACGAGATCGAGATGTTGCCATCTCTCGGGGTGTGCGGCGCGTTCAGCGGAGACCAGCAGGTCGTTCACCACTTCTCCCAGCGCGCGGGTGTCTGCGACCAGGCCGGCGATCTCGCGCTGCATCGGCTCGCTGATCGGTTCGTGGGTGGCTTCCAGCGCGAGCATCTGAGCGCGGGTGTGTAACACGGTCAGCGGTGCTCTCAGTTCGTGGGAGGCGTCGGCGACGAATCGGCGCTGTAGCGCAAGGGCGTCGGCGAGGGGCCGGACGGCGCGGCGCGACATTATCCCCAGCGCAGCTGCGACGCCGAGCATCCCGAGGATCTCGGCCCCGGCCAATGAGGCGAGCAGGCGTTGTTCATCCGCTTTCCGGGGTCGCTGGTCGACTAGCGCCGCGACTCGTCCAGTTTTGTTGTCCTGCACCAACAGTCGGTAGTCGACGCCGTTGTCCGACACGTCCTTGTACCCGGTGGGCAGATCAAGAAACGAGGTGGCACCTGGTGGGGCGTTCGCACTGAGGCTGACCGTTCCATTAGGGCTGCGTAACGCCAAGGCCATACCCGGCGGTGGATCGGTCACATCGTCAACGATGCGGCTGATGTCAGCGAGTTCCCGATCGGTGGCTTGCCGCTGGCGGTGGCTGTCGACCAGGTAGACCAGCAGACCGATGACGACCAGCGCCGCGGCCAGCAGCACAGCCGACCGTAGTGCGGCGCTGCGTCCTGCCCTTCGCAGCACCGCGGCATCGGCCAGCTCGGCGGGGGTTTGAGTTTCGCGGCGGCGCGTCACGCGGAACCGAGGCGGTAGCCGAGGCCGTGGATGGTCACGATGACGTCCTTACCGAGCTTGCGGCGCAGGTAACTGACGTAGGTGTCCACCGCGCCGGGACGCTCCGCGCCGTCGAAGACCCGTGCCAGGAGTTCCTCGCGGGTGAAAGTGCGTCCCGGTCTGATGGCCAGGACCTGCAGGAGTGCGCATTCGCGGGCGGTCAGCTCGACGGGGTCCCCGCTATCGTCGTCATCGACGACGTGACGTTGCTGCGGGTAGAACCGTCGCCCGCAGACCGGCAGCGACGTGGCATGTTCGCTGTGGCGGCGCAGCAGCGCGCGCAGCCGCGCCAGCAGCTCGGGTATCTCGAACGGCTTGACCAGGTAGTCATCGGCGCCGGCATCCAGGCCCTCGACACGGTCGGACAGGGTGCCGTGAGCAGTGAGGACCAGCGCCGGGGTGACCACGCCGCGAGACCGCAGGCGTGACAGGAGTTCGACCCCATCGAGCACGGGTAATCCGCGGTCGATCACCATCGCGGTGTACGAGCGGCTGAGTCCTCGGTGCAAGCCGGCCTGGCCGTCGTGGGCCAGGTCCACGGTGTACCCCTGGCCGAGGAACAAGCGTTCGAGCAGCGCCGCGAGCTGGCGGTCGTCCTCGATCACTAGGAGGTGGCCGTCAGCGGCCGGCGTGGAGCAGGCAGCGCCGGTGCGGGCAGATGCCATAGCGCGAATCCTCGCACGGTAGAGGGCGGTGAACTGTGGTCTCCCAGAAGTTTCGCAGAACTGGTTGGCACTGTCTGGGTCAGGAACCGATGTCGCGAGCGATGCCAAATTGGCCGCCCGGCGTGGGTTTCGCGGGCGGCTCACCACCTCGGCGCCGCACCCACGATTGGTTGGAGCGAAGATGCGCAAGTACGCGACGGAGTTCATCGGCACGTTCGGGTTGGTGTTCACCGTCGCATGTGTTGTCCTCACCACGTCAGCGCTGGCCCCGCTGGCCATCGGGTCGGTGTTGATGGTCATGGTCTACGCCGGCGGCCATGTCTCGGGCGGACACTACAACCCGGCCGTCAGCCTGGCGGTGTATCTGCGCGGCAGGCTGCCGCTGATGGACTTACCTGCTTACTGGCTGGCCCAGATTCTCGGCGGCGGGTTGGCCGCAGCCGCGGCCAACCTGGTCATCAGTCCGACCTCGTCGACCCCGGCGGCGCTGAGCTTCACCGGCCGAACCATGAGTGCAGCCTTGCTGGCGGAGTTTCTGTTCACCTTCGCGCTGGCCTATGTCGTGCTCAACGTCGCCACCAGCAAGGACCATCCGGTGAACTCGTTTTACGGGCTCGCGATCGGCTTCACCGTCGCTGCCGGCGCGATAGCCGTGGGCGGAGTCAGCGGGGGGGTGTTCAACCCGGCCGTCGCGATCGGCGGCAGCGTCATCGGGATTTTCTCGTGGTCAAACCTATGGCTTTACCTGGTGGCCGAGCTGGTTGGCGCCGCTGTTGCTGCGTTGGTCTTCCGCCTCGTCAACGCCGACGACCACGGCCCTGTCCCGCCACCGGCCACCGAGATAGTCCGAGAGTCCGCCGGTCGCTACGCGCAACCGGCGCCCACGATCGAGTCGCCTTTGAATCCCCCCTCGACCCCAGTCCAGTGATTCTCGAAACAACAAGTCGTCACCAGTACACAAGGAGACACCAGCAATGACCCGACCGCAGCCAACCCCCCCCACCACCACCGATTCCGGTGCCCCGGTCCCCAGTGACGAGCACTCGCTCACCGTCGGCCCCGACGGGCCGATCCTGCTGCACGACCACTACCTCATTGAGCAGATGGCGAACTTCAACCGGGAACGCATTGCCGAGCGTCAGCCCCACGCCAAGGGCGGCGGTGCGTTCGGCCACTTCGAAGTGACCCACGACGTGAGCGCCTTCACCCGGGCGGCGGTGTTTCAGCCAGCGACCAAGACCGACACCCTGATCCGGTTCTCCAGCGTCGCCGGCGAGCGCGGCAGCCCCGACACCTGGCGCGACCCCCGCGGGTTCTCGCTGAAGTTCTATACCGCCGAGGGCAACTACGACATGGTCGGCAACAACACCCCGGTGTTCTTCATGCGCGACCCGCTGAAGTTTCAGCACTTCATCCGCTCACAGAAGCGCCGCGCGGACAACAACCTGCGCGACCACGACATGCAGTGGGACTTCTGGACGCTCTCCCCGGAGTCAGCGCATCAGGTCACCTGGCTGATGGGAGACCGCGGGATCCCGCGGACCTGGCGGCACATGAACGGCTATTCCAGCCACACCTACATGTGGGCCAACGCGCACGGTGAGAAGTTTTGGGTGAAGTACCACTTCATAACCAACCAGGGCATCGAATGCTTCACCCAGCACGAGGCCGATCAGATGGCGGCGGCCGACGCCGACTATCACACCCGCGACCTCTACGAACACATCGCCGGCGGCGACTTCCCCAGCTGGACGCTCAACGTTCAGATCATGGCCTACGAGGACGCCAGGACCTACCGGTTCAACCCCTTCGACCTGACCAAGGTGTGGCCGCACGCCGATTACCCGCTCACCGAGGTCGGCCGCCTCACACTGGACCGCAACCCCACCGACTACCACACCGAGATCGAACAGGCCGCGTTCGAACCGAACAACCTCGTGCCGGGTATTGGTTTGAGCCCCGACAAGATGCTGCTGGCCCGGGGGTTTGCCTACTCCGATGCCCACCGCGCCCGCCTCGGTGTCAACTACAAGCAGATCCCGGTGAACGCCCCGCACGCACCCGTGCACAGCTACAGCAAAGACGGGCCGATGCGGGTCCATAACGTCGCCGACCCGGTGTACGCGCCGAACTCCTACGGCGGCCCGACGGCCGACCCGTCCCGCACCGACGATGCCGGGCTCTGGCACGCCGACGGTGACATGGTCCGCGCCGCGTACACGTTGCGCTCCGAGGACGACGACTGGGGCCAAGCCGGCACCCTAGTCCGCAAGGTACTCACCGACGAGCAGCGCCAGCGACTAATCGACAACATCGTCGGCCACCTACTCGACGGCGTATCCGAACCGATTCTGCAACGCGCATTCACCTACTGGCACAACGTGGACCACAACCTCGGCGACGCCGTTGCATCAGGCGTGCGCAACCAACAGGGCAAAACGGACACGAACTCCGCAGCAGGCCAACCCTCCGACGCCTGATGACCGCACCGATGTACGGAGATGAATCGGTATCGGCACGCCAGGTACCGGGCCAATAGCTAAGGTGTGCTGGACCTATCAACTCGCACGCTCGTCATGCAGGTCCTTGACGTGTCAACTGCTTCCCGACGTGACCCAGGCCCTCGAAGTTAGCCCGGTGATTCCCTTCGCCAAATGAAGGCCCGACCCAATCAGGAGTTGACAATTACCACGATCGCAGGCCTGCCGGCCCATGTTCTGCTGGTTCATCTCGTCGTCGTCCTCGCGCCAGCGACCGCGCTCTTGGAGATGTTATGCGGACTTTGGCCGGCAGCCAGGCGTCGGCTGGTCTGGCTGGTATTGGCCATGGCAGTAGTGACAACCGTGTTGACGCCGCTGACCACCGAAGCGGGCCAGTGGTTACTGGACCAGGAAAAAGACCCGACCGCAATACTGCAGACACACGCCGAGCGCGGCGAACAGATGATCTACTTCTCGATTGCGCTTCTCCTAGTCGCCGTTGCGCTGGCCTTCTTGCACTGGCTGGAGGGCCGATCCGACAAGCGCCGAGCCGCCGCCAATATCGCGGTGCTGCTTCTGGCGGTAGTCGTAGGAATTTCGTCCATCGTTGCAGTCGTGCGGATCGGTGATGCCGGGTCCCGGGCGGTATGGGGCGACAACGCCAACAGCGGTAATTAGTTTCGGTTTCACCGTGCAAATGCGTTAGCGACTCACCGTTGTGCGCGTTCCTGGACTTGCCGCCGAATTCCGTCGAGTGCGTCATTTACGTTCTCCGCCTGCCATGACAGCCTGGGGTAGGAGTCACACAGCCCTAGGTACACGCAGTATTCGGCTGACCACAGGACTCGGTAGGTGACGCCTTGGTCGTCGACGGTCACACGAGCTGCCGACCAGTCGGCGTCGCGACGGGTTCTCGGATCGCATTGCCTTGGCGCGCGGCTCACCGGTTACTGTCAGTTGTGTGCACCGTTCTTCTTTCCTTTCGCGCAGTTAGCAGGGCGGCGGCAATGACCTCGCTTCGTTAACAGGATCTCGAATGTCGCCGATTTGCAGCGTTCGGTCGGGTCACCGCTAGCCCATCCCGTCACGATATTTGAACATGTTGGGTTGTGAGGAGGGTCAGGTGATTGCCGTTCCGAAAAGATGCCCAATACCGTAGGTGAACGCCAATCCAAGCGCGCCGCCAATCACGATACGCAGCACGGCGCGGCGAATGTTGCTGCCGCCGATGCGCGCGCCGAGTGCTCCGGCCAGGCCGAGCGCAACCAGCACGGCCGCGAAGGTAATCGGCACCCGCAAGCTGGGCGGGGGCAGCAAGATGGCCAGCAGCGGCAGCAACGCACCGACAGTGAAAGCTGCCGCCGATGCGCCCGCTGCGTGAACCGGGTTGGCGAGGTCATCGGGGTCGATATTCAGTTCGGCGTCGAGATGTGCGGCCAGCACGTCGTGGTTCTTCAACTCGGCGGCGACTTGCGCGGCGGTCTGCGGTGAGAGTCCTTTGGCCTCATAAATCGCAGTTAGCTCGGCATGCTCGTCGTCGGGCAGCTCGCGTAGCTCCCGGCGTTCCTTGTCTACTAGGGCGGCTTCGCTATCACGTTGGCTAGCGACCGACACGTACTCTCCGAGCGCCATCGATACCGCTCCCGCGACCAACCCAGCCAATCCGGCAGTGAAAATGGGGCCGCGGGAAGTGGTGGCACCCGCGACGCCGACCACGATGCCGGCGACCGACACGATCCCATCGTCCGCGCCAAGAACTGCCGCCCGCAACCAGTTCAACCTGCCCGCAACGCCGCCACCGTGCGGCTCGCCGGAATGGTCCGCTGCACCCGCCATCGCCGAGATATCCCGCCGCCTTTCCGCCGGCGGCGTGGGGGCCGCCCCCAAGCTCGGCTGCGGATCGTCCTCCATGGGGCTCCACTCAATCGCAAAGGCAACAATTTCACCAGTTAATGCAAAAGAACAGAGACCCCGCCCCCGTGAACCGGACTGAATTTGTTGGACCACCCCGCTTTTGGTGGGGTGCATCTAGACAGTATAGGGAGGCTGGGGCTTTGCCTACATGTGATCGTGGGTTGCCGTCAGGAGTGGGTCCTGGCCGCTAGAGCCTCAGCCGCCGTCGAGTTCCCGTGGCCGGTGCCGGCGTCGTTTCGGAGTCGATTGACCGCGGTGGCCAGCAGGAACAGACATTGATGCACTGCGCGGTGCGGGTCGGGATCGAGCTTCGGCAGCTCCGTGGGGGTGGCCATGCCGATAGCGGTAAAAGCACTGGTCAACGTGACCGGGAAGTTGCCCGACACCGGGTAGTCACCCAGAAGTTCTGTCAGAACGTGCCGGGCGGCGGCTTCGTCGAGTTCCTTGCCAGTGCCGACCTGTAGAGGTGCGTCGTCGGGGCTGGAGTTGATTCTGTCGACGTAGCTGCGCAGCGTCACTGTGAGTTCTGTGCCGCTGAGGTTGTCGATGACGGTCGGCCGTGTGGACCCGTCGGGTTCGAGTGTGAAGCCGAGCGGAGCGAAGGCGTTGGACGAGCTGGGTCACTCTCGCACTGCCGGCGTAACTCTCGCTGTCAGGGTTGAAGCCCCCGTGGGCCCGACACAGCGCCACAAGTTCTCGGGCCAAGGGCAGCCCCGCAGTCGCGTTGTGCGCTGCTGGTGAGGCGAAGACATGTCGGATTCGCTTCATCTTGCCCAGGTGGGACCCGTTCGATGTCCTTCCCTCTGGCGCGGGGTCGAGATGACCGAGGCCGTGGCGGGCGAATGCATCGCGGAGCTGCTGGTGTGAGGGGCTGCCTGAGATATCGAAAAAGGGGCCAAGGGCCGCGCCCAGCTCGGTCAGATTCATGACGGCTGCCTCGACTCCAGGACTTGACTGTCCACGGGTGCAGCGAGGTACCGGTATGCCGTGGCTCGGCTGATGCCGAACGCTTTAGCGAGTTCATGAACGGGTTCTCCGGTCTCAGCGAGACGACGGAGCTGTTGCTGCCTTTCAAGGGTCAGTTTGGCGGGCTTAGTGGCCGGCAGGCGGCGCGCCCGCCTGGAGTCACGAGAAGCGGCACGGCGCTCGCGGCCGAGCTCGAGCTCCAGCTCGGCCAGGGTGGCCATGATGGCGGCCACCGCGCGGCCTGTCGGTGTGCCGGTATCTATGCCTTCACGTAAGGCGCGCAACAGGATTCGACGTTCGCCGAGTTCCGCGATTGTGCGAGTAACTTCGGCGACGGAACGCCCGAGACGATCGATGGCGGTGACGACCACGGTGTCGCCCTCGCGGGCGTAGTGCAGCAGGGCCGACAGGCCTGGCCGGTCGGTATTCACCGCACCCGAGAGCTTGTCGGTGAAGATCTGGCCGGATTCGATGCCCTGGGCAGCAAGTGCGACCAGCTGTCCATCGAGGTCTTGGCCCGCGGTGCTCACCCGCGCATACCCAAGGATCGTTGTCACGCCACCACCGTCTCATCGACCTCCGACATTGAAGATCTGAGACACGCGGTATGAGACAAGAAATGAGACGGTGCGACCTGGCGCTATTCGACCGCAAGGTGGGCCGCGTACTGCTGTCTCGTTTCTCTAGAAACGAGAACAGCTCCTGGCGACACCGTGTCCCCCTGAACACCCTTGTCACACACGTAGTGTTGTGTGACACTGTTTATTGTTTGTCATACAAAATTACGTTAAGGAGGGCGATATGGCTGTCTTGAATATCCGAGTCGACGATCAGGTCCGCGCTGAACTCAAGGACATGGCTGACGCCGAGGGTGTCACCGTCAGCGAGTACGTCCGCGATCTACTCATGGCCGCGCTCGTCCCTGGCTATGAGTCCAAGGAGGACCACGGTGACCTGCCGGCGCCGGAGACGATGCGGATTGCTGACCGGCAGGTGCTTTCCCTGCTTCACCGCATCCTCGCGCGCGTGCTGCCCGAGGACAACGACGACGTGGACGGAGACCTCGGTTATCAGCTGGGGCGTGCGCGGGTGATCGAGGCGGGCTACACCGGGGAGTACTGGCGTGAAGTCGCCGGGTTCAGCCCCGAGCTGTCCAAGCGTGATTGTGGCCGTGTCCTGGACATCCTCGACATGTTCCGCATCATCACCTTCAGCATCCGGCGGCTGGAGAAGGACGGGACCGCAGTCGACGAGGACCTCAAGTACGAGCTGGAATTCCGGGGCTTCGACGGCAACGACGGCCTCGAAAACCACATGGCCCGCTACGTCGAGTTCCTCATGAGCGACGGCCGGTGGGCTGAACTGCACGAACAGTGGAAGAGCAACGACGAGGGGAACTCTCACTCCCTCATGCTCGACACCTACATGCGCATGGTTGCCGAACACCGCCGCATCAAGGCCAGCCGCGACCGCGGATTCCACCGAGAGGACTACCTGCTGTCCCTCGACGAGCTGCAGCAGATCGCAGACGCTCGCCACCCGTCGCGCCGCGGCTAGCCTTCGAGCGGGGCCTGGCTCCCCCGGTCTGGCGCAAAAGACACGAGACGGCTCCCGCCCGGCCCGCAAGCGGCCCGGTTGGGTCTGAAAATCCCGTGCCCCACTCAGGAGCGCGCGAGGCCGCCAAAAAGCTGTGCAGCAGAGTATTCGGCGTCGAACTACCGTTCACGGGCATGAGAAACCAGATCAGCACTCAGTGGGTGCTCATCGAAGCAATTCAGGCTGACGACGTCCTTTTCGACCAGGACTCACAGTCGAGCTGGCCGGTCCTCAGCTGCCAGCCACATCCGGCGCAGCACTGGCGTCGTCTGGTGTCGGGCGAGCCCGGGTCCGGTCGCTGCCTTAATGCCCCGATCGGTACATGGGTCCGTCGAGTGCTGCAGTAGGCCGCCCGCAACTGGTCGCTGGTCCGCCATGTGACGGCCTATGTGACCGCGCAGGAGCGGCCCCTGGCCGTGTCTGGGCATGAAAAAGCCTCGCGCGTCGAAATCGAGATTCGACGACTGCGAGGCGAAAGCCAGCGTGGTAATGCGCGTGAAGCCGCTGACGGGGACGTCCGCGCACAAGGAGGCTACGGCGGCATCGGCAGCTTTCTCCCGGCGGAAAGGACGCTCATTTCAGGGGGCTACCGAAGCCACTCGCGAAGCGCAGCCGCGGCGGCGCCCACGATCTCGGCGAGCCCACCGAGGATGGCCACGATGCGTTCTGACGGCTCATCGCGCCGGCAGAACACCGCTTGGTAGACCATCACCAGCACAGGCAGAATCCAGATCAGATTCCACGCGCCCGAGACGACCATATTGACCTCCTTGCGAGGTGTACCAACAGAAAGTGCCCGACCGGGGCCGGGCACAAAAAAAGCCGGGAAGACCCGGCTTCGACGCGCAAATAACGCGCCTTCTCATGGGTGAAACCATGAAAAGATCAGTCCAGCAGTACATTTCGATGGCTGGATAACCTACGGAACTGGCTGTGTGTGCAGTTGTTCGGTGAGCCCGCTAACGGGGCGGGAGAGAAGGTTTTCGAGGGTAGCGACCGGATGTGGACACAGTCGTGCTACTGCGATTGTGCGGCAAGTCTACCGGCATCAAGGCCTAAGCGGGGTGACAGAAAAGTCTGGGGAATGTGCTGGCATCAACCGGATTTTGGGCGCACTAACGGCACCCCGTTCACTGTACTCGCAGCTAGATGCATCCGAATGGAAGCAGGCAACCTGGGCGTGTTGCGCTGCTTCGTCGGGGACGATGTGTCATTCGTCGGGGATGACGGCTCCCGGCTCGAACGCCTCACCGGCGTTGAACTCCTCTTCAAAGCGGTCGCACAGGTCGGTGATGGCTTTGCGGATGAACTTCTGCTGGTGACTGATGCCGGTGTACGGCCGTGTCCACGTAATGGTGTTGACCATCCGCTCTTTCAACTCCACGGGCAACGACAGCAGGATGTCGGCGGAGATGCGGTCGCTCTGAGCCATCCGAACATCTTTACTGCTCTGGATCATGATCGTGCACGGTTGGCGAACTGCGGCTAGCTCCCCGTGTTCGGCGAGGCGGCCTATCCTGCGAAGGTGACGGAAGAGAGCGGCGATACCGGGGTGGTGCAGGGCCGCTGCTCCCCCGCGCCGGTGCGTCAACGGCCCGACCTCGGTATCCCGGATGACCGCGATGAGCCGTCTGCCGAGGACGACTGGCCTGTTGATGATCTCGATGACTGGCCCATCGATGATCCATCCGTTGACGTGGCGCGTCTCCGCGAAACGCTACGAGAAGCAGACGCCGACATCGCCGCCGGCCGCACGTTCGGCGAAGACGAGATCCGCGCCCGCTACGGCCTTCCCCCAAAATGAGGTCGAAGTGATTCACGTGGAAGTCGAGCCCGACCCGGATGACCTCGATGTCGGCTACGCCCAGCTGGCGTCGGAGTTCAACAGCGACACCGCCAATGGTGAACGCCGAGCCGCCCGGGACCGCTATGCGGGTCGGACTGGCGAGCCGTAGAAAAGAACGCCCCGCCTGTTCAGATGAGCCGGGGGTCGCCGTCTTCGTCGAGGATGATGTGCCGTTCGCCGCGCTGGAGTGCGTCGAGTGCGAGGTCTATCTCGTGGACGGCGAGATCGGTGATCCGGCTGGGGCCGAGGACGATGATCTCGTCAGTGTGTTCAGCGCCGCCGCCGGCCGCCAGACCGACGTACTCCGCGTTGGGGGCGACGACGAACTGCAGATCCCAGCCGATAACGTCTCCCACCTTGCGTGCGCGTCGGTCGAGAGCTCGCACGTCGTCGGCGGTCAGCACGTGATGCCCCTCCCCCGCCATCAGGCGTTGTCGGCGGTTATGCGGCGCAGCGTGTTCAGCTCGTTGAGCAGCTGCTCGTAGCGCTGAAGGGACATGACAACGGCGGCGGGCTTGCCGGCGGTGTCGGCCAGGACGATGTTGCCGCCACTGGTGGTCACCTGATTGATCAGGCGCTGATGCAGTTCGCGGACTGGGATCAGCTCACTGGGGACGGCTTGCGCGCCGCCGAGGGCTTCAACGGTGGTACGGATCATGGGATTTCGCCTTTCGGAAGTGGGTCGGTCTGGTGTCCCCTCGACCCGCCTGTCGAGCCGAGGGGACACTGCCGAATCTGGTTGATGCTCAACCGCGTTCGGTGACGGTGGTGTTGGGGTGACGTGCGGCCGTGGAGCCCTTCACGAACTTGCCGGTGATGGCACTGCGGTGATGGGTTCCGCTGCTGCGGTTGGCGCCCCGTTCGGTGACCGTGGTCTTGGGGTTGCGCGCCGCGGTGGACGCCTTGACGTAGCGACCGGTGGTCGCGCTGCGGTGATGGCCCTTGGCCATTGTCTTGTCCTTTCGGTTTGTCCGGCCCGGTGTTGAGCCGGATACCGGTCTATAAGTGCGCTCGTCGGCTCGATCCCTGAATTCCCCGGAATTGTTTCGGTCGCCCTCGGAGGCGCGGCGGGCCAGGGCGTCGCCTTCGGCGGCGGTCACCGACCTGCGGGCTGCCCGCGCGGTGGGGGTGCCCAACGAGCTGGCGTCGATCAGTGCGGTGAGGTGCTTGATGGTGGTCACGACGTCCTCTTTCGGTTTCGGAGTTGGCGGAGTTGGTGGCCGAGGAGGTTTTCCACGCTCTTGGCGTCGCGCAGCCCCAGCTTGTTGGCGATCTCGCGCTGGGTGAAGCCGTGTTCCTGCAGGAACAGTGCTTGGCGCGCCCGGTCGGTGGTCAGCAGGGCCATCGCTTCGGCCACGGTGTCGTTGGCGACGATGGTCTCCTCGATGCCCTTGATGACGTCGAACTCGTCTTCAGGGAGTTCGTCCATCGGCGTGGTGGCCTCCTGGATGCGCTCTTTCTCGGCCCGCAGTGCGCTGCGGTAGATGTTGGCGAACTGATAGAGGCACTGGCCGATGAAGAAGGTGCTCAGCGATGCACCTCCCGAGGGTTGCCAGCGGTGGGTCTTGAGCACCTTGTCGCGGAAGTAGATCAGCGCGGCGACCACGGTGTCGGTGGCGATGTCGTCGATGGTCTGGTCGTCGGGCCAGCCCTCGATGCGGCCCAGACCGTAGCCGGTCAGCGTCTTGGCCTTGCCGTAGATGGTGCCGTGGCGGATCCAGGCGCGCAGCACGCCGAGGCCGTAGCGGGTCAGTTCGCGGGAGAACCGCTCCCACAGCCGGCCGGTGAATTGCTCCAACTGCAGCGCCAGCAGCAGCTCCTCATCGGCTTGAAGACGCCGCAGTCGTTCCAGCTCGGCGGCCAGTTCGGCGGCCAGATCAGGGTCGTCGAGCCAGGCACCGACCAAGCCCTCGTCGACGTCCTGGATGTCGCCCTGGTTGTCCGGTTGTAAGCGCGCGGCATCAACGGGCGGGCCGGGGCGGCGTGCCGGTCGATCCATGGCTACATCTCCAGGAGGCGAGAAAGAGACAACCGATCCCTACGGTTGTCGCTTCCTCTTAAGTCCGCGCGTACGGCCTACCCCTGAAATCTGGAGAAAGTTTTTTCCAGGCAAGTGGTCGCGGGCCGTGCTGCGACCATTGTCCCAGGTCGAACCGACATGTTTCGGCATAGCGGAGGGCTCTGGGGCCCTGGACCGCGACCGAAAGATGGCCTTTCAGCCGCAGACAGCGCTGCTCAAAGCAAAGAGCCCGGGTCGGTCGCAAGGACCGAATACCGGGCTCTTCCTGGCTTTAACCGGGCACGCGCTACACGTCACACCGGTCTGTATGCACCCAATCGTACGTGGACCCCTGATAGAACTCAACGGTGACGGCACCGGGCCCCTGGGTTGAACAATGGTTGAGCCCCCAGCGATTCCACACGTACATGCTCCTGGCCGGTGGGGACCGCACCCGTGCTCTCGACCTGCACGAATGGAACACCCAGCTCAACGCCGCACTGCTGCACGATTTTGCCCACCTCGAAGTTGGCCTTCGCAACTTCTACGACCGGGCACTCATGAACGCCGTCCAGCCAGGCGAAGCCCACTGGACCGACCCAGCTTCATTCACCGCGCTATTCCCGGCGGTACCGGGCAACGACGCCCGCACCCACGCCGACCTGGCCTCCGCACGCACCAAGGCCGGCGGCCCGTCCGCCCCTCCCGGAAAAATCCTTGCCGAGCTGACCTTCGGGTTCTGGGTCCTGCTGACCAGCTCGCGGCACACGACGCTTCTCTGGAACCCACATCTGGAAGCTCTCTACCCGGCCGGGTCCCAGCGACACAAAATTCACTCCGGCCTCGATGACATGCGTAAGGCGCGCAACCGGGTAGCTCACCACGAGCCCGTCCGCGTCGCCGACGTCAACAACCTGATTCGCCGAATGCGCCGCTACGCCGGTTACATCTCTCCCGACCTCCGGCACTACATCCGACAGACCAGCACCGTCGACTCGCTCTTGCAGTCACGTCCTTGACGTGGTGCATGAGCGAGATCACCGTCGCCCGGTAAGCGCATCGATTATGTCGGCTACTGCGCGGCCGATATCGGTAATGCCGGTGGTCGAGCCGGTGGTGCGAACGACATAGGCTGCTAGAAGGCAGAAGCAGACGATCGCAACGATGCTGACGACGGCGGCGTTGGTACTCATGGGCGGTGCTCCATTGGGCGTATACGACCGGAACGGCGGAGCGGCTCCGGCGCCGCGCGGTCAGCGCGGTCCATACTTTCGAGGTCGCCGCAGGCAGAAATACAGGGTGTGCAGGGAAGCTGCCCTACTCGTTGCATAAGCGGGAAGCTAGTAAACCACCGTGCAGGACTTCGGCCGATAGCACTCTGAGCAGCAAAGATGGGCGATCTGTCGCAGTGGAAGTTGACTCAGAACAGGACAACGCCCAGCGGACGAAACCAAGGCCGCGCGTACGTGTCGGAAGCCGTGAGTGGGTCCACGGCGTGAGCCCGGAAAGCGTTATAACCTTCTGTCGTTCTAACGTTATAGAACTTAAACGGTAAAACGTTGTAGCACTTAAGCGTTACAGAGTTACAGCGCTATAATGCTGATGTGACAGTCAACATTGCTGTGTGCCACTCCCGTAAGGGTGGTGTGGGCAAGTCTTTCCTGGCCTACGAGCTGGCCCATCTGCTGGATGCGGTTCTCGTCGATCTAGAGCACGACGGGGGAGGCGTGACGGCCAAGTGGGGGTATCGCCCCCAAGATCACCCACGATCACGGCTTCTGGATGCACTGGAAGCGGGCGCCACCGCGCCGCGGCCGCTACGCGGATTCAAGAAGCCCGACCTCATTCCAGGTCATCCCGATCTCTATGACCACCAGCCCGACGCCAACACCATGGCTGATGCCCTCACCAAATGGGCATCCGAATGGGGCAAACCGTGGATCGTGGTCGACACCCATCCCGGCGCCAGCCCAGCTGCCCACGGTGCCCTGGCCGTGGCCAACATCGTGCTGGCCCCGACTGCGCTACGCACCGCTGAACTCGACGCCACCGCCGAGCTGGTCAATGAGGCGGCCGACTACCCGCTCGTCATCGTCCCCAACTTCGTCCCCACAACACCACCGGCCGCCGAAATTCAGCGACTGCGCAGCATCATCGCCAACACACCCGTACAGGTCGCTCCACCGATACCGACCGCGCTGCACGTAGGAACACGCAAGAAGCGCATCGCCATCACCGCCGAAGCGCCACCTGCGAAGTCGCTACAGAAAGTCGCGGCCGCGCTCACCGGTCTCAGCACCTTCGTGAAGGAGTACGTCAATGGCTGACGGCCTGGACTCGCTCACCGCCATGCGCTCGAAGTCGACCACATCGCGCCGCACAATCCCGCCGCCGCGACACCAACCGCGTCGCACGCCGGTCGACATGCCCGCCGCACCATCGCCAGCAGCCGTATCCGAACCGCCCAAGGCGCAGCCGCCGGCGGCCCCTGTTGCCTCGACGACGACCCCGCCGGCCTCCGGCACCGACCTCACGAAAGTGTCGATCTACCTCGATGACACCACGGACGCCTCCCTCGAGGCTGTGCGCGCAGCGGCCCGCGCGACCAAGCCACGCGTCGACGCCACTCGCAGCGCCGTCGTCCGACTGGCGCTTACCCGGCTCGCCGAACAGCTCACCCCAGCAGAAATCGTCGCTGAGCTGCAACGCAGCGCCGCCACCCATAGCGGCCCCGGCCGCAAACGCGCCTAAACAACGCTTTAGCGTTATAGCGCTATAACGCTAAAGCGTTCAATTGCGCACGTACGTCTTCCTCGGCCTCGATTGTGGCGAAACGATGGGTGGTGGCCGTCAAGGCCGGTAACCGCCGCTGCGCGGTCGACCTACGGTCGAGCCTGGACAGCCACCACCCACCGCGCACACGGGCCACTACGAGGAAGTAGCGGAAAAGCTGGTCATGAGGGGGAGCGAAGGGCTATTCGGACTGAGGCACGCCGGCCCGGTCCAGAAACTCGTTGAGCGCCGCATCCACGATGTCGGTGACCGCATACCCGCGGTCCTTCAACACCTCCACGCGCTGCTGCGTGCCTGGCCGCACATAGGTGTTCAACGGCACCTTCTGGTGCCGCTTACGCAAGGGCAGCGCGTTACCGGCAGCGCCGGGCATACCGCCGTCGAGAGCATCCCCAGCCGAATTGGGCATGCACGCATCCTACATGCAGGACTAGGAGTAGTTTGCACGCAAGTTGCTTGCATGTATGCACGCACGCTCTTACAGTGAGGGCATGGAAACTCCCGGCACGGTCCAAGACGACGTGAGTGCGGTTCGGGACTTCGCGTCCCAGGTCCGTGCGCTGTGTGCGCAGCTGACAGCCAATCCGTTCAACACCCCCGCCGCAGAGAAGCTCCTCGATCTGCTCCTGGAGGACGCCCCGGCAGTGGATCTCGCCTTCGAACGGGTGTTGCGGTCGGTGATCCACGGACCCGCATCGACCGGCGCCCCGATCCTGGACATGCTCGGCGGCCCATGCTGCACCGGTTCGAACGCCGCGCGCGTCGTCGGCGCGGCGGCCTAAAGTCGGCCCTGATGAGCCATCGGCCACACCACGTGTTGCTGCGCGCGAGGCGGACCGTGGTTGAAGACAGCTTCGGCCGTCAATTGGGCGCTCCTGTTGGCGATCATCTCGGTCAGGTCGTACTGCACTTCGCTGCAGGCCTCGTTGAGCAGAACCTGTTGCGCCGAGGCGATCATCGTGGACTCATCCGCGTCGCTGACGTGTGATCGGGCCGCCCAGTCGCTCATCCGGTCGCCGATCGAGTCCATCTCCGAGAGCACCATGCAGGCCGCCTCGCTGGCGTATTCCTCGATGAACGCCGACCGCGCCTCAGCCGGCCACCACGTCGGGATCGGGAGCTGGGCCGTGTACACCGCCGTGATGGCCGCCTCCAGCTCGGCTGCATCGATCACAAGCCGAACGGTAGCCGTGTGAAAGGAGAGGCGGGATGTGCGCGTGTCGGTACCAGGTACATGGGTCTTTCTGCGTGAAGATCAGGTGCATGGCCCAACCGCACAAAGGTCCGCGCGAGCAGATCAAGGTTCGCGCTGACGCATCCGTCTACGCCCGGCTTCGCGAAATGGCCGCCGAACGCGGCACAAGCGTCAGCCAGCTTTCGGCCGACCTGCTCGCTATCGCGGTCGGGCGTCCCGAGGCTGTTCGCGAACTCGACAAGGAGGTTCTGCCGCTGGCGATGTGATCACCCGCCAGGACCCCAAACTTTGCTTGGAGGGCAGGGCGTCTTGGCCTACGTGACATCTGAATAGCTGGTGTGCGGATTCTCCCGCTGACATGACTAAGGCCCCGCGTTAGCGAGGCCCTGTCGGGGGTTTCGAACCGAGTTGGCGCTCGGTTCCGGGTCCGCACCCGATATCCCCGAAGGGACGATGACTTTGCCGGTCACGTCTCACGGTAGCGCACGTTCTACTGCGGTTCTAGATACGCCGCGAAAAGAGTGCGCGAATCGTGACCTCCACACCGGTTCCCAGCGCGCCAGCAGCGCGCGGCCGGCACCACTCGGCGCTGCACTCAGCAGCGCCGGTTCCAGCAGCCCCCATGTGGCTCGTGCGCACGCCAATGAGCGTCGTCGTGACTGGGTGACGCGCGCGGGCTCCTGCGCACCGTCCGCGCCGATGTGGACCAGTCGCGCCGGGTGGCTCGACGGGCTGTCTCGGTGGGTGCACTCCCCGGCGTTCGGACAGCTGTGCGCTGAGGCGCGGGTGTCGATCACCACGGCCACGCTGTTGTCGATCGCCACGGTGATGGCCGAGCACGCCGATCACGGCACCGGCCGCCACGTCGCCGTCACCCGCGCGACAATCGCCGACAAGGTGGGCTGCGACGTACGCACCGTCACCGCCGCCTGGCGCGTGCTGCGGGCCTCCAGATGGGCCGTGGAAGCCCAACGCGGCCACGGTTCGACAACCACACCCAGCGTCGGCCGCCGACCCTCGGTGTACCACCTGGTCCCGCGTCGCGAAGCCCGTCCAGCGACCCCACCGCTCGTGCATGATTTCCACCTACCGCCGTCAGGCGGTGTCAGTTGTTCTTCTCCCGTAGGGAGTTACTCACCAAGCGGGCGCGCAAGCGCGCCCGCCAACCGATGCTGCGACAACACGCGACAAGCCCGGCCGCGGCGCGCTACCGCGCGACCGCTGGCCACCCAGAAACTCGCCGCGGGACTGGTCGCGCTCACCCACGGTCTCGACCGCGCCCACATCGGTGCCATCTGCGATGCACTCACCGGCGCCGGCATCGACCCCGCAGTGTGGTCCGCGCGGGCGGTCAACGACGCCCTCAACGCCGACATGCGCACCCGAGGAACGACCTGGCCCGACCACATCGCCAACCCCGGTGCGTTCCTGGCCAGCCGGTTGCGACGGCTGTCCTGGACACCCCCCGAGACGGCGCCGACAAAGGCCGGCGGCTGCGCCGCCGCCAGCATCGACCAGACGCCGCACCCAGTGGTGCTCACCGATGCAGCGCGGGCCCGGATCACCGCCGCCCAAGAAGAGATCCGCCGAGTGCTCACCGAACGCGCCCAACGGCGCGGCGCGACATCGGGCTGTCGGTCCAGACATGGCACGGCGGCGCGATGAACCGACTCGCAGCAGACCACCGTGCGGTCCGCGGCGACGCGATGGAGCGCACCGTTGAACGTTCGGTCGACGAGGCGCCTAGTGGTTGCGAACCGGCGCGCTGACGGTGCGGCCAGACGCCACTCTCAGCACCCCCACCAGCGGCCTTTTCGTCGCTTTTCACTCACGTCTTCCGCACTGCCTCCCGCTTCTCTCCCACCCCTCTCGCTGTTCCCATGTTCGCCCGTTCCCCGCATCCCCGCATCCCCGCTGCCCCTCTCACAACCCACCCCCGACTTCAGTACTGCTCTACCGCTCTAACGGTATGGCACATTTGCACAATTGTGTGCGATGCTTGGTGTTGTCGTCGTTTTTGGAGTTCCCTTGGCGCCGGTGAAGGGGGTGGTGCGGTGTTGACGGTGGCGAAGTTGTCGTTGTGGTCGGTGAACTATTACAACGACACCGCGCGGGCGGTCGGCGACGCTGTGGCCGACCGGCAGAAGGCCAACGGGGGGTTGGCGGAGTACTACGCCGAACGCGACACCCGCACCCCGGTATGGACGTGCGCGGGGGACGTTCGCGTGGTCGCGGAACTGGTCGGTTTGACCGACGGTGAGCGTGCGGGTGGGGATGCTGATCCCGACGTGGTGGCGCGCTGGCTGGACGCCGGGGTTGCGCCGTCAGGGGAGTGTGGACGTGCGCACGGCAGGAGCGGTGTGCACGGGTTCGATTTGACGTTCTGCGCGCCCAAGTCGGTGTCGTTGGTGCGGGCGTTCGGCGACGACGTGATCGACAAGGCGGTGTCGGCGGCGCATCAGACGGCGATCGCCGAAGCGCTCGAGTACTTGGCGGCCCATGCCGGCTACACCCGCGTGCACAACCCGGTCACGGGAGAGAAAGATCTGCAGAAGCTGCCCGGTTTGGTAGCCGCGGCCTACCAACACGAGACCTCGCGGGCGGGGGATCCGCACCTGCACACCCACGTGTTGGTGCCCAACCGGCAGGCCCGCGCCGATGGCCGGCTGGTGTCCATCGACGGCACGTCGTTGTTTCATGAAGCGCGTGCGGCGGGGATCATCTACCAGGCCACCCTGCGCCACGAACTGCACCGCCTGACCGGTATCGAATGGGGCCCCGTCGACCCCTCCACGGGGATGGCCGAGCTCGCCGGAATCGACCCCACAACCATCATTGCGTGGTCGCAGCGGTCGACTCAGTTGCGGCAGTGGGCGGCGTCAAATCTGACCGTTGTCGAGGAGGTGTCGGCGGCGCAGTTGGCGGCCGCGCAGAAGGCCACCCGACCGCGCAAACCCGAGTCCCTGTCTTGGCAGGAATTGCGCGCGCAATGGCACGCCGACGAGCGTGGTTTTCACGTGTCGCAGACCGCGCAACGCCAGGCCCGCACCGAGCGTGAACACACCGCCCGCCAGGCTGCGGCGCGGGTCACCCGCACCGGGGTGGCGGTGAATCGGCGCGCGGTGGCGGCCATGGCCGCCCGGGGCGATAAGGCCGCGTTGACGCGCGCGGATCTGATCGAAGTTATCGGCGCCCAACTCCCCCTCATCGACGCCCCCGTCGCAGGCTCCCACAGTGCCGGCGACCGTGGCGCGGCAACGCCGCGCCAGCTCATCGAAGCGTGCGTCGACGCGGTCGGGATGCGGCTGTCCGGGCCACTCTTACCGCATCAGCGGGAGGGCTCGCAGCGGTACACCGTAGACCTCATTTTGGCCGAGGAACGACGCGTGTTCGACCTCGTCGACGCCACCAATGTGCGGGCGATGTCGTGGGTGCGTCCCGAGCACACCGCCGCGGTGTTGGGGCTGTCCGAACAGCAGCACCAGGTGGTCAGCTCGATCGCGTCCACCCCGCAGTTGGTGGTCCCGTTGAGCGCGCCGGCCGGTGCCGGGAAGACCACCTCGATGTGGGCGTTGCGCACCATCGTCGAACGCCGCCAGAAAGCGCGGGTGATCGTGATCGCCCCCACCGGCAAAGCCGTCGATGTCGCCCTCGCCGAAGGCGCCGCGTCAGAGGGCTACACCATGCACGCCGCCCTGAAACGATTGGCCGAGGGCCAGCTGGAGTTGGGGCCGTTCGACGTCGTCGTCGTCGATGAAGCCGGCATGGTCGGCACCGGTCACTGGCGCCAACTGCTGTCCGCGACGACGGCGGCCGGGACGAAAACCGTGCTGGTCGGTGACGCCCACCAGCTGGCGCCGGTCAAAGCGCGCGGCGGGATGTTCGCCCAACTCTGTGACGAGCTGCCCTGGACCCAACGCCTGAGCGAGGTGTGGCGCCAGCACGACCCTGCCGAGCGGGCCGCGTCCCTGGCGTTGCGTGATGGTGGGCCCGCCCCGGTGCGCCGCGCGATCGACTGGTACCAAGAGCACCACCGCCTCGCGTGCGGGGATCGGGTCACCATGGCCGCCGACGCGCTGACCGCCCACCACCGCGATCTGGCGGCCGGGAAAGACAGCCTGCTGCTGGCCGACACCGTCGAGATCACCGACGCCCTGAATTGCCGGGTCCACGACCACACCGTCGCTGACCGCGCCCGCGAAGGGCTCGAGGTGGCGACGGTGACCGGGGCGCGCAACCATCACATCAGCGCCGGCGACGTCATCGTCACCCGCAGCAACGACCCCACCCTCCCCGTCACCGCCGCCGACCGTAGCGGCCCGCTGGCCGATGCGCCGGTCCGCAACGGGCAACGCTGGCACGTCGTCGCCGTCGACACCAACCCTGAGCATCCGCGGATCGCCGCCCGCCGGCACGGCGACCAAGCATGGGCCGTGTTCAGTGGTGACTACCTGCGTGAGCATGTCCAGCTCGGGCACGCGGTCACCGTGCACACCGCCCAAGGCGTCACCGCCGAGACCACCCATGCCGTGCTGGCTGACACCGCCAGCCGCAACCTGGCCTACGTCGCCCTGACCCGCGGCCGCGCATCAAATCACGCCTACCTCTACCACCGCG
>NZ_JBCHKV010000034.1:0-23271 GCF_039023525.1 Mycobacterium sp. 050272 | reverse complement strand
CATCACTGACCGGTGGCGGGTTGCCGACGGCCCGCTACATTCGGCCGGGATGCGCTGGAGCACCTCGAGCAGGCTGTCACCCGAAGCGCCTGGAGACACACGAGGCGAAAAGCCTGGGCAGCGGAGCCCTGTCACTTGCAGTCGCCTGCATCTGTCAAGACGATGCCGCTGGCGAACAACTGAAAAGATCACGAACAACACGGATTCAATGTCCTCGGAGGTTGCGGTGACCGATTGGTCGGGTGAGTGTTTCGACGACCCGGAGGCAGAACGCGGATCCAATCAGACCGACCAGGACCCGCCGGGCGGGATCGGGCCATGCCAACACGGTCCGAATGATCCCGCGCGGGATCTCGGGTCACTGGATGTGTCGCCGTCAATGCCGACGGGGCAACCGCGGCCGGTGCCCCCCGGCGCTGACCACCAGGTTGTGTCGGGTTCGCCTGCGTTTTGGTGGCCGCGGGTTCCCACGGCACGCACGAGCCGCAAACGGCTACTCATCGCAGTGATGAGCGCCGGCGCAATGCTGGTAGCGGTGGCAGTCGTGTTGGTCCTCACTGTGGCCGACCGGCGCGACGGGCAGGCCGCCCGGTCAGCCGGCGATGCGGTCAGAAGCTACCTGGAAGCACTCGCCCGTGGTGACGCCGAGACGGCCCTGTCCTATGGCACGGAACAGCCTGCCATCACGGAATTTCTGAACAGCGACACCCTCAAAAAGCAAGTCGCGCAATGGCCAATCCGCAATATTCGGATCGTGCACGACAACTCGACGGCACCCAACGCGGCATTGAGCATGGCTCATGTGCATGTGGTCGTCGCCTTCGGTGATCAAACCTCAGACGCAACTTTGGATTTGAGGACGGACCACAACCGTTGGAAGCTGGCTTCGGCGGCGTTCAAGTTCACACCGGGCCTGGGTGCTTCGGTAGGCAACGTCGCCGCGAAAACACTCACGCTATTTGGCAAGCCCATTAGCGCGGCCACGGTTTATGTGTTTCCCGGGTGGATCGACATCGGCACCACCAACGCCTATTTGACGGTGACGGTCCAACCGCTTCTGCTCGACCAACTCACGCCCATGGCTCCATTCTGGGTCCATCCCACCTTCGCGCTGTCGGATAAGGGACGCGCCGCTGTGAGCGCGCAGCTGGCTATAGAGATGGCCAATTGTCAACAATCCAATCTGTTGGCACCTTGGGGCTGCCCGGTGCATCTCGAGTCCAGCGGCCTGGCCGAGGGTACCGCCGCCTGGGGGAGCGCCGACCTAAGCGCGGTCAAGCTCAACGATTTTGACCCTTACCGTCTGACCGTGACGTTCTCCGGTCAAGTCACCGTCCCGGTGACCGCCAGAACGTCGGCCGGGGCTACCGAGCAGGAGGATGTCATCGAATTCTTGTCGGGGACTGCTGATATGGCCAAAATACCGCCCGAACTCACCTTTCAGTAGACCAGGACCGCACCGCCATCACCGAACGCGCCAGCGACATGTCTGACCCGGCCGCGTTTCACCGCGTGTTGTGTACAGCCGGGTTCGCTTCCGATGTGTACGGGTCATTTTTGTTCATGCGGCAGCGCTGGTGCGTGTCATCATCACACCGTGCGGGGCTCAAGCGGTGAGGGTGGTACGACACGAAAATCAGCACAGAGCGTGGCTGCCTCGATCACGAGCAAACGATGCGCCGGCCGGGGTGAGGCCAAGACGATCGTGGTCGTGCCCACGCCGATGATCGCCGACCTCTTGTTCTGCTGCCATACCCTGCGGTGGGCATGCATCGCGGCCGACCCGACTGGGCATCCTCACCAGCCACGGTGGCTGGTCGCCGGTGGTGATATCCGTGGCTGACGCTTCGGTCGTCTCGGCGCGGCTGCGACCGCCGCGGCCGGGGAGGATGCTGATCGTGACTGCGGGCTGGGGCGCCTGTTTCGTGGGGATCCGCTATGGGCTAGTTGATGCTCCGATCTTGTGGTTCGCGGCGCTGCGGGCCCTGCTGGCTGGCGGGGTGTTGTTGGCGGTCGGTTGGTGTGGTCGGCGCCCGGCGCCACCGCGGTCGGCCTGGCCCGGCGTCGTGGTCTTGGGGTTGGTCAATGTGAGTGTGGCGTTCGCTGCGATGTTCGCTGGCACCGCCGGAGTGGCTGGCGGCGTGGCGGCGGTACTGTCCAACGCGCAGCCAGTCCTGATCGTGCTACCCGCTTGGCTGCTGTATGGAGAGCGGCCACGGCCGCGGGCCATGGCGGGGCTGGTGGTCGGGTTCCTCGGGCTGATCGTGGCGGCAATTCCGGCCGGCACGGGCAGCGGCGCGTTGTCGGCACTCGCGGCGTCGGTGGCGATCACCGCTAGTACGCTGCTGGCGCGCCGACTCGGCGCCGGCGTTGACGTGGTGATGTTCTCAGCGTGGCAGTTGGTGTGCGGCGGTATCGCGTTAGCCAGCTGGGCCGCCGCGGTGGAGGGCGTGCCTGCCGTGTCGTGGACACCGCATTTTGTTGCGGCCCTGTTGTTTTTGGCCTTGGCCAGTACCGCGTTGCCCTACATGATCTGGTTCAGCGAGCTGCAGCGGGCACCGCTGGTGACGCTGAGCGCATGGACCATACTCACCCCGGTCTTCGGGGTCGCCTTCAGTTGGGTCCTGCTCAATGATCGGCTCACTGAGATGCAGGGCATCGGCCTGTGCCTCGTTCTGGCTGCGATGCCGATCATCCTGCTGCCTCATCGGCATGCGGACACCGGAAACTAAAGCTCCGGACTTCCGTCGCGCACACAGGGACTGGCACTGGTGTAGAAACATGCGGACCACCCCAGTCGATCCCGACGTGATGCCTTGTTGTTTCGTCGCCGTTACGTGCCGCTTCTGTTCAATACCCCCGGGGGGTGCTAGCGTGGGTGTTGCCATGATCGTGAAAATTGCTCGCTACAGAAGGTGGCTGCGCTATACCACCGTGGTGGCGGCCGTCTTCTGGGTGATCGCCGTGGCCGGCGGGTGTCGCTTTCCCGCTATGAGCATGTCCGATATGGGCGTTTCCGGTGTTCGAAGTTCGTCGATCTCCACTGCGGTCAGCGACCATAGCGGCGTTGCAGTAGTCCAGTCTGCATCGGTTGGCGACGGCTCGGACCTGCTGATCGATCGCGGATGCAAGCATGCCGTACAGTCCTGCGCAACAACCGATCTCGTTGCGCTCGCCGCTGTTCTCGCGCTGGTGTTGTTGACCGGGTCGCTGACTTGGCCTGTGGTGTTAGCAGCCCGCGGCCCGCCGCGGCCTATCGCCTTTGCCTTTCCTCGTTCGGGTCGAAGTATCTTGACCCGCTTTTGCATCACTCGTACCTGATTGCTCAGTCTTAAGCCGTGGGTGGGTTGCCCCGCGGCTTTTGCTGCTGTCGGTAGTCGTCGCCACAACCCTGCTCGCGGCGTTCACCACAGAACATGAGTCCGGCCTATCTGGGCCTACTAACTAGCTCTTGTCCATCAAGGACAAGCGCCGACGGGAGGTGCGGTTGTGAGGGCGCGAACACATCAGCCGAGCGCACTGGTGATCGGGGCCGGTATCAGTGGAGGGACCACCGCACTGGTGTTGGCCCGGCGAGGATGGCGAGTCGTCGTAGCGGCCAACCGCTTTGACGCTGACACGGTGTCGAGTGTCGCGGGCGCTGTGTGGGAGTGGCCACCATCGGTGTGCGGTCGCCACCACAATCAGGCGGTGCATGCTCGCGCGGCCGTGTGGGCGTTGGATTCCTACCTGCGCTTCAGCGGACTAGCCGCCGATCACCGCACCGGCGTCATCGTGCGACCCATGGTGTTCTATTTCTCACGCCCCATCGAGCAGGATCGGGCTGCGATGACGAAAATGGCCGTCGTCAAGCAGCTACTGCCCGGGTTTGTGCACGACGTCGGGCTGATCGCCGAATACGGTGTCAACGCGGGCTGTGGGGTGGTGGACGCCTATTCCTATCCGGCACCCACCATCGATACCGCCAAGTATCTGAGATGGCTAGCTGGGCAGGCCCAAGCCGCCGGCGTGACCGTCGTTCGGCGCAGCATCTGCGGCCCGCTAGCCGAGCAGCACGACAAGCTGCTGGCCGAATTCGGGACAGACCTGATTGTGAACTGCTCTGGTTTGGGAGCCCGCGAATTGGCCTGCGATCCGACCGTGCAACCGCACCGGGCTGCGCTGTTACGGGTAGTCAATGACGGCACCTCCATGCCGCGCGTGACCGCGGTGCACGCGGTGGCCGGCGATCCGAGCACGGACAACCACGACGCCGTCTTCATTGCACCCCGCGGTGCTGATCGACTTTTGTTGGGCGCTCTGGTGGAGCCGGGCAAATTCGACACCGATCTCACGCTGGACAACTACCCGCCGCTGCGCGAGATGCTCGACCGCTGCACCGAATTCCTGCCGACTTTGCGGGTTGCCCAACTGGACTCGTTCGACCCGCTATGGGTGGGCCTGCAGCCGTTCCGCGAAGGTGGGGTACGACTGCAGATCGAACCCGACGCTTGCATCGTTCACAACTACGGCCACGGCGACGCCGGCGTCACCCTGTCGTGGGGCTGCGCCCGCGAGGTTGCTGACCTGGCCGCCGTGTTGCTCGCTCACCAGCGCCGTCTCAAAACCCGCCGTCACAGCAACAGCGAAGCGGCGAGCCCACTCGGCCTCTTCATGAATAAATCGCAAGTGTTTCAACAGGATTCAGCGCCTGCGTCGCCACAGGAAGGACTAAAACAATGATGACAAAGCCCGCACCGACGTGGATGACGCCCTTGCCATCGGTCGTGACCATTCTCGCGATGATGGTGGCCGGCGTCATGATCGCAGACATCGATCTGGGCGGTGGCCGGCCGCCGCTGCCCGCGATGGAAGCAGGTTGGCCGATCTCCGCGATCTCTATTAGTGCACCGGCCGGTGGTTCTGCGGGCGCGAAAGAAATGCCCAGCCAACCCGATGTGCACGCCCCTCGGTTTGTTGTCGCGAACAATTGTCCCAAGCGTAAGGGGCGCCGGCCGAGGCAGTGCTAATACCCTCGAAGTAGGAGATGATCGGTTTCGTGACATATCCGCCGAGGTGCAATTCGGGGCAGATACACGTTGGCGCGGTGGTGGCCCGTTGGCGTCTGGCCGTACGGGAAGCGTTGAGCGCCGGGCTATTACACGACTAGGCTCACATGATGCGCAGCGCTCGCTGCGCGTGGTATTACGTCACTGGCCAGCTCGTTCCCCCCGTCGGGGCCGGCCATATAATGGACCCAACGACTGCTAGATAACTCCCCAAAACCGCTGTGATGTCTAGGTTGGTGTGGCTGATTCGCGAAACCAAACGCGCGTGGCTTTACTGATTCGCAGACCGTTGCTGATGCTTGGGGTGGCGCGCAACGATCACCGGTATGCGGGCCGCTTGAGCCACTGCGGAGCTGACTGAGCCGAGCATCATTCCGGCGAATCCGCCGCGGCCGTGGCTGCCGACGACGAGGAGTTGGGCTGACTTGGAACGCTCAAGCAGGTGGGCGGCCGGCTGGTCATACACAACAGCGCGGAGCACGCTGACGTCGGGATAGCGTTCCTGCCAGCCGGCGAGTCTTTCGGCGAGGACTTCCTTGGCTGCCGCTTGCTGCACGGAGTCTTCCATGCTCGCAACCTGGGCTGCATCGGTGTCGGTCCACGCGTGTAGAGCCACCAATCGAGCGCCCCGCATCGAGGCTTCTGCGAATGCGATTGCAGTGGCCAATTCCGACGCTGGTGATCCATCGACGCCCAACAGCACGGGCCCACCAACGGCAGCCGGCGACGGGGCCGAAACCTCCCGGTGAATGACGGCGACAGGGCAATGGGCTCGATGGATCAGTCCGGCGCTGACCGAGCCCAGCAATACGCGACGCACGGTGCCCAGTCCACGGGCGCCTACGACGACGAGGTCCGCGGCTCGAGACATATCGACCAGAGTCGGCATGGGCGGGGAAAAGTGCAACTGACTGTCGATTTCCGCTGGATGAGCTTCTCCGACAGCGCTTTCTGCGATCCTGGTCGCACGGTCGTTGATGGCTTGCAGGTCAGTTTCGTGGCGGTGCTGCGCCTCTGTGGGAGTGAAAGGAGCGAGGCGCGGTAGTGGCGATCGGGGTGAGGCGTGCATAAGCGTGAGCCGCCGCTTACGAAGCACTGATTCGCGCGCAGCCCAGCGGACGGCGGCATCGGAACCAGCTGACCCGTCGACACCAACCAGCACGCCGAAATGGTGGTTGTTGCTGGCCATCTGACTGTCCTTCCGTGGGGACGGCGACTACGGGGATCGCGAGGCTGTGTAATGCGTTGCGTACGAACATCGAACAGCGGGGTCGACGGTCTCATGGTGCTCCGCGGGGCATCCACAGTGCGTCCCCGCGCGGTGGCGGGTTTAACAGGACGCCACAGTAGGGCTCGACGCATTCAGGAGGATTGCGTGTCGCGCGGTCAGGAGTGATCGGTGATGGATGGGGCGCCACGGTGGAAGTTGGGGCAGCGGTCTGCGCGGGTAGCGTTGTGTTGCCTCGTAACACAACGCTACCGATCCCGGCTGCTAACGCAAACATGATAGCGCCGCCGGCCAGCGCGATCGCCGCTTTCGGTTGAGATAACATCGCGCTCTCCGCTCGTGATTGGGTGTTCGTGCGAAGACAAAGTCTTCCAGCCGATGCCCTCCGGGGGTAGGGCATTCGGTCCCTATTGTGAAAGGCAATCCAGCCTCCATGGCGGTGTCGAGGCGAAGGAGCGGGCCTCCTGTGATGGCGGATATTTCACGAGGCAGTAGGGCTCCGCGGGAATGGGTCCCCGACGGTCGATGCCGCACATCCGCGCAGGTGGGTTGGTAACTGGAGATCGGTGTAGCGCGGCCTAATTCCTGGGTTATCTCCCGCAACGTTACCAATGGCTAACCTGACGCAGGCGGGATCATCGTTAGATCAGGCGGACCCGTAAACCCCCGCGCTGCCTCGATCCCCTTCGCCTTTTGCAGCGCAGCGTGCCCGCGAACCCTGCGAACGGTCATCACCTATACCACGCGGCTTGATCGCGCCAACTACCGAATTGGGTGAATTTCTCACCATCCTGCCCATGCCCTTCGAGATCGGCGGCGTCATGCTGGACTGGACCACCCTGGCGGCGGTGTTGCCTCACCTCGTTATGCCGTCACGTTTCGGCGAACGAATTCGCGGGAACGCCGCCGTCACCGTGCAAATTCCACCGCCACTTGGAAGGCCTGATTGCCCTAACTGCGGGGACCTAAGTCCCTACCCCGTGGGGGTATCTGCATGCAACATTGGGGTTGTTAGGACGAACGACCAAACACAGGAGAGTCTGATGAAATCTCAAACGAAAGCGGCGATCGCGCTGTTCGGCGGAGCGGCAGCGTTAGTTTTAGCGGTCGGATTTGGCGGCAGCGAATTGGCAAGCAGTACGACCACACCAGTTGCGGACCCTGCTTCGAGCGTGACGCCGGCGCCGCCCGCCCCAGGCGGTCCCGACTTTGCGGCTCCTGGCGGTGTCGACGGAGCGGGAGCACCCCCCACGGGCTTAATCGTGTCGCCGCACCCTACGCCCCCGGTGCCGCGCACAAACCCAAGGCCCTGAGCGCACACGGCTTTTCGGGTAGTGTCCGCGGCCGAGATATTTTTGTGTTTAAGGTCCGATGAATGGCCAATCTCGGAGTGCGCGGAGGTGCCGAATCGATGGCCCGAGGTTGAAGGGTTCGCAGTCAGGACCGTTGCTCACGACAAATAAACGGGAAAACCCCATTGCGGCGGCAGTGCGTAGCGGGTCAAGCAGCCCGGGGCGCTGGCAGCGGGGGCGATGGTGCAGAGCCGGAGCACTAGTTGGTCTTGATGGTGCCTAATGTCTTGCGGGGCAGCAGGATCCCATCCCCGACACCACGCAGATCGCTACGGACCGGGTCCTGCATCGGCGTGCCTGCGGCGCAGTCGACGCCCCACGATGATGCGCTGGGAGCCTCCCAGGGCTAGGTGGCCTGAGCCCATGCGCGTGATCAGCAAGCTCGTGGACGTGAAATGCGTCGTGGAGTTTGTCGGCATGGGACGCCAATGGTGTGCGCCCCGGCGAGCGCATGCGTTGGAGGCGTGAGTGGCGGCAGAGGCTCGCCGCTTACACGCCATCAATTAGGAGCGAACCAGCCGGGCAATGGCGGCAGAGGCCTCGGCCAGCTTCACTTCGACTTCGTCGCCTCCGTGGGTAATCGCTTGACTTATGCAATTATCCAGGTGATCGTCGAGCAAGTTTAGAGCCACGGCTCGCAGAGCGCTGCTGGCTGCGCTGATCTGGGTGAGGATGTCGATGCAGTACTTGTCGTCGTCGATCATCTTCGCGATGCCACGGACCTGGCCTTCGATTCGGCGCAGCCGTTTGGCGTAGCCGTCCTTGTGCGCAACATATCCGTGTGTGGTTTCCAACTGGCCTCCCAGCATTTTCGTCGACGGGTCGCTCTCGGCGTTGCCGCTGCGGTGACCAGTAGGTCGGCTACCAATGAGACCACTGACGCCTAGTCTAGCCTGCGGGGTTTATAGAATATCGGTTTCGTGCCTGCGCGTGCGTTCGCGCGATTAGTGACGTCAGCCAAGGCCGCCGGGGGAAGCGACGTGATCTTCGTGGCCGCCCCGGCGTTTGTGTCACAGGCCAGACCTACGTGGCGAGGGATTCGCGTTGACCAGCGCCGACTTCCCTGTGGGGTTCGACCGCGGGTGCCTCAGTGGTCGGCAGCGGCTTGATGGGGTAGCGGCGTAGGCGGTTGGCGTTGCCGACGACTGATAGTGACGATAGGGCCATCGCGGCGGCGGCGACCATCGGTGAGAGCCGCAGCCCCAGCAGCGGATACAGCGCGCCGGCTGCGAGCGGTATGCCAACGGCGTTGTAGATCAGGGCGAAAAAGAGGTTCTGCCGGATGTTGCGCATGGTGGCGCGGGAGAGCCGGATCGCGGTAACCACCCCGGCCAGTGACCCTGAAATTAGGGTGATGTCGGCGGCTTCGATGGCCACATCCGTGCCGGTGCCGATCGCTAATCCGACGTCGGCTTGGGCTAGGGCGGGAGCATCGTTGATACCGTCACCGACCATACCGACCTGGCGTCCTTCGGCTTGCAGCCGGCGGACCTCACCCGCTTTGTGTTCGGGCAAGACCTCGGCGAGCACTCGGTCGATCCCGACCTGGCCTGCGATCGCGGCTGCCGTGCGGGCATTGTCCCCGCTGATCATCACCACGTGCAGACCCAACTCGCGTAGTGCGGCGATGGCGGAGACGGAGTCGCCCTTAACGGTGTCGGCCACGGCGATGACGCCGGCCGGGTAGCTGTCGACCGCGGCGAGTACCGGGGTCTTGCCCGCGGCTGCGAGCTCGGTGCTGATCTGCTCGAGTTCGGCTGTGTCGATACCGTTTTCAGCCAGCAAGGTCGCGGTGCCAACCAGGACACTACGGCCAGCGACCGTAGCCTGGACCCCTTTGCCGGTGACTGAATCAAACGCCGCTGGGGCGGGAACGGTGATGCCGCGGCCACGGGCACCGGCTATTACCGCGCTGGCTATGGGGTGCTCGCTGTCGGCTTCGGCTCCGGCAACCAGCATGAGCAGTTCGTTCTCCGCCACGGTCCCGGTCGCGTGGACGTCGGTGAGAGCAGGTTTGCCGGTGGTGATGGTTCCGGTCTTGTCCAGCACGATGGTATCGAGCTTTTGCGCGGTCTCCAGTGCCTCCGCCGAGCGGATCAAGATGCCTGCGCGGGCGCCTTTGCCGGTGGCGACCATAATCGATAGCGGGGTTGCCAGGCCCAGTGCGCAAGGGCAGGCGATGATGAGCACCGCCACTGCCGATACCAACGCTTGGGTCAACGTGGGTGTCGGTCCGGCGATGAACCAGATTACGAAGGTGATGAGGGCAGTAGCAATCACGACCGGCACGAAGTAGGCCGAGATGGCGTCGGCTAGCCGCTGGATCGGCGCTCTGGATGCCTGTGCCTGCTGCACCATGCGGACGATCTGGGCCAGCATGGTGTCCGCACCGACCTTGGTTGCACGCACCCGCAACGACCCGGTGGTGTTGAGCGTCGCGCCGATGACAGCGTCGCCAGTGTATTTGGTGACTGGTATCGATTCGCCGGTCACCATCGACTCGTCAACGGCAGACTGCCCAGACAACACTGTTGCATCGACCGGGATTTTCTCACCGGGGTGGATCACGATCTGGTCGCCGACGATGACCTCATCGACGGGAAGCTCGGTTTCGATGCCGCCCCGCACGACACGGGCCGTGCGGGCTTGCAACCCGAGTAACGCGCGGATAGCTTCACCGGTGCCAGCCTTGGCGCGGGCTTCCAGCAATCGGCCCAGCATTATCAGGGTCAGGATCACTCCGACCGCCTCGAAATACACGTCGCGAACTTCGGCCGGCAAGACCCCAGAGGCGACGGTGACCAACAGACTGTAACCATAGGCCGCCAGGGTGCCCAATGTGATGAGGCTGTTCATGTCGGCGCTGCGGTGCGCCAACGCCAGCCAGCCGGTGCGGTGGATCGGCCACCCCACGTAAAACATCACCGGGGTGATGAAGGCAAGCTGCACCCAATGGTCGAACAAGATCCCCGGCACCCACTTCGCGCCCAAGGGGTGAGCCATTACCGCATACAGCACCGGAAGGGTAAATGCCGCGCCGATCACCACCCTACGGACCAGGTCGGCGCTCTCGGCGCGACGTTCTTCGGCCTGGGTAGCCTCGATCTCGGCGGCGGCCGGCTCGGCCACACCATCGGCTGGCGCGCAACCTGAAGCGGCGGTGGGCGTTTCAGATTCGCCAGGGGGCGTGGCCAGGTCGTTGGGGGTGACGACGAGTGTGCCTGAGACCATGTTCATGCCGCAGGCGAACCCGAACGATCCCGCCTGCTCCGGGGTAAACCGCACTGTGGTGCGCTGGTAAGCGGGCAGCGCCGCCGACAAATGGAGGTCGGGAAATACGACCCGCGATGTGCAATCCCCGGTCTCTTGCCGATCGAACTCGATCTCCACCGTAACACCTTGGCGCACCTCTACGACGTTTGGGCTATACCCACCGCTCACCCTAATCTGAAGCCGCTGCACACCACCGCCGACGGTAGCGGCCTGCGCGCGTCGCGGGGCAAAGAAATACCACGCCAACCCCGCGATCACCAACGCCGTCCCAACCAGAACGGCAACGTCGACACCGGACATCTTTAACTCCTCAATCAACTGAGACGAATTAGGAAGTAGGCTGTGGATGGCCCAGATGGCCTATCCGCCAGCTCCTTCGGCAAGATCTGATACGCCCCAGGCGTCGACACCCCAGACAGCTGCTGACGGATGACACCACGGCGACCCCCAGGGCGTGACACCGCCACGAGCCCACAGCCGTGGACGACAGCACGTGTTTTGGAGAACCCATTGGCGGACGCTAAGCCGCGTCGGGGCGGCGTGCTCGGCACTCCTGAAGCGCGAACGCCGCATGACCGGTCCAACATAATCCGAGCCTACCCCCCCGGGGTAGGTATTGACGTCACGTGGTCGAAGATGCCGAGTTCAGACAAGCGCAGGTTGGGTCGCCGCCCTGGTGGACAGCGGTCTACCGGATTCGCTTCATGCGGATGAGGGTCCTGGCCTGTGAGCTCGAGCCGGCTCTATTCGGCAGAATCGCCAACCACCCGATGTTGTCACTCCGAGGGATTCGGCGCGACGGACCCCGTACCCGCAACGCTCGTTGACCAATTCCTTCGCCGTGTCGACCGACCCGAGCACCGAGATAAGTTATGGCGTTTGTTCCCTGCAGTCCTAATTCCGTGGAAATTAGGGCACGCGTAGGTGTGTTGACTGACGGCGGCGTTGGGAAGAAAGTGACCTGAGGCCGGTTTGGAGCTGACGACATTGACGACAACGGTGATGCCGTTGCCCCACCTGTCACCACGGCCAGAATGCAGAGATGGGGTAACCCGGTACACGACCGGTGGGTAACTTCACTACTGTCATTCTCGTGTGCAATGTACCGGCGGCCCGGGCCACGTCATCGTTTGAAGAAATCGGCGCCTACGCGCCCTGAGGGCTTCGGCCACGCGGTCATTGGCGTGCCTCAGCGCGAGCAATAGACTACTGTGTAGGTACGTAGACCGTAGATTGCCCCGGGTGGTCTACGGTCGATTCGAGGAGGAGACATGCGGTGCCGGGGCTCGCGACCCTGGCCTGCGCTGTCGGATGGGGCTAATGATGCGCACCGACGCACGCGATGGCCAGCAGGCGGCCTCGCACTACCGAACCCGCCTCGTCATGTATCTCGGCATCTTCGACCAATCGATGCGCAACAGGATCGCCTTAGGCGGGCCGTTACCCGATCAGCGTGGTTGCAACCACTATGGTGTTCGACCGCCACCACCGCGTCGCGGTGATCGTCCTGCGGGCGATCCGGGCCAGGACCTCCCACCGCTGATCCAACGCCAGGCCGCCGGGCCATCCGCATGATCCCTGTGAAATGGAGGCTCAAGATGCCGAAAAACGCGCCAGGTGCTAGGCCAAACGGTGCGAGCAGGAGAAAGGGGTCCTGTGTCGCGGCACGGAACGCTGGCGCGCGGGGGCGCAGCGGAGGATGGGTACGGATCGTCCTAGCAGGAATCGTCGTCTTGATCGCCATCCTCGTCATCGCGAAATCGGTTCGTTCTCAACAGAATCAAGCAGTTCCTCTGCAGCTGCATAACCCACCCGTTACCGCTGCGGTCGGTCGTCAGACAGCTCCGCCGTGGAGCGCTCCGACCGATGCAGCTGCCGCGGTGCGAGCTGCCGGGCTGCCCATGCTCAGTCGCGAGGGCACTGTCGAACACATTCATGCCCACCTCGACGTGCGCGTTAACGGGCAACCCGTTGAGGTCCCCGCGATGATCGGTGTCGACCGGCGGGGAATCAGCCCCGTGCACACGCACGACTCGACGGGGGTGATTCATATCGAATCGCCCGTGATGCAGACGTTTACCCTCGGCGAGTTCTTCACCGAATGGGACGTCGGACTGTCCACCGACAGCATCGGCGGTTTGCAGACCGGCAACGGAAAGACGCTGCGGGCCTTCCTCAATGGCACTCCTGTCACCGGCAACCCTGCGGCCCTGCCCATCAACGCGCGCGACGAAATTGTGCTGATCTTCGGGAGCCCCCAACCCGGAGAATCCATACCCAGCCATTATGAATTCGCGGCGGGCCAATAGCGCTGCGCCTTGGAAACCAATTGATACGGCGTGCGGTCGAAATTATATCGAGCGTTGCAGCATCACGTGACCGTTGTCGGCCAAAACCACTTGTACTGCAGCGATCTGGCTGATCGGCATCGAAACGCTGCCGGTGGGTGTCGCCGTGTGGCGGGGGATGGCCACCCAAGACGCCAGCCGGGTTTGGCTGCCGTCGCGACCTACCACGACCAGTGCCACCGTATCGTGGGGGGCATCCGGTGGAGCCAGGCACACGAACTTCAGCGCGATGGTCGTACCCCACTGCTGGCCGTCAAGCGATACGGTCGAGGACAGTAGGGTGGTCCCGACCTGGTCCATTGGCAGGGCCGACACGGTCGACTGCTGCGGGGTGGACGTCAAGAAACTGCTGTGAACCCCGATCAGCACACCGATCGTCAGAATGATGGCAGCGGCGGCCCAACCCATCCAGGTCATCACGCGGGTTCGGCGGCGACGCGAATGCACCGCGGCCAGTAGCGTTGGGAGCAACTCCGGTGGCATCTCCGATGCGGCGGATGGCTGGTCTGCCTTGTTGATCGCGGCGATGTCATTGCGGTCAAGCTGTGACAGCATGGCCGGAATGCCACTGAGTTCAGCGATGGCTTGTCGGCATTGCGGGCAGCCGGCCATGTGCGCCTCGAATTCGCGCCAATCGGTGGTGCATAGTGATCCCAAGACGTAGGCGGCATCCCACATCGCGTGGTGGTGGTTGTCACCAGTCGGGCCGGGACCGCGTAACGATGTCCTCATCATCTTCCATCCCCAGCTGGTAGCACCGCATTTGAGATTTCGGGCGCATGGACGGGCTGGCGGACGGCTTTAGGCTCAAGCCAACCAACTTGCGCCATTTGGCATTCGCCGCCGACGGGCCTCCGGATGAGCGGCCGCGTGCTCGATGTGTCACCCGGTCTCGTGCAGGGTGACCCGCAGTGCCCGGGCGGGATAACACGAATCGTGACTTCACCGTCGTTGCGGCGATTCGAACGTCTGAAGCAATCCGTGTGGTAGTCGATCCCCGATGGCACGAGCAATTCGATCACGGCCCGATGCCCGGCCCACGGTTGGCCGATTGCGTCGAGGATCACCAGCTGGCCCAGCGCGGCGCCGATCTCGTCAGGAGTGGTCACCCGAGGCGTGCTTGAGTTGCTGCCTCGCTCGTCGACGAGCACGCTGCGCGCCATGGTGAAGAGCGGCCCTCGCGCCGATCGTTCGGCGGCTGCGGCTCGTGATTGCTGCCGCCTCCGCTGGCGCGGCTCGCGGACGACGTCTTCGGCGCGACGCTGGGCGCTCGTTAAACCCATTGTGTATCGCCATAAGCCGGCGGAGCGCTCGTCGGAGAGAGCCGCCATCGCCGCGACTTGCCACTCCGATCCTGCGGTGGCTCCTGGCACTCAGTCACCTCCTGTTGTGACACGAGTCGAGTACCTGGTAAGTTCACCAACCCAAGCGTTACCACCCTGATTATCTACGACATCTGTACGTAGATAGTAAGCCTCGTATCTCGCTGTGGCCACGCTGGTTTCGTCCAACTCCCCGGCGACGCACAAGACGAACGCGATAGATGACGTGGGATCGAGCTGGCTCCTGAAATGGGTGGCCGGTCGCAGCAAGGGCCGCGTCGGCTCTGTTCATTGCTGACACCGTCCAGGTGGCGGCGTCGCCTGGCGTGCGAGGCGGTACCCGAGAGACGATTTCTACGGCAGGCTGATGTAGGCGTGCAAATTGAGGTGGTCGCGTTAGCTCGTTGACCGTCAACAAGATTGAGGTATCCAGGAGGTGTCACGTGGATAGGTTCACCCGGCGCGCGGCGCTGGGCGCCTGCGTGCTGGCCGGTCTGGGGTATATGCGCGCGCTGCGCGCTCGGGACGCCGATCCTGCGGATCCGGTTGACCGACGGCGGCATGATGGGCTGCCAATCCGGCCGACATGAGCGCGTATACGGAGATGTTCCGCCGGCCCACGGAGATCAGTCGCACGGTCGAGGAGATCCCCGGCGGGGTGCGCACCACCACCGAGTCGAACTCGCCGGACCTGGCCGCCCAACTGCACGACCACGTGTCGAGCATGTACTCCCATCTTGACCACGGCACGGAGGTCATATGTATGGGCTCGGGCCTATCGATGCTGTTCGGCAACGCCCGGGGCTACCGCCGCCGGTTGACCCTGACACCTAGGGGCGTCATCGCCGAGGAAACCAGTGATGATCCCGCGTTGATCGACCCGATCCGTGCTCACGCCCGTGAGGTGAGCGGCTTCGTCCACGACGACGGGATGCCCGCGATGATGTAGGGCATGCTGGGCGGCTCTGGCGGCATGACGGGACACGGCGGCATGATGGGGCCACCGTAGCCGCCGACGAACGCGAAGTCACTTCGCACCAATGCCACTGCAAGGCAGCCATATTCGACATGCTGCAGGCAGAGCCCCTGGGCCCGGCATGGTTTACTTGCGTCGGCGTCGTCTGGGCAGCCGCTGCAACGCAGCACGCAACCGCGCGGATTCTTCTGGGCTGATCTGTTCGAGGAAGTGGCTAAGCACCAGCTCGGCGCGCCCCCCGCCGTCGAGCGCCTCACGCATAAGCCGGGCACTGTGCTGCTCGCGGGTCAACGTCGGCCAGTACCGGTAGGCCTTGCCGTCTCGTTCACGCGCCAGCCACCCTTTGGTGTGCAGGTTGTCCATGGTTGACATGACGGTGGTGTAGGCGATCTCGCGTTGGGCAGCCAGCTCGTCGAAAATTTCGCGGACGCTCGTCGCTCCATCCCGGTCCCAGATGCGGTCGATCACCACGGCTTCCAACTCTCCGAACCCGCGCACCCGCACCGTCACGCCTCCCACCGGCCCCGCATCCCACACCGCGCGATGTACTCAACTACGTACGTGCATAGTAGATTAAACTATGGTGCACACACAATGTCGGGTATCCGACCACGACGGCCGATCTTGGCCGCACGCGCGCGGCCCCAGCCTCGGCAATATATAGGCGCTCCCAGGGCAGGACCTGGCGATTGGGGTCGCGGGCTGGTCTTATTGGTTTCGTACTTAGCGCAGCATTGCTCGTTGGCCGTTAGCTGTCGTGAAGGCGGACCTCGTGTAATCGGGTGGTTGGTGCTGCGTGCTGTTGGTGGGGGTTGGTGGGGGTGCGGGTAGGGGCTTCTGGACATCGGCCCGCTATGCGACGACTTGCACGGGATCGCCGATAGTGACGCGTTCGAAATACCACGCGGCGTTGTCGGGGCTGAGGTTGATGCATCCGTGGCTGACATTGGAGTTTCCCTGAGAGGTGACTGACCAGGGTGCTGAGTGCACATACACGCCGCCCCAGGTGACTCGCACCGCGTACTCAACGGTGAGCTTGTAACCCTCTGAAGAGTCCAGCGGGATACCGATGGTTCGCGAATCCATCACTACACTGCGTTGCTTTTCCAGCACCGTGAAGGTGCCGACCGGGGTCGGGCGGCTGGCCTTGCCCAGCGATGCGGGCATGGTCCGAAGTACCTCTCCGTTCCTGCTGACGGTGAAGGTGTGTGCAGAGATACTGGCCACCCCCAGCAGCGCATCGCCGGTGTCGAATCCCGTACCCAGCTCGTGCACGCTTACCGTGACATGGGAGTGAGCGGGCCAGTAGCGAACCGGAACCCACTGCACGACATGGTCATCGACCCACTCGAAGCGACCGGTGATGTTACCCGGTGACGTGACGCGGATGGTCCGCTCGATCGCGGCGCGATCAGTCGCCGGCACCGCCGCGGTGAAGATCACCACTACTGGGTGTGCGACTCCTACCAGCGCTCCATTGGAGGGAAGGATCTCGGCCACGCGCGGTGCCGCGTCAGGGGAGGGGACGGCCGCCGAACTGAAAATCGGGGGGCGGGCCGCGGCCGTCACCGCGAGGGCGACCACAACGGCGAGATAACGAACCGATCGACGCATAACCTTCACCCTCCTTCTGCTCGGTACTGCTGTGGCGGCCGAGTTACCGATCGAACACATCGACCCTGTTGGCAGCGCCGACAGCAACGGTTTTGAGCTAGCGTGCTCTCTCAACTAGCTCTGTGTCGGTGATCTCGGCCGGGCTCAGCGACGCGGTTGCATCCTTCTTGAGCCACCACCACACCACGGGATAGGCAGTCGCGAAGCCCAGCCACATGCCGGCCCACATGATCAGCCACAGCGCCATCGACGTGCCCGAATACTTCAATACAAAGGCCACAAGCAGCATCGAGGCGCCCATGCCCACGTCGAACGCAAGAATCGCGAGCGTCGAGATCAGTGATGCGGCCCGCAGCCGCTGACCGACGGTCGGCGCTGAGCCGGTGCGTGAGAGCCAGTGGTATTCGAAGACAATCAGCACCGGCAGGGCGAACGCCGCAATCAGCAAGATCATCGGCCACACCGCCTGGTGTGCGATGGTCATGCCGGTCCACATCACCAGCGGCATGGCGATCGCGTGCCCAATCATTGACGCGGCGCCACCGGGAATAGTGGCAACTGCGACCGTCGCGGGAAAACCCAACCGAGGCGGTTCCCCGTGTTGCCGTTGCCATTTCCGGGTCGCTGGTCGGCCCCAACCGTAGTAGGCCCACAATGCGAACGGGCCGGCATAAATCGCGGTGATCGGCCACACGGCCTCCATCGCGGGTACGGGCTGCCGATGACCGCCAACATAGATGTCGGCGAGAATGACACCGGCCAGCACCACCCCGACGCTCGTCACCACCCAGCCCAATACCGTCACCCACTCTGGGGCGGGCATAGCCATCATCATCATTATCTTGGTCCTTTCCCCATCGATCGAACAACGAACTTCCGCCGGCACTTTCGGCGGCCTCGCCACGGCCGTCTCAGACGGCAGCCTCCCGCACTAGCATCGCGCCGGCTAGGTCGGCAACGTCGTGAGCACAACCCCACGACAAAGTCACGCCCGCACCTCCGTGACCGTAGTTGTGCACGATCCGAGTGCCAGGCTGCATTTCGAGTCGCACACCTCCTTCACGGAACGGCCGCAACCCCACCCGCAGAGGATCGACCGGATCCAGCCGGGCACCGCGCAAAATCGGCAGGAACTCTGTGCAACGCTCGAGCATCTCGCGCAGCGGCGGGTAATCCAGGGTGAGGTTCGTGTCGTATTCACCGGGTTGGACGAGCCCACCCAGCAACAGCCGGTCAGCTCCACGCGGCACGATGAAGACCATGTTCTGGTCGTCGCTACCGGTGTTGTTGGCTACCGCATGGGCCGCCGTCACCGGTGGTATCGACGACCCGTCGTTGATCACACGCAACAGCGCTCCACGGTGCGGGTCCATGGCCAGGTCGCCGGCCAGCTGACGCGCTCCCAGGCCGCTGCAGTTGACGATGAGGTCAGCTCCGTATTCGGAAAGCAACCGATCCTCGTGTTCCTCGAGCGGACCGGAGATACTGGCCCGGATGGCCTTGACACCCTCGGCCTCGGCTTGGCTGGCCAGCCAGGTCAGGTACCTGTCGGTATTGATGGTGGGTGCCAAATGCGAATACGCGTCGACGACCCCGGCGTTCGGGTTGACACCGTGGGCTTCGATCAGTGCGGCGTCATGCGCGAACCCCGGTACATACTTTTCGAGCTCGAGCATTTTCTCCAACTCGGCCGGATCCTCGCGCACGGAGCGGGAGAAGTAGAAGACCGCGGGCCGAAGACTTACCCCGGTGCGCGGATCGGCGGCAAGCCTCATGAAACGCTCATAGGAATGCATTGCCCAACCGGCTGAACGGGCAAGCACAGCCTGGTCATCGTGATGGCGGCCGCACACCGAGGGAGGCCATTCCCACAGCGCACCGGCCACTGTCGACACCGTGTCGGAGCCGAACCGGTCGGCGACCACAGCGACTCGCCAGCCCTGGCGAGCCAGCACCAACGCGGTGGTCCACCCGCTCACTCCGGCACCAATGACCAACGCACCTGGCTGGTCCTTGCGTGCCGTCACCAACCCGGCTCTCGCCGCTGCTTGACCCTGGAAGCTAGACGCGACAAAACTCATGAATTTCTCGTTTCTGTTTCAACGCCGCGATCTGCGCGGCGACGGATTCGGACAACACCAACGAGCCGAAGCATTCAGCGCAACAGCTTGAGGGCTGACCTATCAGATACGAGCGGTACAGAATTGGATCAAAATACTTCGGCCCGAACGGCCTCTAATGGCGTTTAAGGCGTGAAAAGAAGGAGGCGGTCCGCGCGTAGGCGGTATGGCTGACCCTGCCATTACGCCAGCCAAAGCCGCGACTGCGGCAGCGAGGACAAGCCCAGCCGCGTCCGTTGTCGGTGACGTCCGAAGTATGAGTAGGCATCCGCCGACGATCGGCGTCGATGCGTGCGCGTTCGACACCTGGGACGCCGTGACGCCGCTCGTTTCGTGGCCTGCCTGGGTTGGCGACGTGGACGCCACCGCCGGCGCCGCGCTAGTCATATGAACGAAGTGGCACCCAGCGCCGAGGCTCACCGCCCAAAAGAGCACAGCGACTGCGCTTACATAGCGCAGCCACAGCCGAAAGCGGGCTCCCCGGGAAGTCATGATGGTGGTGATAATATCACCCCCGGGGGGTATGCAACAGACACGACTCGCCATCTTGAGTGAACATTCCTGCGGCGCATTGGATCTAACTGGGCGCTAATCCGACGTGCAAATCAGCCGATCGGTCGTCACACCCTGAACTCAGCTACCCCAACAGGTGTGCCATACGCTGCGCATCGACCACTCCGATTCGACGTCGGCGGTCGCTAGCTAGGACCGGTTACGCCGGATCGACGTCGATGGGAAGTTTCTCGCCTAACCGTCAGACCGGGCCCACAGAATGGTTTCGTGCAGGGGGCGATCGTGCTGGCGGGCGGTTTCCGCGGAGCGTCGGCGGTCGGGCTAGGTGCGACAGGGACCACCGGCTCATGGCGGGGTGGCGACGCGGGCTGCGGCTCTGTGAGGTGTGCTTGGCCGCTGGGGGGCGGCGTGGAAATCAAAAGAGCGCTGGTGGCGAGCACTACGGCCAGCAACCCAGTCTCGACACGTATAATGTTGCCTAGCAACGAGATTCGCATATTTTCACGGTGAATGAGCCGACCCGCCAGAGCCGTCAACGATGCGGCCGCCACGAGGCTCAATTTGATCAGTAACACCCGCCCGTAGGTCGTCGATATCAGCTGAGGTAGTGAGACGACGGCTAACGCAGTGAGGATCCCGGTGGCGACGACAAGTAGATAGGACCACAGGGCTATTCGGACGTAGCCCGTCATCACCGAGCGCGCCGCTACCCCTTGGTGTCGCCACGCCAGGACGGCTCGAGTGGTGTGTAGCAGCGCACCCACCCACACCGTGACGGCGGCCAGATGCACGCCTACGAGTACCGCTCCCCAGAGCCCGTGATTAATGGTGGCGTGCGAACGGATGCCCTCCGCCGCAATGACAATAGCTAGCGGCGCAAGAGCCCAGCGGCCAAATTTGGCAAAAGCGGCCGCGGTCACGAGACCTGCTCCTTGCACCAGCAAAACGGCCCCAGCGCGGCCCTGCCATACCGCAGCGAAGGCGCCAGCATCGCTAACGCGCTGTATCAACAGACCGATCACCGCCACCAGTGCCAAGGCCACGCCCGCAGGCACCCACGAGGGCAGCCGGGGGAGTGCGGGCTGCTCCTGGCGGACGGCGTCGGTGGCGCGCTGTGCGACCAGGCTGCCCACGGCGATGGCTAACCCGGTGAGCAGCAGCCACCGAAGCAGGCCTGTATCCCAGTCCGGACCGGTGTTCGCGCGCCGGCCCAGACCCGGAGTCCCGGTGACTCCGACCGCGAAACTGAATTCCTCTTCGGTCTCATCTCCGTCGCTGCCGGTCACTCGCCACCGCACGGTATAGACGCCCGGCACAAGAGGACGCTGGGGCTTTGTCGTCATTGCAGTACCGTCGCGCTCGCTGCGCGCCGCTCCTACCGGCACCTGCCGTCCCGAGCCGTCGAGCAGGGTGATCGCGTCGGGCGCGCAAGTCACGGCCTCGTTGAAAAATAAGGTGATCGACGCGGGCGAGACACTCACAGTGGATTGGCTTGCCGGGTCAGCCGACACCAAAGTTGGGTGCGCCCACGCAACGCCCGCGCCTACGCCGGCCACCGCCAGCGCGGCGGCGACGCCAGCACCGGCTATCAGGCGGCGCAGCCAGGTGGTCACAGCACCCGGTCTGGCGCCGCGACATACCCTGTGCAGGTGTCTGTTTCACCCAGACATTGAATTGCAACGCTCCAATTCTGGCCGATAACTTGCTCGATATGCCTGAGCACGTTGCTTACTCCGCCCACTTCATCAGCTCTGCGCGAGCGCGTCGGCTTCGAACAGAGCCGCCTATGATTGCCGGTCGCCACCATGGCCCGAGCCGCGGCAGCCTCGGCGGGGGAGCGGATATGACGACCGGTTCTGCGGCAAGACCCGAGGTGTCTTTCCGACCCCGCCGACACACTTTGCGCGACCATCGCAGATCGAACATTCGCGAGACTGCAGTCTAGGGCTTCAGTAGGTTCCCGCTCTCGCATGACCAAAGACACTGGCGCACCGCCTCGTTCATGGATTTTGTAGGATTTAGCGACTGTTCGCCGCTACTACTATAGGGGGGTAGGCTATCGTAGTGCGAGCTACTGCCGAGACTGTACGCGTCCAACTCGTAGTTCGAGGACACTCAGATAGCGTGAAACGGTTGGACGCCAAGGATTTAACACGTCGTCGAGAATGGCGCGGGCGAGCGTAGATATTCGGCTGATTGTGGCTTTCGCGCGTAGCTCGCATATCTTGCTCTAACTGACGCGCCCGCGGCAACGCAGACCAGCATTGCGAGCCACATCGAGCGTCGGCTTTGTCACCGGGGGTCAAGGCGCCAACGCCACCTGCCTGGCCGCAGCCCGCCACGCGATGCTGGCCCGGGCCGGCTGGGACGTGGAAAAGGTGCGCTCATCGGCGCACCGCCGCTACGCATCCTGTGCGGTGAGCACGCTAACCCCGCCATCGACACCGCCCTGCGCCTGCTCGGTCTGGGTGCCAACACACCCCTCCGCATCGGCACCGACGACCAGGGCCGGACGAAACCCGAGGCACTCGTCGACGCGCTCGCCCAGGCAGAGGAACCCACGATCGTGTGCGCCCAGGCCGGAAACGTAGCCACTGGCGCATTCGATGCCTTCGAACCGATCGCCGACGCCTGCACCACCCACAACGCCTGGCTACACATCGACGGGGCATTCGGCCCGTGGGCAGCTGCTGCACGGGCCACCCAACACCTCACCCGCTGTGTCCAGCGCGCCGACTCTTGGGCCGTTGACGCCCACAAATGGCTCAACGTGCCCCATGACGCGGGGATGGCCATCGTTGCCGACGCTGAGGCGCACGTCGCCGCCATGCGATTGGCGGACGGGCGCTACTACGTGATCGATTCCGGTCAGCGTGACAACACCAACTACGTGGCCGAAAGCTCCCGCCGCGCCCGGGCGGTGCCCATCTACGCCGCCATCCGATCACCGGGCCGCGCCGGTGTCGCCGAATTGATCGAACGTAACTGCGCCCAAGCCCGGCGCATGGCTAAGCGGCTGGCGGCCATCCCCGGCGCCGTCGATTGTCAACGACGTCGTCCTCAACCAAGTGCTGGTGCGACTTCCAGGCGGAGATGACGCCAACCGGGCCGCCCTGTCTGCCATCCAGCGCGACGGAACCTGCTGGCTAGGCGGGATGATCTGGCAGGGCCAGTGCGTACTGCGGATACCGATAGTGAACTGGGCGACAACCGACGACGACATCGATCGTTCAGCTGCGGCTATATCCTCTGTGGCACAAACCGTTCTGCGCCCGAAGGGCTAAGCAGGTCGGCCTTGAAGGCGTCTTGGGCATCGGCGTCGCCGAGCTCCATGCTGCACCGGGACAGTGAATACCTCCGTGCCGAAGTCTATAGGAGAACCGGTGTCCGTTCTCATTGAATCTGGGGCACATTTACTAGTCTGACCTGCATTGCCCCAGATTGGATGAGAATTTCGATCGCGACGTTTCTCATTGA
>NZ_JBCHKV010000033.1:0-27628 GCF_039023525.1 Mycobacterium sp. 050272 | reverse complement strand
CATCACCCCACCGACACCGCCCTCAAACGGCAACGAGCACACCGGAACGCAGGTCGCCTGAAAAAACCCGATCCACAGGTCTTGACAATTTCTCCCGTTGCTGTATGGCAGTGTTCTGGTGTGTTCCCGCAGTAGCGAGGGCCGGTTGTTGGGGTTGACCAGTGAGTATCGTGAGCAATTACACCCCCCGGGCTGGCTGAGCCGATGGTGGCTGCGACGACGGTTCGCCCACCCCATCGACCGCCGGGCCTGGGTCGGATTGGACCCCTCAGACAGAGACTCCTGGTTGGGGTGATGGGGGGCGGGGCGGCTATACAGGCAGTACGTCAGTTGAACAGTACGTCAGTTGAACGTGCCTGACATTTGTCGTGGCCGAGTGCTCGCCCGTAGAGATAATCAGTCGTTCCCATCTGCGAAAGCCGCGTAATCGTTGCGCCGTATGTCTGGCTCGGGATGCTGATTGGCTTGGCGGTGGCGTTGAGCGAGGTAGAGATAGTTCCCTCACGGCCCAAGTGCGTCGAATGCGGCGGCTAGCCCGTCGTGGCTATGTTCGTGCGGATCGTTCCAACTGACGGCGGCTGACCGCTCGCACGTCGCACACCCTTTCTCCGAATTGGTCGCGGACTGCGCCGCATTTGGACATCAGCTCGCTGTCGAAGGTGGAATACATGATTATGGGCGGCCAGCGGCCAAGCCGCAAGAAAGTCCTTGCCAAACTGCGGTCATCAGCGGACATCACCCGATGGCGGGGCCCTTCCAGGTGGACATCGGGTGGCGCTGGTGGGTAGCAAGGATGTTGCTCAGGATGGCAAGACGGTTATGGTCTGCTGCGGACCGTTGCATCGCTTTCGCTGCGTTCAGCTGAGCGCACCGGCCCACCGGGGTGATCGGCGGGATTTCAGTTGTCATCACGCCAGTGCGTCCTCTATATAGCGCCGACAAAAACGTGAGGCGAAAGCCGCCTAAGCCCGTTCCCCCGGGATTTAGTCCAGCAGAGCGGTGATATAGCACTGGACTCACTACCCACCGTCGCCGTAGCGGGCACGGAGGGCAGTGTTGGTGTCTTCGAGGTCCAGGATGCGGCCGATCCCCGTGATGTTGATCCCGGCGCCGGCCAGGGCGGTGATGCGGGTGATGCGGGCCAGGTCGTTGGCGCTGTAGCGGCGGGTTCCCCCGGGAGTGCGGTGCGGGGTGAGCAAACCGTGTCGTTCCCATAAGCGGATGGATTGAATCGGCGCTCCGGTCAACTCGGCGGCCACGGAGATCGCATAGACCGCCTGGTCGGGGGCCGGCCTGGCGCTGTGGTGTGGTGTGGTCATGGATCGGGGGCTCCCGTTCGTCGACACAGGGTTGGGAAAGATTTTTTTGGGGGCTCATATGTTGCTCAAAGAGTCTATCTGGGTTATATAAAACATATGTGATCTGGCATAGATCACCTTCAGTCACAGCTCTGACGATGTGGGAGGTGGCAAATCATGTTGGTACGCAGTGACCCGTTCCGGGAGTTAGACCGCTTTGCCCAGCAGGTGTCGGGCACCGCGGCTCGTCCGGCAGTGATGCCCATGGATGCCTGGCGGGAAGGCGACGATTTGGTTGTCGAGTTCGATCTGCCCGGCATCGAGGAGCAGTCGTTGGACCTCGATGTCGAGCGCAATGTGGTGACCGTGCGCGCGCAGCGCCCCGAGGTCGATCCCAGCCGGAACATGCTGGCCACGGAACGGCCCCGGGGGGTGTTCAGCCGCCAGCTGGTACTCGGCGACAACCTCGACACCGAGCGGATCACAGCCTCCTACCGCGGCGGTGTGCTGCGGTTGCAGATCCCGGTGGCTGAAAAGGCCAAACCCCGCAAGATCACCGTCAACCAGGGGGATCGTCAGCAGCAGGCCATCGACCCGGGCCAGGTCATCGACGCGGGATAGGACGGCCGGTGATGCTCCCCGTCGATCGATCCGTGCCGTTAGCCGCCACGACGGCGCTAATGGACTGTGATCACCCCGCGGAGGATCTCGATCAGGTGTTGTCTGCGGCGGTGATCGTGCTGTTCGCCGAGGTCGACGCCATCCTATGCGCCGCGGCAGCCCCGTTACCGTTGATTCCGCGGTGCCCACCGCCGGCGCCCCGGGTAACCGGATGTGCCCATTTCAGGTTCGGGTGGCCGGTGTCCGCGGCCCGGGCATCGGCACGGTTCCTGCGACGAGGGTCTCGCCCGCACCCTGCGGCACGGGCAGTCTCACGCAGCCCTCCGCACGCAGCCCGGATCCAGCGCAGAACACCAAGGAGGTGATGACATCACAGAGCATCCGCAGGCCAGCCCGCCACCAGGCACACACCGGCGTTTTACGGCCCACCCTGGCCCCCTCGTCCAGAGTGGCCAGACGGCGCAGGCCCACCCCAGGCACATCCCGGTGGGTGGGCTGGCCCGCCTGCGGGTGGAGAAGGCACCAGGGCTAGGGATCGCAGGTGACTACCTAACGGAGCAACCCGCCGACTTGCTTGCAGAGAAGAAAAGAAGGACCGGGAAGGACCGAAACGTGATGGCTATCTTTACCCCCGCCACCGATCACCGGCGCCGGAGCACGCCAGGACAGCCGATGCCCCTCGACGTCGCCCCCTGGGACTGGGCACAACAGCAGGAGTCCGTCTCGTTGCCCGATGACGCATATCCCCACGTGATCGAACTGGACCCAGTACCGCTCTAATCAGGGCCAGCTTATCGCCTGCGGGCGCAGCCCTGGGCGTAGCGCCCTGGGCCGCGTCCTCTCGAACCGGGCCACACCCCTGGGCCGCTTAGGCGACCTCGTTGGGAGCGCCATGGCGTTACCTTAGTGCACGGGAAAGGCCAGCAGAACTCGCGCCAGCATCGTCCTGGGCCGCCGGCCCCGGCGGCCCGTCATAAGGTAGGTACCAAGCGTCGCCGTCATAGCCAGCACGTTGGTTCACCCCCTACTCCCCTCGTGCACCAACATTTCCCCGCACCCTGATGCAGGGAGATGGATGTGGTTGCCGCCGTTGCGGGTTGCCGTATGCACAGCGCGGAGTCGGCGGCGATCCCAGCACGTTTCGTGCAACCCTCTAGATCCGGGCCAGGGCAGGGCGCTCGTGGCTCTCCCGGCGGTGGCGCCGCCGTGGCGTGACAGCGATCAGCCGTGACGCCGCGAGATGAACGCTCTCAACAAAGGTGCCCACGTCCCGGCGGCGGGACTGAGCATCCGAACCGACAGCCGGATCATGCCGGGATACGTCGAAATCGAACGTCGGCAGCGAGATCAGCCTGTCATCCCAGAAGTCACCCCAGTACGTGCGCAAATATTTGACCTTGTTTAAGTCGAAGATCCCAACGTCGGAATAGCCGTGACGATCTGTGACGAAGGCGGTGTGGCCCTGTTCCAACAGGGTGATCATCTGCTCACGACTACAGCTGCCCGTAGCGCCATCGACTCGATACCTGACCGCAGTGATGTCCCGGTAATCCGTACTGGCGGTTGGCGACGAGCACCGGGCGATAATTTGATATTGCACCGCAACTACCTCATTTTCGCAGGCCTACACTGTGCAGATCACCATCAGATATTAGCTGATAATGAGCATGGCTGCATGATGGGGAACATCGCACGCGTCGACCCTCTCCATACTGAGTGAGTACTGAGTACTGAGTGTGGTCATCTGACTTGGGCCCCACCTAGGCCGTTGTTTCTCACGAATGTCGGGCCCGGCCCCACCGGCTGCTATTCATTGCTTGGCCGGACGGGTGTCTCGTGAAGCCTCCCTGGGTTTCATGCACCTGCGGGGTTCTCTAAGCTGGCCGGTTGGTCTCTCACGAGTTCGGGTTGCTCATTCCCTCATCTCATGGCTCCGCTGCCATAGTCGGTAGACGCGAGACCGTCGAGAGGCTTCCGTGACCGCTGGAGTGTGCAGGTAGGACGGCGTAATCCGTTGCTGCAGTGCGTCTTCCGGCTCACATGTTCTGCGAGTAGTGAACGCGCCCGGCGACACGAGGTGACTCTGCGGTGAAACACACCATGGCGAAAAGTCACATTTCCAGTTGGGCGCACCTGAATAAAATTGTTGCCGGATAAGACAGGAATCGTCGCGTGGAACTGTTACTGGTCGTCGTCGGCGCCATCATCGTCACTGCTCTCGCTGATCGATGGGGACTGCAGCCCGCGTTGATTATTGTGGTGACCGGCATCGCGGCGTCGTTTTTGCCGGGTTTCCGCACACCGGAACTCGATTCGCACGTCCTGCTCGCCGTCATCCTCCCGCCCTTACTCTTTTCGGCTGCGGTGAACTTCTCCTTCCCCACCTTCATCCGCAATATCCGTCCAATTCTGGGCTTGGGTGTCGCGTTGGTGATGGTGACCGCCTTCGCCGTTGCTGCCATCTCGGCGTGGCTTGTAGTCGTTCCGCTGACCTTTGGCGGTGCGCTGGTGTTGGGTGCGATCGTCGCGCCACCGGATGCGGTCACCGCCGTCGCCGTCGGCCGAAGGCTCGGGCTGCCAAAGAAAGTCATGGCTGTCCTGACCGGTGAGAGCCTGATCAACGATGCCGCGGCACTGGTGTTGTTCTCCGTTGCCGTCGCGCAGGTCACCGGCAGTCATACGTTCATCACCAACCCGGCTCTGCTGTTCGGCTACACCGCACTGCTCGGTTCGGCTGTGGGTGCGGTGCTGGGCTACGCCACGCTATGGATCAGGAGAAGTCTCAACAACCCGGCACTAGAGACAGTCCAAGGACTCGTGGCGCCGTTTGCGGCCTTCCTGCTCGCAGAGAACGTACACGCTTCCGGCGTGCTGGCGGTGGTCGCCGCTGGATTCGTCGTCGGCTCGGGCACCCTCGTCGCCGGCTACCAGACGCGCCTGCAGGAACGCTATGTGTGGAATTCACTCGATGTGTTGTTGGAGGCATTCGTATTCGCCTACATCGGACTGCATCTGCGTTTCGTTCTCGACGACCTGAACGAGGCGCACGAATCGTTGACCAGCGTAGGGCTGGCGTCGACGATTGTGCTCGCCGTCGTGGTGCTGATCCGACCGCTGTCGGTGTTCGTGATGTTCGGACCCTGGCTGTTGTCTCAGTACCGTGACCGCAAGGCGACGCCCCTAGCGCCGCCGCTGAGCGGCAGGAGCGCCTGCGCAACTACAGACACTCGCTCACCTCGATCGGGCAAATGGTGGTCGGCAATCGACCGCCGCCCCTTGTCCTGGCAAGACAACGTTGTGGTGTCGTGGGCGGGAATGCGCGGTGTGGTGACTTTGGCCGCGGCCGCCGCGGTTCCGGTGACCACAGCCAGCGGCGAACCGTTCCCCCACCGAGCGACGATTCAGGCGATCGCATTCGCGGTCACTGTCGGCACGGTGTTACTGCAGGGCGCGACGTTACCGCTGCTGATCCGACGGTTGAAATTAGCCTTCAGTGAGGGCGATACGGGCGAAGACCGAGAGGAAACGCTCAAGGCCGAACGCGTCGTTCACGAGGCTGCAGTCGAAGTCTTCGCCCACTTTCGCGCGCACCCACCAGACGGGATTGACCCAAAGGTGCTCGACGAGATTCGTCATTTGGTAGCGCGCCAGTCTCAGGACGCTGATGAAATGCCCAGCCCAGAAAGTCACACCCTGCGCGCTGAAGTGTTCGCGGCGCTATACCGGGAGGTGCTACGAGCCCAACGGGCGTCGCTCATCGAACAGCGCGACCTCGGTGCAGTCGACGAGGAAGCGGTGCGGGCGATGCTTGACCGGCTGGACCTGCAGGAAGCGGCGGTTTCAGCGCGCTTGGAGCGCCGGATCTAATGCGTCGGCGCGCTTCCCGGGGCACCGGTTGAAGGACCGGCGGATGATCCATGCTGGCGGCTCATTTGCCGAACCCGGCGGTGCAGCTGGCGGCTGTACCGGCGGCTTATGCTCCGATCTTCGTCCATTGGCGTGGCCTCGGAGGAAGCGGTGTCTCGTATCTAGGGAAAGGAGACGTCTCGGATTCTGTCTTGGATGTGGTAAGTCCAGTGGGGCCAGGGTGTTCTGGTGGTCTGCCCCGACCTGGCCGTGCTCCTGCCCATTAGAGCTCACACCTGCGACGTGGGGTTTCAGGTGGCAGCGTGAGCGGCAACGCTGACTAACACGGTCGAACACGCTGGACGTGAACCCACCCGTCGAAGCCGGTGCGCGGAGCGCATGATGGTGCTGAGGGGTTCAAGGTTCAAGTGGCGCCGGGACTGCCTGCCGAGGTTGTGGAAGGGGGTTGCCGTGTACACGGCGTTGCTGATCACTCCAGCTGGGGATGTGCAGGAGATCACGGTGTACTCCCCGAGTGCCATCAACGCGATCCTTCGTGACTCGTGTGTGGATTGCTTGACCAGCAACGATGGGGTGATCGATTTTTGGTTCCGCTCGGCGGTGGCGGGCCGGTATCGGCCGAATCAGCAGGCCACCGGCCTGCTGCTATCGGTCACCACCTTCTCGGTGCGCACCGTGCCGTTGTTGTACGGCAGTGTCATCGTCTGTTCAAAGAGCAGCGACGGCCGGCTACTGGGACTGACCACCCAGGACCGTCGGGGGCTGCGGGACCCGGGACGGCTTCGGCGGATGTGGTTGCACCGGCGGTTCCGCCACGCCCGCGGCTGGGCGCCGCCGTCTTTCGATCGACACCACGTCGAGCACTAGCGCAAGTCCGGGTGCGTCAGACTGACGCGCCCGGCACCGGTGAGCTGTTCACCTGTCAGGTGAACAGGATATGGGTGAAGGTTTTGGCCGGGTGACAGTTTGGCCATTACAGTCGGGCGTGGCAGGGCTGGTTGCGCCTGTGCTGCTTGCTGGAGTGGCCCCCACGCGGGTCAGGTGTTGAGAAGTGCAGCGCTGATCTAGCATCGCCGCGTCGATGTCGTTGTGACCTTTCCCGTTTTGACCGTGAGCGGGCTGCGAGCGTTCCCGTTTGGTTTCGGCTCGGTCGCCCTCCGGGGGTGGCCGGTGCTCGGGGCGGAATGGTTCTTCGCTCGCTCTCCCGTCGGTGTGGTTGTGGGCCCCTTCACGCGTGGACGGGGTAGCGTGGGGGCCCAGAGGGGCGGGGAGGGTGCCTGCCGACGGGCCACTGCTGAGCTCGCTGGTCGCGGTGATGGGCGCGATCCGCCACGCGGAGTTGAGCACCGTGCCGGTCGCCCTGGCTGATTTGGTGAATCTGATCGAGCAGCAGATTCCGGTCGTTAACTACGCCGGCATAGCGGTGCCAGCTCGGCGCGTGGAGCGCACGCCCGCAGCGGTCATCACCGAACACCCTGTCATCGCGATGCTGCACGACGCTGAGCGCCATGGTGGGGCAGGTCCGGCTCGGGACGCCGCCAGCAGCCAGGACACCGTCCTCGTCGCTGACCTCACCGTCGAGGGGCGCTGGCCGCAGTTCACCCGCGAAGCCGCTCGGGTGACTTCGGTGCGCAGTATCGCAGCGCTGCCGATGCATTACGACCGGTTCGTGCTGGGGGTACTGATTCTGGCTGCTGAACGACCTGAGGCTTTCGATGCCACCGTCCTCGCGGATGCCGCCGATCTGGCGGCGCTGGCCGCTGGGGCCTGGAGTGCGGTGGTGCGCGAAGAGCAGCTACGCCGCGCCCTGAGCTCCCGCGATGACATCGGTCAAGCCAAAGGCATCCTGATGGAACGCTTCAGCATCACCGCCGATGCCGCCTTCGCGCTGCTGCGTCAGCTTTCTCAAGAATCCAACACCCCCCTGCTCGACATTGCCCAACACCTCATCGCCACCGTCATCTAACGGTGACGTGTCGACCTAAACAGCCTGTTTTGCAACATGTCTCAAAGATTGCGGTCAAGTACGCCAGCCCTAGCGTGCCAGCCCAGGAGAAGCGTCCTTGATGGCACACGGGCTGAACCACCAAGGACTAAGAGGGAGTCTCAGTGTCGCGACCACCACTCCCCCTGTCTGGGGAACTACCCACAAACACCGCTAACCCACATCCACATCCGGGAAAATTGGCACCTCGGCCCCCGTCGTGATGGCCGGGGGTGGCGGAGACGTCATCGGCCGGGACGAGGATTCACCGCACGCAGACACCTTGAAGGCGGCCGCGATCAGGGTGCTCGCCTTGCAAGCCCCAGTCGGTGAGATGGTAACCCTGGCGGCACGCCGCCGGTCAGAACGCCAACGCCGTTGTCCTGTAACAGTATTCGCTTTGCCGGGGCGCAGTCGAAGCGTCTCGGCGAGAACCTCATCAGGAGTTACAGGTGCGTGGTGATGCAATCCGCGGCCATTCATGGCAATCCTCTACCCGCCGTCCGAATACTCATGCACGTCTCTTTTGTAGAGAAAAGAGACACCCCTCAGAGAGCTACTCCCCCACCGTGTAATCCCAGGTCGCGCTGTCTCGTTTCTTGTCTCACACCGCGTGTCTCACATCTTTGCTGTCCAGGGTGGTGAGACAGTCATTGGCATGACGACGATCCTCGGCTACGCCCGCGTCAGCACCACAGGCCAAGACCTCGACGCCCAACTCGCTGCGCTCGCCGCCGCCAGCGTCGAGCCGGATCGGGTGTTCACCGACAAGCTCTCGGGGTCGGCGAAGACGGACCGGCCGGGACTGGCGGCTCTGCTCGCCTACGCCCGGCCCGGTGACACCGTCGTCGTCACCGCCATCGATCGACTCGGCCGCTCGGTCGCCGAAGTCACCCGCACCATCGCCGAATTCGGAGAGCGACGAATCCTGTTGCGCGCCTTGCGTGAAGGCGTAGATACAGCCACACCGACCGGGCGCGCAGTAGCGGCGATCATGGCGACCCTCGCCGAACTCGAGCTTGAGCTCGGCCGTGAACGCCGAGCTGCATCACGCGCATCACGCCGAACCCGGTGCCTGCCTGCTACCAAGCCACCACGGCTTAGCCCAGAACGGCAAGAACAACTCCGCCGACTCGCTGCTACTGGCGAACCCGTACGAGAACTGGCCAAGGCCTTCGGTATTGGACGGGCGACCGCCTATCGCTACTTGTCGGCAGAGCCGATGGTGTGAGGGACGAGGGGTCAACGCGCGCGTCGTCTGGTTCGTCTTGACGGGTTGTGGTCTGGAGGTCCACACTGATCGGTGCAAGCACCTCGCTAGGTGAGGCGTCTGCGCGGATAAAGGCCACTGACCCCGAACGTCGAAAGACGCCCCGGGTCAGGACAGCTCCTCCCGGATTAAGGGTTGAGCCCAAGTGGCTTCGAGCACCGAGTGTTTTCTGGTGGCCCGATACGCCGTGCAGTGCCGAAGCTCTGACGAGAGGGGTGTAGGTGTGGTCACTGTGCCGCACGTCCTCCCCACGTGTGCTTTCGATGTGACGCCCGCGTGCGTCCTGGCTGCGAGGAGGTGAGGAACACCGTTGAGTACCAGCGATAAACCGCCGTCTGCGGGTTCGGAGTTGTTCCCGCTGCGTGGCCAGCTTGAGTCGATCGAGGCCTAAAGCCCTTCTCGTCGTTGATTGTTCGAGTGCACCATTGTTCCGACGGTGCACCCCTACGGCGCTGCTGCCTGCTTGAGGTCCGCGTGACACTCAAAGATGCCACGACACCCCAATTTCTCTTTGCGTCAAGGAGTTTTGTCATGGTTGTTGTTCTGTCTCGTCTTCGCATACCCGTGGTGTCGATGGCGTCCCGTGCCGCACACGGATGGTTCACCTGGGGCCGCAGGGCGTGTCGACGGGTGTGGGTCCGGCGCAATTTGACCCCGCAGGAGCGGGCGTACCTGTTGGCGTCCTACACCCCGCCCGCGCTGATCACGGCGTCACTGGGTGGGCACGTCGGCTGACCGGTTCGGGCTGGGGTGCATCACGACCCCGGCCCGCCCCGGCCCGCCGCCGCGCGAGGAGGCCCACCGATGGACTCCCACGACGATCAGACGCACGACGCGATCGATAAACCCGCCAAAATAACTGCGCCGCAAGGGGTGTCAGGCCAGCGGGCCGACGGAACGCTGACCGCCACCATCCGGATGCTCACCGCCCGGGCGATGCTGCGGCACGGTGGTGACCCGGCGGTGGTCGCCACCACAACCCGCGTCCCGCAAGCGTTGGTCGAGGTGATGGCCGACATGGCCGACACCCCTACCCGTCCAAATTCCCAACCCAGGACCTCCGGACGATGTGGTGGGCGGCCCGCCGCGCGTCTAGCAGGTGTACCCGCCGATAGGCACCTGTGGCGACAGGAGATTGACAGGAATGGCTCGATGTTGCGACCCGTCCGACCTGGTCATACTGAGGACATGCCCAAGAAACGACGGTCCCGCACGCGGCGCACTCCCCCGCGGGCGGCGTCCGCCGGATCGAACCCGGCGTTCCTCGGTGACCTGGGAATGACTCCCAAGCGATCAACGGCCCCACTGCCGGAGGCCGATGACGATCGCCACGCCAGCGTGCGGGTCCGGTTGGCGGCGCTGATGCTGCGCCGCGGCGACGACGTCGGGGATGTCAGCGTGGCGACCGACGTCCCGGTCGCCCTGCTTGAGTTGCTTCGCGCGGAAGTCGCCGATGAAACTGACCTCGATCAGCAGCGCCAGACCACCGTTGACGACGTGAGGCGGCGGCGCCGGGTCGTGATCGCCGTGCTGATCATGGAGGTCGCCGCGCTGGCGAACATCGTCATTGGCCTGATCGCGCTGATCGGGCACCTCGCCGGGTTGGGGTTACTGGCCAGCGTGATCGGGCCAGCACTTCTCCTTGCCGTCTACGTGGTAGCCAGATGCGCGACCCCTACGGGATCTCGCACTGGCTACAGCCCTCGGTACGCGGCCCGGCGTAAGGGTCGTGATCGAGGGCCCGGTGACTAACGACCTCTGTGGACGATCCATCCACATGTCCCAGGTTTGGGTGTCTACCGACGGTGGTCGAGATCGGTGTCGCCCAGTGTTCACGTGGTCGTGCGCATATGGAACCGCGACATTCGGGCACGGCCGCGATCGTCTCATCGAGAAGGAAGAGTCACTATGCATGAAGTCCCGCCTGATGGTGGAGCGCCCACGGCGTCACGGCCGGTGATCCATCTGTCCGATCTCCTGGGTCGTCCGGTCGTCGCGAAGGCCGGTGACGCGGTGGGCCGGGTCGAGGACGTCATCGTCAGCCTGCGCGGTGCCGAGGGGTATCCGCCGGTCACCGGCCTGGTGGTAGGGATCGGCGGCCGTCGGGTGTACGTGTCGTCCGGGCAGATCACCGACCTGACCCAGGAACACGTCGATCTGTCGAAGAACAAGGTGGATCTGCGCGAGTTCGAACGCCGTGACGGCGAGGTTCTGTTGCGCACCGACGTCCTCGATCACCGGCTCATCGACGTCGCGGCCGCGGAGTTGGTGCATGCCTACGACATCGAGCTCGAGGACACCGGGGCGGGCTGGGTGCTGGCACGGCTGGATACCCGCCGGCCGGCGCGGCTGTTCGGGTTGATCAAATCCGGTGGGGGGCATGCCAGCCGGGACTGGAAGTCCTTCGAACCGCTCATCGGGCACACGGCGAGCGTGTTGGAGCGCGCGGGCGGGCGGATGTCGAAGCTGAAGCCGGCCCAGATCGCGGACCTGCTGGAGGACGCCGACAAAGACGAGGGTGGAGAAATCCTCGACCGCCTCCACTCCGACCCGGAGTTGGAGGCCGACGTCTTCGAGGAACTCGACCCCGACAAGGCCACCAAGATCCTGGGCGACATGACTGATACCGAGGTCGCCGGGGTATTGGCCCGGATGCGGGCCGACGACGCGGCGGACGCGATCGCCGATCTGCGCCAGTCCCGCCGTCGCCGGGTGCTGGAGCTGCTGCCGGCGGGGCAGCGCACCAAGGTCATCACGCTGATGGGGTTCAACCCCTCGACCGCGGGCGGGTTGATGAGCGTCGACGTGGCGTCGTGTTCGACGGATGCCACTGCCGCGCAAGCTCTTTCGATCATCGCTGCCGCCCGGGCGATGCAACCCGAGGCGTTGCTCAAGATGCACGGGGTCAACGAGGCCGGCGAACTGGTCGGGGTGGTCTCGGTGATCCGGCTGCTGCAATCCGACCCCCACACCCCGATCACCGAGCTGCTCGACGTCGACCCGATCCGAGTCACCCCGGAAGCCGACCTGACCGACGTCGCCCTGCTGATGGCCGACTACAACCTGGTCGCCATCCCCGTCGTCGACGAGGGCGACCGGGTGGTCGGTGTGGTGACCTTCGATGACGTCCTGGAGGCCACCATCCCCGAGGACTGGCGGCGCCGCGAACCCGCGCCGCGCCCGATCCGCGACGTCGTCGGTGCCCAGGACGGGGCCGGTCATGGCTGACTCCCACCCGCCGGTAGGCACCACCGACCCCACGGCACCGGATCAGGCTCCCGCTGCTGATGTCACCCCACAGGCCGCGTCCACCAGCGCGCCGGGACCCGAGCCGACTCCAGCCCCTGCAGCGCCTCAGGCGTCGGCGGTGTTGGACAGCGCCCATCTCGGTGACATCGAAGGCGCGTTCGGCCGGGTCAGCGTCGGCGACAGCGATCAGGGCCGCACGCTCAAGACCCGGCTGCTGACACTGTTGGCGATCCTCGGGCCCGGGATCATCGTGATGGTCGGCGACAACGACGCCGGCGGTGTCGCCACCTACGCCCAGGCCGGCCAAAACTACGGCTACAGCCTTCTCTGGGTGCTGCTGTTGCTGATCCCGGTGCTGATCGTCAACCAGGAGATGGTGGTCCGCCTCGGAGCGGTCACCGGGGTGGGCCATGCCCGGCTGATCAACGAACGCTTCGGCCGCGGGTGGGGCTGGTTCTCCGTGGGGGATCTGTTCCTGCTGAACTTCCTGACCATCGTCACCGAGTTCATCGGCGTCTCGTTGGCCGCCGCCTATTTCGGTGTCTCGAAGTACATCGTCGTCCCGACGGCCGCGGTGGCGTTGGTGGCGATCATGGCCTCGGGCAGTTTCCGTCGCTGGGAACGCGCCATGTTCGTGTTCATCGCGATCACCCTGCTGCAGATCCCGATGCTGCTGCTGTCGCACCCCCAGTGGGGGGCGGCCGCACAGGCCTTCGTCGTGCCGGGCATCAAGGGTGGGCTCAGCTCGGATGCGGTGCTGCTGATCATTGCGATCGTGGGCACCACCGTTGCGCCGTGGCAGCTGTTCTTTCAGCAGTCCAACATCGTCGACAAGCGCATCACCCCGCGCTTCATCAGTTACGAGCGCGCCGACACCACCATAGGCGCGTTCGTGGTGGTCATCGGTGCGGCTGCGTTGGTGATGACCGCGGACTGGGCGGCCCGCTCCACCGGCAGTGAGGGCAACTTCGGCGACGCCGGAGACATCGCCCGTCTGCTGTCGGCGCATAGCAGTGTGCTGGGTCCGGTCTTCGCGATCGTGCTGCTGGATGCCTCCATCGTGGGTGCGGCAGCGGTGACCTTGGCCACCAGCTACGCCTTCGGCGACGTGTTCGGCCTGAAACACTCCCTGCACCGCGGGTTTGCCGACGCCAAACCGTTCTACGTCTCCTACATCGCGATGGTCGCCGCCGCCGCTGGGATCGTGCTGATCCCGGGTGCGCCGTTGGGTCTGATCACCACTGCGGTGCAGGCACTGGCGGGTCTGCTGCTGCCGAGTGCGAGTGTGTTCCTGCTGTTGTTGTGCAACGACCGGGAGGTGTTGGGCCCGTGGGTGAACCGGCGCTGGCTCAACGTCGTCGCGGTGTTCATCGTCGCGGTGCTGCTGTTGCTGTCGGGGATCCTGATGGCCACCACCCTATTTCCCGACTTGGACGTCGTGACCGTCACCGCGTACCTCGCCGCAGGCATCGTCATCCTGGCCATCCTCGCGGTCGGGGTGCTGAAGTGGTTGCAACGCCGAAACCCCAGGGCCCCGGCCCCAGTGACCGTGATCGACGGGCCTGAGAAGATGTCGTGGCGCATGCCGCCCCTGGCCTTGCTGGAACCCGTCACCTGGTCGGCCGGAACCAAACTCGGCATGCTCGCCCTACGCGGCTACCTGGTCGTCGGCGCGATCCTGCTCATCGTCAAAGCCGTCCAACTCGGCGGCGGATGACCATGCGCCGCACCGCGCGCCGGTGCAGGGACCGGCGGATGTGAGCACCGCACTCGGTGGCTCGCTGGCCGTGGCATCGACCCCGCTACCGCAGTACAGCCACCACGCGGTGATCATCGGCTCCACGATCCTGCTAGTGACGATCGCGGTGATCGCGACGGTGACACTGCTGATCCTGTGGGGCCGACGGGGCCGCTAAGCGTGTTCTCGACCGAGACAGCTCACCTTTATTCATCGGGTGTCTTGTGACCACGGTTGCGGCCCTTTGTTCAGGACCATTCTTGACTTGAGGGACGCGTTGAGAGAGGTCGCGTACGGCTCTAGAGGCAGCATGGGGCGTGCCACGAAAGATCACGCGACCAGGAACCGTCCGATTGACAGTCTGAGGATGGTCCAAGGCTAAGGCGGGACGGTGGCTCTTCGGCGTCCCGAAAACCTTCGTTATCGGGACACGGCCCGACCCCTAACCTTCTGATCTGTCGTTGCATCCCAGGTTGGATGAAGTGGTGCGTCGTGACGTAATAACGTAAGTACGTGATTACGTCACGACGCCACAGGCCGCGGTGAGCTGGGGGCGGCCCATGAAGGCAAAGAAAAACCCGCCCCTGCCGGGGACGGGTGGTATTGCGCAATTATGCCGTCTGTTTGGCCAGTTCAGCGGACGAACAGGTTGATCGTTTCGGCGGCGATGGGAGCGACCACGGCCACGGTGACGTGGACCCAGGTGATGGTGGCTGGCCAGCGCAGCGCGATGGTGACGGCGGTGGCCGCGATGAAGAACATCGTCACCGTGAGCGCGATCAGGGTGATCATGACACCTCCTAAAGGGGTTCGCGAATCGGTTGTTTCTGTAAGCTCTTATGCAGGCCGCAGGCACGTTTCCCCAGGTCAAATGCGTGATCTAAATCACATTAGGGTGTTGGGGAATTACCGAGTTGCGCTGCATATGAGTCTTGGTATGGACCGCTTGCACGAGGAGGACCACACCGGGTGGCAATCACGACGAGCACGGACGAGACGGCCGACGACGGTGAGGGGTTGCCTGGCCCCGATGGGGGTGCCCAACCCCGAGGTCGTACGCCTCCTAGACCGGCGCCTGGCGGACCGCCGCGATCTACGAGCTGAAGCCCGCTCGATCCGTACCGAACTCGTTGGTGACGCTGCTCCTCTGCTCGTCGTGCTGGCCGACCCGGTCGGCGCGCGAGAAGACATGCTCGTCTGGCCTCGCGTTGACCACCGGCATGTACGACGGGCAACGCTTCGCCGGCAAGGACTCCGCCGCCGAGATCGTGCTCTATGAGTCCGGCCGACTCGTGTTGGCATCGGAGCGCGCCGTGACCACCCGCTCATTCAGCAACGTGTCCCCTCCCCCACCCGACCTCACGCTGGTCTTCGAAAGACTGATCATCGGGCACGTCAGCTTGCTTGCCCGCCTGGCCGCTGCAGTGTCGCACCGCTGGGGCTACACCGGAAGTTGGCGGTTCGCCCTCTCCATGAATGGCCTACGCGACTCGACGTCATGGATCATCGCCGACCAGAACTTCGGCGACAAAGGACCCGTCTACACAGAAAACATCTACGAGAGAGCAACCGAAGCCTCACTAGCCGACCTCGACGAAAACCCCGACCAGGTCGTGGCAGCACTCACCGCTCCCCTTCTTCGTAGCCTCGGCAGCTACCCAGCCTGGGAAAAGCGCTTCAATACGCAATCATGACGTAAGGACGTAACGACGCATATACGTCATTACGTCCTTACGTTGGGCAAGAAAAAACCCGTCCCCTGCCGGGGACGGGTGGTATTCCGCAATTATGCAACGCGCGTTGCGTCCACGCAATTCCCCTCCCCTGTCGGGCAGGTCACCAGGGCGGCGGCTTAGACACCCCGCCAGCGGGGTCCGGGAGTTGGCAGGACTGGAAATCTGCGGCGACCAGCTGGTACCACCAGTGGTTGCCTACCCCGTCCGACGGTCGCCCCCGCAGCTTTCCTGCGGTCTGGTTTTTGGTCGGGTTGATGGTGCCGACCGGGACGCGGTCACGTGCGGCCTGGACAGGAAATTTCAGGTCGCTGTCGTTGCTGATCACCAGCGCGGCGTCGATGCGGTTTTCGAGGATGTCCAGCAGCAGGTGGGCGGCCACATTTACATCGGAGCCCTTCTCCTCGCGCCGGGCAACAGAAACGAAGAACCGCGCGTCGGGGGCATTCTGCCCGGCACCATCTTTAATGGTTACCGGCCAAGCTGGGGTGGTGAGAACCGGACGCCCGCGTCGGTCTTTGGTGGCCAGGGGCGCGGAGGTGACGCGGTTGACGTAGTTGCCCTCTTCGATGTGATCCACGACAGCGGCGCGGGTCAAAGCGGCGAGGTAGGCGTCCTGTTCTCGACTGCCGACGCGGTTGTCAGCTCCTGAGATACGCGCAGTGCAGTACACGATGCGTTCAACGGTCGCACCGCTCCAAGCCGATTGGTTGGCCATCAGCCGCGTCGCCAAGGCGCGCAGGTCAAGCCATCGCCAGCCGGCCGTGCCAGATCCGCAGATGAACTTGCCGCCGTAGTACAGGTTGAAACCATCGATGTACACACCCACTCGCATAGAAACAGACGCTAACTGGCGGGCACGCAATCGCCCGCCAGGACGATCCCGGCTGGGGGCATGAAGTTGTTAACGTAAGGACGTAATGACGCATTTACGTTCTTACGTCTTTGCGTTCTGGGCTAACCACCGATCGGCCAGGTCGGTGAGGATTTTGCTCATGCTCGTGTCCCGGTCCAGTGCAGCCTGCTTCAGTCCGCGCACCGTCGCGCGTGGCAGATAAACGGTGGCGCGCTGCATATCGTCAGTGGGGGAGCGGAACGCCTCAGCCGCCCGCTTGGCGGGTTCTGTCTTCACTCGTGCGGCCATCTTCGAAGTCAAGTCAGACATGAACCAATGCCCCCATCAGCTCGTCGAACACGTCGTCGTAGCCGTACAGGTGATTCGGTGTAGACCCGAACGCCCGGCGGATGCCCTCACGGCGGACAATCCGCGTTTCGATCACCGGCACGCCCTCGTCCTCCAGCAGGGTCTTCACCTCGTCGGCTAGTCGGGTTCGTAGATCGACGCCGGTCAGCAGCACCGCCGTGGGGCGGTGTGCGGTGATCTCCAAAGTCGGCCATACCCGGCGGACATCCAGCGGTGAAGCCCCCGTGGGCACCACGACCAAATCGGCCAGCTCGATCGCTTCCTGAATAACCTGCGCCGTACCCGGGGGAGTGTCCACGATCGTCAACTCCTGGCGGCCACTGACGTCCAGGGGTCGGCGTGCCGGCACCACCGGAAACGGCAAGGGGTCATCCTGGGCGGCCGCCGCCCATTCCAGCGCCGAGCCCTGCGGGTCGGCATCAACAAGTACGACATCGCGACCGCGGCGATGGGCAGCAGTCGCGAGATACACCGCCGACGTCGTCTTCGCAACGCCGCCCTTGGTGTGGACCAAAGAAACCGTAGGCATGGCCAAACCTTACGTCACAGCGCAATGACGCATATACGTCAACACGCTATTACGTCGTTACGTCTATCGACGTAGACCCGGTATTTCTGCGAGTCGTTACCAAATTGTCACCACCCGTCTTGTCGGCAAATCGGCCTCCAGCAGGTCATTAGAGGGCGTGAAAGCTACACCCCCAAGCACCCCTTCTTTCATGGCCCGTACCTCGCGACCCCGCCGCTGCACCCCACCGGCATATACCTCCCGATGAGTGCCAGAGAACTACCTGCCGCACCGCACGACGGAAAACAGCTCTCGCCCCGGTACTTCACCAATGACCGAGTTGCCACGACGAGAAAGGTGCGGCAGTGCCGTGGAAAACAGCCCAGTTCCGCCCAGAAGAAAAGAGCGGAGCTCTCACGCCCCGCTCCGGGAGCCGCTTTCCCGACCAACCAGAGAAAGAGCATCAACTATGAGCGGAACTGACCTGGCCGTGTGGATCGTCGCCATCCTCGGAGTCGTGGCTACCGTCGTGACGGTCTGCGTCCTCGCTGATCGCATCCACGCCCGCAACCCGGAATCCAAGCTCACCATCGGAGATACCGGACGCGTCATCGGCGCCATCCTGGGCGTCGTCATTCAAGCCGCCATCGCGATTCTCACCAGACGACCATGACCGCGATGACGGGCGCACAGCAGGGGAGAGGCCACCCGGCCGCGTGAACCACACGCGTCACACAGGTCCACACAAACCGCGTGTCGCTATCAGTTACAGCTTGTTCCGGCTGGCAGAGTCCTGCTCATGGCTCAACCGCATAAAGGTGACCGCGCCCAGATCATGACGCGCCCCCCTCGGGTGGTCTACGACATCGTCAAACAGAGGGCGGCCGAGCTCGGTATCCCGATGGGGCAGTACGTCGCAGACCTGCTAGCCGAGCACGTCGGCCATCCCGAGCTTGTCCTTGCACTTCACAAGTCAAGGGAGGAGCTGCCGCTGGCGATGTGACCGGTATGCGCCGCGGCTGCTGGCTGGACTTAGCCGTAAGGCCAAACGTGACATCTGAATAGCTGGTGTGCGGAACCCCCGCTGAATGACGAAGGCCCCGCCTTAGGCGGGGCCACGTCTGGAGGTTCAAACCGAGCTGCGAACTCGGTTCCGGGTCTTCCGTACCCATTTCCCCGAAGGGACTGTCTTGACCGACAGCTCTCACGGTAGCGCACGCCTGTCTGACGTTCCAGAAATGGCGCGCAATCAGTGCGCAAATCGTGACTTCCTCACCGCCCGATCAGCTCGGGTGAGCAGTGCGTGGCCGGCGCCGCTGGGCGCCGCTATCGCGCCCACACCGCACGTCGCCCGAGCGCTGAACAATGAGCGCCGCCGCGGCTGGGTCGAGCGCGCCGGCGCGTGTGGGCCGCGGGCGCCGATGTGGACCAGCCGCAGCAGTTGGCTCGACGGGCTCCAGCGTTGGGCGCAGTCGCCGGCCCTGGGCCAGCTGTGCACGGAGCAGCGGGTGTCGATCACCGCGACGACGCTGTTGTCGATCGCCGGGGTGATGGCCGAGCACGCCGATCACGCCACCGGCCGCCACGTCGCCGTAACCCGTGCCACCATCGCCGCCCGGGTGGGCTGTGACGTACGCACCATTACGGCCGCCTGGCGGGTCCTACGGGCCTCCCAATGGGCCGTGGAGGCCCAACGCGGACACGGCTCACCGGGCACCCCCAGCGTCGGCCGTAGACCCTCGGTGTACCACCTGGTGCCGCGCCGCGAAGCCCGCCCGGCATCGCCTCGTCCTGTGCATGACCCTGTGCAGGATTTCCACCTACCGCCGTCAGGCGGTCTTAGTCTTTTAACTCCCGTAGGGAGAAACTCACCAAGCGGGCGCGCCAGCGCGCCCGCTCATGAAGATTCACGAAAGGGATTCAAAACCCGTGCAGTGTGCCCGCCCCGGCGGTCCACACCGCGACCACTGGCCACCCAACGCCTCGCCGCGGCCCTCGTCGCTGCGGCCCACGGCCTCGACCGCGTCCACATCGGCACCATCTGCGATGCGCTCACCGCAGCCGGTATCGACCCGCTGGTATGGACAGCACAGGACATCACCGACGCGCTGAACGCCGACATGCGCGCCCGCGGCGCGACCTGGCCCGACCACATCACCAACCCCGGCGCGTTCCTGTCCAGCCGACTCCGACGACTCACCTGGACCACCGCGCAGCCCCCGACAAAGGTCGGCGGCTGCGCCGCCGACCGCATCGACCAGAAGACGCCGCACCCGGTGCCGTTGACCGCCGCCCAACACGCACGCATCGCCGCCGCCCAGCACGAGATCCGCCGCATACTGCGCGCTCGTCCTGCCCACCCACCGTGGGACGTTCCGGAGACGTCTCTCGACACCTCAGAGGACAGTGGGCGGTGCCTCCGGCCCGACGGTGGCGATGTCCCACAACTGGCCCGGTGGTCGGTAGGCGGGAACGCTGACGCCGTCCACGAGATAGCTCATCAACGCGTCGAGGCCGACGGTGTCCTCACGCTCCTCCAGCAGACATAACAGCTCGTCCAACACCGCTGCTTCTACCGATCTCCACCGCCCCATGCGCCGCCACCCATCAAATCACTTACTCGCCACCCCCCGGGGGTTCACTGCCACCAGAATACCTACTCCAATCGCCTAGTAGGATGTCTGGCACATTTGCACAAGTTGGGCGAGGCTGGTGGTGCCGTCCGTCGTAGCGTCGCCCTAGCCGTTGCGGCGGGCGGCCCCGGCGAGGTCTGAGGGGGGTGGTGCGGGTTGTTGACGGTGGCGAAGTTGTCGTTGTGGTCGGTGAACTATTACAACGACACCGCGCGGGCGGTGGGTGATGCGGTGAAAGACCGTCAGCGGGCTAATGGTGGGTTGGCGGAGTATTACGCCGAACGCGACACTCGCACCCCGGTGTGGGCGTGCGCGGGGGATGCTCGTGCGGCGGCGGATTTGGTCGGGTTGAGTGGCAGTGAACGCGGCGGTGGGGATGCTGATCCGGAGGTGGTGGCGCGCTGGCTGGATGAGGGTGTGGCCCCCAGTGGGGAGTGTGGACGTGCGCACGGCACGACGGGTGTGCACGGGTTTGATTTGACGTTTTGCGCTCCGAAGTCCGTGTCGTTGGTGCGCGCGTTCGGGGATGACGTGATCGACAAAGCAGTGTCCGCGGCGCACCAGACGGCGCTCGCCGAGGCTCTCGAATACCTGGCCGACCATGCCGGCTACACCCGGATGCACAACCCCGTCACCGGGCTAAAGGACCTCCACAAACTGCCCGGTTTGGTGGCGGCGGCCTACCAGCATGAGACCTCACGGGCGGGTGATCCGCACCTGCACACCCACGTGTTGGTGCCCAACCGCCAAGCCCGCGCTGATGGCCGGCTGGTGTCGATTGACGGCACCAGTTTGTTCCATGAAGCCCGGGCGGCGGGGATCATTTATCAGGCCACCCTGCGCTATGAACTGCATCGGCTGACCGGTATCGAGTGGGGGCCGATCGACCCCTCCACGGGGATGGCGGAGGTCGCCGGAATCGACCCGAAAAATATCGCCGCATGGTCACAACGGTCGACGCAATTGCGGCAGTGGGCGGCCTCAAATCTGACCCTCGTTGAGGGGGGTGCGGGGTTGTCGCAGGGGCAGTTGGCGGTCGCGCAGAAGGCCACCCGGCCGCGTAAACCCGAGTCGATGTCCTGGGCTGAACTGCGTGCGGGATGGCGCGCCGACACGCGTGGTCTGGTGCTGTCGCGTGCGGCGCAGCGTGAGGCCCGCGCCGCGCGCGAGGAAGCCGCGCGCACCGCCGCGGCACGCGTGTCGCGTCGTGGCGGTGTGGTGGTGGATCGGCGGGCGGTGGCGGCAATGGCGGCCCGGGGGGATAAGGCGGCGTTGACGCGGGCGGATCTGGTCGAAATCATCGGCGCCCAACTGCCGCTACTCGTCGACGACGCCGACCCCGCCAGCGGTGGCGGAGCTGGCGCGGGGATGCCGCGCCAGCTCATCGAGGCCGCGGTGGACGCGGTGGGGATGCGGTTGACCGCGCCGCGGTTGGCGCATCAACGTGAAGGCTCGCAGCGCTATACGGTTGACCTGATTTTGGCGGAGGAGCGCCGCGTGTTCGACCTCGTCGACGCTCACGCGGTGCGGGCGATGGCGTGGGTGCACCCCGAGCACACCGCAGCCGCGCTGGGCGTGTCGGATCAGCAGCATCAGGTGGTGACCGCGATCGCCTCCACCCCGCAGTTGGTGGTGCCGTTGAGCGCGCCGGCCGGGGCGGGGAAGACCACCTCCATGCGCGCGTTGCGCACCATCATCGAAAAACGCCATAAAGCGCGGATGATCGTGATCGCCCCCACCGGAAAAGCCGTCGACGTCGCCGTCGCCGAAGGGGCGGCCAGCGAGGGCTACACCATGCACAGCGCCCTGGCCCGCCTCGCCGATGGCCGGCTGCAGTTGGGTCCCTTTGATGTGGTCGTGGTTGATGAAGCCGGCATGGTCGGCACCGACCACTGGCGCCAACTCCTGTCAGCCACCACGACGGCGGGAACCAAAACCGTCCTGGTCGGCGATGCTCATCAGCTCGAGCCTGTCCAAGCCCGGGGGGGAATGTTCGCCCAACTGTGTGACGAGTTGCCCTGGGCGCAGCGCCTGACGGAGGTGTGGCGCCAGCACGATCCGGCCGAACGCGCGGCGTCGCTAGCGCTGCGGGAGGGCGGGCCGGCGCCGGTGCGCCGCGCGATCAACTGGTACCGCAACCACGACCGACTCCACACGGGGGATCAGGTCACCATGGCCGCCGACGCGCTGGCCGCCCACCAGACCGATCTCGCGGCCGGTAAAGACGCCCTGCTGCTGGCCGACACGGTGGAGATGTGTGATGCGTTGAATCGTCGTGTCCACGATCAGACCGTCACCGAGCGCACCGCCGCAGGGCGCGACACCACCACGGTGACCGCAGCCCGCGGGCACCACATCACCACCGGGGATGTGGTCATCAGCCGGCGTAACGACCCGACCATCACCGTCTACCAAGCCGACAACCGCACCCAAATCCTGGCTGAGGCGCCGGTGCGCAACGGGCAACGCTGGCGCGTGGTCAAAGTCGACGACAACCGCGAGCACCCTCGCATCGCCGCCCGCCGCATCAGCGACGGCGCGTGGGCCGTCTTCGACCGCGATTACCTGCGCGAGCAGGTGCAGCTCGGGCACGCGGTCACCGTGCACGCCGCCCAGGGCGTCACCGCCGACACCACCCATACCGTGCTCGCTGACACTGCCAGCCGCAACCTGGCCTACGTCGCCCTTACCCGTGGCCGGGCATCCAACCGCGCCTACCTCTACCACCGCGACCCCACCGAAGCTGACCATCAACACAGCGCCCCCGGTGAGGGGGTGCACCTCGTCCAGCGCGGCACCACCACCCAGGCCGCCCACGCGCTACGGCAGATCATCGGCCGCGACGAACCCGCCCACACCGCGCACCAGATCGCCGCCGACACCCCTACCCAATACCTGCCCGAGCAGGTCGCTTCCCTGGTCGCCGAACACCACCAGGCGGTCACCCGACGCCGCAGTACCTACCAGAAAACCCAACGCGCACAACAAGATCAGGCACTTGACCGGCACCTCGACCTGGACCGCAGCCAACACCGCGAACAAGATTCCGGCTATGACCTCAGCCTCTAAACAGGGGCTTATCTCGTTACCGGTGTTCTCCGGAAATTCTCAGTGCACTGCCATGCCTTAACTCCCCAACTGTGGGCGCGAGTTAGCACGCCCACCTATTGCCGCTGGCGCAGGAGGAGGCCGTAGCCATTGGCGTGGAGGCTCATCCGCAGGGCGGGACTGGGGGGATTGCGGGCGAGCCAGACGCGCAGTACGTCGATTTGGTGTTGGGCCGAGGCGTGGGTGAGGCCCAGCTGGCGCAGCAGGGCTACGACGGTATGCGGGGTGTCGCGGTCGGGGTGGTCTGGTGGCGTCGACTGAGGGCCGTTGCTGCTGGTGGGGGGTGGATCAGGGGTGGTCATCGTCTTGGGGTGTGGGGTGGTTGCGGGGCTGGTCGAGTAGGGGGCCCCAGGTGTGACGGGCGATGGCCACGACGTTGGTGTCGAGAGCGTTGACGCCGTGGTTTTCGGCGAGGGCGACCAGTGCGTCGGCCAGGCTGAGGGGGTTGACGTTGTGGTGGCGCGCGGTGGTCATCAGGTCGCGGAAGGCGTCGTTGAGACGGAAGCGCCGCAGCGCGACGAGGACCCCTTCGGCGGTGTCGAGCATGCGATCTGCGGCTCGGCGCGGGTCGGGGTGGTCATAGCCAGCGGTGCTCACGTGTCACCTCCTCGGGTGCTCGGCCCGGCGGCGGGCCGGGAGTGTTCCATGACATGTTCTGTAGGTAATCGCTTACTTCTGGCACAGAAAACCATCTATATCGGAATTATATTTCCTGGTTCGCCAGCCTGCGGCGTAGTGGCTTTGAGACGCTGAGCACTCGATTCGAGCAAGCCGGAAGCGGCCGGGCGCACAGGGGTCGAGGCTCCGCACGGATGAGGAAATATATCTCATCCAGCAAAGGTTTTATGGGTGCCAAGGTTCAGTTCAGTCCGGTAGGTCGGTGACCTACCGAACCAGAAATGGAGGTGACACCGATGGGGATGATGTTTGATCCGTTCCGCGATCTGGGACGGTTCACCGAACAGGTGTTGGGCACTGCGGCCCGCCCGAGCGGTCTGCCAGTGGATGCCTGGCGAGACGGCGATGGTTTCGTGGTCGAGTTTGATGTGCCCGGCATCGCCCCCGATGCTCTGGATGTGCAGGTCGACCATGATGTGCTGACCGTCACTGCCGAGCGGCCCGAGGTCAGCGACCAGAACGGGCAGTGGGTAATTGCCGAGCGCCCACACGGAGTGTTTCGCCGGCAGCTGTCGCTGGGCCAGCACCTGGATACCGAGCACATCGAGGCCGACTACCACAGTGGGGTGTTGCGGGTGCGGATCCCGGTGGCCGAAACCGCTAAACCGCGCAAGATCGCAATCGGTTCACCGGCCCCCCAACACGCCCTTGATCAGGGGTGAGCGACCACATTACCGGTGATGGGGTGGGCGCTCACCGGGAAGGTTGCCCGGGTGCGCCCACCGCTACCCCCACCCCGGTACTGGGTTGCCCGCCGCTGAGCTCGCCGGGCCAGGACGTCACCGTGGGGTGGTTCCAGCTCGATGGACCCACCGGGATCTGGCGGTGCACACCAGCCTCGGCGCAACCAGAGCGTGCCGAGGCTGCCCCGCCGCTGACGGGGACCACTGCCGCCCTGCGCGCCCTCCTTCATCCCGCTGACGCCGCGCGCCCACCGCTATTTGTCGGGCGGGTTCGCGGCACCAGCGAGCCGTTACGCACACGGTTTCGGCTCATCGACGCCGACGGGGTGGTCCATCACATCACCGCCGCCGCCACTGTCCGACATGACCCCACCGGGCAGCTGATCGACGCCGTCGGGGTGTACCTCGATCGGGTGAGCGCCGCACACCCGACGCCCGCGCTAAGCGATGTGATCCGGGATCGGGCCACGATCGAGCAAGCCAAAGGCATGCTGATGCTGATCTACCGCCTCGATGCCGACCAGGCATTCGCCGTCCTGCGGGAACTTTCCCAACACGGCAACATCAAACTGCGCATACTTGCCCGCCAGATCGTCACCGACTTTCGGGCCCTGCCCCACACCGACGCCGCGCTGGCCGACCCCCACGCCTACACCGAGCTCCTGCGCACCATCCACCTGCGGGCTGCGCCGCCGATCACCGAAGAAACCTTCCGCTCCGGTCCTACCCGGTTAGCGCAACCTCACGAATCGTGAAAGCAAACCCGCGCCGGAGCCGCCGCCCTTGCCGGTCATCGGCCCCGCAACGCGGTGCCCGCATGGGGTTTGAGCCTGGCGTTCGCTGTCAGCGAACGCCAGGCGCGCCTGTCAGAGGTGCGTCGGGGCTCCTCGAGGAAAAAGAAGAACATTGAGATAGGAGTCGGGAGGGATGTCTGGCGGAATGTATTCGGCGCTTTTGGTTACTGCGGCGGGGGACATACAGGAGCTCACCGTGTACTCCATGGATGCCGTGGCTGACATCGTGGGTGATCGCTGGGTGGACTGTTTGACCAGCAGCGACGGGATGCTCGATTTTTGGTTCGGATCATCTGCTGCCTCCCCCCAGGGCGCCCCGAATCGGCGGGCCACCGGATTGCTGGTGACCACGACCGTTTTTAGCGCCGGCACGGCGCCGTTGCTGGAGCAATGATCAGAACCTGTGGATGAGCCTCGGCGAGGGGGCGTGAAAGTGGGCGCACCTTCCCGAGGATGATCTGAAGTCCAGTAGCTCTGATCAAAGACCGGCGTTGGCGCGCTGGTTGGGAAGGTACGCCCATGCTCACGGTAGCTGGGCAGGGGCGCTTCGCTCCTCCGTGGGGTTGGAAAATTCTGGGTTGTCGCGTCGGTCGCCGCGGTGTCTTGGTTCGGTGAGCGGTGGCGCGGCGGGTGTGGTGAGCGGATGCTGGCTCAGTGCGTTTCGGTCGATCCCGGTTGAACTGCGGTGCCTGTGAGCCCGCACGGTAGCTTGGCGAGGGAGGGCACATCTGGTCCACGGGAACCGTGGAATGTTGCTTCGAGCACGAATGTCAGTTTTCTGTTTCATCCGCCCTCCCCGAAACACACACCTCAACAATGGATTCCGGTCGTGTCGAGATGGCCGGCTGAATCGTCGGAGGCGGTGGTGGGTGATGGAGTTGGTGCACGCGCGGTGCGCGGGGATCGACATTTCGAAGAAGGACGCGAAGGTCTGCGTGCGCGTTCAGGGAAGTGGGAGGAGGCGGACGGCGGCGTCGGTGACGACGTGGGGTTCGATGACGAATCAGATCCTCGCGTTGCGGGAGCATCTACTCGCCGAGAAGGTTACGTGCGTGGTGATGGAGGCGACCGGCGCGTATTGGAAGCCGTTCTATTACTTGCTCGACGACGGATTGGACGTGATGTTGGTCAACGCCCGAGACGCTAGGAATGTGCCGGGCCGCAAGAGCGATGTTTCCGATGCTGCGTGGCTGGCGGATCTCGGGGCGCACGGGTTGGTGCGGGCGTCGTTCGTGCCGCCGCCACCGATCCGGGAGTTGCGGGATCTGACCCGGGCGCGGACTGTCATCACCCGCGAACGCAGCCGTGAGGCGCAACGGCTGGAGAAGCTGCTCGAGGATGCCGGGATCAAGCTGTCCTCGGTGGCCACCGACATCACCGGGGCCTCGAGCCGAAGGATGCTCGAGGCGTTGATCGACGGGCAGCAGGATCCGACCGCGATCGCCGATCTGGTGCACTGGCGGATGCGTCCGAAGATCCCGGCGCTGATGGAGGCGCTGACCGGGCGATTCAGCGAGCACCATCGATTCATGACCCGACTGTTCCTCGACAGGATCGATGCGCACTCGGCAGACATCACCCGCCTCGACGCCCGGATCGAGGCAGCAATGGAGCCTTTTGCGTCGGCCCGGGATCTGCTGATGAGCATCCCGGGCATTTCCCGGATCACCGCTGAGGTGTTCATCGCCGAAACCGGAGCCGACATGAGTGTGTTCCCGACCGCGGGGCATCTGGCGTCGTGGTGCGGGCTCTCGCCCGGATCCAACGAATCTGCCGGCCGGGTCAAGTCAACGAAGACCCGCCCCGGGAACCCGTACCTCAAGGGAGCGTTGGGCGTCGCCGCCCTGTCGGTCATTCGCCGGAAGGACACGTACTTCTGGGCCAAGTACAGGCGTATCACCGTGCGGCGCGGGCCGATGAGAGCGCTGGTAGCTGTCGAACACGCCATGGTCATTGCCGCGTGGCACATGCTCACCAACGGTGAGTTCTATCGCGAACCCGGGCCGGACTACTTCACCCGACGCATGCCCGCCAAGACCCAAGCACGCGCCGTCGCTCAACTCGAATCGCTCGGCTACAAAGTCACCCTGGAACCACTTGCCGACACCGCCTGAACAGCCAACAAGCCAACACATCTCGCCCTTGGTCACCTTCATTTTCATGTCAGTTCACGGTGCCCAGGAGGCCAACAACGAGGAGACCGGCCATCGGTCGTTGCTCGATGAGATCGTCCGCGACGGTGCGCGGCAGATGCTGGCCG
>NZ_JBCHKV010000032.1:0-29950 GCF_039023525.1 Mycobacterium sp. 050272 | reverse complement strand
GCCCACCTTCCCGGTGGGGAATTACGTGAACGCGACCCTGGGGAATTACGTGAACGAGAACCGGCTCAACATGGGGAATTCCATGAACGTCGACATTTTGGAAGCAGAAGACTGAAAAGCGACCGCTGGCAGGGTCTCCGCGAAGCACGGCGCGGCTCGGTTGTGTGCTGAGTCCGGCGATCTGCAGCTTCAAGTCGGCCTGATCGCTCCAAAACCAGGGGACACTGTCATAGGGTTCTGGCCGTCCAACGAGTCGAGCGGCCAGGAAACGTGCCTGCGCTGTGGCGTTGTGCACTGACTCCAGGCGCACCCGGAGCCCGCCGGCGTAGCGGTTGGGGCATGACGTGCAGTCGCCGACCGCAGAGATTCGGTCGTCGTCGGTGGCCAGGTATTCATCGACAACAATCCCGTTGTCGACGCGAAGGCCGGCATCCTCGGCGAGGTCGGTGTTCGGTACCGCCCCGACGCCGACGAGCACCATGTCGGCGGGGAATTCGCGGCCCTCGGTCGTTGTCACAGCGCTGACCCGGCCCGCCGCGCCGGTCAAACCGGCCACGCTGGTGCCGAGTTCAATGCCGAGGCCTCGGGAGCGGTGAGCGCCGAGGATGAAACCGGCCATCTGGGCAGACAGCACGCGGCCCATCAGCTGATCGGAAATTTCGATAACGACGGCATCGAGGCCGAGCTTGGCCGCCGTCGCCGCGACCTCAAGTCCGATGAAGCCGCCACCTACCACCACGACGTGGCGGGCGCGGTCCAACCGGTCGCGGATGTCGTCGGCTTCGGCGAGGTTTCGCAGTCCGAGGACACCGTCGAGGTCGGTTCCCACGACCGGCAGGGCGCGGTTGTGGGCACCCAGCGCAAGCACCAGGTGGTCGTAGTCCAGAAAAGCGCCGCTGCCGAGTTGGACGCGGCAGTCAGTGCGATCGATGCTGCTCACCGTTTCGGCCAGCAGCAGCTCGATACCGTGCTGCTCGTAAAAGCTGCCGGGGTGCAGCCAAAGGTTCTCACGGGCGGATGCACCGGTGAGGTGGCCTTTGGACAGCGGTGGCCGCTGATATGGCAGGAATGGTTCGTCGCCGACAAGCACGATTCGACCCTCGAACCCAAACTCACGCAAGGAGGCGGCCGTACCGGAACCCGCTTGCCCCGCACCGGCGATGACGATGCTGGAAGTAGACGTCATAACTGCGTCGGCGGCAATCGCACAACGAGACCGTCCAGCTCGGGTCCTACCTTGATCTGGCAACTGAGCCGGGAGTTGGCCTGCCGGGGAGAGGCGGTGTAATCAAGCATCTCCTCCTCATCGGCGCTGGCTGCGCTGAGACGCTCCAAATCGTCGTCGTCGACGTAGACATGACAAGTCGCACACGCCAAGGTGCCGCCACACTCGGCAACGATCTCGGAAATATCGTTAGCCACCGCCGCTTGCATGACTGAAGTTCCCTCGGTGACCTCGACGATGACTTCTTCACCACCGGGCCGTACATACGTCACTTTCACCACGATCAGCACCTCCTGCGCGCTCCTCGAGAGAGTCTAAACCAAAACCGATTACCCGGCACCAAAGCAGCCCACGATCGAGTGTCCATCGACCTCGGCTGGGTCACGTTTGCGCCATCGTGTGCCTGGAAGAATGCGGTCTAAGCGTGATGTGCTTGACAGCGCAGGGGCGTGAAGGATAGAAACGGTGCAGTTCTAAATCTACGTAGGATTTGGACCGAAGCTGATGTAGATTTCGGATTGAGCAGCGTGGCCCAGCCGGGTTTTCCCCGGCGAGGGACCGCATTGCCGCCCATGTGCCGGGCGAGTGAAATTCAGACAGGAGCCGCACTATGAATGATCGCGATATCGCCGAGCGGGCGTCGGCCGATGACTTCTGGCCTCGCGTCAACACGCTGCGGCAGAGGTGCCCGGTCGTGCGCAGCACAGCTCACTGGAGCGCAGAGGACTCGGGATTTTGGATGCTCAGCAAGTATCAGGACGTCATGGACGCGGCGGTCAATCACGATCCCGGCAAGTTGCCCGATCCGGAGACGTTGAATTTCGAGCGCCCGAACGGCGCGGCGCACCTGGCGTTCGGTGCCGGCATCCACTGCTGTCCGGGCAATCATCCGGCGCGTCGCGAGCGCAAGGCCGCGGTCCCTGCGATCAGTGAGCTGCGCGCCTTCGAACCCGAAGCCGGCTCCGACGTCAAGTATCGAGCGGCGTTCGCCAGTGGTGCCGTCTCCCTGCCAATCCGTCTGGAGCGTTGAAATATGGGAACTTTGGATGGACGCGTCGCCATCGTCACCGGGGGCGGACGCGGCATCGGCGGGGCGGTGGCCAAGCTCTTCGCTCGCGAGGGAGCGACCGTTGTCGTCAACGACATCGGTGCCTCGCTCAGTGGACTGGAAAGCGACAGCAACCCCGCCGCTGAACTGGTTCGTGATATCGAGGCGGCCGGCGGCACTGCGGTGACCAATGGGGCCGACATTTCCGACCATGAAGCCGCCCGCGATCTGGTGGAATCGACCATTGACCGCTTCGGCAAACTCGATGTCCTGGTCAACGTGGCGGGAATTCTGCGTGACCGGATGATCTTCAACATGCCGGAGGAGGACTGGGACGCCGTCATCAAGGTCCACCTCAAGGGGCACTTCAACACCATCAAGCCCGCTGCTGCGCATTGGCGCAAGATCGGTGATCCCGACGCCCAGAACAGGATCATCAACTACACCTCCCGGGCCGGACTACACGGCGCCCCAGGGCAGCCCAACTACTCGGCGGCGAAAATGGGTATCGTCGGGCTGACCTACTCGTGCGCGGTGGCGCTGAGCAAGTACGGCGTCACCACCAACGCCGTGTCGCCCGCCGCAGCGACCCGGATGACGGCCACGACCAGAGACGATGCCTACAGCTCGGGGGCCAGCGAGTTGTCGCCCGACAGTATCGCCCCGATCGCGGCCTATTTGGCCTCCGAGCACTCCGGTTGGCTTAACGGTCACGTGATTCACGCCCGAGGCTATGAGGTCTCGCTCTACAGCGACCCCGAGCCGCTGGTCACCCTACGCTCGGACGGGCCGTGGGACCTCGATGAAATGGCCAAAGAGGTGGAATCGCAGTTCCGTCCGATCACCGAGGCGGCGCCGCCGAACCCGTTCGTCTGATGTCGACCAGGGGAAAGGCGTTCATCGCCGGAGCTTACGAACACCCGGGCCGCGAACTGCCCGACAAGTCGATTCCGCAGATCCACGCCGAGGTAGCGCTGGGAGCGCTGGCCGACGCCGGCCTCGATCTCGCCGACGTGGACGGCTACTTCTGCGGGGGCGATGCGCCCGGGCTGGGCGTGCTGGCGATGGCCGACTACCTCGCCCTCAAGCTCCGCTACATGGACAGCTCCGATATGGGTGGATCGGCGTACATGTCCCACGTCGGGCATGCAGCCGCGGCCATCGCCGCCGGCAAATGCCGGGTCGCGCTCATCACGTTGGGCGGACGCCCACGGACGACGTCGTTGCGGGCGCCCGGCCAATTGATGGGTGAGCCTCCCGAGAAGCCCTTCGAGCCGATCTTCGGCGCGAACGTCAGCGCACTCTACGCCCTGGCCGCACAACGGCACATGTACCAGTACGGGACCACCAGCGAACAGCTGGCCGAGATCAAGGTGGCCGCATCCACACACGCCCAGCACAATCCGCACGCGCTGCTGCCCAACGTCGTGACGGTCGCGGACGTGGTGAATTCCCCGATGGTGTCCTCGCCGCTGCATCGACTTGACTGCTGCGTGGTCACCGACGGCGGCGGCGCGCTTGTCGTCGTCGCCGAAGACGTCGCCGCCGCACTGGACCGTGACTGCGTGAAGGTTTTGGGGCATGGAGAAGCGGTGGAACACACTCGTGGCGGCTGGCAAGACATCACCGTGACCGGCGGGGTGCGCTCAGGCACGGACGCCTTCGCCGAGGCCGGTGTGCGTCCCGCCGACATCGATTACGTCGGTCTCTACGACTCATTCACCATTACCGTCTTGCTGGCGCTCGAGGATTTGGGATTCTGCGCCAAAGGTGACGGCGGCAAGTTCGTGTTGGATGGCGCGCTGCGAGCCCCCGAGGGCCGATTGCCGTTCAACACCGACGGCGGCTCACTGTGCAACAACCACCCAGCCAACCGCGGCGGGATGACCAAGATCATCGAGGCGGTCCGCCAGCTGCGGGGCGAAGCGCACCCCGCTGTGCAGGTCCGCGACTGCAACCTGGCACTGGCCCACGGCACCGGCGGCTGGCTGAGCACGAGAATGGGCAACGCAACACTCGTTCTGGGTCGGGAGGACGCGTGAGCACGCCCCAATTGCCCTCGCCCGCACCAAGTGTCAGCCCCGAAACCGCGACATTCTGGGCCGCTACCCTTGCCGGCAAACTCGTGTTGCAACGCTGCTCGAACTGCGGTCGGGCCGGCTACTACCCGCGATATGTGTGCGCGAACTGTCACAGCACCGACTTGGTCGACACCGAAGCCAGTGGGCGGGGAACTATTTACAGCTACACCGTCACCACCCGCGGAATCCTCGAGTACGCAAACGCCGGCTCCTACGTGCTGGCGATGGTCGAACTCGATGAGGGACCCAAGATGGTCACCAACATCATCGACTGCGATCCCGACGCCCTGTCGATCGGCCAGCGTGTTGAGGTGGTCTTCTGCGACACCGGCGGAGACGGCGCACTGCCACGCTTCCGCCCAGCGGCCCCGGGGTTGTGATGGGCGACTACGTATTCGACGTTGAGCCGGGTCATGTGCTGGCATTTGCTCGCGCTGTCGGTGACGAGCGGCTCGCCCACGACGTGCCTGCGCCTGGGACGCCGGCGCCGCTGACATTTCCGGCCGCTTCGGTCCAATTCGATCCGGTACACATGCGCGGGCTGCGCCCATCAGGGGCGCTTGATCTCAAACCCTCAACGCCTGGGGGCAGCGTCCTGCACGCCGAGCAGGAGTTCGAATACTTTGCCCCCGTACGTGTGGGTGATCGCCTCGTTGTCGCCGAGTATGAGGGCGCGAGCTGGCGCAAACAGAGCCGACGTGCAGGAGCCCTGACGTTCCACGAGATCATCAGAGACTACCGCAACGCAGCAGGCGAACTCGTGCTGCGGTCGCGAATGGTGTTGGTCGACACCGAGTTCGCGGTTTCCGAGGGCGGCGGTGAGCGATGATCGGTGACGGGCGCACGGGCGAAACGTTGGTCGTCGGCGCCAGCCGCGAACACACGGTCATCCCCGAAGTGACCCGCACCCAGATCGTCCAGTATGCAGGCGCATCCGGCGACTACAGCCCACTGCATACCGACGAACCGTACGCTGTGCGCGCCGGCTACCCAGGCGTGATGGCTCACGGGATGCTGGTGATGGCTGCCACCGAACGGCTGCTCGCTGAGTGGGTGGGCCGACAACGGCTGGTGCGCTACCGGGTTCGCTTCGTCAACCCGGTGTGGCCCGGTGACTCGCTGCATGCTGTCGCGACGGTGGTAGATGTGCGCGACAGCGAGCGGGGTAAGTACGTCGACTTCGAAATCCTCACAACCAATCATCACGGTGTCGTCGTGCTGTCGGGCAGCTCCACGGCCCGCGTCTGACTGATGAGGAAGGAACCGACCCATGGCTGAACATCCGAATGCGCAGATCGTGCGTCGCCTCATGGCGGCGTTATCGGAGCAGAACCGCGCCGAAATCGAATCCCTACTTGATGAGGACTGCGTCTGGCGCGTGCCCGGCGCCAACGCGCTTTCAGGCGTTTATGAAGGTCGCCGGGCCATCTTGTCGCTGTTCGGCAAGATGAAGCGAATCTTCACCGGGCCGGCCCAATTCGACGTCATCGACATCACCGCCAGCGCGCAGTACGCCGCGGCCTACCAGTACGGCATCGTTGATGTCGGCGGCAAGACCGTGCGGCTCCGCGAGTGCCTGGTATACCGCATCAGCGACGGACGCGTCGTCGAGGTCGACGAGTTCCAGTCCGACGAGCGCGCTTTCGACGAGGCGTTCTCTGTGGCGGCTGTCGAGGCCGCGATGGCACGACCGAAATGAGCAGCCGCACCGGCCGTACCGTCGACCCAGTCGCCGCACTGGAGCTGGCGCACGACGGTGCACACCTCGTCGCCGCACCGGGCTGCGGTGCTCCCACCACCTTGTTGCACACGATGAACAAGCAAGCCGCGGGCCGCAACTGGACCCTCAGCTCAGGACTGCTGCTCGGCGACTATCCCTTCCTCGAAACCGTGCGCGCGGGCCACCTGTGCTACCGGACCTGGCATGTGATGGCACCGGTCGCTGGGCTGGTTGCCGATGGAACTGCGGCATTTGTGCCGGTTCGCGCCTCGCGGATCGCGGCGCACCTGCAGGCGTGGGGCGTGGATGTCGCGATGGTGCGGGTGACTCCGCCGGATCGGCACGGCTACCACTCGCTCGGGCCGTCGGCCGGCTACAGCCTTGATGCACTGCGCTTGGCTCGGGTGCGCATCGGCGAGGTCGATCCCGACCTACCATGGACATTCGGCAACACCACCGTGCACGCGTCCGTTTTCGATGCGCTCGTCGACACCGCCGATGAGACGCCACAGTACTGCTCGGCCAAACCGAGCCCGGTCAGCAACCGGATTGCTGAACACATCGTGGACCTGTTGCCCTGGAACCCGACGCTGCAGATCGGGATCGGCTCCATCCCGGAGGCTGTGGTGAATGCGCTGGCCGACGCCGACCTGGGGGAGATTCGGTTCACCGGGATGGCCACCGACGAGATGGTGGAACTGTTCGAGAGCGGCGTTATTCCCGCCGACGGCGACCAGCCCGCGATCTTGTCCCCAGAGTTGATGGGCACGCAGCGGCTGATGAGATTCGCCGACCGCAACCCTGCGGTGGCCGTCCATCCGTCGTCAATGGCCCACAACGCTGATGTCTTGGGCCGCACGCCACGGTTGGTGTCGATCAACACCGCCATCGAAGTCGATGTCAACGGTCAGGTCAACAGCGAGGTGCTGCGAGGGCGGCAGATTTCCGGCGTCGGCGGCAGCATCGACTTCGTCGACGCGGCCAGCCGATCAGCCGGAGGTTTGCGCGTGATCGCGCTGCCGTCGGCCACCCCCGACGGTTCTCGCTCGCGGATCGTTGATTTGGTGGCCGCGGTCACCATTCCGCGGTCCATGGTCGACGCGGTGGTAACCGAATACGGTGTGGCTCGTCTCGATGGCCGCAGTGCGGCCGAGCGACAACAGGCACTGATCAAGATCGCCCATCCCGAGCACCGGGCCGCGCTAGCATCTGCGGCGGACGCAACGCCATGACCGTCCATCACCGACGCGGCAAATACCTCGACGAACTGGTCGTCGGCGACATCTATGTGCACCGACCCGGCCGCACCGTGACCGAGGCCGACAACGTTCTGTTCACCACGCTCACGATGAACACCCAAAGCCTGCACTTGGACGCGGCGTTCGCCCAAACTCAGGAATTCGGCCAGCGTCTGGTCAACAGCTTGTTCACCATGTCCACGGTGGTGGGCCTCAGCGTCGCCGACCTCACCGAAGGAACCACGGTGGCCAACCTGGGCTTTTCCGAAATCCGTTTTCCCGCACCGGTCTTCATCGGTGACACCTTGACAGCCGAAACCGAGATCATCGACAAACGTTTGTCCGCCTCGCGACCGGGGCAGGGTGTGGTGACGTTTGAGCACCGCGGCCATAACCAGCGCGGGGAGACCGTATGCACCGCACGGCGGGCCGCCCTGGTGCTGTGCGCCAGCCCAGCCGCCGCCCGCAGCGGCTAGCCCAGGCCGCCCCACAGCAGAGGAGTGAAAATGGCCACAGCAGAAGCCGCTCACCGGTCCGAAGACGCCGGGGTCACCGGCCACGGCGCCGTTATCGAGGTCCGCTGCCCCGCCGACGGCCGGGTGGTCGGGCATGTCGCCGACCTGGGACCAGCCGGAGTGGTCGCCGCTGCCGCGCAACTGCGCGCCGCACAACCGGCGTGGGAAGAGCTCGGCCCGACCGGGCGGGCAACCCACATGCGCAATTTCCTCGACTGGATCCTGGACAACGAAAACCGTCTCGTCGGCATCATGCAAGAGGAAACCGGCAAGTCCTGGGGTGACGCCGCGTTGGAAATCTCAATGGCGGTGGACCTGATCAACTACTACAGCGGACACGCCGCCGAATTTCTCGCCGACCGCAAGGTCGCCAGCTGGGGAGCCGGTGGGCTCACCAAGAAGCTGCGGGTCTTCGCCCGCCCCTATCCGCTCGTCGGAATGATCACCCCGTGGAACGGTCCGCTGGGCGGTCCGATGCTTGATGGTGTGGCAGCGTTGATGGCCGGGGCGGCAGTGCTTTTCAAGCCGTCGGAGTTCACGCCGCTGACGTGGGCGGAGGCCAGCAGGGGCTGGCTGGAGGACATCGGGGCGCCCCCGGTGCTGGCCAACGTGACCGGTGGTCCCGAAACCGGCGCGGCCGTGGTTGAGGAAGTCGACATGATCATGTTTACCGGCTCGACCCGCACGGGTCGACGAATCGCCGCGCGTGCCGGTGAGCGGCTGATCCCGTGCAGCTTGGAAATGGGCGGCAAGGATCCGATGATCGTCTTGTCCGACGCCGACATCGACCGTGCCTCCAGCGCCGCGGCGTGGGGTGCGATGTGGAACTCAGGCCAAATCTGCATCTCGGTGGAACGCGCCTACGTTGCAGCCCCTGTTTTCGACGAGTTCGTCGCGAAAGTGACCGACAAGGTGAAAAACCTTCGCCAGGGGATGGACCCGGACGGCAGTTTCAGCACCGACGTCGGGGCGATGTGTACGCCGGCTCAACTGGACATCGTCGAAAACCACGTCAACGATGCAGTGGCCAAGGGCGCGCGGGTGCTCACCGGCGGTAAACGCGGCCAAAACGGTCAGTTCTTCGAACCCACCGTTCTAGTCGACGTGGACCACAGCATGCTGTGCATGCGCGATGAAACCTTCGGCCCCACACTGCCGATCATGAAGGTTGCCGACGAAGCTGAAGCCATCCGGCTGGCCAACGATTCGCGTTATGGCTTGAGCGCCAGCGTGTGGACTCGCGACCACCAGCGTGCCGACCGGATCAGCCGCCAACTCGAGGCGGGCGCGGTCAACCAGAACAACGTGATGATGAGTACTTTCCAGCTGACTATTCCGATGAGCGGCTGGAAGGAATCGGGTGTGGGCAGCCGCTCGGGCGGGGCCGCCGGCATCCTCAAATTCTGCCGGCAACAGTCGGTGGTGTCTGAGCGCATCCATCTCAACTCCGAGCCGCACTGGTATCCGTATAGGCCCAGGAAAAGCAAGATCCAAGCCAAGCTGGTGCGCCTGCTCGGCGCCCACGACTGGCGCCGCCGGTTGGGACGCTCACCCCGGCGTTGATCCCAAGGGTTCGCCGCCGTCACCATGGCGCGTCGCCTCCGCACGCGCCGAATAAAAATCACAGTTTCTATATCCGATTAGCGTCTGGTGGAGTTCCTAACTGTGCTGAATCAGCAGGTAGAGAAGATTACCTCCTTCCGCGAATGGTTGCACCACCGACAGTCGTGATGATAATATCTAAACTAATTTAGAACTCACCCGAGGCCGTCGATGGGCCCAGGCATCGCATCCTAAGGAGAAGACCGCCATGTCGATGACCAGGCCGGATTGCCCGATCGACGAAGCACACTTGGAGCACGCTGTCCGTGTCGCTAATCTGCCCACGCTGACGATGGTGCTGTATCAGTTGACCGGCGAGGAACGCTGGCTCAATGATCCTTTTCGACCCACACGTTCACCAGGGTTGAGTCCCAACGACTCCGGCGGTTTTGAGCCCGAGGTGGCCGACGAGATCCGCCGATGCGCCGTCTCCGCGATCTTGGCGTGGTCAAAGGGCAGGCCGGCCGTCGTTCCCCTCCCCGATCCCGACTTGCTGCGCACGATGCTGAGCATCTGCGTCGATGAAGAGGTTCCGCAGGAGTACGAACGGGTGATGCGAGAGGAGATGGGCCTAGAGCCCGCAGCGGCGACCGAACCAGTGGAGGTCGGCGACTTCTCGGTCGCGATCATTGGTGCCGGTATTTCAGGCATCATCATCGCCGCGCAGTTACGAGAACTGGGAATTCCGTTCGTCATCCTGGAACGCAACCGCGAGGTTGGTGGGGTTTGGCTTACCAACACCTACCCAGGTGCGGGCGTGGACACGCCGAGCTACCTCTACTCGTTCTCCTTCTTCCCGCGTGACTGGTCCATGCATTTCGGCAAGGGCGACGAGATGGTGACGTACCTGCGAGAGGCTGTCGACCACTTCGATCTTCGCCGCGACATCGTCTTCGGCACCGAGGTGCAACGCGCGGAATACGACGAGACCACGCAGCGGTGGACTATCTATTCACGCTCCAGCGACGGCTTGCTCAACCGCCATACCGCCAACGTCGTGATCAGTGCAGTCGGATTGTTCGGCAAGCCCAAAATACCCGACATCCCAGGGCTTGACTCCTTCCGGGGAGCCACGTTTCACACCGCGCAGTGGCCCGACCATCTGGACCTCAGCGGTAAGCGCGTTGCCATCGTCGGAAGCGGCGCCAGCGCGATGCAGGTAGTGCCTGCGATTGCCGACAAAGTGAAACAGTTGACCATCTTCCAGCGCTCACCGCAGTGGGTCGCACCGTGCGCTGAGTACTTCTCTTCGATTCCAGAAGACGTGCACTGGTTGATGAACCATGTGCCGAATTACCATGCGTGGTACCGCTTTCGGCTGGCGTGGTTGTTCAACGATCGCGTGCACCCATCGCTGCAGATCGATCCGGAGTGGAACGATCCCAACCGATCGCTCAATGCGATCAACGACGGTCACCGTCGTTACTTCACGCGCTACTTGGTCGATCAGCTCGAAGGCCGACCCGAATTGATCGAAAAGTGTCTCCCGGACTACCCGCCCTTCGGCAAGCGCATGCTGCTCGACAATGGTTGGTTCGCCACACTCAAGCGCGACAATGTGACGCTGGTTACTGACGCAGTCGCCAAGGTCACCGAGTCAGGCCTAGTCAGTACGACGGGTGAGGAGTTCGACGCCGACGTGCTGGTGTTCTCCACCGGATTCGACACAATTCGCTACCTGCAGCCGATCGAGTTCGTCGGGCGGGGTGGCGGGCGGTTGAGCGACATCTGGGGCGACGATGATGCCACCGCCTATCTCGGCATTACTGTGCCGAAGTTCCCGAACCTGTTCCTGATGTATGGGCCCAACACGAATTCGGGTTCCGGCGGCTCCTACTTCTTCATTGGCGAGTCGCAGGGCCGGTACATCCTCGATGTCATCACCAAAATGATCCGCGGTGGCATTGGCGCGGTGGAATGCCGCGCGGAGGCGCATGACCGTTGGGTGCGCGATGTGGACGCGGAGCATTCAAAGATGGTATGGACCCACCCCGGCATGACGACGTATTACCGGAACACGCGCGGCCGGGTCGTTACCAACTCGCCATATCGAGTCGTTGACTACTGGCTGATGACCCACAATGCCGACTTGGCCGACTTCATAACTGAGCCGGCCCTGCGCCCCGACATCGCAGTGGGACGGTGAGCAGCGACACGCGAGGACGTCGCGGAGCTGAAGTGGTTGCGCGCCGAGGACGCCCAGCTGCGGATGCACGTGGGTGGCTTCGCATCCGCGGCAACGCAACGCAACCCGCCGGGGCCGCACCTCGATTCCGTCCAGACCAAGGCCCCGTCGACCGCCCTTGCGTGATCTTCTACCGAAGAATCGGCGCTAAGTTTGATCTCTGTTCGACCGGCATTACTAGATAAAAAGCAGATGAACAGGAGATATGTAGATACCTCGAGGCTCGAAGGTAAGGCTTGTTGACTGTTTTCGAAGAAAAAATAGAATACTTAGTCTAGAAAAATAATATGGGCTTCGACGGATAACATCGTGCGGTTCGTACCGCAGCGATCCGCGAATACGGGCAAATTGGAGGATTGCGTCGCAGTGGCGGTCTTGAGGTTCGATGACTATTCACAGCGTTATCGCCATGTCGCAATGACACGCGACGATCTAGGTGTGCTGCAGCTGAGGCTCCATACCGACGGCGGACCGCTGATCTGGGGCGAAGGTCCGCATACCGAGCTTCCCTACTGCTTCGCTGACGTCGCTTCGGATCGGGAGAACCGCGTTGTTGTGCTGACCGGGACGGGGCAAGACTTTATCGCCAGAATCGACGACAGCTGGGCTGGTCCCATGACGCCTGAGAAGTGGGACCTCATGTTCCACCACGGCAATCGACTGCTGCGCAATCTGCTCGACATCGAGGTGCCGGTGATCGGCGCGATTCAGGGCAAAGCACTTCTGCACGCTGAACTCGCAGTGCTCTCGGACGTCGTACTGGCTTCAGCGGACGCGGTGATCGGGGACCCCATCCATTTCAAAAACGGCATCGTTTCCGGCGACGGCGTCCACATCATCTGGCCGATGCTGCTCGGGCCGAACCGCGGCCGCTACTTCCTGCTCACCGGTGAGCGTCTTAGCGCCCAGCAAGCTCACCAACTCGACGTTGTCGGGGAGGTCGTGCCCCGGGAGCAGTTGCTGACTCGCGCCCACGAAATCGCGCGCAACCTAGCGGCCAAGCCCGACCTGGTGCTCCGCTACACCCGACATGCAATCACCCATCGGATTAAGCAAGCACTTGCCGAGGGGCTGTCCTTGGGCCTAGCACTGGAAGGTCTGGGAGCGCAGTCGGACTGGCCGGGCTAACCGAATGCCACTCGGCGAAAGGGCGGATCGACGATGATGGGCATCGCTTAATGGGGCAGCTTGACGGCACGGTCGCGCTGATCACCGGCGCGGCCCGTGGCATGGGGGCTGCTCACGCCCGCGCCTTCGCAGCCGAAGGCGCCCGCGTGGTCCTTGCAGACATCCGCGATACTCAGGGTTCCACCGTTGCCGCAGAGCTCGGGAGTGCGGGTCGTTATGTGCATCTCGATGTCACCGACCGTGATCATTGGCGCGACGCTGTCGCAGTCGCTGAAGACTGCTTCGGATCTGTGACTGTGCTGGTAAACAATGCCGCACTCCTGCGCACGGGCAACATCGTGGACTACAAGGCAGAGCTGTTCCGGTCTGACCTTGAGGTCAATCTGATCGGCGCATTCAACGGCATCCAGGCTACGGCGCCGGCGATGAAGCGCGCGGGGGGTGGATCCATCGTCAACGTGGGCTCGGTGGCAGCCATGACAGGATTCCCGAGACTGCCCGGCTACACAGCTTCAAAGTGGGCGCTGCGCGGGCTGACGAAGAACGCGGCGCTAGATCTTGGGCCCCACGGAATTCGGGTCAACGCCGTACATCCCGGCGTGGTCCGCACACCGATGACCGCCGGTCACAAAGAGGATCAGACACAAGTCGCGCTGCACCGCGCTGCAGACGACGTCGAGATCAGCGCGCTGGTGGTGTTCCTGGCAAGCCCGCAGTCCGGTTACATCACCGGCGCGGACCTGGTGATCGATGGCGGCGAGACCGCAGGTCGTGCGCTGCCGCCAATGTCAACCACGCCAACCGTCTGAACGACCCGGAGCCCACAATGACCGAGCCGGCCGCCGACATCGCGGCGCTGTTTGAGCCAATCCGAATCGGGACCATGCAGTTGCGCAACCGGGTGATGCTCCCGCCGCACGCCCGGCTTATCGGCAATCCCTTCGGAACGACCAAGGAAGCCCACCGATTCGTCACCTACTTCCAACGTCGCGCCCACGATGGGGCAGCCTGGATTGGCGGTCTGAACTGCTACATCGACAAACCACTCATTCCCGGCTTCGAACCCGGCGGGATCGGGGCGCGACGGGGCGACTTCCGACTGCCAGTCTTCCGGGAACGCGCCGCCCAATACGCTGAGGCCATCCACGCGGCGGGCGCCTACGCCACCGCCCAGCTCACCGTGCAAGGTGGTGCCCCGTTCGCCCCATCGCCGATGCTGGCCACCTACGCCTCCAACGTCGTTCCGCACGTTCTGGGCCACGACGAGATCAAGTTCCTCATCTCGGAATACGCGTTCTCGGCGCGCGAGTGCCAGGTGTCCGGACTCGATGGAGTCGAGTTGCACGCGAATCACGGTGACCTGCTGCAACTGTTCCTCTCGCCGGCGACCAATCTGCGCGCGGATGCCTACGGCGGTGACCCTGCGCGGCGCCTTCGACTCATCACCGACGTTTTGCAGGCCATCCGCGACGACGTCGGGACGGACTTCACCGTCGGTGTTCGCTTATCTCTCGACGAGATGTTCGAGGGAGGCTATGACCTCCGCGGCGGCGCCGAGATCGCAGCAACCCTCGGAGCTACCGGTCTGGTGGACTACCTCAGCTTCGTTGTCGGCAACAACTGGGGGGCACCAAGTTATCTCCAGACCCACCACTACCGACCAGCGCAGTGGGCTGATGCCGCAGGCCACATTCGCCAGATGGTGACCCTACCCGTTGTCTACGCCGGCCGGATCAGTGATCCGCAGACCGCGGCGGCCGTCATTAGAGCCGGCCACGCCGACGTGGTGGGTATCGCCCGCGCAATGCTGGCCGAGGACCAGTTCGTGTCCAAGGCCGCCGCAGGAAACCTGGGCGGGATTCGACCCTGCATCGGGACCAATGACTGCATTCACAGGGTCACCGTGGAGGGATTGCGATTCGGGTGTTCAGTCAACCCCGGAGCCGGGCGCGAAACAGAACCCGAGCCCGCTCCGGCCGGCAAGCCGCAGTCGGTACTCGTCGCCGGCGGTGGGCCCGCCGGGCTGGAACTGGCCGCACTACTGGCGGCGAAGGGTCATTCCGTGAGTCTCTGGGAGCGTGAAGCTGAACTCGGAGGTCAGGTCCGCACAGCCGCCCGTGCCGCCGAGAACCAATCGTCATACCCGCAATATCTCGACTTCCAGCGGCGCCAGCTCGAACGGCTCAACGTGACAGTCCAGACCGGATACACCGCCACTTCCGAGCGCGTCCTGGCCGCGGGCTTCACGGTCGTCGCTGTGGCGACGGGAGCGATGCCGCGGCGGCCCGCCGTGCCCGGCATCGACTTGCCGCACATCATTGAGGGGCGCGACGTTTTGGACGGCAAGGTCGACGTCGGCATCCGAGTGGTCGTCATCGCGATGGAAGACCACATGCAGCCGCTGACCATCGCCGGCTTTCTTGCAGATCTTGGCAAACAGGTTCGACTTATTTATGCCTCGCCGTCGATTGCTCCGCTGGTCGGCCCATATTCGATCGGCGCGCCGCTTGCCAAACTTTCGCGTGCGGGTGCGGAGATTACGGTCTGCCAACGGCTGGTTTCCGTCGAAACCGATCGTTTGATGCTGCGGAACATCTATTCGGGCGCGTCCAGTACGGTCTGCGACTTCGACTCGGTGGTGCTGGCCTGTGGTGGTATCTCCGACGCGGGGCTCTATGACGATCTCGCCGGCCGCGTACCCTCGCTCCACGTACTTGGCGACGCGTACGCGCCCCGCCGGATCTCCTTTGCCACCCGTCAGGCCTTCGAACTCGCCCGCAAGATCTAGCTTTTCCGCCTAATTCTGCTTAGATTCATGGTAAAATTAGACGTGCGCCGCCCCAGGCGGCACGGGAGTTCCCTCGCCCAAAGGAGTCAGCGATGACCAGTTCCACCGAGCGAACCGCCGCCGCGTCTCGCATCGAACCGAGCCAGTTCCACATCCTGGATCCGGAGTTGGTGGCCGACTTCTGGCCCAAGGTCAATGATCTCCGCGAACGTTGCCCGGTGGGCTGGAGTGATCAACCGTGGAGCGATTCGGACTCCGGATACTGGTTCATCAACGATTACGCCGACGTCATGGCCGCGGCGACCAACTGGCGGGCATTTTCCAGTGCCCAGGGCGCATCGCCGGTCCAGTTCAATCTCGACGTCTTGCGCATGATCCCTCTCGAAACCGACCCCCCATTGCACCGAGACATCCGCAAGGTGCTGAGTCCGTTCTTTACCCCGGACGCACTACGGGCACGAGAAGACGAAATCAAGAACATCGTCACCGGACTCATCGATCGATGCCTGACGATCGCCGCGGCGGGCGACGGCACAGTCGACTTCATCGCCGAGTTCACCCAGCGTCTGCCTCCGCTGGTGTTCTTTGTCGGGTTCCTCGGTCAAAAAGAAAATGAGCTCGATTGGATCATCCAGACTCTGCAAGAGCTCATTTCTGCGCCGGAACGAGCACTGGAATTGGCGCCGCGACTACTGATGTGGGATGCCGAACTGCTCGAAAAGCGGCGCCAGGAAGGTCGCCGGGACGACGTGCCCGGTGTGATCGCCCATCTCGGCCTCGACGGGTCAGATGGGCTCGAACTCGACGAGCGGCAGCGAGTGGAAACCCTCAACCTCATGATCATGGCGGGTATGGAAACCACGATGGGTGGTATTGCCAGCATCGCGCTCAGCATCGCCCAGCAACCTGAAGTGAGACAAACGCTCATCAATGGCGGCGAGCAACTGTTGGAGCGCGCGGCGGACGAGTTTTTGCGTCTTGAAGCGCCGGTCACCGCAGCGGGCCGTACCCTGACGAAGGATGTCGAGATGAGTGGCTGCCCGATGCATGCAGGCGATCGGATCGTGATCAACTGGGCCGCCGCCAACCGTGACCCCGCGCACTTCCCGCACCCTGACCGCCTCGACTTCCAGCGCGCCAATGCCGCCTCCCACGTGGCTTTCGGCGCGGGTATCCACCGCTGCCTGGGCAACCACCTTGCCCGACGCGAAGTGAAAGCGATGATTCGGGCGATCTGCGCCCTGAGCGTGTTTGAACTACCCGCCGATTTCAAGCCCACGTACCGCGTTTCAATCGCCCGCGGTCCGGTGAGCCTACCAGTGCGCATCGCGCGTTAGCCCCGGCGGCGTCACCGACTTCACTCGGCGGCGACTCGTGTTTGTATCGGCGATATTTGCCCTCACCACGCCGCGGTTTGGGACCCCGCCACCTGCCTCGCAGCACCTTGGCGGTCGATCTCCGCGGCGCGAAGTAGGCCGGGTCGGTCGCGGCGAAGTACACCCGTGACGGCCCCGACGGTCATTGAGTTGGCGTCCTCGCGGTAAGAGGCCACCGAGCGGGTGCCGGCGGGTTGGGCGTCGCCGAGCACCGATCCGGTTTCGCTCGGCCGCACACGGTGGTAGGGGAGGCAGGCGGCGTAAGCCACCACACCGGTCGCGGCGCTCTTTCGCTGGACCGCAAAACGACAGAATCGAATCTAATTCGGGTTAGAGTTCGATCGAACGTGCGGGCTGGACGAGTGCGGAGAAGAACTGACGGCCAATGCCGTGATCATCGAGGAGCTGGCCAAGTTCGGGCTCCATCACCGGTGAGATCATCGGCGCGGTCGCGATGAGTGAGCCCGGGGCCGACAGCGAGTAGCCGGGCAGCCGGCGGGCCTGCTGCTCCTGGTTGGCCAGCGTTTTCAGGTACGGAGCGACGATGTCGTTTTGCAAACTCAGCGCCGGGGTGACGGCTGGCCGGCATCCGAACCACGGCGACACGCGATGGCGATGACTGGATATTCAACGGCTCCAAGACTTTCATCTCCGCCGGGGTCAACTCCGACCTGGTGATCGTGGTGGCCCGCGCCGATCCCGACGCGGGTCACCAAGGGTTCTTATTGCTGCTTATTGAGCGCGGCATGGTTTGTGTGGGGGACATGCTTGTGGATTGCGCTTGGCGCCCGGTCTGGCGAAAGGCGCTCGGGTCACGCGGTGCGCCGGTCATCCTGGGGGCGGTAACGCTCCTAACAGATTGGCGCTATCGATCGGTCTCGGCTGGGCTCGACGGTCGAGCGCTTGTGTACCGATGGCGTGCAGGGTGACCACGACCGTGACGACGATCCAGGCGAAGAAAGCGACCAGAGACAGCCACCACGACAACAGACCGTTCCAGGCGAGCGGGCCGTCCTTAAAGAACACGTCCAAGCTTGCCGGGCAGTACAGCAGTGCTGTCCAGAGACAGAAGTAGCCGTACCATCGCGGATACACGGGCTGGGTCCGCTGATCAGAGAGCACAGCGACAGCGATGACGAGGTTTTGAACGAAGATGGCGTAGATGATTCCGGTGAAGGGAAGCCAGCCCATGTCGTTGAGTGTCTGGATCGCCTCTTGCGATCGGTTGGGCCGGTATGCCGCCACTTGGAAGTAGTAAAGCGCCGGGAAGAACGCGACAGGAAGCGTGCAGCCGATGCCGAGTTGGGCGTAGGTGAGCGGTGTGTGCTCGCCTTCGATCCGCTTGAGCTGCGCCGAGATCGCGGCAGTGAAGGGAACGAAGAACACCAGCGCGTACATGCTGAGGATCATTCCGGCGCGGATGGCGTTGGCGTTGTCGCGGTAGAACGACGCGACATCCGCTGCCGTTCGGGTCGGAGCCGGGGGCGGTATGTACCGGGCGATTATCCCGAAGCCGAGGAAGAACAAAACGGCGAATAGAACACCGCTCCACACGCACAAACGATGTGACCAGGTATTATGCACGCAACCCTTCCGCTATCCAACTCATTTGGCGCAAATATTCTAGTTAGAATTTGAACTGGATAGCAAGAGTTCGGGAGCTACTACCTTGACCGGCACGCCCAGCCACGTGCCGCAAGGAAGCGCGCAGCGCTTGTCGCGGTCCATCCGCCGGGGAGGCGCGGGGGCGCATGTCGACCGGGCCGGCGGGTTTACCAGCCACCGTTCGCGCACCTGACGCTGCATCGAAACCCATCTCGATTACTCCTAAGAATCAAACAGCAGCAAGGACAATCACAGCTAGTATGAGCTAGATTATTGCCATCTGTGTCTGCCAAGTCTAATTTAGATTCGGATGGACGGTGGATACTTCCGCTGCTGCGCTGACGATGCCGTCAAGGAAGGAACACGCCATGGTTGGGGCGCGAAGCGATGGAGCTATCTTGTCCCGTGCGGACTCCGAACCCGGCGATCGGCCACCCGCTGGCCGCACGGAGGGAGCCAGGAGCCGGTACAGCACGGTCGTGACCAAACCGCTCCGCGCCTTCGGTGGCTTCTTCGGGATGTCGCTGGACACCTTGGTTTCAATCCCGACAAAACCGTTCGCGTGGCGTGAGTTCTTGTTGCAGTCATGGTTTGTGGCGCGAGTATCGGTGCTACCGACGGTGTTGTTGGCAATTCCGTTCACGGTGCTGCTGACCTTCACTTTCAACACGTTGTTGGTCGAGTTGGGCGCGGCGGACTTGTCGGGCACGGGCACGGCCTTAGGCGTCGTCACACAGCTCGGCCCAGTGGTGACGGTGTTGGTGGTGGCCGGAGCGGGCGCGACGGCAATGTGCGCCGATCTGGGGGCGCGGACAATCCGCGAGGAACTCGACGCACTGAAGGTGATGGGTGTCAACCCGATTCAGGCGCTGGTGGTACCGCGGGTGGTGGCGGCCACCGTCGTCGCAGTACTGCTGTCCTCGGTGGTCATTCTTGTCGGCCTGGTGGGCAGCTTTGGCTTCGCTGTATTCGTCCAGCATGTAACCCCGGGCGCCTTTGTGGCAGGTCTTACGTTGCTGACCGGGCCCGCTGATGTGTTGATCTCCGTGGTCAAGGCGGCATTGTTCGGCCTCAGCGCCGGGCTCATCGCCTGCTACAAAGGCATTTCGGTCGACGGCGGCCCGGCAGGCGTGGGGAATGCGGTCAACGAAACCGTGGTGTTCACGTTTATGGCACTGTTCGCGATCAACATCATCGCGACGGCGGTCGGCGTGCAGGGAACATCATGACCGCCAGTGTCCCCAGCAAGCCGTACCCGAGGCTTCACCGCAAGGCAGCGGGATGGGTCGACGGTTTGACCAAGATCGGCGCCCAGGCGCAGTTCTTTGCCAAAACCATCGGCGCGATCCCTACCGCGTTTGCTAATTACAAGACCGAATTGGTGCGCCTGATCGCGACCATGAGCCTGGGCGCGGGAGCACTGGCGATCATCGGGGGCACCGTCGTCATAGTCGGGTTCTTGACATTGTCCACCGGCGCGCTGATCGCGGTGCAGGGCTACACCCAGTTCTCCAACATCGGTGTGGAGGCCCTGACCGGCTTCGCGTCAGCCTACTTCAACGTGCGGCTGATCGCGCCATCGGTCGCCGCCATCGGCTTGGCTGCCACCATCGGCGCCGGGGCCACAGCGCAACTAGGCACGATGCGGATCAACGAAGAGATCGACGCACTGGAAGTGATCGGCATCCGATCGATCGCCTACCTGGCCTCGACCCGGGTGGTGGCCGGGGTGATCGTTGTGATTCCGCTGTACTGCGTGGCAATGCTCATGTCGTTTCTGGCCGCCCGGTTCGGCACGACCTTCATCTATGGCCAGTCGACCGGTGTGTACGACCACTACTTCAACACATTCCTGAACCCCACCGACATGGTCTGGTCGTTCGCTCAGGTGGTCACCATGGGGATCGTCATCATGCTGGTGCACACCTACTACGGCTTCACCGCCTCCGGAGGGCCCGCCGGAGTGGGGGAGGCGGTGGGGCGTGCGGTGCGCGCGTCGCTGATCTCCGCGGTGTTCGTCAACCTGCTCTTGACGCTGGCCATTTATGGACAGTCCGGCCACTTTCACCTGTCCGGGTAGCGGGTATGCCAGGCAAAAGAAGGGAAGGGCGAATCCATCCGCTGTGGTGGGCGGGGATCCTGTTCGCGGTCGTCATTGCCATCGTCGTGGTTTGCCTGGGCCTATTCATGGGATCGTTCAACACCTATATTCCAGTCACCTTGGCCTCAGACCGCGCCGGTTTGGTAATGGAATCCGGCGCGAAGGTCAAGCTGCGCGGCGTCGAGGTCGGGCGCGTCGCGGACATCAAAGCCGGCGCTGAGGCGGTCCGTTTGAAGTTGGAGATTTTTCCCGACCAGGTCCGATACATCCCGGCCAATGTCGAAGCCGAGATTCGGGCCACCACAGCCTTCGGAGCGAAGTATGTCGACCTGATTTATCCCGATAATCCCAGCCCCAAGCGCCTGGTAGCAGGCCAGGTCCTGCGGTCACGCAACGTCAGCACGGAAGTGAATACCGTGTTTGAAAACCTTGTTGGAGTGCTGCAACAGATCGACGTCGCCAAGCTCAATGCCACCTTGACCGCCTTGGCCGACGGAGTGCGCGGCCAAGGACCGCGCATCGGTGAAGCAACCACCGCCGCCAACCAAGTCCTGCTGGCGCTCAACCCGCGAATGGACACTGTGGCCCAGGACTGGCGCTCGTTCAAAGGATTTAACGACGCCTACAGCGCTGCCGCCCAAGACATCTTGGCCACCCTGAACGCCGCCAGCACCACCAGCGCCACCATCACCGCCCATTCCAAGGATCTGGATGCGTTGCTGCTCAATACCATCGGGTTCTCCACCAGCGCCACCAACCTGCTGGGCCCGAACAAGGACAACCTGGTGCAGGGCATCAACGGGTTGGCACCGACGACGGACCTGCTGCTCACGTACAACCCGGAATACACCTGCACGCTGCAGGGGGCGAAGTTCTTTCTCGATCACGGGGGCTATGAGCAGATCGGCGGCAACGGAAAGTCGATCATTTTGGACACCGCCCTCCTACTGGGCGACGACCCATACCGCTACCCAGACAACTTGCCGATCGTGGCGGCCAAGGGCGGTCCGGGCGGTAAGCCCGGGTGCGGGTCACTGCCGGATGTCAGGAAAAACTTCCCGGTGCGCAAGCTCATCACCAATACCGGCTACGGGACCGGGCTGGACTGGCGCCCCAACCCGGGTATCGGGCACCCATGGTGGATCGATTACTTCCCCGTGACCCGGGCGGTGCCCGAGCCGCCCAGCGTCCGCGGGCTGAAGCCCCCGGCGATTGGACCGGTGCCCTATCCGGGCGCCCCACCCTACGGCGCGCCACTGTATGGGCCCGGCGGCGTGCCGTTGTACCCGGGTGTGCCGCCCGCACCGCAACCTGGACCACCGCCCGCACCGCAACCTGAATCGCCACCACCGGCGGCACCGTCACCGTGACCCAATCATGTAATGGGGGAAGGCATCCGTGAAAGACAACCTGGCCGGTGCCGCCTGGCGGTTCGCCATCTTCACAGTGGTGTGCTTAGTCGGCACCTTCGCCGTGGTGGCGGTCTTCTCGCAGTTGCGACTTCAGCCCGAAACCACCTACCGGGCCGAATTCGTCAACGTAACCGGCTTAAAGACCGGCGACTTGGTGAGGATCGGCGGGGTGGAGGTCGGCAAGGTCAAAACGATCTCCATCACCAAGAAGGCAACCGTGGTGGTGGAATTCTCCGCCGACGACTCGGTGGTGCTCACTCAAGGCACCCGAGGAGCGATTCGCTGGGCCGACCCCATCGGCGGCCGCTATCTGGCCTTAGAGCAGGGCGCGGGCGGGGTCGGGCGCCTCAACGCCGGCGAGACCATTCCGGTCGACCGGACACAACCCGCACTGGATCTCGACACCCTGCTGGGTGGTTTCCGCCCGTTGTTCCGCGCTTTGGACCCCAACCAAGTCAACGCATTATCGGCTCAGCTGATCGAGGTCTTCCAGGGCGAGGGTGCCACGATAAGCTCGTTTCTCGATCAAGCGGCCACGTTGACGAACACCCTGGCCGACCGTGACGCCCTGATAGGGCAAGTGATCGGCAACCTCAATGCCGTGCTGGGCTCACTGGGCGACCAAAGCGGCCAGTTCGGCAAGGCAGTCGATTCACTGTCGGAGCTGGTGGAGCGCCTCGCGGCACGCCGCACCGACATCAGCAACGCGGTGGCCTACACCAACGCGGCGACTGGAACTGTCGCCGACCTATTCCAGCGGGCCCGACCACCATTTCAGAACACCGTTCGGCAGACAGACCGGACGGCCGGGATCGTGGTCGCTGATCACGCCTACTTCGATGATCTGCTCAACACGCTACCCGACTCTTACAAGGCGCTGAGCAGATTAGGCCTCGCCGGCGATTTCTTCAGCTTCTACCTATGCGATCTGTTGCTGAAGGTGAACGGCAAAGGCGGCCAACCGGTTTTCGTCAAGTTGGTCGAGCAGACGGGTGGACGGTGCACTCCGAAATGAAGCCTTTTTCCGAACGCAACCAGATAATCCTCGGCGCGACCGGGTTAGCGCTGATCATCGGGGTCGTGCTGCTGGCCTTCCAGTACCAAAAGCTGCCATTCGTCAATTCGATGAGAAGCTACTCGGCGTACTTCGCTGAAGCTGGCGGACTCAAACCGGGTGCCCCGGTTCACGTTTTGGGCTTAATGCAAGGAAAGGTGTCCAGCGTCGAGCTGGACGGTGCGCGCGTGCTGGTCAAATTTGACGTCGACAAGGGCGTGCAGCTAGGCGATCGGACCGAGGCGTCCATCAAGACCAAAAACCTTCTGGGCGCCAAGTTCCTCGAGATCACTCCCCGCGGCGATGGCCAGCTATCGGAGACCATCCCCACTAAGCGCACAACCCCGTCCTACCAGCTGCCCGACGCCCTCGGTGATCTTTCGGCCACCATCAGCGGTCTGAACACCACACAGGTCTCAGACGCGCTGGGCACGCTGGCGCGCACGTTTCAAGACACCCCCCCGGACTTGAAAATCGCCGTGGCCGGGGTGGCGCGGTTCTCCCAAACCCTCGACGATCGTGACGCCCAGCTGCGAACCCTGTTGGCCAACGCCAACAAAGCGACCACCGTGCTGGCCCAGCGCAGCGATCAGCTGGTCAACCTCGTCGCCAACATCAACGCGCTGCTCGCGCAGCTACGGACCCAGAGCAGCGCGCTGGAACAGATTTCGCGCAACCTATCGGGCTTCGCTCATCAGCTGTCGGGCTTCATCGCCGACAACCGCGCCCAGTTGCGCCCCGCGCTGGACAAGCTCAACGGCGTACTGACGATCGTCGACAACCGCAAAGAGCGGGTGCAGCAGTCGATCAAGTACCTCAACCAATACGCGCTGTCGCTGGGCGAATCGGTGGCCTCGGGTCCGTTCTTTAAGGCCTACGTCGCCAACCTGCTTCCCGGGCAGTTCGTGCAGCCCTTCGTTGACGCCGCGTTCTCTGATCTCGGACTAGACCCCCACGTGTTGCTGCCATCCCAGCGCACCGACCCGCCGACAGGTCAGCCTGCAACCCCGCCGCTGCCGATGCCCTACCCGCGCACCGGTCAAGGGGGCGAACCACGTCTCAATCTCCCTGATGCGATCACCGGCAACCCCGGCGATCCCCGCTACCCCTACCGCGAGCCGCCACCCGCTCCGCCGCCGGGCGGTCCGCCGCCCGGGCCGCCTGCCCCAGCGCCCCCGGGGATGGCCTCCATACCCCTACCTACCCCGAACCCCCTCTACCGGCCGGCACCCGGGGAGGTGCCGCCCTCGGGTAGCGCTCCTGCCCCCGGCCCCACCGCGCCCGGCGAGGCGGGACAATGATCACTGCGCGTGTGTCCAGAGTCGCCTTGGCGATCGTGTTCACGATGTGTCTTGTCGCGGGAGTCGTGGTGGCGCTGCAGATCCCCGCCACCAGCGGCAAGATCCGCATCGTCGGCTACTTCGACAACAGCAACGGTTTGTACGGTGGCGATGAGGTGCGGATCCTCGGGGTACCAGTCGGCAAGGTCGACGCGATCGAACCTCAGCCCGAACGAGTCAAGATCACATTCTGGGTCGACAGCAGATACAAAGTCCCCGCCGACGCCACCGCGGCCATCCTGTCCCCGCAGCTGGTCACCTCGCGAGCCATCCAGCTCACACCTGCCTACACCGGTGGCCCGGCGATGGCCAGTGGCGCGGTCATTCCGCAGAACCGTACCGCCGTACCGGTGGAATGGGATGACCTGCGTGCGCAGCTGCAAAAGCTCACCGCCGCGCTGCAGCCCACCCAGCCCGGCGGCGTCAGCACCCTGGGAGCGTTCATCAACACCGCAGCGGACAACTTGCGCGGCCAGGGCGCCAATATCCGCGCCACCCTGATCAAGATGTCGCAGGCCTTCTCCGTTTTGGGTGATCACAGCGGCGACATTTTCATGACCGTCAAGAATCTCTCGGTCCTGGTCTCGGCGCTGCAGGACAGCGCGACTGTGCTACGGCAGTTGAACCGGAACTTGGCGGCGGTGACTGCGCTGCTGGCCGACGATCCCGACCAGGTCGGTCGAGCGCTCAGCAACCTCGACACGGCGGTCGCCGACGTGCAAAGCTTCGTGGCCGACAACCGCGAGGCCCTTGGTACCACCTCCGACAAACTGTCATCGGTCTCCAAGGCGGTCGTCGACAGCCTCGACGACATCAAGCAGACGTTGCACATCGCCCCGACCGCGTTCCAGAATTTCCAAAACATCTACCAGCCGACGCAGATGGCGCTCACCGGTGCGCTGGCGTTCCAAAACTTCGCGGACCCGATCACGTTCCTGTGCGGCGCAATTCAGGCCGCCTCGCGGCTCAACAGCGAGCAGTCGGCCAAACTGTGTGTGCAGTATTTGGCGCCCATCATCAAGAACCGCCAGTACAACTTTCCGCCGTTGGGCGAAAACCTCTTTGTCGGCGAATCGGCCCGCCCCAACGAGGTCACCTACAGCGAAGACTGGATGCGTCCGGATTACGTCCCGCCGCAGCCGCAGCCGCAGCCGCCGCCGCCGCCACCGGCCGCCGCCGGTGCACCGTTGCTGTCCGACGCGCCGCCCGCGCCAGGTGGAGCATCCACCACGCCGGGCGGGCCCCCGGAGCAGCTCCCCGCCGGCGTCTCGCCAGTGACGAAATCGCCTCTGCCCACGGATCCATCTGCGGGCCTGACCGGCATGATGGTGCCCCCAGGTGGTGGCCGATGAGGCGCAGCGGTCTGCGATACCTTGCTCTGGGTGTGCTGGTGACGGTGATGGTCGCCGGATTGTCCGCATGCCAGTGGCGGGGCCTGAATTCACTACCACTGCCTGGCACCGAGGGCGGCGGCCCCGGCGCCTACGAGGTGAGGGCGCAGTTGCCCGATGTCGGTTACATGGAACAGAACGCCCGCGTGCGTGTCGGTGACGCGACGGTCGGCAACGTCACCAAAATCGAGCGCCAGGGTTGGCATGCGCTGGTCACGATGAAACTCAACGGCGATGTGGACCTGCCGGCTAACGCCACCGCCAAGGTCGGTCAGACCAGCCTGCTGGGCTCACTGCACGTCGAATTGGCGGCCCCTAACGGTGTCGCACCGAAGGGCAAACTGCACAACGGTTCGCTGATCCCGTTAACCAACGGGGGGGCCTTTCCGTCGACCGAACAGACCCTGGCGGCATTGTCGCTGCTTCTCAATGGCGGCGGCCTCGGCCAGATCCAGGACATCACCGCGGCGTTCAGCACCGCATTTGGCGGCCGCGAGCAGGATCTTAAGAGCCTGATCACCCAGCTCGACCAGTTCATCACCAAGCTCAACGAACAAACCAGCGACATCATCGCCGCCACCGACAGCCTCAACAACTTTGTCGGCCAACTCGCCGCCCAAAAACCCGTGATCGACAAGGCATTACGCACGATTCCCGACGCGCTTTCCGTACTCAAGGACCAGCGCAACAAATTGGCCGACGCGCTCGACACCTTCGGGAAATTCAGCGCGCTGACCGCCGACGCCGTCAACCAGACCAAGGACAACCTGGTCAAGGAACTCCACGACCTGGGACCGGTACTCGAGTCGCTGGCCAATGCCGGACCCGCCCTGACCCGCTCGCTGAGCTGGCTGGCCACCTACCCGTGGCCGAAGGAGACGCTCACCAACTGGGTCCGCGGTGACTACGGCAACCTCACCGCCATCATCGACCTCACCTTGAGCCGAATCGACAACTCGCTGTTCACCGGCACCCGCTGGGAGGGCAACCTCACAGAGCTGGAGCTGCAGTGGGGCCGCACCATCGGCCAGATGCCCAGCCCTTACACCGCGGGAAACCCTCTAGTCGTTCCCTACCAACGCAATCAGGGGCCCTAACATGCGACTGCATCGACGTACCGTCATCCAGCTGACCATCTTTGTGCTGGTCAGCCTCGTCGCGGGCGCCGTGATGTTCTTTGGCTACTTCAAGGCGCCGGTCACCTGGTTCGGTGTCGGGCACTACCGGGTGATCGTGCAGCTGCCGCGAGCAGGTGGGCTGTACAAGACCGGCAACGTCACCTACCGCGGCACCGAGGTCGGGCGCGTAGAAGATGTTCGACTAACCGACACCGCCGTCGAGGCCGTGCTGTCTCTGCGCTCTGACGTGCAAATCCCCTCGGACGTGCAAGCCCAGGTGCACAGCGTTTCGGCGGTCGGTGAGCAGTACGTCGCGCTGATTCCGCGCACCGCCAGCTCGCCGCCGCTGAAAAACGGCGACGTAATACCGGTCAGCAACAGCCAAGTGCCACCCGACATCAACACGTTGCTCGACGCTGCCAACCGGGGTTTGCAGGCCATCCCTCGCGAGAACCTGAAGACCGTGATCGACGAAAGCTACACGGCTGTTGGGGGATTGGGCCCTGAAATCTCGCGGCTGGTTAACGGCTCCACTCAGCTGGCGATCGACGCCCGCGCGAACCTGGACCCGCTCACCACGCTGATCGACCAGTCCCAACCCGTACTGGACTCGCAAAGCCAGACATCTGGTGCCATCAGCGCGTGGGCGGCACACCTCGCAACCATCACCGGGCAGCTACAAAACCAGGACACCTCGGTTGCCGGATTGCTCGCAAAGGGCGCCCCGGCGGCCGAACAGGCCCGACAACTCATCGACCGGCTCCAACCCACCCTGCCCCTTTTGCTGGCCAACCTGGTGAGCGTCAACGCTGTCGCAATCGCCTATCAGCCGGCCATCGAACAGTTACTGGTATTACTGCCGGCAGAGACCGCCGAATTCCAGGGCATGGCCGTTCCGAACATGGACACCAAGCAGCCTTACAGGGGTCTGTACCTGGACTTCAACCTCAATCTGAATCTGCCGGCACCATGCACCACCGGGTATTTGCCCGCCCAGCAGATGCGCGTACCCACTTTCGAAGATGCGCCGGATCGCCCCGCCGACGACCTTTACTGCCGCATACCGCAGGACTCCCCGCTCACCACCGTCCGCGGCGCGCGGAACTACCCGTGCCTGACCGTCCCCGGCAAACGCGCCCCCACAGTCAAAATGTGCGAAAGCGACGAGCAATATGTGCCGCTCAACGATGGCAACAACTGGAAAGGCGATCCGAACGCCACCCTGTCCGGCCAAGACATCCCCCAACACCCGCCGCCAACCCCGCCGGCATCGAGCAGCCCACCCGAGCAGACCCCGCCCCCCGCAATCGCGGCTGTGCAATACGACCCGACGACTGGCACCTACATAGGACCCGACGGACACGTCTACACCCAAACCGACCTCGCCCATGCAGGCCCGAAGGAGCGCACATGGCAATCGATGTTGATGCCACCGACGGGCAACTAAGCCCATCGGACCTTGACGATCAGCGAGCTGAGGATCCGCGCTTGTCGCCCCGAGCGGGCGCCCAGATGTCCGGCGTCGGCTCAGCCGAGTCCCCGCTTGCAGCCACCGACCGTGAGATGCCCACCAGTGAGGGCAATCCGGGCGATCGGCAAGCGCCAGCGCTCCGCGCGGCCATGGTCAGTGCACTGATGATCGTCGTGATGCTGGCAGGACTCATCGGCTGGCTGGGCTTTCGTGTGTACCAATCGCATGAGTCCGGACACCAGCGCGCGCTGTTCATTCAGGTCGCCCGGCAAGGGGCAGTGAACCTGACGACCATTGACTTCGCCCACGCCGACGCCGACGTTCAGCGGATCCTTCAATCCGCAACCGGGACCTTCTACGACGACTTCTCCAAGCGGTCGAAGCCGTTCGTGGAGGTCGTCAAACAGGCACAATCACGCTCGGAAGGCACAGTTACCGAGGCTGGCCTGGAATCTGAACAGGCAGACAGCGCACAAGTACTCGTAGCGGTGGCGGTGAAGACCTCCATTGGTGGTGCGCAACAACAAGAACCGCGATTGTGGCGGATGCGCATCGCAGTGCAAAAGGTCGACAACGGCGCCAAAGTGTCCAACATCGAGTTCGTGCCATGACCAGACCGAAGTCCGCAACCGACAGCACAAAAAACCTGATCAACGTCGAAGATCAAGCGGTGGCAGCCATGCCCGTCCAAACCAAGGTTCAAACGAAACCCTTGCCTGTCGAAGCGCCCGACGACATATCGGAAGCTAGCGAATCTGACGACATCGCTGATACAGCTGACCAGGATCTGGCGCACGACAGCGCGTCGGAACCCGAAGCGGCACACAGCAAGCCCAACAGCCGGTGGAAATGGATTGCAGCCCGAGGGGTACTGCCCGGACTCGCACTGCTACTGGCCCTGGTCGCCGGATATCTGAAGTTTCAGGATGCGTCGATGCGCGACTCGCAAACTGCTCGCAGCCAATCGGTACAAGCCGCCATTGAAAGCACCACCACGATGCTGTCCTACCGGCCCGACAACGTGGACAAGGCCCTCGTCACGGCGCAAGATCGGATGACCGGAAAGTTCAAAGAGTCATACGCAGCTTTGATCCACGACGTTGTGATACCCGGGGCCAAGCAGAAGCAGATCTCCGCAGCGGCCACCGTCCCCGCAGCTGCATCGGTATCGGCCAGTGAACAGCACGCCGTTGTGGTCGTTTTCGTCAATCAAACCATCAATATCGGCAACGATCCGCCCAGCAGCACCGCATCGAGTGTTCGGGTGACACTCGAGAAGATCAATGGTCGTTGGCTGATCGCCCAATTCGAGCCGATCTGAGCCAGAGCGGACGACAGTAGTGCGGTTCAAGCGGTCGCCAGCCGGCCTTGTTATGACCACAGCGGGCTTACTTGGCGTTGCGCTGGTGTCGGGCCAACCATGCGCGCGAAGCAACGCCGGGTTGCGTCCACCAAGATGGTGTATGAGTCGGGCCGTGAGTTGAGGACCGGCGTGTCGTAGCCGGATAGATGAGGGTCATCGCGTGATTCTTCGAGAGACCGTCCAAAGTCA
>NZ_JBCHKV010000031.1:0-30194 GCF_039023525.1 Mycobacterium sp. 050272 | reverse complement strand
ACACAGCGCAAGGAGGTCGGGTAGAACATTCACCAGGACCCACCACCTGCGGAATTACGTGAACGCCGGGAGCGGGAATTACGTGAACGCCGACACCAAAACGACGTGCTACGTAGCGTCGAGTCACTCAACCGACCCGGCGACCACATGGCAGCCCGAAAATTGCTTGCTCTCGGTGATTGTCTGACCCCTGAGCAGGCCAGCGACCTCGACTTTGACCTGCGCGCGCACATCACGGCCTCAACTGGCGAGCCTAAGGTCAGGGAGCACCGTGCACCGGCGCCGGGCTGACGCGGTTGCGGTCGGCTCTCGGCAAGACTGGTTCAGTGAATCGCCTTGTGCTCGAGAGCAAAAGAGCAAAAGCCTCATAGGCGGCGATGATGAGTTGTACAGAGGCCTGGTTATCCTGTTCGTGTCGCTGACGCCGGCTCTGATCGCGGCCGGGCGGGGCTATCTGGCACGCCGGCGCGCCGCAAAAGACAAGCCCGACCTGGTGCTGCCTGAATAATCAGGGCCGCTTTGTGCTGCGGTATTGAACGAAGCCGTCGAGCAGTTCTGGCCGATCGATCGAGCTCTGCTGCGCGGCGTCGCCCGGCACCGCCCCGAGCAAGATCCGCTTGATCGGGATTTCCAGCCGCTTACCGGTCGTCGTCCGCGGGATACCGGGAACCGCCAAGATCGCGTCCGGCACGTGCCGCGGAGATGCGCCGTTGCGGATCGCCGCAACGATCCGGGACCGCAGCTCCTCGTCGAGTTCGGCACCGTCCTCTAAGTGCACGAACAACGGCATCCAGTAGCCGCCGTCGTCCTGCTCCACTCCGACCACCAGGCAGTCGCGCACCTCGGGCAGGCGCTCCACCGCGCCATAGATCTCGGCGCTACCCATCCGGACACCCAGCCGGTTCAGGGTGGCATCCGAACGACCATGCACCACAACGGATCCCCTGTCGGTGATGGTGATCCAGTCGCCGTGACACCATACGCCGGGGTACTTGTCGAAGTAGGCGGCGCGGTAGCGGCTGCCGTCGGCGTCGTTCCAGAAGAAAACCGGCATCGACGGCATCGGCTTGGTCAACACCAGTTCGCCCTCTTCCCCGATGACCGGGCGCCGGAGACCGGCCCAGGATTCGATGGCCGCGCCCAGGCACAGGCAGGACAGCTCACCGGCCACCACCGGCACAATCGGGGATCCGCCGATGAAGGCGGTGCATACGTCGGTGCCACCGCTGATTGAAATCACCGGAACCGCCCGGCCGAGGCCCTCTTGTACCCAGCGGAAGCCGGAGGCCGGCAACGGTGAGCCGGTGGAACCCACCGCGCGCACCGAGTCCAGCGGGTACGACGCACCTGGTTTTAGCCCCTTCTTGGCGCAGGCCAGCAGATAGCCGGCTCCGGCTCCGAGCACCGTGACACCGGCATCGGCGGCGACCCGCCACAGGCCATCGGTACCCGGGTGGGTCGGGCTGCCGTCGTAGAGCACGATCGTGGAGTCGACCAAGAGCCCGGACAACAGGATGTTCCACATTGCCCAGCTGGTGGTCGAGTACCACAGGAGGCGGTCGCCGGGGTGCAGGTCCAGTTGCAGGCTCAAGTACTTCAGGTGCTCCAGCAGCACACCGCCGTGGCCGTGCACGATGCCCTTCGGTTTGCCAGTGGTCCCGGACGAGAACAGCACCCACAGCGGGTGTGCGAACGGGACCGCAACGATGTCCAGGGCGGCATCCGCCTGGACCGCCGTCGCCCACGGCACCACTTGGTCTTGGCTGGTGCAGCTTTCCAGGTCCAGTCCGAGCCGCGGCACCACCACGGTGGCGCGCAGCGGGGGCATCGCCTGCCGGATCGTGGCGAGCTCGGTGCGCCGATCAAAGCGTTTGCCGTCGTACAACGAGCCGTCGGTGGCCACCAGCACGGTCGGGTCCAGCTGACCAAGCCGCGCGATCACGCCGTCGACGGCCAGGTCCTGGTTGCACACCGCCCAGATCGCGCCCACGCTTGCCGAAGCCAGGGCGGCGACGACGGCCTCGGCGACATTGGGCAGGTACCCGACCACGCGATCGCCGGATTTCACCCCGACACCCCGTAGGTAGGCCGCGAATGCGGCGGTCTCGGCCTGCAGCCGCGCCCACGACCACTCGGTCGAGCCGTCTTCGCCGACGACTATCAGGGCAGGGCGCTCGTCTGTGGCGTGTCGAAACACCTCGCTGGCGTAGTTCAGCGTGGCGCCGGGGAACCACTCGGCGCCGAGCATATTCCGGTTGGCCAGCACCGCGGTCGGGGCACTGGCCGCCTCGATGTCGTAGTAGTTCCACACGGCGTCCCAGAACCAGTCAATGTCATCCACCGACTTCGCCCACAGCTGTTGGTAATTGGCGTAGTGGCCGCGTCCGGTCTCGGCCAGCCAGGCCATGAAATGGGTGAGGTTCGCTGCGGCCAGGGTTGTCTCGTCCGGGCTCCAGCCGCCGGGTTCGCTCATGTCTCGCTCATATCGAGGGGCCGATCGCCGCCGTCGCTTGCACGGCGGTGACCTCACCGGCAGCTTCCATCAGCATCCACCCCGACAGTTGTACCGAAAGGTCCCAACAGCACGTGTGTTTCCGGGTCGATCAGCGTGCTGTCGATCCAGTCGGCCATCCGCTGGGCCCGCCGTAGCCGGTCTGGGTAGCGGGGCAGAAAGATTCCCGCGGGAGCGTTGGCTCGGGGCGTTGAAGAACTGGTCTTGCTTGCGCCACGGGATACCGCCGCCGTCCTCAGGCACCCACGCTTTGACGAACTGGTCGGTGAGCTTAGGCAGTGCGCTTCTGCGCTGGACACCGGCCAGTCGCGCGGTGCGCCAGCGCCAGCCACGCCATGTCGTCGTAATAGCTGTTGATCCACGACCCGTTGTTGGGCAGCCGGTGTGAGCGGACCTGCCGGTTGATCTTGGTGTGGCGTTGCGGCTGCGGGTCACGCACTTGCGCATCGACCAGGCACAGCAGGTGCGTCCGCCGCCAGTAGCGCAAGGTGCCGAGTGTGCGTCCAACGCGGGAAATCCGCCCTCAGCGCCATCTCGAGTGGAATCTGGCGCATCAACAAGTGCGACTTCGGCTCGTCCATGCATCGGACACCCCACAATTAACGCCGTCGACGGTCATCGCGGGCGACCACAAGACCGAGTTTCTCGAAGTCGAGGGTGGAGGCGGTGATACCGCGTTCGCGCAGCTTGAACTTTTGCACCCGGCCGTTGACGTTGGCCGGGAGCGACTCGAGCACCTCGACGTAGCGCGGGATTGCATAGTAGGGCATCGACTTTCGGAAGAACTCGAACAATTCCTGCGGTTCGAGGTCGCATCCTCCGGCCAACACCAGGCAGACCTTGACGTCGTCCTCACTAAGGTCGGAGGGCACGGCGTGCACGGCGGCTTGAGCGATCGAGGGGTGCCTGACGATGGCCTGTTCGAGTTCGATCGAGGATACGTTCTCGCCACGACGGCGCAACGAGTCCTTTTTCCTGTCGGCGAACCAGAAATATCCCTCGTCGTCGACACAGCCGCAGTCCCCTGTGTGGTGCCAGAGGTTCCGAAATGTGCGTACCGTCGCGGCGTCGTCGTCCCAATACCCGGAGAACAGGCGGAACGGCTCGTCGGGCCGCACGACTATCTCGCCGGCCTCCCCCATCGGCACCTCACGGTCGTGATCGTCGACGATTTTCACCTGCAATCCTCTGGTCAGCTTGCCCATGCTGCCGGGGTGGCGTTTGTCACGCGGATCGCCCAGCAGCACCGGCCAGCATTCCGACTGGCCGAAGACCTCGGAGAACGGGGCTATGCCGAAGCGCTTTTCGAACTGCTCGATGAATTCAGGTGTCGACGGCGTGAAGGTGATGTGGCGCAGCTTGTGGTTGCGGTCGTCCTCGTGGGGCGGCTGGGCCATGATCGCCATGCCCATCGCTCCCATACCGAGCGCAGCAGTGGCACCGGTCTCCCGAATGCGTGCCATATAGGTGCTTGCGTGGAACGCGGGTTCCACGATCGCGGATCCGCGAACAGCCAATGCCGCTGCGACGAGCCAGGTTTGGCCGCTGAAGTGGAACAGCGGATTGGCTCCGAAGATGATGTCACCCTTCTCATACCAGCCGTGCTCGACGAACACGTTGATGAGGTTGCAGTAGTAGCCGTGGGTGATGGTGCAGCCCTTTGACGGGCCGGTCGTGCCCGAGGTGTAGATGATCGCACACACGTCGGTGGGTTCGATCTCTGGCTCCGCAAGAGCCACACCGGCGTCCTGCAGCTGCGTGTAGTGCAGGTCGGGCTGAAGCGTCGTGTCCTGGGATGGCTGACCTACCAGGACCAGTCGCGGCCGCTCGGTGAGGGTCGCAAGAATCGGTGCGAGCAACTCAAGGGCTTCGCTGTCACCGATGTAAACCTTGGGGGCCGTCTGAACAAGCTGGTGGTGCAGAAAATCTCCCCGCAGGTAGGTGTTGAGCGGGACCTGGATGGCACCTGCTTTGGCTACGGCATAGATGAGCACGATGTTCTCGATGCGGTTGGGCAAATTGATCGCGACCCGGTCGCCTTTGCCCACTCCCGCCGCCTGCAGCGCCGCAGCAACGCGATCGGACTGCGCGTCGAGTTCGCCGAGAGTGACCCAGTCGCTGTCACATTGGACGAAGGGCCGGCCGGAGTCCAGTGCAGCTTCCTCGCGCAGCCATGCGCCAAGGGTCCGTCCAAAGCGGTGATCAGCGTGAGCCATTGGTCACTCCCTTCCGGTTGGGTCGTGCACCGAGGATGAGCTCAGCCGCCCGCTCGCCGATCATCATCGAGGGGGCGTTGGTGTTGCCCGTGGTGATGGTGGGCATGATGCTGGCATCGGCGACACGCAAGTTGGCGATGCCGTGCACTCTGAGCTCAGGGTCGACCACCGCGAGGTCGTCGATGCCCATTTTGCAGGTCCCCACTGGGTGGTACGACGGTGTCACCGTGCGGCGCACGTACTGCTCCCAGTCGGCATCGGTGGAACAGTGCGCCTCGGGTTCGAGTTGTCCGTCGGTGATTTCTGCCATCGCCGGCTGAGCCATCACGCGCTGCACTTCGCGCAGCCCACGCAGGCAGTCTCGCAGGTCGTCTGGGTCTGCCAGGAACTGATACGAGATGCGTGGCATGGCGTCAGGAGCTGATCCACGTAACGTGATCGATCCACGGGTACGGGGCCGCAGGAACGTCGACGACGACAGGAAGCCCTGCTCCTTGGCCTGCTGCACGTTGAACATTCCGTTCTCGTCGACTGCCCGAGTGATGGCAAAAGGGACGAACTGCAGCTGGAGATCGGGAGCCTCCAGACCGGGATCGGTGCGTGCCATACACTGCACCTGCACCATCGTCATGGCCAGCAGACCACTGCCGTTGCGCACGTAATCGACCAGCCCTTTAACAGCGGTGCCGATGCGCATTTTGTTGATGGTGGGGATCTTTGCCCGCCAACGCTGCATCAGGTAGGGGTGTTCGTGCAGATTCTGCCCGACGCCGGGAAGATCGAGCACAGTGTCGACACCTGCGTCGGAAAGCGCTGCGCGCGAACCGATTCCGGACAGTTGGAGGAGCCGCGGCGATCCAATGGAGCCAGCGCTAATCACCACCTCGTCGCGTGCCCGCGCCTGCTTCACAGATCCGTCGTGTCGGTAGACGACGCCGACAGCGGTCCGCCCCTGGAGCAGAATTCGGTGCACGTAGCTCTGGGTGCGAACCGTCACCTTGCCTTTCGGCGCGACGCGTCGCAGGTACTCCCGCGAGGACTGCGAGCGGGTTCCGCGGCGATGATTCACCTGGGCAAGCCCGACTCCGTCCTGGGTGGCCCCGTTGTAGTCGGGATTGGACGGGTAGCCGGCCTGCAGGCAGGCCTGCACGTAGGCCATGTTGGCCTGCCCGCGGTTGGTCTGAACATTCACCGAAATCGGGCCCGATCCGCCGCGCAAGTCGCTGGCCCCGCCCTCCCAGGTCTCCATGCGCTTGAATGAGGGCAGCACACAGTCGTAGTCCCAGCCGGTGCATCCGTTCTTGGCCCAGCCGTCATAGTCGGCCCGGTTGCCGCGGACGAACACGCACGAATTGATCGAGCCTCCACCGCCCATTACCTTGCCGGCCATCCAGGCTTCGGGATTGCCGGTGCGCGTGGGGTCCGGGTCAGCCGGGTATTTCCAGTTGGCTTTCTGGTAGGCGATAGCCACTGCGGCTGGGATCCGTACATCGATACGCCGATCGCTGCCTCCGGCTTCCAGTAGCAGCACGTCGGCCCCGGCTTCAGCCAGCCGGGCTGCCACCACTGATCCAGAGGATCCTCCACCAACGACGACGTAGTCGAAAGTTTCACCGCTCGTAGTCACCTATCAGCCTTCCTTCCTCAACAACACTGAGGCCTAATAGCTCTTGGGGAGCCCGAGGACATGCTGGCTGATGTAGGCCAAGATCAGTTCTTGAGGAATCGGCGCGATCTTCATCAGCCGCGCTTCGCGCCAGTACCGCGCAATGTGGTATTCCTCGGCGTAGCCGAATCCACCGTGGACCTGCATGGCCGTATCGGCAGCCTGGAAGCCGGCGTCGGCGCCCAGCAACTTGGCCATGTTCGCTTCGGCGCCGCTGGGCAGGCCGCGATCCAGCATCCAGCCGGCGCGCCGGGTGACCAGCTCGGCGGCCTCTAGCCGGGCATAGGCCTCGGCCAGCGGAAACGCGACACCTTGGTTTTGGCCGATAGGTCTGCCGTACACCACGCGCTGGTTGGCGTAGCCGACCGCGCGGCGCAACGCCGCCTGGCCGGTACCGATGGCCTCCGAGGCGATCAGCACTCGTTCGGCGTTGAGCCCGTCCAGAAGGTAGTAGAAGCCCTTGTCCTGCTCGCCGACGCGGTCGGCGGCCGATACGACCACGTCGTTGTAGACCGTCTCGCACGAGGACACCGCGTTGCGGCCGGCCTTGGCGATCGGGGTGATGGTGACGGCGGGGTCGTGCAGGTCGACCATGAACAGCGTCAACCCGTCGGTGCGACGCTGACACTCCTGGACCGGTTTAGTCCGCGCCAGCAACAGCACCCGGTCGGCGTCCTGGGCTTTGGAGGTCCAGACCTTTTGGCCCCGAACGACATACGAGTCGCCGTCGCGGATGGCCCGGGTCTTGATCGCCAGCGTCTCGGTACCCGCGTCGGGTTCGGTCACACCGAACGCCACATGCAACTCACCGGAGGCGACCCGGGGCAGGTACCGCTGCTTGATGTCGTCGGAGCCGTGCAGGATGAGCGGATGCATACCGAAGATTGACAGGTGGATGGCGCTGCATCCGTTCATCGCCGCGCCGGAGGCGGCGACTTCCTGCAGGATGACTGAGGCTTCCAGCAGCCCGCGGCCGCTGCCGCCGTAGGCTTCGGGTATCGCGATGCCGATCCAGCCGCCCTCGGCGAGCGCCCGGTAGAAATCCCACGGAAACTCGTGGCGGCTATCGCGCTCGGCCCAGTAGTCGTCGTCGAACTTTGTGCAGACCGCGCGCACACCCTCACGGATCAGGTCCAGATCGATGTCAGCCGAGAAGTCCACTGTTCACGCCCTCTCGGTTAGGCGTCGGCCGGCGAGCGCTGCACCGACTTGAGCTCGTAGAACTCTGCCAGCCCGTGATGGCCCAGCTCGCGGCCGTTACCGGACTGCTTGTAGCCGCCGAACGGTGCGAGCATGTTGAAGAACGAGCCGTTGATGTCGACCGCGCCGGTGCGCAACCGCTTCGCAACACGCAATGCGCGGTCGCGGTCGGCTGACCATACGGCGCCCGCCAGTCCGTACTGGCTGTCGTTGGCGATGTCGACCGCTTCGTCCTCGTTGTCGTAGGGCAGGATCGACAACACCGGCCCGAAGATCTCCTCGCGGGCAATCCGCATGTCCCGGCGGACGTTGGAGAACGCCGTCGGTGTGACGAAGTAGCCGGGCGGCACATCGGTCGGTGGCTGGGTGCCCCCGTAAATGAGCGACGCGCCCTCGCTGATGCCGATGTTGACATAGTCCCAGACCTTTTGGCGCTGAACGGCCGTCGCGAGAGGTCCCATTGTGGTGGCCGGATCCAGCGGATCACCCAGGGTGTAGGTCGCCAGGCGGGCGCGGACAAGGTCCTCCACCTCGGCAAGGCGCTCCCGGGGTACCACCATCCGCGTCCAGGCGGTGCACACCTGGCCGGTGTTGGTGAAGCAGTTGGCCACCCCGACCTTGACCGCCCGCGCCAGGTCGGCGTCGTCGAGAATGATGTTGGCCGACTTGCCGCCCAGTTCGAGGGCCACCCGTTTGACCGTGCGGGCCGCGACCTCACCGATCCGGCGCCCGGCCGCTGTCGAGCCGGTGAAGGTGATCATGTCGACGTCGGGGTGGGCGACCAAGGCTTCGCCGACGACTGGTCCGGTACCGGACACCAGGTTGAACACCCCCGGGGGCAGCCCGATCTCGTCGATGATGTCGGCCACGATGAAGGCGCTCAGCGGCGCCACCTCGGACGGCTTGAGCACCACGGTGCAGCCGGTCGCCAGCGCGCCGCCCACTTTGCCGATCACTTGCTGCAGGGGAAAATTCCATGCCGTGATCGCGGCGACGACGCCGATGGGTTCCCGCAGCACCAGCGATTCGCCGATCTGCTCCTCGAGGGGGAAATCAGCCATCAGCTCGCGGTAGCTGTCCAGAACGCGGCGCGGCTGACCCAACTGCACCGCCGTGGACACCCGCAGCGGGGTACCTACCTCGGTGGAAATCAGCCGGGTGAGTTCATCGGCGCGCTCGTCGAGCTTTTTGGACAGCTGCGCCAGGATGTCGAGCCGAACGTCTAGCGGCGTCTGTGACCACGCCGGGAACGCCGCGCGCGCTGCTGCCACCGCCGCCCCGGCGTCGTCGACCGTGCCGTCGGGGATGTGGCCTATGACCTCACCGGTGATGGCCGAATCGACTTCGATGACGCCGCCCGAAGAGCCCCGCCAGGCTTCGTCGATATAGACGTGATCGCGATCGTGGGTGCTCATGACAGCAGCCCTGGGGTTTTAGCATGTAGCTTGCGCATTTTGGTGATCCATTCGTCGTAATTGGCGGCCTTGCCGCGGAAGTACTTCTCCACCGACGGGTGAGTGAGAATCAGGAACTGCTCCGTTTTCATCCCCTCAACAACGCGGTCGGCTGCGTCCTCGGGTGTGATCGCGCCGGCGACCGCGAACCATTCGCCCTGGGCGCCCCGCAGCATCGCGGTACGAACTCCCTCGGCGACGATGCAGGACACCCGAATCCCGTTGCCGCCGTAGTGAATCGACAGCCATTCGGTGAGCCCAAGCACGGCGTGCTTGCTGGTGGCGTACGGGGCGTTGCCCAGGGCAGTCAAAAGGCCTGCCGCGGACGCGTTTTGGATCAGGTAGCCCGATCCGCGTTCGAGCATGTGCGGCAGCACCGCCCGCGCCGCGTAGACCTGCGGCATGACGTTAACATCCCATACCCGTTGCCACGCCTGGTTGGAGGCCCATGGATTTCCCCGCTCGTGCAGCGGTGTGACACCGTCGTGTGGTTCGCCCCACAGCACTCCGGCGTTGGAGACGAAAACGTCGATGCGGCCGAATTGAGCGAGGGTGGTGTGAACAAGATGGACGATTTGGGCTTCGTCAGAGACATCGGTGACCACACCCGAGCCGCCGATCTCGTCGGCCACGCGTGCAGTGCCCGGCGCGTCAATGTCGGCGACGACCACCGCGGCGCCCAGGGCGGCAAACCGCCGACACATGGCCTCCCCCATGCCGGCGGCACCACCGGTGACGACGATGACCTTGTCTGCTGGTTCCACTGGCCTAGGCCAGCTTCGTCAGTTTCGCCGCGGTGTCCCACATGACCTTGCGTTCGGAGACGGGATCGTTGAGCTCGGCGGCGACCTTCTCATACTGGCGCGGTTCGGCCAGGCCCTCCGGGTGCGGATAATCCGAGCCGAACAGCACCTGGTCGACGCCCAGATGCTTGACCACCTCCAAGAGGTTGTCCTCCCAGAAGGGGGCTACCCACACATGCTCGCGGAACTGCTCAACGGGATTCGAGGCGAAGTAGCCGGGCCGTTGGAATCCGGCGCGGTTGAGCCCGGAGATTAACAGCGGCAGGAACTCCGCCCCGTTTTCCACCGAGGCGATGTGGAGGTTCGGGAAGCGCTCGAAGAGCTTGTCGCACGTCACCGCCGCGAGGTAATTGGCGATTGCCCGCTCGTGTCCGACGGCGATCTGCAGTGGGGAGGCGATCTCGCCGATGATGTTGGTGCGGTGTTCGACGTACTTGTCGAGGCCGGCGCCGCCGACCTCGCCGACATGGACGACCGCGATGGCCCCGGCCTCCTGCAGGCGGGCCCAGATCGGGTCGAAGATTTGATCACCGGGAGAACGCCAGCCTCCGTCGGTGTAGGTAGCCTGTGCCCGCACGACGAAGATGCGGGCATCATGGGCCAGCCCGTGTTCGATCTCTTCAATGGCGGTTGGGATGTCCGCGAAAGTCAGGTAGGGCGAACTGAAGATGCGGTCCTGGTAGTTGTAGCCCCAGTCATCGAGCAGCCAGCGATTGAAGGCCTTGAAGGCCTGCGCGGCGGCGGGCGGGTCGTACTGCAGCCCCTCTTCGTAGCCCATCGCCAGCGACGGCAGCATCCACACCGCCTGCAGTCCTTGTTCGTCCATCTTGGCTAACCGGTCGTCGCGGTTGCGGTAGTGGCGCGGAATTGGTTCGCGCTCGGACAGGATGTCGAGAAGGGAACGCTTCTGCGGATTGCCGCGGAAGTAGTCGGCCATCGCCCCCGGCTTCACAATGGGGTCGAAGGTGGGGTTGGTGACGGTGTGGTCGATCTTGCCGCCGACGATCTGGCGGGTGCGGCCGTTGATGACCGCGGTTTGTACAGTGCGCTCGCGCCACGCTTTGGGGCAGTGCCGGGTAAAGGCGTCAAGCGGCTCGTAGTAGTGCTGGTCGACGTCCAGCACCGGGAGATGGTCTATGCCAGTCACGTGGTCCTCCAAGTTAGACGGTTTCTGGAATGCGCTCGCGAGTGCGGCGTATGCGGGATGCCGCGATTTCGTTACCTAAATCTACTCAGAATTTGGTGCCGGGACAAGGGGCGGTGGGGCGGCTTGGATGCACAGGGCGTCCACGATCGTGCCGCCGTTCTTGTCGACTATTGCCGGGTTGACCTCAATCTCTGCCAAGCTCTGTTCGGGGAGCAGAGCGGCCATCCGATTCAGCGTGTCACCGATCCAGGACTCGTTCACAGGCTCACTGCCACGGAAACCGAAAAGCAATTCGGCTAGCCGCAGACGGGCCAGCGCCTTGTGTAAGGTGTCCGGATCGCACGGCAGCGGGACATGCTCGACGTCACGGTGCACCTCCACGGCAGCGCCGCCAACCCCCACGGTGCCGAACACCCCGAGGTCGTCAGCCGTGCGCACAGTCAGGATCAGCTCCACGCCAGCGGTCACCATCTTCTGCACGAGCCATGTCGGGTCTGGGCCCGCACAGCGAGCCGCCATCCGCGCCACCGCCTGCCCGATCTGGTCAGCGTTGGACAGGTTGACCGCCACGAGGCCCAACTCGGTGCGGTGTGTGATGTCCTCATCGGCGGACTTCACGACCACGGGGTAACCGAGCCCCTCAGCCGCACGTGGTGCAGAAGAGCTGTCGCATACCGTCATCGGCGCGACATCTAGGCCGTAATCGGTCAACAATTGCAGCGCTTGGGCGCCGCCGACTGTCACCGCGCGAGCGGCCGGCTCGTGGTCCGGGACGGGCGTGGAGTCCAGCACCGGTTGCGGACCCAGCAGCGCCCGAACCAGTCGGCCGAGGTCCGAGGGGCTCTGGGCCACCAACACCCCCGCCGCGCGCAACTCTTTGATGTAGGGGTCGACCGCGCGCCCCCCGTACCACAGCACGACGCACGGCTTACCGGTGTCGCGGCCCACCGCCAGGATGTCGGCGACGCTTTGAGCGTTCCACCCTCGCGCTCCCATCGGCAGCGGCACGCACACCGCCTCGATTGCCGGGTCCTCGGCCACAGCCGCCAGATAGCGGCCGAACTGCACCGGCATCGAACCCGGGCCGACATCGAGAGGATTGGGGATGGCGGCAAAGCTGGGCAACTGCTCTTTGAGCCGTTCGGTCGTAGACCTTGCCAGCGGCGGAAAGACCACCCCGGCACTGGCCAGCTGCTCGGTAGCCAACACCGCCATGCCCCCGGAGTAAGCGACCATCCCCCACCTGCGCGGGAACTGCCGGTGCTGTGGGGCGGTCATCGCCCCCAGCACCCACAAGTCGTCGGGGTCGTCGACCACAGTGACATCAAGCGCCCGCAGCAGGGCCAGCTCGAGTGCTCCGCGGCCGATGATCTTGCCGGTGTGGCTGGCCGCGGCCTGCTCGCCCGCCGCGGTGCGCCCACCCAGATAGGTGATCAGCCGCTTGTTGGCGGCATGCAACTCGCGCACCGCGGCCGAAAAACGCCGACCATCGCGAATCGACTCCATATACAACGCAACGGTGTGCACCTCAGGCAGCCCCGCGAAATAGGAGATGAAGTCGGGGATGTCCATGTCTCGTTGATTACCGGTGCTGACGATGTGGGAGATACCCACCCCGGCGTCGCGCGCCCTTTCCACGACGGTGCTGCCGATCGCACCGCTCTGTGCGATCACGGCGATCCCTCCGGCAGCGATGGGTACGCCTTCGGTGAGGACCGAGGTCATACTCATGGCAAGGCCGGTCCGGACGTTGACCAGTCCGGTGCTGTTCGGGCCCACGATCCGAATTCCCTTGTCTCGGGCGAAGTCCAGTAGGGAGCGCTCCAGTTCGTGGCCGGCCGTGCCCATGTCGGCGAATCCAGCGGTCAAGATCAATGCCTGCCGCGCCCCGACCTCGGCACATTCAGCCAACACTGCTTGCACGGCCGCGGCCGGCACCGCGATGACCACGACATCGGGCACTGTGGGCAGATCGCGCAGGGAGGCAAATGCCGGAACACCGTCAACGGACGTTGCCGTTGGGTGGATCACTGCGATGCCACCGGTGTAGCCGTAGACCTTGAGGTGTTCCAGGACGGCTCGCCCGCCCGCCTTGTAGGCCAGACCGGTACTGGTCGACACGCCGACGATGGCAACCGAGGCCGGTTCGAGGAACAGCTTTGCGACCTCAACGCGCGGAGCAGCGATGGTTGCCAATGTCTCAGTCACGCCAGGTCCTGAACGGCAACGTGATCAGGCTGCGAGTCTGGCCGCCATGGGCGGCGAGGTGGGCATGCTCGGGAACGGAGAACTTCGGGATCTTCCGGAAGATCTCCTCGAAGGCGATGTTCAGCTCCAACCGCGCCAGGTGTGAACCCACGCAACGGTGATTGCCGGCGCCGAAGACCATCGACTTGGCGGCGTGCCGGTCGATCAGGATCTGATCGGCGTCGGGGTAGGCGTCTTCGTCACGATGCGCCGACGCCAGCGGTATGACCACACGGTCACCGGGGTGCAATTCGACGCCATTGAGCACTGTCTCTTCGGTGACGGTACGGCTGCCGTGCACGATCGGCTCATAACGCAGAAGCTCCTCGATCGCCGACGGAATCAACGACGGATCGGCAGCGAGGCGGTCTTGTAGATCCGGTCGGCGAGCCAGGTGCAGGAAGCTGAAACCGATTGCGGTGGAGACCGTGTCCAGTCCAGCCAGCACCAACACATAGGCGAAGTTGAGGATTTCGCGGTAGTCGAGCTTGCGTGCACCCGGCATCTCCGCGGTCGTCAGATAAGAAATGATGTCGTCACCGGGATTGGCGAGACGTTCATCGAGCAAGGCGCGGAGGAAGTTGTTGAGCGCCTTTCCTGCCTGTAAACGCGCGGCGGTCTGGGCCTCGACGTCGCCGTGCTCAACACCGTCGGTCGTGGTGTGCAGAATGGTGCTGGCCCAGCTGCACAACTGATCACGTTGGGCCACATCGAAGTCCAGCCCGACCAACCGGAGGAATACCGAACTCGGGTAGGGCTCGGCAAATTCGGTCATGAAGTCGAATTCGCGTTTGGCGACCATGTTGTCGACCAGCTCAGCCGCATAACGGCGCACCTCGTCGGCGATGTGCTCGATGGCCTTGGGTCGGAACAACGGGTCGATGATCGTGCGGTAGCGGCGATGTTCGGGGGGATCGACCTCCAGCGGGATCAGCGCACGGGTGTGACCGGGCGTCGGCGGGGTGTCAGCCGGCCATGACGAGAAAACCTGAGCATTGAGCAGGACGGCGGATATGTCCTCGTACTTCGTGATCACGTAAAATCCGCCGTAGTTATCGGTGTGCGCCACCGGGCATTTGGCCCGAAGTGCCGCGTAGTCCGCATGCGGGTCCAGTGCGAACTGCGGATCGTAGTGGTCATAGTCGTGACCCAACGCCTCTAGCGCAGTGCAACGGCCAGGCTGTGTACCGGGTTGTTGATCGCTCACGTGAGCTCACCTCGATTCGTTTGGGAAGTGTTGAACAGGGACGGCCCAGGCGCTGCTGGGGCCAAGTCGGGGTCGACCCGTTCGCGGCAGAGCTCAGTCAGGGCGCCCGGCTCTTTGTAGTGCACATCGACGCGCACGATCTTGGCGTCACGCAGCCGATAGATGTCGACGCACTCAACGGGCATACTGCGCCCGGTACGCCGCGAGGTGAACGTGCCACGCACTACGACCGCAACCCAGTCGTCAGTCCCGGCGATCTCCGGGGGCTCCAGCGTTACCCGGAAATCCCGGCCCACCGCCCCCAGCATCCGCCGGAAACCGGCGGGGCCGACATAGTCACCACCGAACGGCAGGCTGGGCGCCTCGGAGAAGACGTTCGCGTGGTCGAGCAACGCCGCACAGGCGTCGATGTCTCCGCTACGCAGGCCTTCGGTGAATCTACGCACGATCTCTACGTTGTGCTGCCCAGGCACCGACAGCCCCTTTCCCGGATTGCTCAACTCGTCGACCCGAGCTTACTAACCAGATTTTTTCTACACAGATTTTGGTAGTTAGTCAATGGTCAAAGCCTTATCAACAAAAAAAGAGTCTGTGCTAAATTAGATTGACGCCGAGCACGGGAGAAGACTGTTGACATTCGCGCCCACCGAGGAGCAACGCCAACTGCAGCAGCTAGTCCGTAAGTTCTGTGCGGCCAAGTCGCCGATCACCGAGGTGCGACGGCTGATGGACACCGAGGACGGCTTCGACCCCGCGGTGTGGCACCAGCTTGGCAGCGAGTTGGGCCTGCAATCGCTGGCCATCCCGGAGCGCTTCGGCGGCGCCGGCTTCTCCCTAGTCGAGCTGTGCTTGGCGATGGAGGAAATGGGCCGCGCACTGCTGTGCGCGCCGTTCCTATCTTCGATTGTGTTGGGCGCCAACGCAATACTGGTCGGCGGCACCGAAGAGAATCGCGAGCGCCTGCTTCCCGCCATCGCCTCCGGTGAAATACGCGCCGCGCTGGCCTTCGCCGAGCGCACCGACGCCTGGGCGCCGTACGACACCGCTACCGAGGCCGCCGCCGACGGCGCGCGGTACCGGCTGCACGGCGCCAAGACCCTCGTTGTCGACGGCCATACCGCCCACGTGATCATCGTGTCCGCGCGACGCCCCGGGACCGGGGCGCTCTCATTGTTCACCGTGGACGCGTCTGACGCCCAGAGTCTGCACCGCAAGTCACTGCCGACGCTGGACCAGACCCGCAAGCTGGCCGAACTGCACTTCGAGGGCACACCGGCGCAGCTGCTGGGCGGCCCAGACGATGATGGGGCGGCCGCCCTGCAGCTCACCCTGCAGCAGGCGGCGGTCTGTCTGGCCGCTGAGCAACTCGGCGGCGCGGCGCACTGCCTCGACGCCTCCGTCGAGTACGCCCAGATCCGTACCCAATTCGGTCGGCCCATCGGCTCCTTCCAGGCGATCAAGCACCGGTGCGCCGACATGCTGCTCGACGTCGAATCGGCCCGCTCCGCGGCCTACTATGCGATGGCCTCAATTGTCGACGACACCGACGTGGCACTGGCGTCGTCGCTGGCCCACGCTTACTGCTCGGAGGTCTTCTCACGGTCAGCCGGCGCCATGCTCCAGATCCACGGCGGCGTCGGCTACACCTGGGAACACGACACGCACCTGTACCTGAAACGGGCCAAGGCCTCCGAGGCGCTGCTGGGTGGCGTCGAGTACCACCGCGAGGTGGTGGCCGCATCGATGAACCTGTGAACTGACCGCTTGAGTCAGACCGAGTACCCGCCGTCGACCCGCAGGGTTTGTCCGGTGACATAGGCCGAGCGGGTCCCGGCGAGAAAGGCCACCACGTCGGCGAGTTCGTCAGCCGTCCCGAATCGGCGCATCGGAATCGCACGCCGCGCGGCCTCGAGGGCCTCTTGGTGGTAGTCGCCGCTGTCGATCAGGTCGTCCAGCAACCCGGCCGCGATCACTCCGACACCCACACAGTTGGCGCGCACACCGTTCTTGCCTTCCTCCGCGGCGATGGCTCGGACCAGCTGTTCGACGGCGCCCTTGGGCGCCGCCGACAGCAAGTCGCGGGTGGCATAGCGCCGCAGAGCGGTAGTCACCAGGGCGACCATCGAGCCCCGGCTGACTCGCAGCCGCTCGATCGCGGGTTGCAGCAGGTTGAAACATGCCGCGGCGTCCGCCGCGAGCTGGTGAGCGAACTCCTGAGGTGTGATTTGGGCGGTGTAGCGCATCGGAATCGACGGTCCGGCGGCATAGATGATGGTGTCCAGCCTCGGCATTGCGCGGACCAAAGCGGCCGCGGCATCAACGTCGGTGAGGTCCAGGTGGTGCACCCACGCCGTGGCGCCGAGGTCCCGCACGGCCTCGGCCGTGCGTTCGGCGGCCTCGACGTTGTGCCGGTAGGTCAGCGCGATGTCGAACCCATCCCGGGCCAGGGCCTGGCAGATGGCTGATCCGATACCACCGCTGCCACCAGCGACCAACGCCAATCGTTCATCCATGTGCTATCGGCTGCTCCCGCAGCCGCGCGTAGCCAGCCATGACCGGCTCACCGTGTTGATTTACCGTCGACACGTCCAACTCCACAGTGCGCAGCCCGCCCTCGTCGCGGTCCTGGGTCGCGGTGACCGTGGCGGTCGCGGTGAGAGTATCGCCGGGCCACACCTGCCGCCGGAAGCGCACACCGAAACCGGTGAGCTCACCGTCCTGGATCCAGTCGGTGATGACTTTGGCGGTCAGGCCCATGGTGAGCTGGCCATGGGCGATGACGCTGGGATAACCAGCCACCTTCGTGGCGTAGACCTCGTCGGTGTGCAACGGGTTGTAATCACCCGAGGCGCCGGCGTACATGACGATCTGGGTTCGGGATAGTTCCTCGACCACCGGTGCTTCGTGCCGGTCGCCGACTGACAATTCGGCGAACTTCACTGGTCCACCGCCCGCTCGGTGAGCACCCGCACCCGCCGAGCCGTCACGGCGAGTTCTCCGCGCTGGTTGACAAAGCGGGTGATCTCCTCGGAGAACCGCAATGTTCCGCCACGTGCACTCTGCTTCTCCCAGGTTTTGCCGGCTTCCCGCGAGACGGTCAGGACGTCGCCGGGACGCAGCGGAACGTGGAATTCGTAATGCTGCTCGGCATGCAAGCTTGTGCCACTCCCGGACGAGGCGGGGGCGAAGCCGGGCCCGCGACCCGAGCCGTTCCACTCGACGCCCGGCCTCGGCCGGTAGGGCCACTCGGGATCGAACTGCGCCGCGCTGGCCACGAACGTCGGAGGGGCGACCAGTCCGCCACGTCGGCGCGTGCTCTCGTGGTCTTCATCGAAGTAGACCGGATTGTCGTCGCCCAACGCCCGCGCGAACATCAGGATGTGCCCGCGCTCCACGGGAAACCGGAAGCTCTCCGCCCGCTGGGCTGATACATCGGCGCTCATCAGCGCTGCCCTTCGGGCACTCGGGGTTCGCGGGGCAGCCCCAGTACGTGCTCGCCGATGATGTTTCGTTGCACCTCACTGGTGCCGGCGTAGATGGTGCCGGAATGGGCAACAAGGAATGTGTCCTGCCACAGGTCCAGGGCGTAGTCAGGGCCCGCCGGCCGGACCATCGCGGCGGGGCCTGCGATCTGCAAGGCAAGCGCCCCGAGCCGCAGGTGGTATTCGCTCCACGCCAGCTTCCACGTCGACATCTGCGGTCCTGGTTGCCCACCGGCGGCGACCTCTGCCACGGTCCGCTGCCAGCTGCTGCGCAGAATGGTGACCTGAGTCTTGGCCCAGGCCAGCTCCCGGCGCACGAGAGGGTCGCGATGCCGTCCTTGTCGTCGGGCGAACTCCACCAGTTGTTCGAGTTCACGTTCGCGGGCCTGCAGCACCATGGTGGTCGCGCGTCCAGCTCCGCCGCGCTCGAATCCCAGGGTGGACTGCACGACCTGCCATCCCTGGCCGAGCCCACCGATCACTCCTGACAACGGGGCCTTGGTGTTGTCGAAGAAGATCTCGGCGAACTCCGCGGCCCCGGTGATCTGCCGGATGGGGCGAACTTCGATGCCGTTGTGTCCGGGGGTGAACTCGGTGATCGCATAGGACAGTCCGCGATGCTTCGACGCGGCGGGGTCGGTGCGGCACAGCACGAAAATCATGTTTGCGGTGGTGAAGCGGGAGGTCCACACTTTCTGCCCGCTGATCAAAAGATGATCACCGTCCACGACCGCGCGGGTCCGTACCGACGCCAAGTCCGATCCCGATTCGGGCTCAGAGAATCCCTGACAGTACCGGTGCTCTCCCGAGATGATCCGCGGCAAATAGTACGCCTTTTGTTCGTCGGTGCCGTGCAGGATGATTGAGGGACCGACCATCGACTCCCCCTGCACCCGGTCGATACGCGGCACCCCGGCTCGATAAAACTCTTCGTCAAGAATCGTCATCTGCGGTGCATCCCACCCGCGTCCCCCGTATTCGATGGGCCACGCAGGACAAATCAGCCGCGCCTGGGCGCACCGGCGCTCCCACTCGTGGAACAGGGGGCGGCTGTGGGCGTCGGCGAGCTCGGATTCGCTTTGCCGGCTGCTCACCGAACCGGGCAGGTCGGCCTGAAGGCGCCAATCGATCAGATCCGCCAGTCCGACCGGAGCGTTGTCGGCGATCCAATCACGCAACCGTGCCCGCAACTCCCCGAGGGGCACCTCCAGGCCGGTCATCGGGCCACCGTCGCGGGTTCACCGTCCGCTTGTGGGGCCTGCGAGCATGCGGCTAACGCCTGCACGGTGCGCGATACGCACGGCTTGTCGAGCTGTCCGGCCATCCACAGGCTGACCGACACAAGCTCGCCGAGGTCGACACCGGTGTTGATGCCCAGCCCCTCCAACATCCACACCAGGTCTTCGGTGGCCAGGTTCCCGGCCGAACTGTCCGCAAACGGACAACCACCCAGTCCGCCCGCCGAGCTGTCGATGGTGCTCACTCCCGATTGCAGCGCCGCGAGCACGTTGCCCAGGGCTTGTCCGTAGGTGTCGTGGAAATGCACCGCGATCGAGCCGACGTCGATGCCCGCAGACACTACGGCCTCGACCAGTGCTTTGACCTGGCCGGGCGTGCCGACACCGATCGTGTCACCCAGCGCCAGCTGGGTGCAGCCCAGGCCCATCATTCGGGTGGCGACGTCGACCACCTGCGCGATGGGCACTGTTCCTTCCCAGGGGTCTCCGCAGCACATCGAGACGTAGCCGCGCACGCCGGCCCCAGCCTCGCGCGCCCGCGCCACCACCGGGGCGAACATCGCCAACGACTCGTCGATGGTGCGACCCAGGTTGCGCTGCGAGAACGTTTCGGTCGCGCTGCCGAACACGGCGATATCACGCACACCATGACTGAACGCCCGGTCCAGCCCACTGACCGTCGGAACGAGCACGGGATAGCGTCGGCCGGCGTCGAGGTCCAGCGCGTCGATGACTCCTTCAGCGTCAGCGAGTTGCGGTACCCGCGCCGGATGCACGAAGCCAGCCGCCTCGATGGTCTGCAGTCCCGCGGCGCCGAGCCGTTCGATGAACTCAACCTTGACAGGGGTCGGAATGACACCCTTTTCGTTTTGCAGGCCATCTCGGGGGCCCACCTCATAAATGCTCACCCGTTCGGGCAGGCCGGTGGTCCGAACACGGCTAGGCATACGCATCACCATGGGGCGCCTCACACCACCCCGCGGTTGTGCAGCGCCGCAACGTCCTCGCCGCTGTACCCAATCTCGGCGAGCACTTCGTTGGTGTGTTCACCCAGCGCGGGCGCCGGGCGCCTGATGTCGAAGGGCTGACCGCCGACCGGAGCCGGCCAGCCGGTGCTGGTGTAGGGACCGGCCACCGGATGTTCAGAATGATGAACGATCTCGCGGGCGGCCAGATGGACGTCGGTCAAGGTGTCGGTCTTCGAGTTCGCCGGACACAGCGGGATGTCGTACATCCGGGCGATGTCCATCCATTCCGCGGCCGTGCGGGAGCGGAAAACAGGGATCAGTTCGTCGAGCAGGTCGGCTTTGCCGCCGTCAGCAAAGTCGACCGCGAACGTCTTGTTCTGCGCGTCCAGTAAGTCCCCGCGGTCGATCGCCCGGCAGAAGTTTTCCCAGAACTTGTGCTCGATGGCCGCCAGCAGCACCACCTTGTCGTCCTTGGTCTGGTAGTAGGTGTACTTCGGGCGCCGACGCGGATCCAGGCCGACCGGGGGCGGAGGGTTACGCCGGTCGGTGATGCGGTCATGATTCCAGGCCAGCACCGCATCCAAGCTTTGATTGGCCAGCACCGCATCGGCTCCTGCGGCATCGATGTAGCAGCCCTGGCCCGTCTTGTCCCGATAGCGCAGCGCCGCGGCTGCGGTCAGGGCCGCGTAGAGCGCAGTCGACAAAGGTCCGTCAATCGAACCGGGGAAGTACAAACCCTGGGGATTGACGACCTCGGTGACCACACCGTCGTCGGACACCTGCAGCTCCGACTGCCCCGCCACGGCGCCCATCATGTAACCGTGCACCGGGATTTGACTGTAGCTGCCCCGCGTCCCGAAGCCGTTGGCCTGGCAGTAGATGATGTCGGGCTTGACAGCGCGCTGCGCCGCGTAGCCGATGCCGAGCTTGTCGCACGCGTCGCCGGCGAACCCGTCGACGAAAATGTCGGCTGTCTGAAGAAGTTCGAAGAAGATCGTGCGACCCTCGTCGCTGCGCAGGTTCACCTCGACGCTGCGCTTGTTGCGATTGCAGAACAGGTGAAAGACGCTGTTCTGGTCGGTGATGCGATCCCCCAGTTCACGCAGGTAATCACCGGTGCCTGGCCGCTCGATCTTGATCACGTCGGCGCCAAGATCGCCGAGCAGTCTGCTGGTCTGGTCACCAGTGGGTAACATGGCGCACTCGAGCACACGGATGCCCTCCAACAGCTTGATCATGCGGCGTAGCACTCCTTCCGGCGGCACGGCCCGCCCGCCCGCGACTCTAACCTAATCCAGATTAGAGTCAATCGCTCGTGGAACCTATGGCCTCGTCCGATATGCGACACCGCAGCTGAAAACCGCCCGCTGCGGTGACGCTCACAGTGCACCTGTCCGATGGATCGACCAAAACTCGCATAGAATCAGCGAGTATATGCAGGACCTGGTTTTGGGGAGAACGGATAGTGGAGGGCTTTGATGGCTAACGGACGCCCCCGGCCTGGCAAGAAAGGCGTGGCGACGCGGGCACGCATCCTGGATTCGGCCGCCCTCGTCTTCCGCAACAAAGGGTATGCCGGAACCCGGCTGTCTGATGTCGCCGCAGCCGCCAACACCCAGGCCGGCAGCCTGTATTACCATTTTCCCTCGCGCGAAGAACTCGTCGAGGAGATGCTGCGCGTCGGGCAAGAACGCACCAGCGGCTTCGTCAGACGACGCGTCGCCGCCCTTTCCGACGACGCGTCTGCCCTCGACCGACTCCGTGAGGCGATCTCCGCGCACCTGGACACGGTGGTCGAGATTGGCGATTACACCGCCGCGACGATCAGGATCATCGGCCAAGTCCCCGAGGAAATCCGCAAACGCCGGATTCACGAACAGCGCGAATACGGCGAATTCTGGCGTGCGCTGGTCAATAACACCCAGGCCTCAGGCGAGTTTCGCACCGACCTCAATAGCTCCACGCTGCGGATGTTGCTGCTCGGCGCGATCAACTCAGTGCCGGACTGGTTTCGGCCGCGCCCCGCCGGAATGTCCACGACCGAGCTCAAAGCACAATTCGATTCGCTGTTCCTCGACGGTCTCGCGGTGCATCGGCAAGAGACCCGGTCGATCGACAACAACCTCGCCGCCATCGCCGTCACGGAGGAAAGGGTCCTTCGCGCATGCCGAGAGGACGGCACCAAGGCCGAGGGTGCCCAACGAATCCTCGACGCCGCCGCCAAGGTCTTCCGGGAAAAGGGTTACGCCGGCACCCGGCTGGCCGATGTGGCCGAAGCGTCTGGCATCCAGACCGGCAGCATGTACTACTACTTCAAGTCCCGTGAACACCTTGTAGTCGAAATGGTGCTGGTCGCCTGGAAACGCACCGACGACCTGGCCCGCCTCAGCGTCGACGCACTGCCCGCCGATGCCACCGCGCTGGACCGGTTCTCCACCGCGGTGACCGCCCACCTGCTGTCGGTGCTGCGAAACACCATGTACACCTCGGCCCTGGTGCGCATCCTGGGTCAAATCCCCGACAGCGTGCGTGAGCAGACCGCCAACCATCAACGGGCCTACCTGGACTACTGGCGCGGTCTCATCGAGGACGCCATCGCCTCCGGTGAGATCAGGAAGAACATCGACCCATCGGTCACCACCATGCTGCTCACCGGCGCTCTGAACTGGGCCGTCGAGTGGTACCGACCCGACGGCCCCCTGAGCCCCGAAGAACTGGCAAGCCAGGTCGCCACTCTGGTATTCGACGGGGTCACCAAGATCCCCGCCGACAACCGCAGCCAGCAGAGCTCCCCCACCCCCGTCTAACCGGCAATCAACCCCTGCCCGGGGAACGCCACCGGCGCGCCGATGCCCTGGGGTGCGCGCCTTCCCGCCGCTTTCACAGCGGTCAATCTGGGGACGTGCAGAGACTGGCCGCTCGCTACAGACCCAAGTCACGTCCAATGATGTCCTTCATGATCTCGGTGGTGCCCCCAAAGATGGTCTGAATCCGGGTGTCGACGTAGTCTTTAGCCACCCTGTATTCGTTCATGTAGCCATAGCCGCCGTGCAGTTGCACGCAAGCGTCGACAACCTTCTTCGCCAGCTCAGTGCACCACCACTTCGCCTTCGCGGCCTGCACCGCGCTCAGTTCGCCGTCCACCACGGCCCGCAGGCACCGGTCGAGGTGCTGCTCGGCGATGTCCAACTCGGTGTCCAGCTCGGCCAATACGAACCGGTTATGCTGGAAACTGCCGATCGGCTGCCCGAACGCCTTGCGGTCCTTGGCGTATTGCACGGTCTGCCGCCACGTTTCACGAGCGCCGGCGACCGCGCCGATCGCGATGGATAACCGCTCCAAGGGCAGGTTGTGCATCAGGTGGTAGAACCCGCGATTCTGCTGGCCAAGCAGGTTGCGGGCGGGCACCCGGACGTTGTCAAAATGCAACTCGGCGGTGTCCTGCGCGTGCTGGCCCATCTTGTCCAGCTTGCGTCCGCGGCTGAAGCCCTCCATGCCACGCTCGATAACCAGCAACGAGAACCCTTTGTGACCCGCGTCGGGATCGGTGCGGGCCACCACGATCACCAGGTCGGAGTTGACCCCGGCGGAGATGAACGTCTTGGAGCCGTTGAGAATCCAGTCATCGCCATCACGTGTCGCCGTGGTTCGGATGCCGGCCAGGTCGCTGCCGGCCCCGGGCTCACTCATCGCGATCGCGCCGATGATCTCACCGGTGATATAGCCGGGCAGCCAGCGGGCCTGCTGCTCCTGGTTAGCCAACGATTTCAGGTACGGAGCGACGATGTCGTTTTGCAAACTCAGCGCCGGGGTCACGGAGCCGAACTTAGCCAGCTCCTCCACGATCACGGCATTAAACCGAAAATCATCCGATCCGCCGCCGCCGAACACCTCGGGCAGATTGAATCCGATCAGCCCGTACTTGCCGGCCTCCAGATAGGCCGCGCGGTCCACAAGCCGTTCACGTTCCCACTTCTCAGCATGTGGCGCCACCACATATTCGATGTATTGTCGCGCGGTTTCCCGCAGCTGTTCGTGTTCGGGTTCGAAAACCAATCGCTTCATTCAACATGCCTTTCAGACGGGCTGTGGCTTTTCGGCGGGCCACCAGCAAAGCTCACCGCGGCGTCGAGGCCGTTGCGCCAGGCGGACCGGCGGATCGTGACGATCGGGACGTGGCCGCGCCTGCCCATCTGCGGCTTCCGCTGAGTGACCGCGCCAGTCATAGCAGCTCAAGAATGGCTGCGTTGGCCTGTCCGTCGCCTTCGCGCATGGTTTGCCATCAGCAGCGCTGCGCGCGCGAAATCGAGGGCCTGATCGCCGCCGCATCACGCACCCCCAGATAACGTGGTCGGCGAATGTGGGATAAATACCGGCCGATGCGACTGCGCCGACAGGTTCGCGGAGTGGCCCCCCGGCAACGCTTCGTCGCGCTTGCCGATCGGCGATCGCGCTGCCGCAACGATTACCGCTTCTGCCATGGCTTCTCCTCCGTTGCGATGTCTTCCCAGCATCGTACTTTGAAGTCTAATCAGAATTAGCTTAGATTCGGTGTCATGCCATCTCAGCGAAGAAGGACCATGACCGGTGTGGTGGCGTGCGCCGCCTACCTGCCTTACCACCGTCTGCGGCTGAGTGAAATCGAATCAGTTTTGGGCGGCGCACAGACCGCCGGGACGCGCTCGGTGGCCTCCTATGACGAGGACACCACCTCGATGGCCGTCGAGGCCGCGCGCGGCGTTCTGCGCGGAATTGCCCCCGTGTCAGCACCACCGCGGGTCTACTTCGCCACCACCCATCCGGCCTACCTCGATAAGACCAACGCGGCGGTCATTCACGCCGCTCTTGGCCTGCCCCGCAGCACCTTGGCCGTCGATTTCGGCGGCGCGCCACGCTCAGCGGTGGGTGCGCTCCTGGCAGCTGCGGATTGCCCTGCGGGGGCTCTTGCGGTGTTGGCCGACATGCGCACTGGTCTGTCGGGCGGCGCCGACGAAAAACAGGGCGGTGATGGCGCAGCGGCTGTCCTGTTCGGCCCCGGTACCGCCGAAGCTCCGGTGCTGGCCGAGCTGATCACCTGCGCGTCGGTCACCGACGAATTCCTTGATCGCTGGCGGTCCCCGGGCGCCCCGACCTCGCGGGTATGGGAGGAGCGGTTCAGCGAGCATGTCTATGTCCCGTTGGCCATGGATTCGTTTTCCGCCGCGCTCAAACGGGCCGACCTGACGCCTGACGATGTCGATCACCTGGTCGTATGTGGCCTCTCTCCCCGGGCTAACCGCCAATTCGCTGCGGCCAGCGGCGTTGCGCGTGAGGCCCTCGCCTCCGACCTGACCAACGCGATCGGCAACCCAGGCACCGCCCAACCCGGCGTCCTTCTCGCCGATGTCCTCGAACGCGCGAAACCTGATCAGCTGATTGCGCTTGCGGTGCTGGCTGACGGTGCCTCGACACTGATCCTGCGCACCACCGAGGCCCTTGCCGCCCGTCAGCGAGCGGCGCCCACGGTGGCCGATCAGATCGCCGCCACCGACGACTCGCTCAGTTATGGCACCTTCCTTACCTGGCGGGGAATGTTGCGGCGTGAACCACCGCGCCGACCCGAGCCCGACGCCCCGGCCGGCCCGCCGAGTCATCGATCCGAGCAGTGGAAGTACGGCTTCGTCGGGTCTCGCTGCGAACACTGCGGCACCGTTCACTTGCCACCGGTTCGGGTCTGCTTCAAGTGCGGCTCGGCCGATCGTATGCGTCCCCAACCGATGGCTGACATGCCCGCGCGGGTGGCCACCTACACCGTCGACCGGCTCGCCTACACGCCCAGCCCACCGATGGTCGCGGTGGTCGTCGATTTCGACGGCGGGGGCCGATTCCGCTGCGAACTCACCGACACTCGTCCCGAAGTTGCGATCGGGGACCGCGTCGAAATGACCTTCCGGCGGCTGACCACGTCCGAGAGCGGTGTGCACAACTACTTCTGGAAGGCCCGCCCGGCCCGCCACAACACCAAGGGGAGCTGACATGGCCGCACACGGAATCTGTGACCGGGTCGCGATCATCGCGATGGGCTGCACGGCTTTCGGGGAGCACTGGGACCGCTCAGCCGATGATTTATTGATCGAGGCGGTCAACGATACGACCTCAAGCGCCGGAGTGACGCTCAGTGACATCGACGCGTTCTGGCTGGGGACATACACGTCGGGCTTGTCGGGACTGAGCCTGAGTCGGCCGCTGCGGTTGCACGGCAAACCGGTCAGCCGGGTGGAGAACATGTGTGCCACCGGCTCGGAGGCGCTGCGCAACGCGTGCTACGCGGTAGCCAGCGGCGCCTACGATACGGCGATGGCGGTCGGCGTCGAAAAGCTCAAGGACTCAGGCTTCTCCGGTCTGCTGCGCCCCTCGATACCCTCTGACGGCACCGGCGGCACCCTCGGAACTACCAGCGCGCCAGCCAATTTCAGCTTGCTCGGTCCCGCGTATGCCGAAAAGTACGGCGTCGACCCGGCCCAGCTCAAGGACGTCATCACCCGCATCGCCTGGAAGAACCACCACAACGGCGCCCGCAACCCCCGTGCCCAGTTTCGCAAAGAGGTTTCCCGGGAAACGATTTCGTGCTCACCGCTGGTCGCCGGACAACTCGGCTTGTTTGACTGCTCGGGGGTTTCCGACGGGGCCGCCGCCGCGATCGTCGTCCGCGCCGAAGACGCGCACAGATACACCGACCAACCGCTGTACGTCAAGGCGCTGTCATTGGTTTCGGGAGCCGCGGACGGCAGCGTCGACCCCGCCTACGATTTCACGACGTTTCCCGAAGTCGTCGCTTCGGCGCGCAACGCCTATGCCGAGGCGGGACTAACCGATCCGCCGGCCCAGATCGCGATGGCCGAGGTTCACGACTGCTTCACCGTCACCGAGCTTATCCTCATGGAAGACCTCGGCTTCGCTGAGCGCGGTACGGCGTGGAAAGCTGTGCTAGCAGGCACTTTCGACCTCGACGGCACGTTACCGGTCAACCCTGACGGCGGCCTCAAGGCGTTCGGTCACCCCGTCGGCGCCAGTGGATTGCGGATGATCTTCGAGTGCTGGCTGCAGCTCCGTGACGAAGTCCCGGAAGGCCGCGGGATTCAAACGGTCGCCGCCGGCAAGAACATCGGCCTCACCCACAACCTCGGCGGCGGACCCGGCGAGTGCGTCTCCTTCGTCTCGCTCGTCGGCACCGAACCCAACCCGTGACGACAGCCGATCTAGAACCATGGCGCACAGAGGAAAAGGCCGCGTGCACACGACGACAGATGTCGAACGTCCGATCTTCACTTGCCGGGCTCGAACGAGAGCACGAGAAGCATGAATGCGAGAACCCAGCGCCTGTGCCTATGGTGCGGCCCCGTAATGACGATCGCTTTCTTCGTAGGATTCGGGTTGATCGCGCGCTTCATTCCCCCACCCGATCCCGCGCTGAGCGCGCCCGAAATCGCTGATCTGTACCGTCAGCACTCTATTCGCATCCGCATCGGAGTCCAGCTGGCGATGTGGGCGGGCGTCTTGTGTGTTCCGTGGGTAATTGCTGTGGGACTGCAGATGAAGCGGATCGAGGGCCGCTTCGCGCCGCTGTCCTATTTACAGATTGCCCTGGGATTGCTGCTGCCGCTGGAATTTATCGTGCCGTTGTACTTCTTCCAAACCGCGGCTTATCGGCGGGGGCGATCCGCCGAAGTGGTTCAGGCGCTTAACGACCTCGGATGGCTGCCGTTTACCGGTCTCGTCTACACGGTGGTCGCCCAGGCGATCGTGATCGGTATCGCGATTTTGGCCGACAAACGTGCGACACCAGTTTTCCCTCGCTGGGCTGGATATTTCAGCATCTGGGCCGGGCTGCTGATGACGCCGGCCAGCCTTGACGTCTTCTTCATCAGCGGCCCTTTGGCATGGAATGGCGCCATCGCCTGGTGGGTGCTTCTTGTCGCCTTCTTCGTGTGGCTGATCGGGATGACAGTAGCCACGTCGCAGGCCATCGGCGACCACGAGAAGGAATACACGACGCAATATCGTGGATCCAGGTGCGGTGCGCATGCAACTGACGCGTAACAGCCACCCCGGGTCGGAGGCGGCGATCACGAACCCACACGAGCGCAAGATCCCTGGAGAAGCCGGGATCTGGGTCTTCATCTTCGGAGACCTTCTGCTTTTCGCCTACCTTTTTCTGCTCTACCTGCATTACCGGACTGGCGACCCTGAGCTCTACGCACACTCGCAACAACGTCTCAACACCGACCTCGGCGTCGCCTACACGCTCTTGCTTCTGACCAGCTCGTTGTTTGCCGTGCTGGCCCTGCGGCTGATCCGCGCCCGCAACAGCCGCAGGGCATCACATCTCGTACTTGCTGCGATGGCCTGCGGCGCTGCATTTGTCAGCATCAAGATAGCCGAGTACTACACGAAGGTGCATGCGGGAATCACCCCGAACACCAACTACTTCTACCTGTTTTACTACGTCCTGACTGGCGTCCACTTGGGTCACGTGGCCATCGGGCTCGGCGTCTTGGTGTTCATGTGGTGGTTAGCACGGCACGCACCCCGCCTCTCACCGCTGCGACTCTCTCTGGCCGAGGGTTGCGCCTGCTTCTGGCACATGGTCGATTTGTTGTGGCTTGTCATCTTCCCCCTCCTTTACCTAGTGAGGTGACATGCGCAGTCTTCGCACGGACCCAGCCGTCATTGTGTGGGTCGCGCTAACGTCTGCGACGTTCCTGTCATGGTGGTTGGCAACCGAAGAGCCGCGTGGTGGCGACGTCTTCGCGGTGGCCATCTTGATCGTTGCGGCCGTCAAAGTCCGCCTCGTGGGTTTGTATTTTATGGAATTGAGAGATGCACCACCTCTCCTACGCGGGATGTTCGAGCTGTATGTCGTTGCTCTGCTCGCAGGTTTGGTGGGATTCCTCCTGGCGGCCTGAACGCCGCGATCATTACGCCGGTGCTGGCCAAAGGTGAACTGATAAAGGATGTTTGGAAAAGAAGCAGCGTTGGATATCGAGGGGCATCGCCGGTCGCGCGTAGGTCAAAGAGTTTGCTTGAAGGCCCTGCGCGCGTGCGCAACAGTTGACGATGCCGGTGCGGGTGCAGGCTGGCACCACTCCCTCAGATCCGTAGCCCAGACGGGGGTCCTGGTGTGGTGTTAATAGTCCGTTCTGTTCGTGGATAAACGTTTACCCAACACCCGGGAAGTTGGGCGCCGAGAGAGGCTGCTGAAGGCGAGCAGCGCGAGGTGGGTTTGGCTGTGTCGTCGACCGGCTAATGTGAGATGCGCTGGCGTTCTTCGGTTTCAGTGCGAGCCCGGCTGCTTGTTCAATGCCGTGGTTGACGACGTTGGGAGCTTACTGAGGCAGCATGTGGCCTGCGGTGGGCACGTGCAGGTGCACCGCGCGTCAGGAATCGCCGCCGCGAGCTCATGTGCATGCTGAGGCGGGGTTAATGGGTCCACTCCGCCGCTGACGATGACGGTTCGTGCGCGCAGGCAAGCGCAAAACCCCGGGCCGGCTCCGCACCCGGATGATCACCAACGGTGTTGTTCGACTACAAGAACGCCAAAGTCAAGCGGTACCACAATTGCGACGTGAGTGTCCGACTGTGATTCATTTGATGAAAATGGAGCAGTTTTTGATGGATATCCTCTGTTATGCATGAAACGTAATTGTTGACCCGGCGATTTTCCCTGACGTCAAGGGACTTAGCGGCCAACAGCATTGGGTTGCGTCCACCAAGGTGGTGTATGAGTCGGGCCGTGAGTTGAGGACCGGCGTGTCGTAGCCGGATAGATGAGGGTCATCGCGTGATTCTTCGAGAGACCGTCCAAAGTCACTCGAGCAAAGGAATCAACGCGATGACCGCTGACCACGATATCGACTGGCCGCAGCTGCTGGCTGAACGACTCACCACCACCCACCCCGACGTGCTGCGTGAACTGTTGGCCTGGGTCTGCTGCACGATCAGGTGACAGTTTCGGTCACGCGGCCTGACTGGCCGGTGTGGTCATGATTGCTTCGTATTCGATCGGGGTCAACCG
>NZ_JBCHKV010000030.1:0-32642 GCF_039023525.1 Mycobacterium sp. 050272 | reverse complement strand
GATCGGACCTTCGGATATTCAGATCATCCTCGGGAAGGTGCGCCCACTTTCACGCCCCCTCACCGAGGCTCATCCACAGGTTCTGATCATTGCTCGACATATTCCCGGGTAATGCCCTAATCGGCGGTGTCCTCACCGCGGTCCAGGGCATCGTGTCTGCGCCGATCAACGTGGCGGTGGCGGGAGTCAACGGACTGACCACCACAGTGACCGACGCAGCGGACGTCGTGGTCTCGCGGCTGACCAACGGAGCATCCTCGGTGGTCAGCACCTGGCTCGGGAACGGCACCACCGACGGCGCAGTGCAAGATGCCATCAGCACCATTGGGGCGGCGCCACTGTCACCGTCCAGCTACACCGCCGCACTCACCACTCTGGTCGGCGCCGGGATCGCCACGGTAGCAACAGTGGCCCACACTGCCGGCAGCTTCGCATCCCTGCCGTTCACAATCGGCGCCAACCTCACCGGCACCGGCGCCGCCATGATCACGACCTTCATCAGCGACGCCGCGACCGCCACCAGCGGCATCCTGCGCGCGGTAGGCATGCCTGCGCTCGTCTACAGCATGCCCAAGGTTCTCGCCGCAGGTGTCAACGCGGCGATCAACGTCGCCGCGACCGCGGTGAAGATCGGGCTCAGGACCGTCGCTGGCGCACTCGACCTCGGCTCAACACTCACCGGAGAACTGGCTCCACACGCAGCCGCGACGGCGGCGACCTCCACCCCGGCGGTCACCCCGAAACACAACAGCGTGACGCTCGCTGGGACCGAGCGCGCCACCAAGGACGCCACGGACCAGGCGAAAGACGCGGAAGACACAGCCGCGGAGGCTCCCGCCGCCAAAAAGTCACCTACGTCGAAGAAGGCGGCAGCCACCGCGCTCACCGACCCCGCCGGATCGACGACCGCCGACGACCCGCAGCCGAGCGCGACGAACGAATCCACGGTGGCCAACGAGTCCACCGACCCGACCGTCACGGCGACACCAGCGAAGACCACCGACACGAAGACAACACCAGCGCCCACCGCACCCCCCGCGACGCGAACGACCTCCGGCAACACAGACACCAGCCGCGGCGACACTGACGCAGTGGACAAGACCACGAACCCGCGCCGGAACGACACCGACACCCGCAAGGACACCGCCAGCCCCCGCGACGGGCGCGGAACGGAAACCACGCACACGCAGAGCGCAGCAGGCGCCCCGAGACATGTTCGCCCCGACACCGCGGAGGGGGCAGCATCAGCGCGCACCAGCACAGTTGCCAGAACCCACCGCGACACTGCAGCGACTTCACCGGCTCACCGGGCGGACCCCGGTGACGCGGCGCCGCACCCGCACGGAAAGTGACCTGTGGTGACCACCCGTTCCGAAGACCCCGCGCCTCTTGCGGCGCCGGACCTCCTGAATCGACTGCGCCGCCACTACATTGACCCGGCGAGGCGCCTGCCGGGCGGCGTATTCGTCTCAGAAGTCGGCCTCAACGGCGGGTACGGCGCCGGGAGCCGGTGTGACGCCATCTACGTCGGGTTCACCAGCGCCAGCGGCCGCCACCTGATCGGACATGAGGTCAAAGTGTCCCGGTCGGACTGGCTCGCCGAGATCAGCAGTCGCAAGACTGGCAAGGCCGACGCCTGGGCGGACCAATGCCACCAATTCTGGCTGGTCGTTCCCAACCCTGCCATCGTGCGCGACGGGGAACTGCCGCCCGGGTGGGGCCTTATGTCGCCGGGCCGATCGACCAGCCGCATGACCATTCACCAAGCCGCGGCCGCAAAGAAGGATCACGCGCCTTCCTGGGATGTCGTGCGGTCGGTGTTCTCGCGGTACGACACTCTGCGCGCTGAGGAACTGGAGGTCGGCTATGAGGCCGGGCTGGTGAAGGCGAGGCTGAAAGCGAACGAGGAGGCGGAAAAGACCGTCGCATACCGGATAGCGCAGCTGCCCGATGTCACTGAGCTCCAGGAGCACATCGACGCGATCGAACATGCGTTGGGCGCACGCATCGACTGGACGTCGGAGAACAAACCGCCGCGCGAAGGGACCGTCGGCCTCGCAGCGTTGCGCGAGATCGCCGCCCTCGTACGCGCCCAGGGCGATCTGCACCGCATAGCTCAGCGGATCACCGTCGGCTACGCCAACCCCGTCTCGGCGGCGGAGAAAGCGATCAGCGATCTGAAAGCAGCGCTCGACGGCATTGCCGCGGCCCCTGGCACCGGCCTGTCCCCAGCGCAGAAGCTGCCGCCACTCGGCGCGCTTCGTGCCTCGTAACACGGGTGGTGGTGGTCCGCCAGCGCCGAACACACGACTGACACGTGAACGGAGACAAGATGTCCACAACCGACACCCTTGAAGACGCCCGCCGCGATCTTCAGACAGCACGTGACTGTGTCGACGACCCGCACCGCCGCCGCCAATACTCCCTCGCCGCGATGGATCTCGCTGCCACGGTGCTGCTTTCACACGACGTGACACCTGAGCAACGGCGCTATGCCGGCGAGTACCTGGCCGAGGCTTCAGCAATGTCGGGCCGCTCGTCCCCGGCCAGCGGCGGGTTCCCAGGGACGCAGCGATCATCTCACCACCATGAACCCGCGCACGGCAAGGCCAACCTCGTCGCTGCCGAAACTGGACTACAACGATGACCTCCGCAAGAGATCGAAACCTAGCCCAACACCAGTACCGCTTCGAAAATGTCACGGGCAACGGATCCCTGGCCGATCCGTCAGTGAGACCACACGCTCATCTCGCCTTCGATCAGCCACTCGACGCGTTGGACTCGCTGGCCGTAGCAGTCGGTGTCCACCTAGACCACCTCGGCGTGCAGAGATCTGATTGGCAGCGCGTAGCCAAGGTGGGCGAAGAGGGCGGCGAAGTGGTTGGCGCTCTTCTTAAACGCGCCGAAGGCCGAGCAGACACCGCGCACCTCCTGGCCGAACTCGGTGACGTATTCCTGGCTGCACTCGCCGCCGCCGACCAACTGGGCGTCACACCGTCGACGATCATCGCCGCGCGGTGGGCCGATGTATCACAACGAACACGAGACGAGATCGGAATTCACTGACATGACCACCGACACCGCACCCGTTCCTCTCCCCGCCGGCGAGCTCCTGTTCGGTGTCAGCGACACCGACGGCCGCCACCACATCGTGGCCCGGGACTCGGCAACTCACGCACTCGATCTCTCAGCAGATCCACGGGGTGGTACACGCAGTTGCGCTGTGCGAGAGAACCGTAGGGCTCGCCCCTATGTGGGGTCCATACGACCGCGAAGCGGCCGACCGATACGGTCGCCCATGCCACGACTGCCTTTGGATCCTCGCGCTGCACCGTGGCACCGTCGCCGACGAGCTCGGCGCCGCTCGCCCCGATGACGTCGACGCCGCCGCCATCGGTGCGGCCGGAGTCGACCCACACTTCGGGCCGAACCTGCTGACCGCGATCGTCGGCGACCCAGCGCTGATGCGGTTCCATCACCCGCTCGCGCCGACACACCAGACGCAACTACTCGCCCTTGCAAGCCGCCACTTGCCGGCCGTCAGCGTCTGTGAGGAATGTTTGGACTTCGGGATCCACAACGCCCACGACGACACCTCCACCTGTCCCGCCCAAAGCATCTTCTGCCCGGCCTGCACACCGGCTGCTGGACAGTGGGCTGGAGAGTGGGAAGGAACCCTGCTCTCAGAGTGCCTCGTCGAAGCGCCGTGCTCCGTGCTCACCACACTGGCAGCGCACTACAAACTGGACACCCATCTCGGGCATCACCGCAGCGGTGGCGTCGACGACCGGCAGAGCGACCAGTGACCGTCTACGTCGACGACGCGCGGATCCCCGCGCGCATCGGGCGCTACGACACCCGATGGTCGCACCTGTTCGCCGACACCCCAGGCGAACTCCATAGGTTCGCCGCCCGGCTGGGACTGCAACGGCGGTGGTTTCAAGACCCAACCAAAGTGGGCAAGCCCCTGGCGAAACCCGGAAGCCGGGCCGCCGAGAACTGGCACTACGACGTCACCGACGCCAAGCGCAAGCAAGCGATCGCGCTTGGTGCAGTTGAAGTGACGTGGCGAGAAGCGGCCGGGATCATTACCGCGCGTTACGAGCTGAGACGTCAGGAAACACTCGACATCTTGGACGGTGTCGGCCACTGACGGGTGATCACCGTGATCACCGGCAGGCCGGCAGGTGCAGTGGTCTGGAAGACCGTCCTGGTCGATGTCACGCTCGGACTATGCAGCAAGGGCCTGCCTCCAATCGACGCACGGCAGTCGGCGCCGACGAGATCGCCTTGGGTCTCAGGCGCGACGCTCGGCTGGCTAAGAGTTTCATCGCGCATCAGCGTCGGCGGTCAATGCCGGGAGATCCCGCGATCGGCGCGGCCGAGGACTACCGGTGGTGGGGTGAAAGCTCTTGGGAGGCCTTCGTTTACCGCGAACCCGATACAACGTTCGACCTAAGGGCTTTTGCACAGCAATGGCGCCTCATGGCCTACGCGTCTGATCTTCGTGACCCCGCACATCGGTTCCGAAGGCGAGAACGGCTCATGCTGGTGGTGGTGGGTGTCGCGACGGCCGCCATCCTCGTATCGGTATCGCCGCTCGTCGTCTGGGTTACGGCAGGCTTAGTGTGTGTCGCAGCTGCTGCCTACTTGACGTGGCGTCGAAAAGCCGACAGCGCAGAGGAGCTCGTCGTCGGTCCAGACGCATCATTGAAGGCGCAGATGCGCGCATCCTGGCATTGGAACTACTCCGAGTTTCGTTGAGCAGGCACAGGGACTACCTGGGAGGTGACGATGGAGTTCGTCGAACTTGTCGATGCGCAACTGCGCGAGGCGCGGGGGCTGGTCGGCACTGGGAAGCCCCCGCAACCGCCGGCTGCTGACCAGCCCGTGCCGCAACCCGATCCGCCAGCAGGGTGGTCCGGGGTCGCACAACAGCGCGCCGCCGAGCAATCTATCGATTTGGGCCGCACACGCAACGTGGTTGACGACGCAAAAGCTCAGGTACACAACGCCGTTGCGCGTGTCGAGTCCGTTGGGCCGCGGGCACTGCAACAACTGAACTCCGTGGAGGCGGGCTGGGCGCAGGACCGGGCGGCCCTGGGTTCGCAGCGAGGTACACCGGAAGGGATGATCGGTCTGGCCCAGGCTGGGCAGCACCGCGTCGCGGAGTCGAGGCAGATTGTGTCGAACGCGGCGGCTGAGTATGCGCAATCCGCTGAGGCGGTGCGTGTGGCAAAGCGGCAGCTGCCGGGAGATGTTGCCGCACCGTTGGCGCATGTCGACCCCAAGCCTCCGCCGACACCGACGGACAGCGACAAGGGCGCACCTGACCCTGACGATGTGCGGCCGTACGCCTGCTACCTGGGGTCGAAGGACAATGACCCGGTGACGATCTGCGGCCCGACGCCGGCGCTGCACACCTGGTATGTCGAGAACGGGCGGTTCGTCCAGGTCGAGGGCGACAAAGTGACCCCGGATGCCAAAGTGGAAATCTCGGCGGGGCCGGGCGAAATCATGGAGACCAGCATCGACCCGGCGGGCAAGGTCGGTGAGGTCAAGGTGTGGCTCTCAGGTCCGCCGTCGGCGCAGGACTTCCAGAAGTGGAGCGAAGGCGGCCAGCGCGACGTCAACTTCTGGTGGCAGAACCCTGACGGATCGATCGGCGTCGATCGGCGATGGGGTAACGGCAAGGTGATCTACCAGGGAAGTCTTCCGCCAGGACCAGACTGGGGCTACTGACACAGTGCAGAACGCTGGCGATCGTGGGGGCTACCGCGCCGGGTGGGCCGCATCGGTTCGGCTGAACGGGTGCAAGTAGGGCGGACGGATAGCGCCAAACCCGACTTCGCCGGTAACCATGCCGGGTTTCAGACAGCGGAGCGGGACGGTCCTACCCAAGACACCGGGCTCGTGCTCGTGGCCGGCCGACCAGGCCGCGACGTCCGGAGCTTCGGCGACTGTCCATCGAGCCACCACACCTTCGCCGGTGCCGCGATGCTTCCCGATCGATGGCAATTCGGCGAGCAGTTCGCGGATACCGTCAGGATCGCCGACGGCATGCCACGTCAGTGTGGCCACGGGATGGGCGATCACGGGAACGGTGCGCTGCAGATAGCGGCCCGATGTGTCCGACACGACGTTGCCGGTGACGGGGGCGAGCTGCTGAAGCCGCCGGCGGTCTGTGCGTGATGTGCGCCAACGAATATCCGGCTCGCCGCCACCCGGCCGCAGATCAGCGAACGTAGCCATCCAGTGCCAGGCCGCCTGGTGGTCGGGGTCGTGGCATCGGGCGATGGGAAGCTCGATCGCTTCGGGCTCAAGATCCGGGTGATAGGCCAGGTGATGGCCGGCGGCGCGAGCCTCCCACTTGCGCCGATGCCACAGCACCGACGATAGCAACGCGTCCAGCGGTACACCCCAGGGCCGAGATGTAGCCACCCCGTGCGGTGTAGCGGCAGTCACCAGAACCGGGATCATCAGGTCAGGTCAGTGAGAGCTTTGATGGCGGCCCGGCGCTTCCTGCGCAACTGGGCGGCCCAGTCGAGGTCCGGGTTTGGCAGTACGCCCCGAAGTGCCGTGGCATGAACAGTCGCGCCGATGGCGCCGTGGCCGGCGGCGGAGCGGCCGCCCAGGTGACCGCGCTCGGCGAAGGCGGCCAGCACGCTGTTGAAGAACGCGAGCTGATAATCAGTGGCGTGCGAGATCTGCACCCACGACTGCATCCGCGTGCCGGCCGATAGGGCCTCGAACCCGAAGATGCCCAGCGGACTATCATCCTTAGCCTCGGTGTTCATCACGGGTGGCTCACTGGTGCTGGGCCGGTGATCGGCCAGGTGGGTGTAGGACTCGGCGGTCATGCCACGAATGGCCGAGGGAAGCGGCCCGCTCGGTGGTCGCGGCAAGATGTGGGCGAGTTCGGCGACCTCAGGCAACACTTTGCTCACGGTCAGCAGACCCGACATGACCCTGCCCGAGGCGTCTCCACCAAAGATCGCAATCTGCGGAATCAACGCCTTCAGTGTGCGTTCCCGGTCATCGGTCATCGGTTTGTCGGTCTTTCCGAGCCGACCACCGTTGGTCAAGAGATGAGCTGCAGGGATCGGCAGAGACTGTTCGTATCTGAGTACATCGGCGGTGAGACCCTCTCCGATCCGGCGCAGTACACCGCGAAAACTGTTGCCCGACACCACCGGTACCCGAATCATGTCCCCGTCGGGTGTGATGATCTTTTCGCGACGAAACACGCTCACCGTGTCGGCCCGGCCAGAGGAACGGCCCTGTCCGTGCACGATCGACGATTTGGCGACGATGTCGATGTCGAAACGGACGGTAGAAAGCGTCATTCGGCGCTCCGCCTCGACGAGCTTTTCCGTTGCTGGGAGACCGCCTCAGCGATGATCTGCACTCGCAGCAACAGAGCGTGAAGTCGATCGTGGAACGCGGTGATGACTTGAAGGGAGGGTTGGCGCAGCAATAGGGCCAACTCGATACGGCGCTCCTGGTTGCGCGGCGGGTCCGCTTCGAGCTCATGGGCGGCAGCAGACCACCAGTCGTCGAGGGTGTCGCTCTGATAGGCGGCACGCAATACCCGGGAGGGAAGTATGTCGGTCCAGTATGTCGCGCGGTGGCTGGCCACCCAACTCTTGTCCCAGTTGATGGCGTAGTGCAAATGCAGCAGCAACCGCTCAGCGAGGTCGTCGGCGTCGTCGAGTGTGCCGAGCTCGGGGACTGCCGCCTGCCATATGCGTGAGGGCGGCAGGTCGTCGGCAGGCATGATCGCAACTGTAACGGGCGATCATTGGTGTGACGTGCACGTATCGACGTAGCGGGTTAAGCGATGGAGCCTGCCACCGTGCGAGAGGCTGGAGCTAGAGCCGGCGTCGCACCGGTTCGGGTCTGTCTCCCGGCGGATCGGTGATCTCGCGTGCGGCCGCCCACACCATCGGGGTGGAACGCCACGAGGCGAACTGTTCCCAAGCGTTGATGATCCGGGGCCAGTGCTCCCGCGGGTGCCCGGTGATGAGTTTGGCCGGCGGCGCATCGCGAGATAGCTGCGGCCATGTCGCGCCGACGGCGCCGCGCAACCACACGAGGTCCGCCAGCCTCGCGGCGTCACTGGACTCCCAACGCAGCACAAGCTTGTCGATCGCCAAATGTCCCCACTGGGCGGTCGGCAACAGGTACCGACGTTTCAGCAGTGCGCGTACCGGCAGGACTGCGGCGCAGGTGATGGCGAGCGGCCCCGCCGTGAGCACCCCCACGAGTCCGCGCCCATCGGCATACTCGGTCACGGTGTCGCGGGTGATGAGCATGGGAACCTGGGCGGTCGGCCGCCGGTCATAGGCCCATGCGCAGGGCACGCACAATCTGCGCCACCCGTATGGCCAGTCCTCGAAGCCGGTGAACTTGTCGCTGAGGATCCGGGAGACCGTCACTGTCGGGCCCTCGGTGCCGCAGCGGGCGCAGCGGCCGGGGACGGGCGGGGGTGCGTCGACGGAGGGTTGGCCCGCGACGATCCACGCTGCAGCGGCAGGATCGGTATACATGCTGACCGCTACGCTATCCCCGGTATGGCTTACGCTCAGGGTACGAAACAACCGCAGGGGTTGGGAGAGGGTGTCCCAGGGTGGCCTCGGAGCGGCCCAGCAGTGGCCGTCTTCGGGGCCACCTCCTGTTTAACGTCGCCCGGATCTTCTCTAACCTGAGCTTATGCCCCGTATTACGCCTGGTCACGGCGCGCCTTCCCATGATGCAGCCACGGGCGGAACCGGGAGAATGTGCCGCAGATGATCTGCCTAGGTGGAGCTGGTGGGCGCGAAAACCAATAGACCCAATCGGGAACGGGCACTCGTCGTCGATCCCGAAGCCGGCACGATCGGCGAACGCGATGTGAAGGCCGCCCGCGAGATCGCCGCCGAGGTAATGGGAGAGCGGGACTTCCAACGATTGAGCAACCGCATCACCGACGAGATCCGGGACACCGACACCTCGGCGACCCGGGCCACGCGGGATCGTTACCGGTCGACGCCACGTGATGTCAGTGCCGTTGAGTCGCCGCGACTGCGCGGTGAGCTGCCCCCACCCGGCGACTTCCGCACCGCACTGAGTGGCCGGCAGCGCAAACTTCGGTCCGCTGTCAAGAACAAGGTCATGGCGTCTGCACCCGCATCACAGCACCGGGCTATGCGAGCGATGATCTCCGACGAGAACCCCGAGGAGTGGCGGCGGATCAACCGCGCCCTGCACACTGGCGCCGGCGACGTGCAGCAGCTCGCCGACGTCGATCGGGCCACGGTGCAGCGCCTCGATCGCGCCATCCAGTCCAATGAGCGGCTCAACGACCGGACTCACCGCGTATATGTCTCGGTGCGTCTGCCGGACACGCACCGAGACGTGACCAAGCTGGAGGATCTGCCGGCTAACCTGCGGCCAGGTTCCCTCGTGGCCTTCGACCAGTTCACGCTGAGCCGACACAACCTGCACGAGATGTCGGGCCACGACAGTTCGCGGCACGTGGTCTTTGAGATCGTCACGAGCCGCGGTATGTACCTAGGTCGTTCCGACAGCGTCGAAGACACAACACATTTATTGCCGCGTGGAATGCAGTTCGCGGTGACCTCAGCGGATTACGCCGTCTACGACACCGGTGACGGCGGGTTCGGCGACCGTATCGTCGTGCAGTTGAAGGAGTGGTAACCGTGGCGGACACATGGATCGTCCATCCCAACCGGCTAGAGCCCAGCGACGATCAACCCGGGCGCAACGGCCACTACAGGTCGGTGAAACGCGCACCGATAACCGTCTCGACCTGTCTTGCCCGAGTGACGTTGCCGCAGCGCCTATCTCGACTCGCAGACAACGGCACGGACACGATCACCTTCGGGGGCCTGGATTGGTACTTTGTGGTCGGGGCCGCTCGCATCTTCGCCCGCGAAAACCTCGGCGGCCAGGTGCCGCCACCCTTTGGATTCCGGCGTCAAGGAGTGTGGTGGTGGTGGGATAACACCACCACGACAGAGTCGATCCTGGAAACGCCCGAGGCCCTGGACTACGTCCGCGAGTACCTCGAAAAGGTATTCCCGCGCATGCGCATCGAACTTGTCGATCGACGATGAATACGCCTCCCGGACTTGATATTCAGGCTCTGCGTCGGATCGCCGTCCGACGGCGAGGGACGAATGCCTATGACCATCTACTGCATAGGATCGCCGGCCACTTGGACTCCCATGACGGTTTCGTCTCGTGGTCAGGCGGCAAGGACAGCACTGTCGTCGTCGATCTGGCCCGGCAAGTCGACCCGAACATTCCTGTCGTGCATTTCGACAGCGGCCTGCAATTCCCGGAGACTGTCCGGTACATCGAAGAGCTGGCACAGCGGTGGCGACTCAACCTGACCGTGATCGCAGCCGAACCGGATCTGCTGACCTTGCTCATCGCCGGCGGTGGATTCGACCACCACGCGCCAGACCGGGTACTGCGCGGCAGCCTTGCCGACATCATGATCACTACACCCGCCAAGGCTGCCCACTCGCGCTTCGGCCGCGGCTCGATGTGGGGTGTTCGTTCCTCGGAATCTCCCGGGCGGCGCATGCTGTACCGAAGCAGGCTGGCGAGAGAAACAACGGCGCACCAGGACTACTCACGCGAAAAGGTCCGCGCGCAGTTCGGGGGCGTGGTGCGCCGCAACGACGGCACAGTCACATTCGGGCCAATCTGGGATTGGCAACGCGGGCACGTCTTCGAATACCTCGCCGGCCGCGACATCCCAGCGAACCCGATATACGCCAAACTCGCCGAGCTCGGCATGCCCGCCCATCAGATCCGCGTCGACTCAATCATCGACGCCGCGCTGCTTTCCAACGGGCACGTGTCCTGGCTGGCAAAAGGGTGGCCGACATTATTCGACCGTCTCGCCACCGCGCTTCCCCGGCTCACTGAGTGGGTGTAGCGGATCACTGATCAGGGCCGTACCCTGGCTGACGTATGGGCAGGCCACACGGGCAGGCGCCGAGGAGGAAAGTGTGATGACGGACATGCCTGTCTTCAGTGGTGACGACGGGCGGGAATACCTCTGGTCGGATCTCTTAGCGCGCCGACTTGCACTTGGCCTTCAGGCCGAAGAATCCGCGCGCGCTATGAAGGTCTCCTATGAAGACTACGACGAGGTCGAGGATGGCGAGAAGCCACCTGACCCGCAGATGGTCGAAAGCATCACTGCGATGGAACGATTCGTCGCGCAGCAGACAGATCTCGCCGTCGCAGCAGCTCAGGGAACAGGTGACAAGGCCGTCCAGTTCATTGCCCTCGCCGACCAAGACGCCTTCAACCAGATGTACCCACAAGCAAGGACTCCGTGGGGGACGCCCTACCCATTCACCCTGCAACATGTCGCGATTGGGCGCGCCGCCGGCGAGCTGAGCCGGCGGGGCATCGACGTCGAAGTCTACGGTGGACAACACGGCGATCGCCGGGTCGACCTGGCCGTCCGCCGGCAAGCCGTCGGCTTGCTCAAAACAATGGCCGGTGACCTACTGGGAATCCCACACAAGCGGTACTACAAGTGGGAGGCAGGCATCAAATGGGCACCAGGACGCGCCGGTGACCCCGCAGGATCTTCGGTGCCAGCCGGCCTAATCGCCGAAATGCAAGCTCTCGACGACTTCATCGTCGTCACCGCCGCAGAGCTCCCCGTCGAGACCGTCGACGGTGTGAGCGTGGTCTACATGCTCGACGACCAAGCCGACTTCGAGCAGCTCTACCCGGAGGCGCGGACACTGCGGGACAGGATCCCATACCCACTAAGGATTCACCGAGTCGCTGCAGCGCGCCGCGCAAGCTCCCTGGCGTCCGCCGGCCATGACGTTCGCATCGCAGTCGAAGACTGAGATGAAAGACGTCTGGGCACCACTCCTCTGGAATCGGTGATTCGGTACTGCCACCCTTGACACCATGACCGAAGCGTCCATGAATGAAGCCGCCGCTCCGCTGCGCGTCGAGATCGACGAAGTACAGTACGCCCAAGTCGTCGATCCCGCCGGCGCGGCTGAGCGTCCGAGTCTGGAGGCCTACAGCCTCCGCCAGCTACTCGAGCTCGCCCGCGCCCACCCAATTCGGATCGTCACGGCCGGCGGTCCCGTCAATCGGCGTTAGTCGCTGACTTCTCTGGCTCGTCAATTGTAGATACCGATGGAAATCCCTGGATACATCCACAGACCTAAAATGGTTGGCGTGCCTCTAGTTTCAACGGTTGTCAGCGAGACCAGACGCAGAGGCGGCTGTGGGCCTATTCGCGGCTTGCAACCGAGGTTGATCAGCCGCCGCGGTTGGCGGAACATGCCGTTCCGCTCGCTACCGCTCGCTTTGCGTACCCGCGCGCACCACCCCCTCCCAACCCGCCGCGGGGGTTGGGAGGGGGTGCCACTTGCTGCTGCTGGGGTGTGTGGTGGTGTGTTGTCGTCGACGTCGTCGAGAAGCTCGAAGGATGAAAGCGCATACGTCATTGCTAGAACATTGGGAGTTGTGGCGGCGCGTTCTGATGTAATGTGCTGAACGACAACCGATTACGCCATTTTGCCGGAAGTGGACGGCGCACTCACGACGGCGACGTTTTGTCAATATAGGTGGTCGGTTCTGTCAATCTTCGCTGCATCTCGCTAGGAGGGGCAACGGCGGGTTGGCACCGTGCACGAATTTTGTCGGTGGCTGTTGTTAGGGTGAGCGGTGTAAGGGCACGCCATAGGGGTGGGCCTCGTTCACTCAAAGGGATTGTGTGATGGCTGATTTGGCTACGACGGTGACAGTGATTGATGCGGCGGCACGGGCGGGTGTAGCCGTGCTTCTGTGGAGCGATCCGGGTACTGGCAAGTCCAGCGTTGTACGGGCGTTGGCGGCGGCGGATCAGGTTCCGGTGGAGACGTTGATTGGTTCTCAGCGTGAACCTGTTGACATCGCGGGATGGCCGGTGGTGGTCGATGGATCGGTGCAGACGGTTGCACTGCCGGATTGGGCGAAAACGCTTGTGGACGCTGGTGGCGGGTATCTGCTGCTGGACGAGTTGACCACGTGCTCTGCCGCTACGCAGGCAGCGATGTTGACGGTGGCGCTGGAACGAATGGTCGGTCGTCACAAGCTGCCTACCGGGGTGCGAATCGTCGCGGCGGCTAATCCGCCTGATCGTTCTGCCGGTGGCGTAGACCTCACTCCTCCGATGGCTAATCGGTTCCTGCACATCATGTTTGAGCCATCCACGGACGAGTGGCTCACGGGCATGCGGGCGGGATTTCGCACGCTCCCGGCGTCTCGGGCGATTGCCGCCGATGAGTTGCGGACGGCTGACGAGGTGGGGGCGGTATGTGCGTTCATCGAGGCCCGTCCTGAACTGTTGCACCATTACCCCGATACCGACGAGGCAGCTGGACGGGCATGGCCGTCGCGGCGGTCGTGGGACGCGACGGCGCGAATGCTGCCGTTTCTGCGGGCTGACGATACTGCCAGCATCACGGCGGCGGTGCTCGGTTTAGTAGGGGATGGCGCTGGCAGTGAGTACTTGCAGTGGAAAGCGAGTATGGATTTGCCTGCGGTGGCCGACGTGATTGCAGACCCGTCGATTGTGGACTGGGCCTCGGCCAGGCCGGATCAGGTGTGGGCGGTGCTTTCGGGAGTGGTCGCGTGGGCGTCGAGCAAAGGCACTACCGATGCGTGGGTGACCGGGTGGGGTCCGCTGGTGGCGGCGGCGACCAGCGGAGCGCCCGATGTGGCGGGCGCGGCTGCCAGAGCGTTGGCCGTTGCGCGCCCAGCAGGCGCGAAAGTGCCTGCGGCAGCGCGGAAGTTCCGCGATGTGCTGGTCGCGGCGGGGCTCGATGCTGAGCGTGCCGCATGAGTGCGGCAGTGCGGGTATTGACCTCCGACGAATGGAGGCGGGTGCGGTTGGCGCGCATGGCGGCAGTGGAGGCGATGCCCTACTTCGCGCGGGCGGTGTTCGCGATGGTGCCGGTGGCCATGCCAGGGCTGGGTACCTTTGCAGTGGACCGGCACTGGCGTCTTTATATTGACCCGGCGATGCTCGGCAGCGCCGATGGGTGGACGATTCCGGAGGCCGCTGCCGTGGTACTGCATGAGGTCGGGCATCTACTGCGGGAACACGCCGCGCGCGGGGATGCGGTGGACATGCCTGTGGACCGGGCGATGTGGAATATCGCTGGGGATGCGGAGATTAATGACGACCTGTTGTCGGCTGGCTTGGGATTGCCCAGCGGGGCGGTGACCCCTGCTGGGATTGGCTGTCAGGACGGGCATGCTGCGGAGGTCTACTACCGCCATCTCGTTCCGCCGCAGGCGGTGCGGGCGTTTCCGGGAGCCGACGAGGCCGGTGTGGGCTGTGGTTCCGGGGCCGGTGATACCCCGGTTTCGGGTGAGTTGCCTGCGGAGGCCGACTTGGGCAGTGGGGCCGGATTGTCAAAGGCGGCAGCCGATCTGGTGCGCACAGCGGTGGCGCAGGCGGTGCAGACGGCGGCGAACTCGGGCGGTGCGGGGCGAGGGACAGTGCCCGCAGGTGTGCAGCGGTGGGCGGCGGCGCAGCTTGCCCCTGCGGTTGTGCCGTGGCCGAAGGTTTTGCGTGCGGCGGTACGACGCGCTGTCGAGGATCAGGCGGGGCAGGTGCATCACTCGTGGCGCAGGCCGAATCGGCGTGCGATGGGAGGACTGATTCTGCCGACGTTGCGAGCGCCGAAAATTGCGGTCGATCTGATTGTCGACACGTCGGGGTCGATGGGCGATGACGACCTGGCGTCGGCATTATCCGAGACGCGAGGGGTGCTGCGCCAGACTGGTGCGTCGACAGTGCGGGTTACCTGCTGCGATGCTGCGGCGACGACACCACGGCTGGTGCGGTCGATCCGTGAGGTCAAGCTGACCGGTGGTGGCGGCACCGATCTTCGGGTGGGCATTGCGGCAGCGTTGGCAGGTCGACCGCGCGCCGACGTGATCGTGGCGTTCACCGATGGCGGCACCCCATGGCCGAACCGTCGTCTGCCGGTGCCCCTGATCGTGGCTCTAATCGGGCAGGACGCGGCCAACACCGCGCCGGGTTGGGCAAAAACGGTGCGGGTAACCCCGGTTTCGGGATCGGTGGCGGCGTGAGCACGCGGGGAGGGTTCACGGCGTGGGCAGACACGGTGCTGGCCGGAACGGGGTGGACTGTTGCGACCGTGCGCGATGCGGCGCGACGGGCCGAGGACGACCGCGCCACGGCGGCGTTGGCTGACGGCTTTGCCGCTGCGGCACGCGGCGTAGCTGTCGAGCAGGGCGGTGACGGGGGATGAGTGCGGCCCTGTTCGATCTGGCGCTGCGAGTGAGCGCGCGCGACATGGGTGCGGCGGTGCCCCGGCTGCTGCACAATCCTGCACCCAATCGGGAAGTGACCGTGGCGGTGAGCGCCAGGCGAGCCGGAGGGGCGATACGAGTTCAGGCCATCGGCCCCAGCGGGCGGGCCGAAACCGGCAGTGGCGCTGCCGGGTTGGCGGCGATAGCGCGTGCGGCAGGTTGTGCTAACGGTGACTTGGGTGGGGGGCCGAGTGCGGTTGTCGAGGGCGGTGCGTCCCTTCGTGCCCTCGCGATCCTCGCGACTCGGTTCGCGGACCCGGCGCGCTGCGACTCGGTAGCCGTGGCGGCGGGATCGGCGTTGGCTGGGTGGTGGGTGGAGCGGGCGGCGCATCCCGGTACGACGGCGGTGGCTGACGTGCTGGCCGTGTCGAGGCAGCGGTACGTGCTGGGGGTGCCACCGGGCGCGGATCACCCGAATCTGTGGCGGCGGGCGTTCGGGGCGGCGGGCGGACTGGCTGGGGCGCACGCGTGGCACCGGGTAGTCACTGCGGGGCCAGTGCTGCCCGGTTTGGAGCCGACGCGTGAGGACGATGATTGGCTGCTTGGGACATACCAGGATGCATTGAGCGGTGGGCGGTCGTGGGATGTGCCTGAGTCGCTGTATCTGGCAGCTGTGCGGCTGCGCAGCCGATGCGACGCGGCGGATGTCTTCGAGGCGGCACTGCTGTGTGACCCACTGTGGCGGGCGCGCGGGATGCATACCGGCCATGTGTGTACGGGTGAGGTAGTGGTGGGCGTGTCCTCGGCAGGTACAGGGCGAGTGGTCGTGCACGCCAACCGGTTAGACACACGGCTGCGCGCCGGGACAGCGGTTATCGGCTGGGCGGGTGCCCCGATGGCAGACATGCCGGCTGTGGACGCACGCTTTAGCGGGGAAGTCGTGACGACCAGCGTCGAGGACGGCGCTTTAGCGGTGGCAATCGGCGGTCTGCGGCGCAGTGGTTACCGGCCCGCAGCGGGTGAGGCCGTCACGGTGATTCCCGCGCCACCCAGTCCGTCGACTATCCGGTCAGGGCGTCGGGTACTGGCCAGGCTGTACCGTCGTCGGTTCTCCTGGTTGTCACAGGGCGTGACTCCTACGCCGGTGCGTCGAGATGTGCCGCTGGCGGTGGTGATCGCCGCAGCCGAGAACGAGGGACACGACAACGAAGGGGATATGTGATGCGCACGCTGCCAAAGGATTTCACTAGGCGCGATACTGCGGCGGCTGGTGGTGCGCCGGGGTCACCTGTCCCTGGGGTATCAAGACCTGCGGTAGTGGAGGCGTGCAATGTCAGCGCGAATTGGCCGGGTCGAGAGTTGCTCAACGATACGATGCTGGCGCGGGTTCTGCTGGCGGTGTGGAGCGGTGATCCATGTGTGGTGTGCCCAGCAGCGCCGGGAGCCGGGAAGTCGAGGCTGGTGACGCTGTTGTCAGCGGCGCTGGCGCACCGAGCAGGTCTACGGGTGGCGGTTGCTGCCCAGACTCGTGAGCAGGCTGCTGAATTGGCCAGGCGGATTGGGGCGGTCAGTGACCGAGCAGCGCTGATCGTAAACAGTAAGTCCAAAACCACGGCAGTGGAAGGCATTCCGACTGTAACAGGCCGTCACGTGCGGTGGTCGCATTCTACGGGTGGTGCGATTCTTATTGGCACTGCGGCTCGTTGGCTGTACGTGGACCCGAATGTGGGCGCGGCTGACGTGCTATTGATCGACGAGGCTTGGCAGGCGACCTATGCGGACGTGGGAGCGCTCGGCGCACTGGCGCGACAGGTCGTGCTCGTTGGAGATTCGGGTCAGATCGCCCCCGTTGTGACGGGTTCGACAACACGTTGGCACGGGCAGGACACTGGGCCGCACCTTCCCGCCCCGGCAGCCTTGCTGGCCGCGCATGGTGCCGCCGTGACGGTGCACGAGCTGACTCACTCCTGGCGGTTGGGACCGCAGACTTGCGCGCTGCTCTCAGAGCACTTCTACCGGGACATGCCGTTCACATCGCGCCGTCCTGTCGAATCGATCCTCGATGCCAACGGGATCGAGCTTCCAGAAATCGTCGGCATCTCTGTGGCCACCCGGCATGGTCCGACCGACCCCAACATGCTCACGGCAGTCGCTGACCGGGTGCGCGAACTGCTCGGGTATCGCTACTGCCGCTCCGGTCAGTCCACAGTGCTGACCGGCGACGACATTGCGGTGGTCACTCCACACGTCGCGCAAGCCGGTGCCGTGCGGGCGCTGCTGGCCGATGTTGACGGCGTACTGATCGGCACGAGCAACTCCGTGCAGGGCCTTGAGCGACCAGCAGTGGTTGCGCTACACCCGATGGCAGGCTACCGCAGTGTCGAGTCGTTCCCGATGGACCCAGGCCGTGCATGCGTGAGCCTGAGTCGCCATCGCGCACACTTGAGCCTGCTCACCGATCCGGCCACAGAGTCTCTGTTGTCGGAGTCGTCAGACCCACTGGCGGTCCGCGCGGCTATGGTCCTGTCGGCGCTGAATGGGAGGCCGTGAAACCCCGTGTGGTTCATCTGAATCGAGGCTCACGCCACCCCCTCCCCACCCCCAACCCGCCGCGGGGGTGGGGAGGGGGTGTACTTCTGAGGGTTCTGAGTCGTCGTCGTCGTCGTCGTGGTTGTCGGTGGTCGGCGGTAGTGTGCGAGATGTCGGGCACGCCACCAGGGTGGGCCTGGGAACGGAGTGGACAGGTGGGATCTCTGGATGGTTTCTCCGACGAGGAGTTTCTGGACCGATTCGATGCTGGTGAGTGCCTCGACGGGCCGGTGGGTTGCGACGGGCCGGTTGCGGCCTATCTGGCGCTATCGGGCTCGGGGGCGCGGTATCCGCGGTGTGAGCGGCATCAGCAGGCAAACGTGGAGCGACTGACACCGATCATGGCAGGGATTCGCGAGAGGTATCCGGACCATCCGCCGGCTGATTGGGATCCCATGGACTGCGGCGAGAGCTGGTACGAGGACGAGTAGGAAGCGTTCGGGGCCTGCGTCTTTGGGCGTCGCCGGATGTTGCCCCCGAGGCTGGCTAAACCTGGCTAAACCGCCCCTCCCAAACCCGCGTGGTTGAAGGGGAGGGGGCGGTTTTGATTGGAGCCTACCCAAAGGCATGGCGGCGGCGCCGCTGCTGAACCGCTGCACTGGCTGTTGTCGGTGGCCGCCGGTAGTGTTCCCAATGTTGGGGCACGCCAAAGGGGTGGGCCACCGAGACTACCGAGGAATTCTCATGTCGAGATTGACGATCACCCATTCACACGCAGACGGCACCTTGATCGAGGGGACTGCTCGCGGTGACGGTTCGGCCGACATCTTGAAGTCGGTTGTTGACCCGTGGACCGGTCGGGCTGGCGCCTGGAGGTGGTCACGCAATCTGGGCAGCTGGTATGTAGCTCGTTCGCGCGACACCCGTGCAAAGGCGCCTTTGATCGAGGCGACTAAATCGGCCTTGGAGACAGCAGGTTTCGAAGTGACCGTCGAGGTAGACGACACTTACCGGGCCGCGGAGGATGTCGAAGCGGATGCAGTGAGACAGCAGGAGCATCGGGTGGACGCGCTCAAGACCAAGGCCGAACGCCGGTCGGCCGCGGCGGATGCGGCTTGGGAGGCCGAGAAACACGCTCGGGATCTCCTGCCACCACTGGGACAGCCGATTCTCGTCGGTCATCACTCGGAACGACGCCACCGCAAAGCAATTGAGCGTGCAGATAATGCGATCCGCAAAGCGTTCGATGCCACGGACGCGGCAGAGGAGACCGCCCGGCGTGCTGCGGCCGCGGCTGGAACGACAGCCTTCCGGTACAGTCCTTCGGTAATACGACGCCGTATCGGGCGATTGGAGGCCGAGCTGCGCCGCTTCGAGCGGGCACGCGACGGGCACACCCGGACCTTGTTCACCGATGGCCGCGGTGTCAAACACGTGGAGACCCAGCCGCCAGCTGTGGGCGACCATCGGGAGCGAGTAGTCGCGGAGATCTCGCGGCTGACCGACCAGCTTGGCTTCTGGAAAAGGGAACTCGAACAGGCGGCTGAGTCCGGTGCATCCATCTGGGATGCTCACACGGTGATGGTGGGCGATCGTGTCCTGCTCGGTGTCGGATGGGGAGCTGTCGAGCGCGTCAACGCACGGTCGGTTCGGGTGGCAGGTTGGACGTGGCGTGTTCCATTCGACAAGATCAAACAGGTCGAGACGGCCGAGGGGCAGCCTGTCAAGGTGGTCGAGGGCCAGCGCGTTATCACCGCGACCGACCCAGATCAGGATCACGATTAAACAAGGCCGCGACGTCCGTGTGCCTTGTCGGGACTCACCGATTTCTATGGCGAAGTGCCGGCGGTCGACGAGCATGAGGCGAGGAGGCCGAACTGACCGGCAGAACAGGAACTGTCGGTGGGAGCCGGTAGGGTGTGGGTGTCCGGGCACGCCATAGGGGTGGGCCTAACGTCCCGATTGGGGAATAACCATGAACACAATCAGCACTGTGCCGCAGCTTATTTCGGCGATCCCGTCACTGGTTGGCTTCCTACCCGAATACTCGTTGGTCGTCGTGACTTTCGCAGCGGATGAGATCGGCGTGGTGTTGCGGATTGATCTGTCCGATGCCTCCGCCGGGGTCGACCGGGTGGCTGAGTTGGCCGCTCAGCAGGAGGGCGCGGATACAGCGGTCGCGGTCATCGTCGATGGAGACGGTGCGTCGTGCTCAGCGTGTGCAGGCACCCATCAGCGGCTCGTGGAGACGGTGAGCGACGCGCTAGACGAGCGCGGCATCATATTGGCCGGCGCATTCGTCGTCGACTCGATCCGCACCGGCGGACGTTGGCACTGCGCGGACGGCTGCGGTGACCAGGGCGTCCTCGACAACCCCAGTCACGACGCACTGCTCGTTGCAGGCAAGACTGGGCGACGGATCTATGGGAGCCGCGCGGAGCTGGAAGCTGTAGTGGCTCCTGACATGGCACGCCGTGGCAATCTGGAACCGCTCATGGCCAATGTCGGGGCATCTACAGATGCCGTCGCGGCGGCGATCGCGGCCGCTCGACAGCACCGCGAGGGGGTCGATCCCTCAGATCTGGTGCTCGCCGCCATCGCAGGGGCGACCGACGATCCACGTGCGCGAGATGCCTTCTACGCGCTGGCAGTCTCTGAGCTGGCAGTCCCGATGGAGGATCTGTGGGCGCTGCTGGCGCGAGTGCTGCCGGGCCGTTGGAGAGTAGCGGCACTCGGACAGCTTGCGTTCTCGGCCTATGTGCGGGGTGACAGTGTGATAGTCGGCATCGCCGTCGATGAAGCGGCGAGGGAGGGAATCAACCACCCGATGGTGGAGCTGCTCGGCACGGCCCTTGATCACGCGGTGCCGCCTGAAGAGGTGCGCGCCTTGGTCACGGGTCTGGCGGCATGACGTCCGCGGGGTGGCCGATCACCGGGGCCACCCCGCACCCGTATGCCCAAGAACACTTTGGTAGACGGGTAACCCATTGGCGGGCAGCAGAACTGAAGGCAACCACCCTATCGAATGTCGGTACCCGCGATTAAGGTGGTTGATGTAGGGGCAGGCCATGTGGGCAGGCCCGGAATAACATCCTCGAAAGGTGGGGAAGATGAGCTGCATGACGGACTTGCTTGACGGAGCATTGGTTATCGCCGGTGACCAGAAGGGGATCGCGCTGCGCGCGATTGCCGAAGCTCTCGGCGTCACGGCGGGAGAGGGTGCCCGTGCCGAGCTTTCGGCTATCGGCTTTAGCGTCGACGATCACCAGGTGCCTGGCGCGCTAGTTGTCAACGGCTTTCGAGGCGTATTCGACGACACCGTTGAGAAGGTCTTGGCCACGCTGGCACCCTACGCAGACGAAGGAGCCGCCCTGATGTGGGAGGACGACAATGGCAACCGGTGGCGGCACCTCCTCACTGGCGGCGACATCATCGAACAGTCGCCCGTGGTCCTATGGCGAGACGCTGGCGATAGGACGACCAGAATTGGAGGCGTCGTAGCCGAGATGACCGTGGTACGAAACCACGAAAGGTATGAAGCATGGTGGGCCGGTCTACTGCCGCAGCGCGACGACGTCGTGGAGACGATCGAGATGTTGCGAGAGTCGGAATCAGCCGATCTCGGGTACGCCCTGCACTCACTCATGTTGGATGTATTTCAGAATGGAGCCACGATTGACTGGCTTTACATCGGAGGAATGAGACGCGGTGTCGAACCGTCGTACATCGTCCTAGACATCGACTTAGCGCACGATAGCGACGGTGTCTATGACGGCGTAGACATTGTGCTGTCCCTGCACGCGCCGGGTGAAGATGGCTCACTCATGGGTTCTTCGGTCTCGGTGTATGTCGATCGGCCCGAGCGCATCCTCGTGCCCGACGTCGCCAACCCAAGCGACGCTTTAGCCGAATTGATCGACACGGCACTAGATCTGATCAATGCGGAAATCGCCGAGCGTGACCGGTTCTGCTTCGCCGTCCGGGATGTGCTGCTCACCTGAGAGCTAGTTGGAGTGCCGGCGACCTTTGGCCGGCGGGCACTCCAACTCCTCGCAAACTCCCCCTCCCCCGCCGCAGGGGTCGGGAGGGGGAGTTGTTATTTGCCTTGTGAGGGTTACGGTGGTGGTTTCACGGGGTGATTGTCGGCTTTGATTGGTAGAATCGTGGTGTCTGGGCACGCCATTCGGGTGGGCCGACGATACGAAGGAGTTTGTTGTGACTGCGGTTATTGAGGGTTCGTGCACGACAGTGGCACGGTCGGTGGCGGAATACTTGGGCGCTGGCGAGGTGCCCAAGGTGGTGACACATTCGACGATTGATGGAGTCGATGTCGCCGGCTGGTTGCTCGTCGAGAACCCCGAGGTGGTGAGCAGGGGGGAGCGCCGGTGCGCCGTGGTCGGGCAGAGCGGCAGTGTGGTGTGTACTGGTCTGATCTCGACGGTGTTGGTGGCCGCGGCACCTGAGGCCACCGATGAACCGTTACCGGTGTGGGCAGAGGCGGTTGCAACCGCGACTTGGCAGGCCCAGCGTGCCGAGCAGGAGTTGGCTGATGACCGCCGAACATGGCAGAGGCGCATCGAGGCCGCACACGACGTGGCCGACGCACGCGGGCATTGCCGTGAGTTTGACGAGATCATGGAGGAGATTGGTCTGCCCGGACGCAACCGTGACTTCGACGTTGAGGTGGTCGCCGAGGTTCGGGTCAGCGTGCGCGTGACGGCTGGTACGGCTGACGAGGCGAGAGGCGAGGTCAGCGAGGCCATGGTCGCGGACGCGATCTATGCCATGGACCGCAACGACGTGTATTGCGCTATCGAAGATCAGTCGGTGCAGAATGCCGACGTGGCTGACTGACTGAGAGGGCTGAAGCAACAGTGAGCGGGTAGGTGGCCGCCTGCCCGCTCACTCACTCCCTCCCGATCCGCCGCGGGGGTCGGGAGGGAGTGAGTGAGCCGTCCTCTGCAGCTATGTGTGTGTGTGGTGTTGGTCCAGATATGTGTTGGGCGACATAGGGTTTGTCAGAGCTAGCCAGTAGAATCGTGGTGTCTGGGCACGCCATTCGGGTGGGCCGACGATTCACGAAGGGTGTTTGTGTGATGGCTGCTGTTTCGGGTGTGCCGAGAGATCTGGTGTGTGATATCAGTCGGGGACCGGTAGGTCAGGCGAGGGATCGGCTTCTTTTGGCCTTGGGAGATCTGGCGACGGCCCAGGCGATGACTGCCGGGAGGTCAGGCGAGCCGGGCTGCCTGGTGGCTACAGAGGCATGTGCGGGCTTGGCGTCGGCGATACGTGACAAGGACGAGTTCGTATCGTCGATGCTCAACGAATATGGCGATATCGCCGAGGGCGACCAGGCGCGTTTCGACGACCGCATGGTTGATTACCGCGAACGGATCGCCGAGGCTGCCGAGGGCGTCATTGAGGCGCTCTACGGGTCGCTGGAAGCCGCAGTGGCGGATCGGCAGTCCAATCCCTCCGTCGAGCCCGTAACCCTGCCGGAGAGCCCTGGTGAGGCGACGGTGCCGGAGATGATCGAACTGGTTGACCTCGCGGCCCGGTGGGGCTGGAGCGTGACCGGGAACAACCTCGGTGAGCTGCAGTGGACGCGAGGTGCCAACCGCGTGGTGGCGAAGTTCGCGACCAGGTCACAGCGGCCACGGTACGCCGGGCTGCTCAACTACACCGACTACGAGGGCACGGGTGTGCAGTTGGGCACAGCGGTTTGGCGCGGTGTCGGCAATGGCGGCGACAGCGCCGATGCCGCTACTGCGCTGCGGAGGTGGTTCGCTCTGCCGGTCCGGGCGTTAAACAGCCCGACTCAGTGGTGATCGCGGTGGTGGTGGACGACGGGTATGCGGACGGGGTGCTGTACACAGCGCAGCGGCTGCAGGTGAGCGACGTCGCGGAACTTTCTCGGCTCTTCGAGGGGAGGCCCAAGGAGTCATTGGCGACGACGCATGAGGATGTGGAACTTCAGCGCGACAACAACATCCGGGCAGGGTGGGCGGCGCGGGCATTGATCGCGTACGCGAGTCATCTAGGTGGGCAGAGTCTGGTCGACGAGCTGGACACAGTGACGGGCGATTTGCTGGGTGATCTGCTTCACCTGTTCGACGCGCTGGGGCTGGACTGGGAGGAAATACGGGAGCGTGGCGAACGCTGCCATCGCGAGGAAGTGCTCGGCGACCTGTAAGCGATGTCGCGATAGGGGTGCTCTGCCGACAAACAGCAGGCACCCCTATTCCTCCTTCCGGTCACTTGTACCAACGAATCACGTTGTATCCCAGCGGCTTCGCACATCAAGTGTGTCGGTGTCCGTCGGTAGCCTGGGGACGGTAAGGGCACGCCACGCGGGTGGGCCCGACGTTGAAGGGCAGTGTCGTCATGGGACAGTACTATGCACCGACAATCATTGATCAGGCCGTCGCCCCCACTGTGAGGTGGTGGTTCTCGGCACACATCTACGGCAACGGCCTAAAGTTGATGGAACACAGTTACGTTGGGAACAGATTCGTACGCGCCGTCGAGACCTTTCTACGGCTGGATGGCGGGATGCGCCTGGTGTGGGCAGGGGATTACGCCGACAAGGAGACCGACGGCGATAATCTATGGCAGAAGACTCTGACTCCCAACCACGATGACCACGACTACTCGCGGTGCGTGGCGATCACGGCGGGCTTGGAGCCGCTGTACCCGGGGTATGAGTCGACGCTGAACGCCGTGGTGTCGGCTGCTCACGTCGTGGACGTCCCGGTTGCTTCGGACGATGAATGCCGATATGTGCTCAACCTCGATACCCGCGAGTATGTCGATACGACACGAGCACCGCTTGCAGAGCCCGAATCGGACTGGACGGCGCGGATACATCCGCTGCCATTGCTGACCTGCGAAGGCAACACCAGAGGGGGCGGCGACTACCGATCAAACGCGCCGGTCATCGGATCATGGGCGCGGGCGAGGGTCGGCATTGGCGGCCATGTGCCCGCGGGGTTCACTGAACTTGACTTCGCAGCAATGTTGCCAGGGACGTCTTTGAATACCTGACTAAAACCTAGCCGGTCGAGGCGCTGGGCGGTTTTCGGGGGTGTTCGCGGCGTCCCGGTGCCGGTCTCGGCGGTTTGGCTAGTCATCGGGATGCGGCGGGTGTGAGTGTAGCGAGCATGACGATAACCACGCGACGCTTGGGCGTCCGTGGCCGGCCTGGTTGAGGCTCGTCGTCGTGGCGGCCGGCGTTAGGCGGCTCGCTGTTCGGGGTGTCGTCGGCGGTGCAGGTAAGCCGCGATGGCGTTGCGGCCCAAAGCGAATCCGAGCATCACGGTCTTCTGGCGAATGGCGCCATACGCGATCATCCGCCCGCCGTAGAGGGTGCGGTCGAGGGTGTTGTTTGCTGATTCGCTGTCTTCTCGCCAGCCATAGCAGCGGTCGTAGACGCTGTCGCCGTCGTCGGTCTTGACGTGCTGGCGCAGGTGCTCAGCCCGGTTGTATCCGCGGTCGCGATCGTCGTCGGTGGTGTCGATGCGTTGGCGGTGCACGGTGCCGCAGGAGGCAATGGCGAACTCGACATACCAGCGGTAGCTGCCGTCGCTGTTGCGGCGCGGATAGGTCTTGGCGACCGGGCAGGGCTGCAGGTGTTTGTCTCCGGTGTCGAGGATCTGGCGTTCGCAGATACGGCCGTCGGCTGTCCACAGGTCGTGGACGTCGCCGCACGTGCACTCGATTCGGGCGAATGCGGTCGCGACGCGGGTGCTGTCGTGCTGCGGTGAGAGAACGGTCAATCCGTGCTTCATGGCGTGGTCGATGTGCTTGCCGCGGAAGGCGCCGTCGTAGCAGATGCCGTCGCAGCGAACGTCGGGGTCGGCGACGACGCGGTCGATCATGTCGAGGGCGATGCGGGCCTCACCGCCGTAGCCCTTGCCCGCGGGCACCGCGTCGACGTCGAGGATCACCCTGTTGTTGCGGATGGTGTTGGGGCGGGTACTGAGCAGGGCGAACTTGGTGCCGTAGCGGAATTCGGTGTCGCTGTCGCCGTTTTGGGCTTCGATGCCGGCATGGACGTGGCGGCCGCCTTGTTCGGCCCAGCGCTCGGCGGTGGCTTTGCGCACCGGTGCAGCGACGACGGTGCCATCGCCTACGATGTACTGCCCGCGCGCTGGACTGGTGTGCGACACCCCAGCGCCTGGGTCGAGGCAGCCGAGGTCGCGCGCGAGCCGTCGTGCGAGCGGCCGGAAAGTCTCGAGCAGTTTGTTGGCATGTTCGTCGAGTAGCCGTTGGGCGTAGTTGTGGTGCCAGCGCTGCGGTGGGCGCCGCGGCGGCTTTGGGGCATGATGGGCGGCGGCGTGGTGGCGGATGGTGCGCCAGTAGGCGGGGTGGGCCATCGCACGCGCGGCCTTGCTGTGCGAGCCCAGCACCCCGGCGAGGGCCTTGTGCACCACGTGCACCCACGGTGGGTAGTGCGGACGGCGGCCCGGGGTTCCCGGCTCGTGGACAGGCAGCACCGCGGCGAGTTGATAGATGGCCTCGTTCGACGCGATTGCCTCGATGGTGTCGATCTCCAGCAGCGTGAGGCGGTCGGGGTCGTCGCGTGGGTGCAGGTGGCGTTGCTCGATGCGCTCGGCGCCGTAGGCGTGCCTCTTCGTGCCTGAGGTGCGCTTCACGCTGCGCTACCTGCGTCTTGCCAGTGGTAGCCGATGAGGGAGGCGGTGGTGTCCAGCGAGGGTGAGCCGATCAGATGCGCGGCGTCCTCGACGCGGCCGGTGCGGTCGAATTCGCGCCGCGCCGCGTAGGCGGTCAGCGACGCCGGCCGCACGCCGGTGTCGTCGGATAGCCCGCCGCGGGTGAGGATTTCGCGCACGGTCACACATACGCGGGCCTGTTTGTGTGCGGCACTGCCGGCGGCGCCGGTGCACAACACCGGAGAGGGGGTGGAGCCGGGCAGCGGATGCGAGAGGTGGGCGGCGCGTTCGGTGAGCACCCGCATCGACCAGCGGTCCAGCGTCAGCGTGCGGGGGCGATGCTTGCTCGAGCCGTGTGCCCACACGGTGCAGGCTTGCGGGTCGAGGTCGGCGGCGGTGATGTGTCCCAGCTCCGAGGTATGGGCGCCGGCCAGCAGCAGCGCCGCGGTGGCGGCATGCCGAGTGGGGGTGGCGTGTTCGGAGAACAACCGCACCAGCGCGGCCTCGTCATCGCTGAGCGGGCGCTGCGCCGAGGAAAGCCGGGCGGGCACCTCGATATCAGCGGTGGGATCGTCGAGCGTCAGCTGCAGCCGGCGCGCAGTGCGGAAGAAGGCCCGTAGCGCGGCGCGGCGGTTGTGCATGGTCGCCACCGCCGCCTCCGATACGACACCGTGGCGGGTACGCCCTCTGGCGGCAACGAATTTCGCGACCAGGGCCCGATCCACCGCCGCGAGAGTGGTGACGTCGTGGGCGGCGGCGAACCGGGTAAACCGGCGGATCAACAGCCCGAACTTGTCCAGGGTCTGCGCGGCCAGCATCCCGTCTGCGATCCATGCACCGGTCACCGCCTCCACCGCCGCAGCCAGGCTGCCGTCAGCCATGGCCGGCCCCCACTGCAGCGGCAGCAGCAGCTGCACCCCGGGCCTCATAATGGGCCGCCGTTGGCAACTGGATCATCGTGTCGACCCCTTCCCGTATGGTGCGTGTATGCACCATTGGAGCAGGAGGGTCCGACACGTCGGCCAGTGGCGACATGGCTGCGGGATATCGTGGGCGCGTGTCGCGCAGCAACGGTGACCGCCCGCCGATCGCCTACGTGACCGCGGGCGTGTGGCCCGACGCCGAACTGCATCCCGACGCGCCACCCTCGGCGCCCGCCGCCCAGCAACTGGCCCGTGCACTGCGCGAGGCCATGACCGAGACCGCGACCGGTCAGCGAGCGCTGGCCGCTACCAGTGGGGTAGCCCACACCACGATCGGGCGCATCCTGGCCGGCACCGTGCTCTGCGACATCGGCTCGCTGGCCCGCCTGGAACACGCCCTGGACCGACGGTTGTGGTCCGACCATGTCGACGTGGAAAGCCGCGCCCGCTCCAAGCCCGGAACACTCGCTCGGAAAGCGCGTGGCGTCTGACACGTGAGGCAGGCTACAACGCTGTAATTCGATTGCAACCGCGCTGATGCAGCGTGTTGCGCTTGACTCACGTTACAAGTGGCAGAACACTTGGTGTCGTGCGAACGCACCGCACGCGTCAACAACCGAGCCGATGGGGGACCGACTATGGGCAAGACCAGCAGATCACTGATCGATTTGATCGACATCGCCGCGCAACGCCACGGCGGCGCGTCGGGACGCCGGCTAGCGGAGTTGGCGCAGCACGGCGGGCATGACATTTCGCACGCGACGCTGAATCGGCTGCGGCAGGGGACCTATGCCACCCGGCCCACCGACGCGTCGATCCGGGCGATCGCCTACCTGGCCGACGTGTCGGAGAACACCGCGTTCGCCGCGGCAGGGGTGACTGCGCCGGCTGCGGTGGCCTACCAGCCTCCGCGCGAGGCGCAGCGCATGAGCAGTCGCCAGCGCAAGGCGCTCGACGAAATGATCCGCGCGTTCATCGCCGACTACATCAGCGCAGTAGCGACACGCAGTGATCTGTCCAACCTGATCGGTGCGCGGCAACGGCTTCAGGCGGCGTTGGGGGCGGTCGAGGTCGATCAGGCCGCAACTGGTCAGTTGGTGGCCGCCGCGCGGGACGCGGTGCGCTGCATCGACGAGACGCTGGACTTGCTGAGCACCACCAGCGAGGTGCGTCCGTCCTGGCACGGCAAGCAACCCGAGGAGATGACCGACACCGAGTTGGACGAGGCTGCCGCGGCGGGGGATCCGTGGCCTGCGTACATTCGCACCAGGACGAAGGAGCGCATCGAGGTCGACGGGGGGTAGCGATGCTTCCGCGCTGCATGGGGGAGCACGGAACACTACCGCCAGGAATCCATCGGGCGACCATAGACGAGGTCCGTGCCCGATTCGTCGACGACGCTCCGGATCACACACGCCAGCGTCGCGGCTTGATTCTGGATGCGATGCGGATTCACATCGCACTCGTCAGACGGCTGCTCTATCGTCACGAGATCACGATCTGGCTCAGCGGCGGGTTCTGCACGCACAAGGAAAATACCCCCGGTGACGGTGATTTCGCGTGTCTGGTGCCGGCTCACGCGTTGGAGGAGGCACACCGTGATGCCGCACTGCCGCTGTGGACCCTCGGCTCGGTCACCGGCACTCTGGGACGCAGCGACCTGGTCGTGCAGACTGAGAAGTTGCATTGCATGGGTGGGCTCACCGACGCTCTAGTGGTGAACCGGGACAACCCGTATGCCGTTGAACGGCAACGCCGGTGGTGGTCACGGGTGATCGGCGCGGATGGTGAGACAATCGACGGTGTCACAAAGGGCTTCGTGGAGGTGATCGACCAATGACCGATCTCGGGCACCTCTCCGACCTCAGCGACGACGAACTGCTTCGAGCCGCCATCCGCTACGAATACGAGCATTTCCCCGACACCGCGAACTTCGCGCTCGGCCAGCTGTATTCAGGCACGGTACAAGGCAATCGGGCCGCAGAGCGGGTCTGGGCCGAAGAATCCGCGCCCGAACAAGTCGAACTCGACCTGCACTTGGAGGGCGCCGGCGTGCGCGGTCACGCCACCCGCGCGGACAAACTCGCAACATTCGTCGCCGGAGTCAACGACGCCACCAAGGCCATCGTTCGAGACAGACTGCATCTGAGCGCGCTGAATCGAAACCTGCTCGTGCACGGGGCCGGTCCGGGTTCGGTGCGGGTTGTGCTGCGCGCCGACGCACCGCTTGACAGCGATGCGAAGCATGTACCACTCGGTGGCACAAGCCAATTCGCCTCCAGCCCCGATTCCGAAGCGCTGCGCACAATCGCCCGCCTGTTCACCAACGCCAGCTCCAGTGCTCCTGCGGTCGACAGCGACGTGCGCGACCTACCGATCAAAGCGCGACGAGGCCTGCTGCGGTCCACCTCGGCGATGAGAGCAGCCGGCTGGGACATCACCGGACAAATACGCCAGCGCGGCCTCGGATCCACCGACGTCGCCTTCACCCAGGCCGGCGCAGCCCTGCTTGGCAGCGAACTGAAGAACTACGATTACGACACCGAAACCACTTGGGCGACCGGCACCATCGACGGCTTCCGCCGCAGCCTCGGCAGCCTGTACTTCACCCCGTCAGGCACCAAATCCCCTCTCGCAGTCAACGTCAGCGACCCCGACACCCTCGCAGCGGCCGCGCGCCTAGCCGCCGAGCAGGGAGTGGTTGTGCGGGTGCAGATCGAAACCGTTCGTGCACTCAGCAGTGAGGAATCCACCCGCGTGACAACCAGCCGCAGCCTGCTGCAGATCGGGCGCGGCGCCGAATCATTGCCATACCCCGAATAACCTTGACGTCCGGCACGCAACCCAGCCGGCGGCCGCTGCCGCTAAGCTAAACCACATCGAGCGGTTCATGAGGCATATCAGCAAGTCACGGGGCAGCGCGGCCGCATTGGCAGTTATCGCAACCCTGCTCGCGGGGATGCGGCGGGAGCCCGCCAGTGATGTCGCCGGTGGCGACAAGCGGCCGACCGGTCAGACGACGCTACGCTGGGTGCCCACGCCATGCCGAAGCCCGGCGGAGCAAGACCATCCCTGCCTTCGCCGCCACGCCGGAGGGCAAGGGAGTGGCTGTGACCATGTTCTACGGCGCCTCGGGTGATCAGTCGCGCGCAGTTGTCGACCGTAAGCCCGCCGACATCGTCAACTTCTCGGCGGAGCCCGCTGTCACCCGACTGGTCAGGGCCGATGAGGTAGCCATGGACTGGAACGCCGACAACATCAGGAGCATCCCATTCGGGGTCGGCGGTTTCGCTGGTCGTGCGCAAGCGCAACCCGAAGAACGTCAAGGATCGGGACGGCTTCCTGCAGCTCGGGATCGAGGTCGTCACGCCGAGCCCGCCGAGCTCCGGCACAGCGAAGTGGGATCTGCCGGCGCGCTACCCCGCGAGGAGCGATGGAGGCAATGACGAGCAGGCGGGCTTGGATTCATAGATTGGAACGTACGTGGACGGCTGTGTGGCGCATGTCGGTGTGATGTTGTTCGCGGCGCATCGCTGGCTGGCGCGGCGCAACCCGCTGCCGAAGGCCTGCGCCGGTTGGGCACTAGCTACTAAGACCTGAAAACGGTCGTGGGAGTGATGACGCTCAGCCGGGGGTGGTCGCTGACGGGGGTGGCCGGCCGGATAGTCGTGTTGGTCATGCCGCCAGGGTGCTGATCTTTACCAGGTTGTGGGCGAAGACGCCGTGTCCGCACCAGATTCGGGCGCCTTGGATGCCGGTGAATTCGGTTCGGTTCCAGCCGTAGCTTCTCTTGAGGTGGTTGATGCGTCCTTCGGACCCGGTGCGCCATTTGACCTTGTCTCGGAAGGCTCGCCGGTGTTCAAACTCGCGACGGGCAGCACCTGGTTTGCTCGTGCGCGGAATCGCCACGCTGCGCACACCGAGCTCATGCAGATCGCGTTCGACGGATGCCTGGCCGTAGCCGCGATCGGCGGCCACCGCACGTGGGGGGCGCCCAGCGCGGCGGGTGATCCGTTCGATCGCCGGCGCCAGTTGTGGTGCATCTGAAGGGTTCCCAATCTCGACGGTGTGGTCAAGGACGACCCCGTCGGCGTTGTCCACGACCTGGGCCTTGTAACCGAACTCGACGGGCTTGCCCAATCGTCCCTTGCGGATCGGGCGGGCATCGGCATCGTGCAGACTGACCAGCCGAGTGGCCGACTCGGGCATCACCCCGGCCAGTCGGCTGCGGGCCTGGGCCACTACCCGTTGAGTCCGTCCGATCAGGGTCTCGAGGTGGTTGATGGCCTGGCGCAGCCGGGCTTTGCGCCGTCCGCTCGCACCGCGCAGCGCCCGTTTGGCGTTACGTGCCACCGCGGTGGCCTCGCGCAGCCCCCGTTCGGCGATGCCGGCCAGCTCCCCGGTGATCCGCCGCACCACGGCTTGAGCCTGATCGCGTTGCTGCTGGCCGCGTAACCGCAGCTTGGAGGCGATCGCGCGGGCCCGGCGCCCCACCGAGCGGCGCCGATCACGCGTCCGCGTGCGGGTCGCGCCGCCAGTGGCCTTGATCCGCTGCACGGTACGCGCCATCGAGCCGACCGCCTTGGCCAGCAGTCCCGTGTCGGTGGGATAGCCAACGTCACCCTCGACCACGGTGGTGTCGGCACGGACCTTGTTGGTGCGCAACAGCTTCGCCTCGGCGGCCTTGACCAGCAGCGCCTCATTGAGCCCGGCCACCGCGTCCTCACCACAGCGCGTGCTCAGTTTCATCAGCGTGGTCGGGTGCGGCACCGACCCATCCAGTCCGATCCGGCAGAACCGGCGCCAGGTGATCGAATCACTGACCTCCCGGCACAGCGACTCATATCCCAGCCGGTAGCGGAACTTCAGAAACATCAACCGCAGATAGGTCTCCATCGGCGTGGATGGACGCCCGATCCGCGGATCAAAGAACGCCACGAACGGGGCGAAGAACACCGGATCATCGAGCAACTCGTCGACCCGCGCCAACTCATCGGGCAACTTCAACAACTCCCCGGGAAGCACTGCCTCCCAAAGCGACACCTGATCGCCTACAGTACGAAACACGATGGCCTCAATCCCTTCCGTAACAAGGGCTTGGAGAAATTGTCAAGACCTGTGGATCGGGTTTTTTCAGGCGACCTGCGTTCCGGTGTGCTCGTTGCCGTTTGAGGGCGGTGTCGGTGGGGTGATG
>NZ_JBCHKV010000029.1:0-38130 GCF_039023525.1 Mycobacterium sp. 050272 | reverse complement strand
GAGTTCGAAGCAGCGTTCTACGATGCACAACGGACCGACCAACCCCTGGTCGAAATCCAATAGCCCGAGCCTCCGGCAGAACCAGGGCGTTTCAAACCGCATGTGCGCGCAGTTTGAGCGTAGGTAACCCCGCGACGCCGTAACGATCCATCCTGGGTGTCGAAAGGCTAGGAAGCGTGACCGACCCGACGAGCGGAGCCAAGAAAGGCACAATGTCCGCCAAACATCCGGTGCGGATAGGTGTTCAGCTGTGGGCTGGTGGAACGCCCGACTACCGGACGTGGCGACAGGCGGTGCTGCACGCCGAGGAGCTCGGCGCCGACGCCATCTTCGGCTACGACCACTTTCATAAGCCATTTGTCGACGTCGTCGACGGCACTCCGCAGCTGCAGGACGAGCAGCCCGAGGTCAACAATTTCGAAGCGTGGACGGCCCTGGCGTCGTGGGGCGAGATCACCAGCCGCGCCGAAATCGGCCTGCTGGTCAGCGGGATGCCGTATCGCAACCCCGACCTGGTTGCGGATATGGCACGCACTGTCGATCACATCAGCGGGGGGCGCTTGATCCTGGGGCTCGGGGCGGGCTGGTATCCGCAGGATTTCATCGCCTACGGGTACGAGTACGGCACGGTGCGATCGAGGATGGATCAGTTCGACGAAGGCTTGCAGCGCATCGAATATCGGCTCAACCATTTGACTCCCAGCCCGTTGCGCCAGATCCCGATCCTGATCGGCGGAGGCGGTGAGCGGCGCACCATTCCCGCCGCCGCGCGGCACGCCCACATCTGGCACAGCTTCGAGCCCATTGAGGAATTCCGCCGCAAGAACGATCTCCTCAAGCGGCTCGCCACCCAGGCCGGCCGCGACGAAGCCGGCATCGAACGTGCGATGGCGTGGACCGATGCCAAGACCGCCGACGCCTTCCTCGACGAGGGCGTCACGCTGTTCACGACCGAAATCCATCCCGACGACAACGGGTACGACTTCTCGGAGCTGGAGACGATGCTCACCTGGCGCGATCGATAATCGACGGCGGCCCGAGGGCTGCGGACCGGGCGCATCAGTGGAAGTATCACGGGCGTGGCCGATAAGAAACCGCAAACGATCTCTTACCCGGCGCCGGAATCGCGTCCGCGCCGCCACGACTACGACCCGCTGGACCCCCACGTCATCGTGCTGTTCGGCGCGACGGGGGACCTGGCCAAGCGCAAGCTGATCTCGGGCCTGGCCTACCTGGACCAGTCCGAGCTGGCACCCGATATCCAGATCGTCGCGACGTCGCTCGAAGAGATGTCGGACGACGAGTTTCGGGATCTCGCCAAGAACGCAATCGACTCCTACGGGACCCACAAGCTCACACCCGAGCAGTGGGCCGACTTCTCGAAGATTGTGCGCTACGTCCCGCAGGGCGCCGGACCCGAGGCACTGGCCGCCGCGGTCGCCGAGGCTGAGGCAAACCTGGGCCCGAAGGTACGGCGACTGCATTACCTGTCCGTCCCGCCGAAAGCGGCACGCGACGTGATCATCATGCTGCGCGACGCGAATCTCGTCGAGCGCTCCCGGGTGGTGATGGAAAAGCCGTTCGGCACCAACCTGGAAAGCGCGGTGGCCCTCAACGACTTCCTGCACGACACATTCGATGAATCACAGATCTTCCGCATCGACCACTTCCTGGGCAAAGAGGCGGCGCAAAACATCCTCGCTTTCCGCTTCGCCAACGGGCTGTTCGAGCCGATCTGGAACCGCAACTTCATCGACCACATCCAGATCGACATTCCCGAAACCCTGGGTCTTGATCAACGAGCGAATTTCTACGAAAGCACCGGCGCCTACAAAGACATGGTCGTCACGCATTTGTTCCAGGTGATGGCATTCGTGGTGATGGAGCCGCCGACCGCCCTTGAGCCGTATGCCATCAGCGAAGAGAAGAACAAGGTTTTCCGCTCGATGCTGCCGGTAAAGACCTCCGACGTGGTGCGCGGCCAATACAACGGGTACCGCGAGGAGCCCGCGGTGGCAAACGATTCCGACACCGAGACGTTCATCGCGCTCAAGGTCGGCATCGACAATTGGCGCTGGGCCGGCGTGCCGATCTACCTACGCACCGGCAAGAAGATGGCCGAAGGCATCCGGATCATCTCGATCGCATTCAAAGAGGCCCCGCGCAGCATGTTCCCGCCGGGATCGGGAGTGGGGACCCAGGGTCCCGATCACCTCACGTTCGATCTGGCTGACAACTCCAAGGTTTCGCTGTCCTTCTACGGCAAGCGGCCCGGTCCCGGGATGAAGTTGGACAAGTTGTCGATGCAGTTCTCCTCGAAGGAGATCGACACGGCCGACCAGACACTGGAGGCCTACGAGAGGCTCATTCTCGACGCGATGCGCGGTGACCACACACTGTTCACCACCGCCGAGGGTATCGAATCACTATGGGAGCGTTCGAAAGAACTGCTCACCGACCCGCCGCCGGCCAAGGTGTATCCGCCCGGGACCTGGGGTCCCAACGCGATTCACCAGTTGATCGCCCCTAATGCGTGGCGGTTGCCGTTCGAGCGTGGCTGGCGCGAAGCCAGGACCTAGCGGGGTTGCACGTCAGAGCACCATCCACGACAGGACCGAGGTTTGCAGTCCTGACAGCACGCAGATGAAAATCAGGAACACCGCGCTCCACAGGATCACGCGGCGGAAGATATCGCCTTCTTTTCCATGCATTTCCACCGCAGCGGCGGCAATGGCGAGGTTCTGCGGCGAGATCATCTTGCCCAGCACCCCGCCCGAGCTGTTGCCCGCGGCCATCAGCAACGGCGAGAGCCCCGCTTTGGCCGCCGCCGTCACCTGGAGGGCACCGAACAGAGAGTTCGACGAGGTATCCGACCCGGTGACCGCCACGCCGAGCCAGCCCAGAATGGGGGAGAGCAGTGCGAAAGCGCCACCGGCCCCGGCCATCCATGTTCCCAAAGTAATGGTCTGTCCGGAGGCGTTCATCACGAAAGCCAGTGCCAACACAGCCATTACGGTCAGGATCGCCCAGCGAAGCTGATACAGCGTCGCCCCGTAAGCCTTGATCGCGCCGGCGGCCGACAGACGCAGCACCGACATCGCGACGATGCCCGCGACGAGCATCTGAGTGCCGGGCGTGGTCAGCAGGTTGAAGGTGAAGTTCGGAAGCGTCGATGGGCTGCCCTTGGCGGTGAGCACGTGCAGTCCCGGCCAATGCACGGTGTAGGTCGCGTAGTCGAGATACTGCTTCACGATTGGGATCTGGCAGAGCACGAAGATGGCAATGATGATCGCGTACGGCGCGTAGGCGCGAACCACCTCGGCGCGCGACTCGGGTCGCCCGAGGCTCTCGGCGAACTCCGAGCTCATCGATTCCGCGCCACCCCCCACCACCACCGCGGTTCGCGGTGCCGTTTGCACACGCCGGACCCGCAGCAGTAGCACCACGGCACCGGCGGACAGCAGCGAGGCCACCACGTCGGCCAGCGGCACCGACACGTAGTTCGAGGTGGCGAATTGGCCGACGCCGAAAACGACGCCCGCGGTCAGCGCCACGGGCCAGGTGTCGCGAATTCCGCGCCGGCCGTCGACAATTGCGACCAGAGCCAGCGGGACGAAGACGGCAAGTATGGGCGTCTGACGCCCGACCATGGCGCCCAGCGTGTCACTCGACAACCCGGAGACCTTGCCGAGAACGATGATGGGTGTGGCCATCGCCCCGTAGGCGACCGGTGCGGTGTTGGCGACCAGCGCCAGCACCGCAGCCTTGAGCGGTTTGAAGCCCAGCGCCAGCAGCATCACCGAGGTGACCGCCACGGGCGCGCCGAATCCAGCCAGGGCTTCGAGCAGCGCGCCGAATGAAAACGCGATGATGATCGCCTGGATGCGATGGTCGTCGCTGATGCTGGCGAAGCTGCGCCGCAGCACGTCGAAATGGCCTGTCTGCACTGTCATCTGATACACCCAGATCGCGTTGATCACGATCCAGAGGATCGGGAAGAACCCGAAGACGGCGCCCTCGCCGCTGGCGAGCAGCACCTGGCCAATTGGCATGCGGTACAGGGCAACTGCGATCGCTATCGCGACGGCCAGCGAGATCAGTGAAGCCATCCACGCCCGCAGGCGCAAAACGCCGAGCATCACGAAGAGCATCCCCAGCGGCAAGGCCGCCACGAGTGAACTCAAACCCAGAGAGTGAGCAAGAGGATCGAGGATCTGACGATACATATTGGCACCTTATGAATCACCGACGACGCTTTGCCGCGGATCAATGCGCTGACAACCACTAATGTCCGAAAAAGATTTAGAGGTTGGTTAAATCAATCAGTTTATTTAGGCGTAGAGTCTGCACCAGCTTCCACGCCGGCAGCCCGCCGGCCGCAACCGATGAGACCGGCGAACAGCAAAGGAAGAAGACATGTCGCAAGGTGTTGCCGCAAAGAACGCCACCGAGCAGCTGGTGCTCGACTTCATCCACGCCTTCTATGGGCAGACCATCGACATCGACGCGGCAATTGATCTGGTGGCTGAGGACTTCCGGTGGCAACTGCATGTGCCGCTCTCGCCCGTGATCGCCGGACGCGACGCGGCACGCGCGGAGCTGGAGAAGCACAACAGCCTTTCGACGGGGATGATCGAGGGCAGTGAAATCCGCATGATCGTGTCGACGGGTGACACGGTTGTAGTCGAGCGAATTGATGTGAATTCACTGGGCGGCGGCGAGCCGGTCACGTTCTGTGTCGTCGCGGTCTTCGAAGTCCGCGACGGCGCGATCACTCACTGGCGTGAGTACTGGGACACCAGTCACGTCGCAAAGCAGATCGGCATCGAAGCGGCCCACATGTTCGACGCCCTGGCTTAGTCGGCGGGCAAATCCCGCGAGCGCTTGTTGGCGTACATGCGCTGGTCCGTGAGCCCTGGGTCCCAACCACCCCCGTCGTGGTGGCACGGCACGGGGCGAACGGCATTCGAAACCATTGCGGGACGCGTCAATTGCCCGGGAAGGCGTTGACGCCCATTACGAGCGCGGCCGTACCGCCGTAGAGGTAGCCGACCTCGACGGCCTCGGTGATCTCGGCTTCCGAAGCGCCCGCGGCGCGCGCGTTGTCGGCGAGCGACCTGACGCCATCGGGATGCGCGGCGATCGCGTCGGTGATCATGCCCATCAGCAGCTTGTACTTGACGGGAATGGCTCCGTCCTTTAGGACTCGCTCGCGCATCCCTTGATACGAGCCCGCGAATTGGGGGTCACGCTGTTGAACCGCCGCAAGCCACGGGGGATCGTTCCACGGCGCTGGTGCAGGGGGAGCCGGGTCGGCGCAGCCGCTCGGTGGGACGCGGCCCGGGCCGACATCGCCGCACCCATCGGCGCCACTGCGCGCCGCGCCGAACAGGCCCCCACAGATGATCAGCGCGGCCACCAAGACAGCAGCGCACGCTTTGAATGTATTCGTCATGGGGGCACGTTACGCGCGTGCCATCGCTACTGCAACCGAAAGAGGTTGCAGCACTTAGTGATAACGCCTCATTGGCATCGCGTCGATGAATCTGCTCGAAGCCGGGACCGCGTAGGGAACCTAAAGCTATTGGACAGCAGCACTGTTCACATCTAGTGCCTGCGGCTCAGCCGGCGGCGGTGAGGATTTTGATCGCGAAGATCAGTGAATCGCCCGGCCGGATGCCCGCGCTGGGCTGACCTTCCGGGTATCCATCCGCGGGGACCATCGCCACGGCGACCGTGGAACCGACCTTCTGGCCGGCGATGGCCTTCTGAAAGCCGGGCACGACGCCGGTAAGCGGGAAGTCAACCGGGGCACCCCGGTCGAAGCTGCTGTCGAACACGGACCCGTCGCGCCCATTGACGCCCATGTAGCAGACGGAAACCTTGGCAGTCGGTGAGACCACGGGCCCGTCTGCGACATGCAGCGGGTGTACCTGGGTTTGGTTCACACTGAACGGCGCCGTGACGGTCACCCGGGGCGCGGTCGTATCCGTGGGTCCGATGACGGCGATGCTGCCGGTGGTCCCTGACAGCGTCCAATCGGGTGTGCCACCTGCCGGCGGTGCCGCGGTGGGGCACGAGCCGGCCGCGATTGCCGTGCCCGATCCAGCGAGCACCGGAACGATTGCCGCGCAGGCCGCGAACACGATCGAGGAGTACACCCGGAGAGACTTCACCGGCGTCACGCTACAGCTACGTGATTTACCGACATCGCCGACCCGCGGTGCGCCGCTTTGCCTGACGCGATTGCCGCCCCATTCTTCGGGAGGTCGTCATTTGACGGGGCAATTCGCTATTCTCCGTATCTGCGCTGCTGTGCACGCACTGGCGCCCTTGCTAACGGGAAAAGAACGGAAGGGAAGCAAATGCCCTCACCTCGCTGGCTCGTTAAACTCGCGATCCCAATGATGGCTGGCGCTGCAATGGTGACGAGCGCGGCGACGGCCAATGCCGTTACTCCCCAAGACGAGGCGTACCTCAATCAGTTGCGCGCCGTGGGCCTGACGTGGCCGCCGCAGACAGAAGAGGCACTCATCGGGGAGGCACACCTCATCTGCTACGACCTCACCTGGGGTTGGACGCCACAGGAGATTGCCGACGAAGTACACGCCCACTTGGACAAGAGGAGCGTGACGTTGCCGGACGTCGGAACTATGGTCAACGCCGCACACTCGGTGTACTGCCCCGGCAATGTGTGCGACGCCCCGTCACTTTGCACCTGACCTGACCAGCTGAACGGGACCACAATCGCCCGGGATCGCTCAGACGATCGGGCGCCATGCACCGAGGACAGCCGACCGGTACCAGCCCTGCCGATTTCGAATCTGAACTCCAATCACGTTCTGGGCACTCTCGCGGCTGTCGATGATGTGTTGGTCATCGATGTAGATGACCACATGCGAGGCTTGGCTCTCAGTTCCATTGGGGTGCAGATAAATTAGGTCTCCCGGCGCAAAGCTCCCGTCTTTGGGGATACGAATGCCCATCGGGCCCGCCTTGCCGTCGTATTGCTGGTGGACATCGCCATTGAACTTGATGCCCAAACCGTAGTTGTAGACCCACGCAGTGAAATTGGAACAGTCCAAGCCTCGCCCGGCGCTCCAGGCAATCGGCTCATTCGGGCTGTCGGTGTCCGGATTCTCCTCGGCAGCACCGGCATGAGTCGAGACCGGCGGGTCCCAGCCGGGAATGTGATGGTGGCGGTATTGCAGCCCCAGCGCATTGTCGGGGGCGTAGATGTAGCGCATTGCCGTAGCCAGGATCCGTTCCCGCTTCCACGTGCCGGCATCACAACCCGCGCCCGGCGGGATGGACGGCGGCGGCAACGCGTTCGCTGCCGGTCCCCAGCCCTGGTTCAAGTAGTGGCCCTCGGCACTCGTGCGGTACCAGTCCGAAGTCGGAACCGGGCTTTGCGGCAGCGCGTCACGGCTAGCGAAATCCGCCGTCAACGAGTCTCGGGTGCACGAGAAAGGGTAGGCCTCGCCGATGTCGCCCCGCGAGATTCCGGCCGAGGCTCCGGTTAGCACCGAAGCGGCTGCCCAGACGGCGAACAGCATCGGCATAGGAAGCTTTATCCGATTGGTCAACGGACTCCCTGCTCAGTCGGATGGTCGGCGCTGACGAAGCAATATTAGGAGTGCTCAGCGGATGAGGTACCGGTTCTGATCGACTCACGACAATGGGTTGACCTCGTATGCCGGGGCGCGGTTCGATGATGAATACACCACGAGGGGAGACCCGAAGTGAGGACGTGCGTTCGCCATCTAGCTGCCGTCGTCATGCTGACGTTGGCCACATTCGCAACCACGACGATCGTGGCGCCGGCGGTGAGTTCGGCCGACTGCGCTGACGGGCAGTGGTGGGACCCAACGGGCAAGGTCTGCCGGCCGCTCGGTGTCGGGCCGCAACCATTGGCGTGTGACGCGGGCCAGTGGTGGGACCCGACTGCCAATATCTGCCGGCCACTCGGCGTGGGCCCACAACCGCTGGCGTGCGACAACGGCTGGTGGTGGGATCCGGGAGCCAACGTGTGCCGTCCGCCGGTGGTAGCGCCGCCAGGCTGATGCCGCCCGCAAGGGGCAACTAATGCAACGGAAGCAATGCCGAGCTCAGCAGTATTTAATTCCGAATAGCCAAATTGCGAAGAGAACACCCCCGGAATACCTGATCAGGCGATAACGGTCCAGCCGTCGCAATAATCTGCGAGGATATTGAGCTTCAACGCCGCGGGGCGGAGGGGGCGCGTTGTCGTTTCAGGGTCGTCGCCTGCAGTTGGGGCTATCTGCCGTCGTGGTCGCTGCGGCGGTGTTCAACGCGCTCGCCCTGTGGGGATCGGCAACGGCGCAACGGGTGCAGTTTGTCCTCGAAGCAGCGCTGTGTGCTGTCGCGTTGTTCGTCGGGCTCGTCGTTGTGGCCCGGGCATCCGGCCTGTCGCGATGGTGGCGAGTTTCGCTGCTGTCAGCGATCGCCACCTTTCTGGCTGCCGAGTCCCTCGCACACCTGGTCGGCGGCACCCACCCCGGCGGAGCCGCGCCGGCGCCTGCCGTGGCCGGGTACTTTGTGGCCGGCCTGTTGTTCTGCGTGGCGATGCTGCTCCTCGTGCGCGCTGGCCGCAGTTGCGACGTCCCCACCCCAGCGCGCGGCTGGCCGGCGGTCATCACGACCATCCTCGACGGACTGGTGAGCACGCTGGCGTTTTGCCACCTGGTGTACGTCGCCCGGCTGGGCGCGATGGACGGCGCTGCGCTGCCGCGGTCAACGAACATCGAGGTCGTCTGGGGAATCGCCGGTGTCGAGCTGATCACGGTGGTGGGCGCGGTTCTCCTTGCGATGTGGTATCCGCCGTACCGGCCGGGCCGGGCGAACTACATGCTGCTTGCGGCCGCGGTGATTACCCTCGCCTCCTCGGACAGGCTGCTTGCCTACCTTCAAAGCGTCGGTGTCACCACGCTGAATCTGTGGGTCGGCATCGGATTCGTCCTGGCCCCGCTGTTCATCGTGTGGAGCTTGTTCGTACTGCCTCCGAGGCCACGCCCGCACGACGACGAACAGGCCACGAACTGGGCGCGGCTCACCCTGCCCTATGTGGGCTTCATGGGCAGTACCGCGCTGCTCACCTTTCAAGTCCTGGTCGGCCGGGGAATCGACGCGCTTTTCGCCAGCACCTATTTGGCGATGGCGCTGCTCGTCGCGACCCGCTACGTGGTGGCGATGCAGGTGCAGCGGATACTCACCGCACAGCTTGTCGACGCCAAACGCCGGCTGGCCTATCAGGCCCACCACGACGCGCTGACCGGGCTACCCAATCGATTGCTGTTGGCCGAGCGGCTGGACGAGGCGATCCGCGACGGCCCGTTCGTCTTGATCTTCGTCGACATCGATGACTTCAAAGAAGTCAATGACCGTTTCGGGCACGCGGCCGGCGACGAGTTGCTGTGCGCGATCAGCGCGCGCCTACAGAGTTGCCTCGGCCCTCCCGACACGCTGGCCCGCATCGGGGGAGACGAGTTCGCCATCCTCACTGCCAGCGCTGTCGACACACCGGAGATGATCGCCGACCAGCTCCGGGTCGCTCTTCGAAGTCCGTTCTCAGTGCACGGGACTTCGGTGCGGGTGCGAGCAAGCATGGGCCTGGTCCGCCCCGGTTACGACGAGGGTGCGCCGACCTCCGACGATCTGCTCAGGCAAGCCGACATCTCGATGTACACCGGAAAGCGGCTCGGCAAAGACACGGCCGTGGTGTACCGCCCGGCGTTCACCGTTTCAGAGGACTTTGCGACAGCGCTGCGACAAGCGAATGGCGCTGTCCCGCAAGGCTTTCAGCTCAAGTATCAACCCGTGGTGGCCCTCCCGGACGGCACGCCGGTCGCGGTGGAGGCACTTGCTCGGTGGACGGCACCGAGCGGAATACAGATTCCTCCGCAGACCTTCGTCTCGCTGGCTGAAGCCAATGGCATGGGAGCACAACTTGATGCACTGGTGCTCGATCAGGCCTGCGCGCAGATTCAAGCCGCAGGTCTCGATTTGGACCTTCACGTCAACATCGGTGCCGCGCGGCTCGGCAGTGTTGACTTCGAACGTGCCATCGGCCGCATTCTCGCGCGGCACGGGTTATCGCCGCATCGACTCGTCCTGGAGATCACCGAGACGGTCCCCATCGTTGATCTCGCCGCCGGAGCCGCCGCTATCAGACGGTTGAACGCACTGGGCATCGGCGTCGCGTTGGACGATTTCGGCACCGGTTACAACTCGCTGACCTATCTGCATGAACTGCCCGTGCAAATCGTCAAGCTCGACCGTGGACTCGCGGCGGGCGTCGGCCCGGAACGAAACCTCACGCTGTACCGGTCGGTCATCGGCCTGTGCGAAGCGCTGGGGCTCAAGGTAATAGCCGAAGGGATCGAAACCCCCGAGCAGGCGGATACGGTATTCATGGCCGGATGCGGATTGGCACAAGGCTATTTGTTCGGAGCCGCATCCGGGCTAGCCGATCTCGCCACATCTTCCACGAGACACTGAATACCGTTGCTGCACAACAGTAGCTGCCGAATGTCTGGGCAAATCTGATGCGGCTGCAGAATTGACGCTAAGTGGAGCTTACTGAGGCATTCTCAGCTCCGCCGCCGATTAATCGCTCTGCGCCAATAGAACTCAATCACGCGCGCGAAATCCACCCGGTTGCACCGTATGCCGGATTACCATGTGGCTATGGGCGCCAACGGCCAGGGTGCGCACCCAACCAGCGTCGAACCAGCAAATTCCGAGGCGTTGGTTCAAACCCTGCTGGGCCTGTTGCGGCGTCGGCTGGGTCTCGAAACGGCGTGGATAGCGTCCTTCCACCAGGGCATGCAAGTAGTCGAGGTGGTCGACGGCGACACCCCAGGCTTGAGTCTCACGCCGGGAGACCGATCGTCGTTGTCTGGGTCGTATGGCGTGCGGGTTATCGATGGGCGGCTGCCCGCCGTCATCCCGGACACGTCGGCCGATAGAACCGCGGCCGTCCTGCCCAGAACACGCGAAATGGGCCTGGGTGCGTATGTCGGCATCCCGTTACACGGCCCGAGCGGCTCCACCGTCGGGATGGTGTGTGCGGTGAGCCAGCACCCTAAACCGCATCTGGCTCACGTAGACCTACAAGTCGTCAACAAAATGGCCGACCTGATCGGCGCCTTGCTGGAATTACCGGCGGATACGACGAATGTCCGTGCCGAACAGCGCGAAGGGGTCCGCCGCGTGGTCGCCGAGCGTGACTTCGAGGTCATCTTCCAAGCGGTGCACGATGTGTCGACCGGTGAAGTGGTCGGCGTCGAAGCGCTCGCGCGCTTCCCGTGCGAGCCCTTTCGCCCCGATCTCGTCTTCGGCCAAGCAGCGCTGTTGGGCATGGACATCGAGTTGGAGACCGCGGTCATCGCGCGTATCTTGTCGCTGCTGCCGCAGCTTCCGGAAGACGTTTTCGTCGCGGTGAACATCTCTCCATCGGCGGTGCTACTGACTCCCTGGCCTGAGCTGCTCGCCGAGGTCGACCCGTCACGTCTGGTCCTGGAGATCACCGAGCATGATGCGGTCGAGAATTACGACGCTCTCGACGACGTACTCGAAGAATGCCGGGCACGCGGTATGCGGGTGGCGGTCGATGACGTGGGCGCCGGGTTCTCCTCGTTTTCTCACGTATTGGAGTTGGCACCCGAATTCATCAAGATCGATCAGTCCATCACGCGCAACATTGATGCCGACGACGCCCGGCGCCGGCTGGCTCAATCCATTGCGGAATTGGCGGCGCAGATCGGCGCGACCGTAATCGCCGAAGGGGTGGAAACCCAGGGCGAACTGGACGCCGTCAGTGCCGCCGGCATCCTTTGGGCGCAGGGCTACCACCTCAGCAGGCCCCAGTCCCACTCTCACGGTTTTGCGGCCTGCGGTGCCGTCGCCGAACCGGTCGACCAGTCCTTCGCTGTTCTCGACCTGCTCGGGGAACGACGGTTCGAGCTGGCGCTGACGCATTCACCGATCGGCATGGCCATCGTCGGCCTCGACGGCTCGTTCCAGCGCACCAACCGGGCGCTGCGAACAATGCTCGGCTACAGCCGAAACGCTCTGGCCGGCCTGACCTTCCAGGAGATCACGCATCCCGAGGACCTGGATGCCGACCTGGCGCTGCTCGCTGAGTGCCTCGCGGGCCGCCGCCGCAGTTACCGCATAAACAAGCGCTACGTCGCCGCCGACGGACGCATCGTGTGGTGCGACCTCACTGCCGTGCTCGTGCAAGGCCATCGAAACCAGCCTCGCTGCTTCGTCTCACAAATCCTCGACGTCACCGCGGATCGCATGCGAGAGGCCGAGTTGGCCCGCCAAGCCACCACCGACACCCTCACGAAGATTGCCAACCGCTCCGCCGCTTGGAGTCAGCTCGAGCAACTCGACGCGGCCGGCAAGGGCTACGGCGTCCTGTTCTGTGACATCGAGCAATTCAAGTTCATCAATGACCGGTACGGCCACCGAGCCGGCGACGAACTGCTGATCGAGGTCGCTGACCGCCTACTGATGGCCATCGCAGATGATGATCTCGTCGCGCGCTGGGGTGGCGACGAATTCCTGGTTATCACCAACGCTGTTGACGATCGCGGACTCACGCTCCTCACCAAGCGAATAACCGGCCAGGTGCAGCGGATGCCGATCACGCTCGCCGACGGCACGGCGATCTCCATCGTTTTAACGATCGGCTCCGCAGCGCACCGACCGGGAGATGGCCGATCGATCGACGCCGTCCTCGAGCGCGCCGATCAGGCCATGTATGAAAAGCGGCGCAGCCAAACCAACATCTTTCGCCTCTCAAGCGGTCAGCGTGCCCCGCGCTCTTCGTGAGGTAATGCTGCTGCGGGACAGCATCTTTAGCGGTGATCACCCGCGTCCGCGCCGATTTCGCCTACGCCATCAGCGACCGCAACCACGGCTCGTTGACGGTGGCCGAACGCTGACATTGCGGGCGCAGCTCAGCCTTCGTCAGGAGTCAGGCATGATCTCAACCGGATGCTCACTCAAGGGTTCGATGACGATTCCGACATTTTTCATCAGCTCGATTGAGCTGTTGGTTTCCATCACCGCCTTTACATCACCCTCGAGGATCATGTACCCGGCGCGGTTCGTTCGCTCGTAGAACTCTTTCATCGCTTCCACACTGCGAAAAACGGGCATGAACCAAACACCGTCGCGTTCAAGTAAGAACGGCTTTTGTCTGCCGTCCTTGGTGTCACCAAACGGGGTCGAGTAGTACACCTTGGCGTCAGCGGGACGCTTCTTCCTTGTGAATAAGCCCACCGAAACTCCTTTGCGCCGCCCGCCATTGGCCGTAGCGCACTACCGCGCCGGCCGGCCAGGAAGCTCCATGTTGCCAGACCGACGGAGTGGGCTGCGTTGTAAGTTCGTTCGGAGCTACGAAGACAGCGATCGCGCGGACAGGTACGGCTATTGAGAGGAAACCCATGAGAACGAGCGCATGCCGCTGCGCGGCCGTCGTCGGCCTGGCAGCCGTCGCGCTGATCACTGTGGGCTGCAGCAACGGCAAGAACGTCAACGCGTCGGCCCCGCCGCAAACCAGTGTGAACGCCACCTCCACGTCTAACCCACAGGCACAGCCCACCGAGGTGAAGCTCGTCGGGGACGGCGGCGTCGAGGTGACTCTGACCGGCCCGATCGCCGCGAAGTACGCGTCGGCAACCGAGAGCCAGAGGCAGACGCTGGGCAAGCCACTGACGGGTGACCGCAACGCCGGCACCAGGCCGAGTGGCCTGGTATTCCAGCAATTCCAGGGCGGTGTGATCACGGCCAAAAATGACCAGGCCGGCGCGGCGGCGTACATCACCACGGGCAAGATCCGGGATGCCTGGAATATCCCACGCGATCCGGACGGCACACCTGCGACCACCGGCACTAACGGTTCGGCGGGACCGCTGGGTTTGCCCACCAGCGACGTGAACACCGTCGGCGATCGGCTCGTGTCGACCTTCGAGCACGGCAAGATCGAGTACAACCCGACGACCGGCCAGGTCGGGGTGACGGTCAACGGCAAGGTCGTACCGTCCGGTCTCTAACCCGAATCGCGGGCAGCGATCTCGCCCCTACCGCACATCGCCACCTGGATGGCTGCCGTGGAGGTTCCACTGACCGCAATCGGGAGCCAAAACGTCGTTGACGTCGACTTCAAGTCCGCCGACCTTAGGGCCGGGATTGGACGCGGTGCTCACGACACGCTGGTAGAGGACGGCGGCGGGGTGGACTTGATTGCCGGACCAGGCTCGAGTTTGCCAGAGCCACCGGCGGCCAGGTGTGCTCGAAGACCCGACAACGCCATCGTCCGCGGCCCACTGACACACCCTGACGCCTCCATAGACACCGGTGCGTTGAACGCCGAGAACCGAGTTGATTCCGCGAAACCACTGCAGCGCGGTGTGACTCCAGGTATCTCGATTGATGTCCTCGTCGATGGTGAAGAAAATCGGCGCACTCTCGCCGCCGCCGGCCGCGGTATGCAGCTGCCAGGCGGTTCGCGCGTCCGCGACGCCGCCCGCGTAGCCCCGCGTGAAGTCGGACGGTGCTGAGCTACCCGGCTTGCCGAATTGGTAGTTGCTGACGATCACCAGACCCGCGGATTTCAATGAGTCGGCGTAGGACCGGGTGATCGGTTTGGCGCCAAACGACGAGCCAGGACGCGACATCGAAACGTAGTTGACCACCCCGCTATAGCCGGCAGCGCGGATCTGCTGCGCCGGAATCTGGTGCGCGGCAAAGTCAATCAGCTGAGGGGGAGCAGCGGCAGCCGCCGTGGGCATGCCGCAGGCGACTGATGCGGCACCCAGGCCGGCCACCACAGCGGCGTAGCGCAGCGCGTCGCGCCGGGAAAAGACACGCGGTCGCGCGGTACTGGCCATCGGGGGCAAATTGTGCATCGCGCGATGTTAACGATGTGACTGTTGTTACCGATAGACCTGCGCCAGCCGAAACGCGGTTGCATTCCCAAAGAGATACCAAGTGGTGACCGTTCGGAAATGATCTATCAGGCCCGCACGAAACAAACCGGCGCGCAAGCAGATTGACGTGTCGGCGTTAACCGACTTGCGCCACGATCGCCCGCGCCGCACGCTCGGCGATGAGCATGACCGGCGCGTTGGTGTTGCCGGAAGTGATGGTGGGCATAGCCGAAGCGTCGGCTATGCGAAGGCCGGCGACGCGATACACACGGCAGTCGGTGTCGAGCACCGTGGCTGGCGCCCGCGGCCGACCTTGTGCGTCAAAGGCTCCCATCGCGCAGGTGCCCACCGGGTGGAAAATCGTCGTACCGAGTTCACCGGCCGCCTGCTGCAGCTCTTCGTCGCTCACCAGTTGCGGGCCGGGAAGCAACTCCTGCGGGCGGTAGCGGGCCAGAGCCGGCGCCGCCATGATCTGCCGCGTCATCCGCAGGCCGATCACAGCGGTTTTGCGATCGGCGTCAGTCGACAGGTAATTGCAGAGGATCTTCGGGCGGGTCAGTGGATCTGGATTCGCGATGCGGACATGGCCGCGCGAACTGGGTCGTAAATTGCAGACCGAGGGAGTGATCGCTCCGAAGGGATGCAGGGGTTCGCCGAACTTCGCCAACGACAAGGGCTGCACATGCCACTCCAAATCCGGACTGGCCAGCGTCGGGTCGCTCCTGGTGAAAGCCCCCAGAGTGGAAGGCGGCATGGTCATCGGCCCCGATCTCAGCAGCAGGTACTGAATTCCCATGCCCGCGCGGGTGATCCAGTTGCGGTACAGCGTGTTGACGGTCGGGGCACCCCGGATGCGGTAAACCGATCGAAGCTGTAGGTGGTCCTGGAGGTTTTCGCCCACTCCGGGCAGGTCGACGTCCACCGGCACTTGATGCTGGGCAAGCAGGCCGGCAGGGCCGAGGCCCGAGACTTGCATCAGATGCGGCGACCCAATAGCTCCGGCGCTCAGAATCACCTCCCGGCGAGCCGCGACGTCGACGACTCGGCCTCCTCGGAGCAGCCGCACGCCGGTGACGCGACGCTGCGCAGTGGTCCAGGCGCCGCGACGCTGGGCGGCCTGGACCTGGTCGTCCAGCAGAAGCCGCAAAGCCTGCGTCTGTGTGTAGACGGTGAGATTCGGTCGGTGGGCGATGGGATGCAGGAAAGCATCGGCCATCGACCAGCGACGGCCGCGCCGTTGGTTGACATGAAAGTACGCACTGCCGGCGTTGTCGCCCCGGTTGAACTCCTCGATGGGGGCGATGCCCACCTGCGCGGCAGCGGCCTGCCAGGCGTTCAAGATCTTCCAGCTCACCCGCGGCCGCTCGACGCGGATCTCACCACTTGCGCCGTGCCACTCGTCGGCGCCACCGAAGTAGTTTTCCAACTCTTTGTAGATCGCCAGTGTCTGGCCCGGACGGTCCGCGCCACCCCAAAGCCATCTCTCGTCGCCGGTAGCCTGCGCCCACAGCTCGTAATCGCTGGCCTGTCCGCGCATGTGGATCATCGCGTTGATCGACGAGCAGCCGCCGAGCACCCGGCCCCGCGCGTAGAGGATGCTGCGGCCGGCCAGACCTGGCTCGGGCTCGGTCGTCAAACACCAATCGGTGCGCGGGTTGGCCATTGTGTACAGATAGCCCACCGGGATCTTGATCCAGAACCAGTCATCTTCACCACCGGCCTCAATGAGGAGCACACGGCGATCTGGGTCGGCGCTGAGCCGATTGGCGAGCAGGCAACCCGCACTGCCTGCCCCCACGATGATGTAGTCGAAGTCGGCGTCCGGGCTCATTCCGGTATCGGTCCTCCAGGCGTCGGATGCGTGTCCGCAATGTGCGCGAACACCAGCTCATCTCATCAAAGTACGAGTGGCCATGACCAGAGTCGACCATTGACCACGCACAATGCCGTAGCCGCCACACCTGAAAACTGTTGGTGTCGCGATGAGTTTCGCCGGCCGGTGCAGTCTTATCCCCATGGGCAAACTCATCTATGGCTTCAACGTGTCGGTGGACGGCTACATCGCTGATTCCCAGGGCAATATCGACTGGAGCGATCCGAGCGAAGAACTGCACCAGTACTGGAACGACTTCGAGCGGGAGACCGAATGCGCGTTCTACGGTCGCCGGCTCTACGAATTGATGTCCGCGTACTGGCCGACCGCCGACGCGGCCCCGGACGCCACCCCTCTGATTGTCGACTTCGCCCATATCTGGCGCGAAATGCCCAAGGTCGTCTTCTCGCGCACCCTGGAATCCGTCGACTGGAACTCCCGCTTGGAAAGGGGCGACCCGGTCGAGGTGGTAGCGAAGTTGAAAGCCGAAACCGACGGCAGGCTGGAGGTGGGTGGCGCGACGCTGGCCGCACCGATCGTGCAGGCCGGGCTGGTGGACGAGTACCGGATCGTGGTGGCGCCTACGGCCCTGGGCGGCGGCACCCCGTTCTTCCCGACACTGCCGTCGTGGACCTCGCTGCGACTTCTGGAGAACCGCACCTTCCCGCGCGGCACCGTCCTGCTGAGATACGAGGCCATCCACGACAGATCGACCGTGTGCTGTGACCGTTAGGGATCGTTACCGCAATCGTGATCTCGCACACGTATCTTCGAGTACACGAGAAGGTTTCGACCTTGCAATAAACGCCAATGGCGTCCGCAAGCCCGGGGGGCTGACATGACGACCGCTATCGCCGCGCATGACTTAGTCGAGATAGACGCGGACGACGCGCATGACGATGTCCTGTTGGCAGTCGCGAAAGTGAACGCGAAGGCCCGTCTTGGGGATTCCGTTGTCGTCGAAGAAAAGCCGCGCTGGCAACTCACCGAAGAAGAGATCGTGCGCGCGTCGATCACGGTGATTCTGGTGGCCCTCATGACGGTGATTAGCGTCGCCGCAGTCGCGATCTTGACGATGGGCTAACAGCGGCGACCCTGATGACCGAGTTGGTTAAAAGGGTTGAGCCATAAGCTCAGAACAGCACGATGCCGAGGACGGCGATGGCCCCCAACCCGGCGGCACCCAGCAGGGGCAGCTGACCGCGAACCACCAGCCGACTCGGTCAGCGAATCGTCCCGCTCAAGCGCCGGTGTCCGCGAGCGGCGTAGTGGTGTCTGAAAATCTCAACAGGGAAGGTCGGCATGACCGTCCGACAGTGGCGTCCATTCCGCATCGTCGGCGAGAACGCCAAGGTCTACCTGGTGGCCAATGCGGCTGCCTACGGCTTGTTTCTGGTCGGCTTCTGCCTCGGTCTGTCCTTCCCGCAATTGAGCCGGGCCCAGCACACGCGGTTAGAGCAAGACGGCACAGCCGATCTCGTCCAATCACTGCTCACACATCCCTGGCTCTTCGCACTGACGATTCTCGGGGTGAACACGCTGAAGATGGGTGCACTGACCATCATTGTGCCGTCCATGATCGTGCCGTTCGCGGGCATCGCGCTGTTCGCCTACTGGGCGTTGAGGACGGGGATGACACTCGTCCCGCCGAACGACATCGGCTGGGTGGCTCTTATCCCGCACTCGTTGACGCTGATCGTCGAGTTCCAGGCCTATGTACTGCTGCTGTTGGGTGCCTACCTGCTCGGCAAATCCTGGGTCGTCCCATGGACCGTCGGAGCCGAAAACCGCCGGCGGGGCTACCTACGCGGTCTGCGGGACCTCGGCTGGCTGGCACTGCCGGCCCTGACCTTGCTCGTGGTCGGCGCGGTGTACGAGGCGTTCTCGTTGCGCTACTTCGTGCACCCGCTGGCCGCATGGCTTTTGTACCGGTAATACCGTGGCGCTATGGCCGCGGTGACGACGCGCGATCGGCGTGACAACGGGGGAGAAGTGCCGCGCCGGCGTCGAGCACGCATTAAAGCCATTGGCCTACCTGAAAATAGGACCGAACAGGATGGTTGAGGTGCTCTACTGATTCACCATGAGATCGAGGCGGAGCTATTGCGCGGGCTCGCTGAGCTCGAGCGCACCCGCCGGGGCTGGTTGCCGCACAGACTCCCGGCTCGTGCACGTGCGCAGTGTGACGACCCGCAGCTACTCGGGGCCGAATCGCAGCCGTCCGGAGTGCGGCTGGCGTTCCGGACGGCTGCATCTGCGGTCGAGCTCGAATTGCATCGCACGCGAGTCGTTTTGACCGGCGTCCCCGACCGGCCCGACGGCACCGTTGATCTCGTCATCGACAATCGACTGACAGCTCAGGCGCCAACGTACGAGGGCGACACGGTGCGTGTCGACCCGGTGACCGGCGCGAGCCGACGGGAATCGGGTCCAACGGCGACCATCCGTTTCGACGGCCTGACTCCTCGCGCGAAAGACGTCGAGATGTGGTTGCCGCACTACGAGCGGATCGAAATGGTCGCGCTGCGCACCGACGCAGCGGTCGAGCCCTTGTCCAGCCCCCGGAAACGCTGGGTGCACTACGGCAGTTCGATCAGCCAGGGCTCGAATGCCGCGAGCCCGAGTACCACGTGGCCGGCGATCGCAGCGGCGCTGACCGGTGTGGAACTGATCAACCTCGGACTCTCCGGTAGCGCGCTGCTGGATCCGTTTGTCGCCAGGGCCATTCGCGACCAATACGCGGACGTCATATCCGTGAAACTGGGCATCAATCTTGTCAATGCCGACCTGATGCGCCAGCGGGCATTTGCACCCGCCGTGCATGGATTTCTGGACACCATTCGCGACGGGCATCCCCGGACGCCACTCATCGTCGTCGGTCCACTCTACTGTCCGATCCACGAAATAACCCCGGGCCCAGGAGCTTTCGATGCCGACGAGCTCCGACACGGCAGGGTTCGGTTCATTGCGACGGGCGATCCCGCCGAGGCAACGCGATTGGACGGCTTAGGCCGACTGACCCTGCGCTACATCCGTGACCAACTTGCCGCCATCGTCGCGCGAAGACGCGACGATGACTCGTTCATCCACTATGTCAACGGTTCGACGCTCTACGGACCGGCTGACGAAGCAATTCATCCGCTACCTGATCAGCTCCATCCGGACGCGACCACACATCGGCTGATCGGGGAGCGATTCGCCGCGTCGACTCTGCGCCCGGTGCTACGGGCAGCCCTGACCGACATCCGGGATGATTGATCAGGTGAAGTCGGCACGGTCAGTTCCGTCCGCATTGCGTATGGCCGTGATCGGGAATTGCTAAGCGATGCCACCCGTGCGCGAGGGTGGCTGTCGCAGTACCTGTATCACCAGGAGCTCCCCGCCGGCCACGCCGCCTGCTTAACGTGTAGCCGTTCCCCGACTGAACGTAGGGGAAGCGACGGGGTCACGGAAGCGGTTGGGCCACGACAGAAGGGACCAGGATCACATGGCAGAGAACCAATTTGTCACTCACACAGAACTTTTCGATCTCAGCGGCAAGTACGCCCTTGTCACTGGCGGCACCAGGGGCATCGGGATGATGATCGCCGGCGGCCTCCTCCGGGCGGGTGCAAGCGTCGTCATCAGCTCACGCGGCGCAGAGGCGTGCGCCCAGGCACAGCATCGACTGTCCGAATTCGGCAACGTTCAAGCGATTCCCGCCGATCTGTCCAGGCACGACGAGTGTCAGCGCGTCGCTGATCTCGTCACGACCGATTCCGGACGCCTGGACATCCTCGTTAACAATGCGGGAGCGATGTGGCGTGAGCCGCTCGCGACGTTCCCGGACGAGGCCTGGGATTCGGTAATCGACCTCAATCTCAAGTCACCGTTCTGGCTGGTGCAGGCGTTGCTGCCCGCACTGTGTAGGGCGGGCACCGCTGATAATCCCGCACGGATCATCAACATCGGCAGTATCGCCGCCATTCACGTCGCCCAGTCGCCCAATTACTCGTACGCCGGCAGCAAAGCAGCGCTGCATCAGCTCACCAGAGTGCTTGCCAGAGAGCTGGGCCCGCAGCACGTGACGGTGAACGCAATCGCACCGGGAGTGTTCCCATCGCAGATGATGGCGTCCACGCTCGATGCCATCGGCGACACGATCGCGGCGGTGGCGCCGCTGCGCCGGCTCGGCCGCAACGACGACATGGCGGGTACCGCTGTGTTTCTCGCCAGCCGGGCGGGGTCCTACCTCACGGGCGCCATCATCCCGGTAGACGGCGGCATCGCGACAACCGCAACGGGTACGCCCTAGGCCGTCGGCGCGTGGCTTTGGTAGCGACCGACGCCAGCTCGTGAACACTCCGATCGGGTCTCCACGCGGCGTTAGAGGTACCCGTAGTGCTTCCCTCGGGCTTCCAGGACGGGCGTACGGTGACGGAATGGCTACGACGGATGTACGCACCGATATCCGGGATTTTCTCAGCTCGCGTCGTGCCCGCATCACACCCGAGCAGACGGGTCTGCCCACTTACGGCGGCAAGCGTCGCGTCAAAGGTCTACGCCGCGAAGAGGTGGCGCTCCTGGCGGGGGTGTCGGTCGACTATTACGTGCGCATGGAGCGCGGCAGCCTCGCCGGCGCCTCCGATGGCGTGCTCGACGCGGTGGCCTCTGCCTTGCAACTCGACGAGGCCGAGCGCGACCACCTGTTCCACCTCGCGCGCCGATCCCAGTCGCCCAGCAGCCCACGCCGGCGCAGGCCTGCCGAGCCGGTGCGCTCTACACTGCAGCAGGTGCTCGACGCCATCTCGGATGCGCCGGCCTGGATCTGTAACGGACGTTACGACGTGCTGGCCATGAATCAACTTGCCCGCGCGCTGTTTTCGCCGGTGCTGGCCGATCCGCGACGACCCGCGAACACAGCACGGTTCATTTATCTGTGTCCCGATGCGGCCAGAAACTTCTTTGTCGATTACGACCGAATTGCCGGTGACGTCGCGGCAAAACTGCGCATGGAGGCCGGCCGCGATCCGCACGACGAGGAGCTGATCGCGCTGGTCAGCGAAATGTCAACGCGCAGTGAGCTATTCCGGCAGCGATGGGCATCTCAGGATGTACGGTTGCACCGGTCCGGCCGCAAGCGGCTGCACCTTCCGATCGTGGGCCAGCTCGACTTGGACGTCGAGTCCCTGGAACTGGCCGCCGAACCCGGCCTGAACCTCAACGTCTACACCGCGCCTGCGGGCACGCCGACCGCTGAGGGTCTAGCGCTACTGGCCTCGTGGGCGGCCACCCAAGACAGGCTGGCAACGGAGCTCGAAGCACCCAACAGATAGTCACAACCGCCCCTCTCGTCGACTGGGCCTGCCGCTTCGACGGCGCGGTAACCGCCACCCCGCACAGGAACGAAATCTTCCGCCAGGTGCCGGCGAGGACCCACGGAGGATTCGGGTCCGAATCAAACTCCCATAACCTGTCGCGAGGCATACACCTACCCCAGGTCGACCCGCACGATCGCGCTGCCCGGCCAGACGTCATGGTCGCGCACCCGATCCCACTTCTCCTTTAGTGGCAGGCCCGCGTCGACGTTCTTCACGCCGGGCAGCGGTAGCAGAGGGACCAGGTTGTATTGCCAGCCGTACCGGGCATGCAGTTGCCGGTTGGCCTGTTCGGCCTCCGCTCCCGACAGCAGGGTGGCCCGCCCGGTGAATGCAGGCGCACCGTCGGGCACCCGGCCCTTGTAGTCGCACACCCGCACCTCGACCCGTGGGTCGTTCGCGATCCTCTTCGTCTTTGGCCCGACCTTGGTGCGGAACACCAGCGTGTCGCCGTCGAGGTGGAACCAGATCGGGGTGTCGACCGGGCGGCCGTCGCGGCGATAAGTCCGCAGCAGGGCGTAGCGGCTGGCGCGCAGAGTGTCCATAGCGGACATTGAAAGACTTAGAGTGGACTCCAAGTCAAGCTCGGCTGCGGAAGGTGACCATGACCACCGCACTCACGATCGGCTACGGCGCCCGCCGCGCGGACATCGCTCCCACCACCTTGCGTTACTACGAGAAAATCGGGCTGCTGGCACCACCGTCTCGGGCGGGTCGTCAGCGCCGCTACGACGATGCCGTGCTGAGCAGACTCGAAGTGATCGGGCTGTGTAAGGCGGCCGGCTTCACACTCGACGAGATCGCGATACTGCTCGACGACGACGCCCCCGGTCGGACCGCGAGCCGGGAATTCGCTCAGGCCAAGCTCACCGAAATCGACTCGCAGATGGTGACATTGGCGCGGGCCCGCGAAACCATCGAGTGGGCCATGGCGTGCCAATGACGTGAAATCTCATGACCGAGTCCGGTCACATCGCCGCGTAGATCAAGCGCGCTGCAGCCGACGCGGACCGGTACGCGTCGTATCCGGCTCACCTGAACACATTCAGGCGGCGCGCGCCGCGGCGGGCGTGGCTATGCCTGTCCCAAACTCGGCCGGTAATCAGCCGCCTCGGCCTCAGCGGCAAGCAATGCGCCCAGCTCACCCTCCTGCTGGGCAACAAATACACCGATCACCTGCCGGCATACCTCCGGCACGCTCACCCCACGCATATCCGCAATACGCTTCAGCCCGACCAGCATTGACGTAGACACGTGAAACTGCACGGCGAACTGACCGCACGAACCATCCTCAGGCGGCAACCCTGGACCAACCACTACCGGTTCATCCACCCCGTACTCGTCCACTTCAGCACCCCGAGCTGGTTCAACAACCCCACCACTAGCGTCGTCACCAACGCCGTCGGCCGGGTCCCGCAACTCCTGATGACTGAATAACGCCATTCCGCTCACGCTAGACCGCGCAGCGTTCCTAGGCGAAATCGAGGCTCGTTGTTTGCACCGACGCTGCTGGTTGTCCGGCGAAGGCGACTTCGGGAGAGGGGGAAAACGGCGGACTTAACTTGACATAATGTCGCTTATCGGTAAAAGCCAAAGGGCGAGTTTGACCGGATCGTCGCACAAGTCCGGGCTCGCGGGTCCACATGAAGTGCTCCTCGACGTCGGCGGTTCCCCGCTTACCGGCGCCACGGATCGATGATGACGGCGGGCCAGCACGACGGATGGGCGACGCTGAGATGACTCATGCGCAGCCGACGACGCCATATCCGCAATCGGGTTGCCCAGTGCCCTGTCCGTGCGACCGAAACGTCACTGTGACGAATTATGCCGTCCCGCAGCCGTTGCCGAGCCACACGCTACGTTGCTGAGTCACAAGATGCGACCCATCGCGATACCGGATCTCGACGACCGCTCCACTGCCCGCTCGGCCCATTGCCACAACCAACGACAACCGGCGCCGACCCATCGGTCTCCCGTGGCAGGCCCCCGCCACCGGTCCTGCCCCTTCCCGCCGAACGACGGTGATACGTCACGGTGACGAATATATCTGGACGGCAACGCAATTCGGAGCTTTCACTTCAATCGGCGTGCCCGGATTGGTTGAGCATTCTGGTCGAATCCCGGGCCCGCCTCGGGGCGGCTAATTGAAAATCATTAGCATTATGCTTACCGATGCGATCGTGAGACCGGAAGGACAATGTGCGAGCGATCCCTGTCATTTGCTTGACGGGCCAGCTGGGCGCCGGCAAGACGAGTCTGCTCAATCACGTGCTCCGCAGTCCCGGAGCGCGAATCGGGGTCATTATCAACGACTTCGGTGAGCTCAACGTCGATGCCATGCTGGTGACCGGGCAGATCGACGAGCCCGCCTCGATCGCCGGCGGCTGCATCTGCTGCCTGCCGGATGACGGCGGTATCGACGAGGCGTTGGCCAAGCTCGCCGACCCTCGGCTGAATCTGGACGCGGTGATCGTCGAGGCGAGTGGTCTGGCCGAGCCCGTTTCGGTCGCGCGAATTATCGGCTTAAGCGAAGTCCCTGGGGTGCGCTACGGCGGACTTGTCGATGTCATCGACGCCACGACCCACTTCGAAACCATCGACGTCGGCCATACCTCGCCGGCCCGGTACGGCGTAGCCTCTCTCGTCGTCGTCAACAAACTCGACCGACTCCCCCGCGAAGACCGCGCCGCGACCGTCGAGCGGGTGGAACGCCGGGTGCGAGAACGTAATCCACGTGCGACCGTCGTCGGAGCAGTCGGTGGCCAAGTCGATCCCGCCCTGCTGTATGACATAGCGGAAACGCCCGAGGAGACGGGCCAGCTCTCGTTGCGCGACCTGTTCGTCGATGCCACGACCGACCCGGTCGCCCATGACCACGACAGCTCGCACGCCGATTCGGTCACCGCGACGAGCCAGGGCGAAATCGACCCCGGCGCGCTGATCGACTTACTCGAGGATCCGCCCGCCGGGGCCTATCGAATCAAGGGCGCGGTAATCATGAGATACGGAAAATCCACACCCACCTTTGCGGTCAATCTGGTGGGCACGTCGATCCACATCGCGAAAGCACCGCCCGGCGCATCACCCAACTGCCTCGTGGCGATCGGCGTCGGCCTGGACACCGATGCTGTCCGCGCTCGGCTTGAGATCGCGCTGCGACCACTCACCAGCTCGGCGGCTCTTGCCGATATTCATCGCCTCAGGCTGTATCGGCGACGCAGCCTCTGACAGTTAAAAGGTCAGTACCCCAAAACTTTTCGTCACTGTGACGTAATTGAGCAACCCGCTTGGACGATAGGTGGCGCAAGCACTCTGGCGAAGCTCAGTTGCAACTCGTCGTAGACCGCGTCGTCGATGGCGAGGTGGTTGGTCGCGAACAGCTCGGAGAAGCGCAGAGCCGATCGCTCGGCGGCCGAAAGATTGTCCGCGTCGGCCGGGCGCTCCAGCGAGCAGACCGGGTCCTCGTCGAGCCCGTCATCGACGGCGCTTTGGTAGCGCACCGCGATGCAGAGTATCGCCATTGCACCAGTCAGTGGCAATCATCGCCTCGGCACGAATCCCGAAGGACGGCAGCGTACGCAATGCAGCTTGACCGGTGTTACATCTCGTTGGAGCATGCGCTCAGCATCAGGCCGACCGATGACGACTCACATGTTCCTCAACTCCATTGACAAGGTGTGCGGGATGGAACTACGTCAGCTCGAGTACTTCATCGCTGTGGCAGACGAAATGAACTTTTCGCGCGCGGCGCAGCGGGTCCACGTCGTCCAGTCCGCCCTGTCCACGGCAGTCAGCAAGCTGGAGCGGGAACTCGGCGTAGAGCTGTTCAATCGGTCCAAGCAGCAGATCAAACTAACGCCCGCGGGCGAGCTGTTTCGCGAGCATGCACGCCGCATCGTCCACAGCGCCCGGCTCGCCAAGGACTCAATCAACGACTACCTCGGCGCGCTGTCCGGGATCGTGGAAGTGGGTTCACTCGTATCCTTTGGGGCGCTGGACGTCCCGCGGGTATTGGGTGAATTTCACCGCACCTATCCCCAGGTGCAGATCATTCTGCGACTGAGCCCATCGGGCTCGATGCCGCATCTCTCCGCGATCGCCGACGGCACGCTCGACCTGGCCTTCGTTTCCGCTCCGGACCGCTTCCCGACAGGTATTGACATGCGGTTACTGGCCGAGGAGCCGATGGTCTTTGTCTGCAGGCCCGATCACCATCTAGCGCAGCGCGACCGTGTCGGCATCATTGAGCTTGCCCACGAGAACCTGATCGGTTTCCCCGCCGAATTCGGCCTGCGCCGCATCGTGGAGAACGCATTCACGGCGGCCGGCATTACGGCGTGCACCCGGTACGAAGCGGCGGTGAACTACGGGGTCGCATCCAGTCTGGTGCAGCACGGATTGGGCACCATGTTCATGCCCACCAGCGACGCCGGCCGCTTTCCGAACCTGCGGGCGGTGCCGCTACGGCCAGAGATCGTGTGGCCGATCTACCTCGCCATGAGCCGGCCGACGCGAGTCTCGCCCGCCGCCGCTAAGCTCGCCGAGTTGATCCTGGCGTCGGCATCGCGCCCAGACAGGCAGTCGACAGCCCAATCGCCATAGCCGACACGCCTATTCGCGCGTTCGTCGATTCTCCTCGAACCGTCATCTCCAACTTTGATGGGTCGGATCAGAACCATTCATTGGACACGATGATCCTCGGTTGCTCTGATGAAGAGACACAACCGAACTCAGAGATTACGAGGTTGATGATCATGTCGTTGTCCCCGCAAGGCCCCCACCTCGAAGACCTCGCAACGCGATTCGAACGCGACGTCATTCCGCTGCGGGATCAGCTATTCCGTGCGGCACGCAGGTATACCCAAAGCCACGCCGACGCCGAAGACCTCGTCCAGGAAACCATGATCAAGGCGTATGTCGGATTTGGATCCTTCAGGGAAGGCACAAATCTGCGCGCGTGGCTCTTCACGATCATGAACCACACGCGAATCAATCACTACCGCGCCGCCAAACGTCGTCCTACGGAGTGGCTGGCGGGTGACATCAGCGACTTTCTGCTTCCCGCGGGACCCGCACAGTCGACGGCGGGACGATTGTCGGCTGAGACCGTAGTGCTCGATTCGATCGGCGATCCCGAGGTACGCCAGGCACTTGCGCAGCTTCCAGAGTCGCAGCAGCTGGCTGTTTACTACGCTGACGTCGAAGGCTTCCGATACAAAGAAATCGGCGAAATCCTGGACATACCACTGGGTTCAGTCATGTCTCGCATCCACCGTGGGCGCAAAAATATGCGAAAGCTGCTGACGGACTTCGCGATTGAGCAACGATACATCCTCGGAGGTGACGACGTAGTAGTCGCAGCCTAATAGCTGGTAGGAACAACTACATCGCCGGTGGGAAAACCACTTAGCGAGGATGCCCCGAATCCCGGTTGCCCGTTCACTGGCGAGCAAAACCGGCTAGCCGACGAAGGGTGCTCCGTCATAGCGCTCGCAGGTAGCGAAGTCCGAGACCGGTCGGCGTCGCAACTTCGACAATTGGCGCACCGGCTTGCCCAACGGCACCAGAGCGGCAATGGCATACGAGTCGGGGATGCCGAGAAGATCTTTCGCCCGCGGCTCCTCGGCGACAACCATCGTTGTCAGCACTCCGCCAAATCCTTCATTGCGCGCGGCCAGCAACACGTTCCACACGAACGGGTACACCGAGGCACCGGGTACCACCGCGATGCGATCGAGATCCTGATCGGTCGCGGCGACAACGCCGAGATTCACCAGGAACATCAACACGACTGGCGCCTCACGAAACGGCGCCGACATTTGTGCAGGCACCTGCGCCGCCTCGATCGTGGCAGCATCTAAGCTGGTCGGCTGCAACGGGTTCCATGGTGACTCGCCATTGGCGAGCTGAGCGGTATAGCGGCGCGCCGCGGTAAGCCCGAGATCGGCCAACGCGGCTCGGGTGTCCTGGTCGCGTAGCACGATGACGCGCACGCCCTGCCGGTTGCCGCCGGTCGGTGCGAAGCGCGCGTTATCCAGGATGCGCTCGAGGACGTCATCGGGAAGCGGATCGTCGGTAAATTCGCGTACTGCCGCGGTAGAACGCATCGCGTCGTACAACTCCATGCCCCCCATCGTGCCGCAACCGGCGACAGCTGTGTTCAGGCCGCGTCGTGGAAGATCAATCCCAGTGTGTAGCGCTGGCCGGAACGGACGACGGACACACCATGGCGTACCGGGGCTGCCGACCATCCTCGCGTCGATCGCACCGGCCGTTCTCGGGTGGTGAAGACGTAGCCGTGTCCGCGCGGCAATGTTGTGACTGTCCCCCGTGATTGCGCCCGGGCCCGCTGCTCGACAAGCAGGAATTCGCCTCCGGTGTGCGCGACGCCCGGCTCGTTGAGATTGATGACGACCTGCAGCGGAAAGATGAGCTCTCCGTAGAGGTCTCGGTGCAGCGCATTCCAATCACCCGGGCCGTACTTGAGCAGCAGTGCCGTGGGCTTGGTCTGGCCGGCGCGGTGGCACGTGTCCAGCCATTCGTCGAGAGTGTCGGGCCACGGAGCCTGTCGCCCGAACTTCGTCCACCAATCTCGGGCGATCGGCAACAGCCGCGGGTAGAGCGCCTGTTTCAGATCTTCGATTGGACATGGGTAGGGCTGTTTGAAATAGCGATACTCGCCTTGCCCGTAGCGGTGTCGGCCCATGTCGACGATCGCGCGAAAACGACTGGCGTCGGCGTACAGATCGATGACCGAGGTGCACTCGGCAGGCGTGATCAGCTCCGGGAGCAGTGCACCGCCGACGTCGTTCATGTCGCCGGCGACCGCGTCCCAATCGGCGGCATCGACGCGCTTGCGCCAGGTCGAGACCATCAGAACAGCTTGCCAGCCAACGCGGGTGCCGGCGCCTCCAGCTCCAACAAGAATCGTTTGCGCTTCAGGCCGCCCGCGTAACCCGTTAGCGCGCCGTTCTTTCCGACGACCCGATGGCACGGAATGACGATGCTCAGCGGATTGCGCCCGACCGCCTGGCCCACTTCATAAGCGGTGGTGACGTCGGGCAGTTCCGCGGCCAGCTCACCGTATGTTTTCGTCTGGCCGTACCCGATCCCGACAAGCCGATCCCAGATTCGGCGCCGAAGCCGGTCGCCCACCAGCGCGATTGGAAGGTCGAATCGGGTGCGCTCTCCGACCAGATACTCATTCAGCTGCTCGGCGGTGCGACAAAGCAGGTCGTCGGCAGCCGATTCGACGTACTCGCCGAGGGTATCCGCGGCCGGCCGGCGCCAGTGATGCCGAAAATACACACCTGTCAGGGCGTCGGCGTCAGCGACCAAGGTCAGCTCGCCCAACCGGCTATCGATCATCGTGTGTCGTGCTGTCATCGTTGTACCTCCTTTACCTGTAGACGATGACCGGCCCGGCGGCGTGAGATGGATGCGAATTGATATCTCACATTTCACGATCCGCCGACGTCTTCCCATCAGGAGCAAAGAGGAGATCGCATGATCCGCCATATCAACCGGTGACATCGCATGAAGGCCAACCAGCAGGTGAAGATGCCATTTGAGGCCGTCGTGGCACAGCACGGCGCGACAGTGTTGCGGGTGGTGCGCGCCGTGGTCGGCCACAGCGACGCCGACGACGCTTGGTCGGACACCTTCCTGGCCGCTTTGAAGGCTTACCCGCTACTGCCGGCCGGGGCCAATGTCGAGGCGTGGCTGGTCACGATTGCTCACCGCAAGGCCATCGACATCACTCGCGCGGCAGCACGGCGGGCCATCCCGGTCGCCGATACCCCGGACTCCCCCGCCGGGGAACGAGCCGATGGACACGATCTCGACCTGGATGCGGCCGTGGGTGCGCTGCCGCCCAAGCAACGCCACGCCGTGGCCTACCACTATCTTGCGGGCCTGCCCTACGCCGAGATCGCAACGATCCTCGACAGCAGCGTTGATGCTGCCCGCCGGGCCGCGGCCGATGGCATCGCCACCCTGCGGCGCACCTATCCCCTTCTCGACACCGCAAGGACTGATGATGACCTCGACTGACCTCACTCACCTCTACCCCGTCGATGCGAATCATCTGCGGCGCCTGCACACCCGTCTGGAACGGGATGCGCAGGCCTCAGACCTGCTTGACATCGCCTATCGCACAGTGGATTCCGCAGTCGGGCTGCTGCTGCTGGCCGCCACCCCGCTGGGACTGGTGAGGGTGGCTTTCGCGGATGAGGACCAAGACGGCGTGCTGCTGACGCTCTCGGAGCGGATCAGTCCGCGGGTGCTCGAGGCGCCGGCGCGGCTGGATCCGATCGTGCGACAGCTCGACGAATACTTCGCCGGCCGCCGGCACACCTTCGACGTCGCGCTGGACTGGTCACTGTCACAAGGGTTTCGGCGCACGGTGCTAGAGCACCTCAACACCGACGTCAGCTACGGTGCCACGGCCAGCTATGCCACGCTGGCGCGACTCGCCGGCTCTCCCAACGCGGTGCGCGCGGTGGGCACCGCGTGTGCGACCAACCCGATCCCGATCGTGGTGCCGTGTCATCGGGTGATCCGATCCGACGGAGCCGTGGGCGCCTACCGCGGCGGACCCGTCGCCAAACGCCTGCTGCTCGATCTTGAGCAGCAGGGATGACGACGGCGGGGCCGGCGCGCAACCGCGTCTCACCGTTGGGCGAGATCATCGCCGTCGCTGGCCGCGGCGCCTGGATGGGCAACCGCGGGCGTTTGCACGAAGGCCACGCCAGCCGCGACGTCGTGCGCAACCATCAGCACAAGACCTGGATTACCTGTGTGCTGGCGTTCCGGAGCCGCCGGGTGGCGCAATGGGAACCCCACCGCTACACGCCGCTGTTCTTCCTCGACGAGGCGGTCGCGCTGGCTGCCGGACATCGCCCGTGCGGCGAATGCCGACACCACACCTACCTGGCCTACCGATCGTTATGGGTCGAAACACACGGTGGGACAACCACTTACGCCAAGGAGATGGACGCCCAGCTACACCGAGAGCGGCTCGACAAGACAGGCCGCCGCGCCCGTTGGATCGACCTGCCTGACGGGACATTCGTCGCGACAGATTCCGGACCAGCCGTCGTCGTCGGCGGCCACCTCGCGGTTTGGAACCACGACAACGCGTACCGGCACAAGTTACTTCGGCCTGCAAGCGGCCAGGCCACGGTGCTCACCCCTGCGTCGACGGTGCGAATCTTGTCCGCCGGATACCCCGTTCAGATTGATGACGCGGCCCGATAGCCCCGCGCCACAACAGTGTTCTCGCTGTGTATGGTCAAAATGGCCTACCGGCGTAAGGGAACAGAGAAGACCCATGGCGAATGCCCTGCCCGAAAATGCCTTCACGGGACCGCAAGCCGTGGATCCCGAGCTGCGTAAGGTCGCACGCCTGCTGCCCCGGGGATACGCCCTGCATCGCGGATACAAGGTTCAGCGAGCCATCATGGGCGTCCTGGGCAACGCCGGCCGGCTCCGCGATGTACCGGTGGTCGCGGTCAACGAACACGTCAGGGTCCGCATGCATCGTCCGGCGGGCCTCCCCGACCGGGCACCGGCGCTGCTGTGGATCCATGGCGGCGGCACCATCATGGGGACGCCCGTCCAGGATGACAAGTTCTGCCGCAAGCTATCTCGCCACACCGGCGTCGCAGTGGCAGCCGTCAAATACCGCCTCGCACCCGAGCACCCGTACCCGACACCGGTCGACGACTGCTATGCGGCGCTGCTGTGGCTCGCCCGCCAGCCGTGGGTCAACCCCGAGCGAATCGCCGTCGGAGGCGCAAGCGCCGGTGGGCATTTCGCCGCGGCACTGGCCCAACGCGCACACGACCGCGGCGACGTCAAACTCGCCTACCAGATGCTGGTGTATCCCATGCTCGACGATCGCACCGGCGCACATGGGGAGGGCCGCAAACGCATCATGTGGACCGAAGACGATAACCAGCAGGCCTGGCGGTGGTACCTCGGCGGAGCCGATCCCACGGTGGCGGCCCCGGCGCGTCGAACAGATCTGTCCGGGCTACCGCCGGCGTGGATCGGCGTGGGGACATTAGATCTCTTCTATCAGGAGTGCCTCGATTACGCGCGGCGGCTGCGCGAGGCGGGCGTACCCGTCCACGAGGAAATCGCCCCCGGCGCCTTTCACGCTTTCGACAACATCGTGGAAAAGGCGCCGATCTCGGCGAAGTTCTTCGCCAGCCAGCGCGATCATCTCTGGGCCGCTTTGGCGTCGCCGACCGAGGAACAGCCGGGCTAAGCACGCCGCGTAACGAGCTAGTTGACTGCAAACTGTGCAGAACGTGCAACTATGGGGGTATGGCCAACCCGATGGGACTGCGTGAGCGGCGTCGCCGCGAAACCAGCGCAGACATCCGCGACGCCGCGGTGCGGCTGGCCCTCGAGCGCGGCTTCGACAAGGTGACCATCGAGGAAATCTGCGCAGAAGCCGGAATCTCGACGCGCACGTTCTTCAACTACTTCCCCAACAAAGAGTCCGCCATCGCCTACGGCCCATCGGACATTCCAGCCGAGTTGGTCGCGGATTTCGTCGCGGCCGGTCCCGCCCGCTACTCGGTCGTGCTGGCAGAGCTGATCACCCTGGCAGCGCACCATCTGCGCGACGTGCCGCCACTGCGCGAGCAGGCGGCCCACATGCTCGAACTCGCCAAAACGTCCCCCGCGGTGTTAGCCGCGTTCCTCGCGGACCTGGAGCGCTTTCAGCTTCAGCTGACCGACATCATCGTGCGCCGCCAGGACATGAAGCCGGACGACGAGATGGCCGCCCTGATTTCCGCGCTGGCACTGACCGCGGTACGTTCCGGCCTCGAAAAGTGGGCAAGTAGCGAGCCGGTGGATCCCGACGACACGCCGATGCCGTATGTCGAGCGGGCCGCCGCCCTGGTGAACAGCATCTTCACCGAGTGATCTGAAACACGGCGGACAAATCTTGCATGATCTGCAAGATATGCAGATCATGTAGTATGCGCTGGTGGCGGTGCTCGGGGGCACTTCCGCGGCAAGGCCGAACCCCGATGCTGAATCAAGTTGCTCGTGCGCTCGAGTGTCCGCGAGTTATGCGGGCGGTGGCCACCCGATGGTGACGAGAAAAGGACCCACGTAGTTGTTGCTATCGAAGATTGTGCGCAACGCCTGGTTGCCGCTCTTGATCGTGGCGGTGGTGGTAGTCGGTGGCTTCGCCGTGGTCCGGGTCAAGTCTTTCTTCGGCGCCAACGACACCGGCGTCATGACGAGCCCGCGGCTCGACGACTCCAAGCCGTTCAAGCCCAAGGTCGTCAAATACGAAGTATTCGGCTCGGCGAGCCACGCAAACGTGAACTACCTGGATCTGTCGGCCGACCCGCAGCGGATCGACGGTGCGCCGTTGCCCTGGACGATGGTCCTCAAAACCACCGCTCCGTCGGTCTTCCCAAACCTCTCGGCACAAAGCGACGGTGACTACCTCGGGTGCCGCATCACCATCGATGACGAAATCAAGGACGAGAAGATAACCACCGGCGTGCACGCCCTGACCTTCTGCCTGGTGAAATCCGCATGAGTACAACGTTCAACGACGCCCGCACCGACGCGCTCCCGACCGCTGCAGAGCCGGTGCGGGAGAAGATCCCGCGCTTCATCCGGAAATTCGCCGTACTGATCATCCTGGGCTGGATCGCAGTGATCGCGGTGCTCAGCACGATCGTCCCCGACCTGGACACGGTCGGGAAGATGCGCTCGGTCTCGATGGCCCCCGACGATGCGCAATCGGTGGTCGCGACAAAGCGCATGGGCGCTGTGTTCAACGAATACAAGTCCAACAGCTCGATCATGATCGTTCTCGAGGGGCAACAACCGCTGGGCGCCGATGCCCACGCCTACTACGACAAAATCGTCCAGAAGCTCGACTCCGACACCAAACACGTTGAGCACGTTCAGGACATGTGGAGTGACCCGCTGACCGGGGCGGGTGCGCAGAGCAACGACGGCAAGGCCGCCTACGTCCAGGTCTATCTCGCCGGAAACCAGGGCGAGTCGCTGGCGAACGAGTCCGTCGAGGCGGTTCAGAACATCGTCAAAAGTGTGCCGCCACCCAATGGGGTGAAGGCGTACGTCACCGGACCCGCCGCACTCTCGGCCGACCAGCACGTGGCCGGTGACCGCAGTGTGCAAATCATCACGATGTGCACGTTCACCGTGATCATCGCGATGATGTTGCTGGTCTACCGGTCCATCGTCACGGTGTTGCTCACGCTGGTGATGGTGGTACTGGAACTCTCGGCCGCCCGCGGAATGGTCGCATTCCTGGGCTATTACAACATCATTGGGCTGTCGACCTTCGCGACCAACCTGATCGTCACATTGGCGATCGCCGCCGCCACGGACTACGCGATCTTTTTGATCGGCCGATATCAGGAAGCCCGGGGTAAGGGCGATTCCCGCGAAGACGCCTACTACGACATGTTCCATGGCACCGCGCATGTGGTGCTCGGCTCGGGCCTGACCATCGCCGGGGCGACGTTCTGTCTGCACTTCACCAACCTGCCGTATTTCCAGACGCTGGGCATCCCGTTGGCCATCGGCATGGTGGTCGTGGTGCTGGCCGCGTTGACACTCGGGCCCGCGGTCATCACGGTGGCAACGCGCTTCGGTAAGACGCTCGAACCCAAGCGCACGCAACGTATTCGGATGTGGCGCAAGATCGGCGCAGTTATCGTGCGGTGGCCCGGGCCGATCCTGGTCATGACGATCGGGATCGCACTCGTCGGCCTGCTGACACTGCCCGGGTACCGCACCAACTACAACGACCGCAATTATCTGCCCGACGATCTGCCGGCCAACGAGGGATACGCTGCCGCCGATCGGCATTTTTCGCATGCACGCATGAATCCCGAAGTGCTGATGATCGAAAGCGACCACGATCTGCGCAACTCCGCGGACTTCTTGGTCATCGACAAGATCGCCAAGACCATCTTCCGGGTGCCGGGAATCGGTCGCGTGCAAGCCATCACCAGGCCCGAGGGCACGCCGATCGAGCACACCTCGATCCCGTTCCAGATGAGCATGCAGGGCGTCACCCAGCAGATGAATCAGAAGTACCAAGAAGACCAGATGGCCGACATGCTCAAGCAGGCCGACATGATGCAGACGACGATCGACAGCATGACCAAGATGCAGAGCATCACCGTCCAGATGTCCAACGACATGCATCAGATGGTCAAGAAGATGCATGACATGACGATCGACATCAACGAATTACGCAACCACATGGCTGATTTCGAGGACTTCTTCCGGCCGATCCGCAGTTACCTCTACTGGGAAAAGCACTGCTTCGACATCCCGGTGTGCTGGTCACTGCGCTCGGTTTTCGACGGTCTCGACGGCATCGACACGATGACTGATGACATCGAGAGCCTGCTTCCGATCATGGATCATCTCGACACCCTGATGCCTCAGATGGTGGCGCTCATGCCGTCGATGATCGAGAACATGAAGGCCATGAAAACGACGATGCTGACCATGTATTCGACCCAGAAGGGTCTGCAGGATCAGCAGAACGAGGCCCAGAAGAACTCGAACGCGATGGGCAAGGCGTTCGACGCGTCCAAGAATGACGACTCGTTCTATCTGCCGCCGGAGATCTTCAACAACGCCGAGTTCAAGAAAGGCATGAAGAACTTCATCTCCCCCGACGGCCATGCCGTGCGTTTCATCATCAGCCACGACGGCGATCCGATGTCGGCGGAAGGCATCGCGCATATCGCGGCGATCAAGAAGGCCGCCTACGAAGCGCTCAAGGGCACGCCGCTGGAGGGCTCCAGGATCTATCTCGGCGGCACCGCGGCAATTTACAAGGACCTCAGTGACGGCAACACCTACGACTTGCTGATCGCCGGAATCGCCTCGCTCTGCTTGATTTTCATCATCATGCTGATCATCACTCGAGGTGTGGTGGCCTCGGCGGTCATCGTCGGAACCGTCCTGCTTTCATTGGGAGCGTCGTTCGGACTGTCGGTGCTGATCTGGCAACACATCATCGGCATCGAGCTGCACTGGATGGTGTTGGCGATGTCGGTCATCATCCTGCTTGCCGTGGGCGCCGACTACAACCTGCTGCTGGTGGCGCGGTTCAAGGAAGAGATTCACGCCGGCCTGAACACCGGAATCATCCGGTCGATGGGCGGCACCGGTTCCGTCGTCACCTCGGCAGGGCTCGTCTTCGCCTTCACCATGATGACCATGGCGGTCAGCGAGCTGACCGTCATCGGCCAGGTGGGTACCACGATCGGTCTGGGCTTGCTCTTCGACACGCTGATCGTGCGGTCGCTGATGACGCCATCCATTGCCGCGCTGTTGGGCAAGTGGTTCTGGTGGCCGCAGCGAGTGCGGCAGCGCCCGGTGCCATCGCCGTGGCCGAAGCCGGCCACCGAACCCGAATCGGTAACCGCCGCTACGTAACCCACTCCGGCTGCGCGTCCGTCTGCACGGCGGAGAAGTCTTTGTGCCCCAAGCCGGCGGTGGTGCCGCCATCGACCACGAACTCCGAACCCGTCGAGTAGCTGGACTCGTCGCTGGCCAAATAGACCACCAGGCTGGAGACCTCGCTGGGATCGGCGGCCCGGCCGAGCGCGGTCTGGAAGATGTCGTCGGGAACCCACTCGGTCATCGGGGTCTTGATCAGGCCGGGATGGATTGAATTCACCCGGATGCCGCTGGGCCCCAGCTCCAGCGCCGCCGACTTGGTCAGACCCCGGACAGCGAATTTCGTTGCCGTGTAACCATGGCAGGCGATCGTGCCAGCGATACCTTCGATCGAAGAGATGTTGATGATCGAACCTCGCCCGGCTTCCTTCATCGGTTTCACCACGGCGCGGATACCGAGAAACACACCGGTCAAATTGATGTCGAGGATCCGCTGCCATTCCGAGAGCGCGTAGTCCTCAAAGGTGCCGATGTTGATGATGCCAGCGTTATTCACCAGCACGTCGACGCTGCCGAACTCGTGCAGCGCGGTGGCCACCGCGGCATCCCAGTCGTCGGGCTTCGTCACATCGAGGTGCAGGTAGCGAGCCGAGTCGCCGACCTCTGCCGCCACTGCCTTGCCTTCGTCGTCGAGGATGTCGCCGAACACGACCTTGGCTCCCTCGTCCACCAGCATCCGCACATGCGAGGCACCCATCCCCCGCGCACCCCCGCTAATCAGCGCCACCTTGCCCGCCAACCGTTCTGCCACTGTGTTCTCCTGTCATGTACTGCGTCATCCGGTCTGAATAGGCTAGAGCCGAGGCACGCTACTCTGACCCAGTCGTCACCATACATATGTGTGGCCGTGTATGACGGTGTACTCGTCAATCGCCGCTCGCCGGGAACGGCATTGCGGGGAATGAGGGATGGCGGCGCATCGCTTCGCTACGTTCGCGCGCAAGCCGTTGAGCGGCAATCCAAACCGGATGTGACTCGAGAACAATTACTTTCGCCGCTGCGACACGAGCCATGATTGGTTACCCCTTTACCGGGCAATGAAATGGCCCACAGCCAAGCCCATACTCTCATCTCAGCAATCCACGAAATCCTTTGCAAGGGACCGAAGTCGCTAGTGTGGAGGACTTTCGTCAGCAGTATCCATGGTCAGGAACGTGCTTTGCCTCGGTGCGTGGCGCTGGCCTCGACGAGGTGTGCGACCCCATCGGCAATTCCTGCGGCCAGCGCGTCGATGTCGGGGGCAGTGTCGTAGTCGGCGGTGATGCCGAAGATGAACTGGTCGGCATAACTGAGCATCGCGATGGCGGTACGCACATTGAGCGCGATCGGTGGGATCGGAAGGATCTCCAGTTGTCCGTTCTCATTGATTCTGGGGCATTCTCATTGAATCTGGGGTAAGTGCGTGTCTTTCTCATTGAATCTGGGGCACGAGGCTTAGCGTTTA
>NZ_JBCHKV010000028.1:0-46440 GCF_039023525.1 Mycobacterium sp. 050272 | reverse complement strand
GACGCGCCGTGGGCTTCCCCGGCAACTGTTCCTTCGGCATACCTGCATCCTCGTTTCCAAGGTCAGGAGCCTCCGGGATTTCCAGGGCGTTTCATAGGCCTCGGTGACCTCGGCGTCGGTCACCGAGTTGGCCCGCCAGCGGTAGTAGGGCTGGCGGGCGAGCGTCAGTACCCGGCACGTCACCGCGACCGGGATCCCGGCGGCGGCGAGCTCGTTCACGAGCGGGTAAAGCCTTTTCCCGGCAGATTGGACTGCGACAGATACGCCGCTGCGCGGCGCAGCACTTCGTTCTCCTGCTCGAGCAGCTTGATCCGGCGTCGCGCTTCGCGCAGCTCAGCAGAGTCGGTGGTACTGGTCCCGGGCTTGGTGCCCTCGTCGACGTCAGCCTGACGCATCCACTTCGACAACGTCATCGGGTGCACCCCGAAGTCGGCGGCGATCTGCTCGATCGTCACACCGTCATCGCGGGTGCGAGCAACCCGGACGACGTCGTCACGGAACTCTCTGGGGTAGGGCTTGGGCACGGGAACATCCTTCCAGCCGGCCCCAGCGGGGCAAGCCAACTCAGATGTCACCTATCCGTGCAGCAGACCCGGATGCAACGCGTCCGGGTTCTCCACCTTACGGATCGGAGAACGTTCCGCTCGACCCGAGCCCTGACTACAATGCCAGCGACGAGATCGAATACGGCCTCAACTGGTTGCCGTGGATCCTACGGGGCGTATATCCACCCCCGGCCTACCCGCCCCAGTAAGCCGCCCGCTGTCCTGGGGGCGTGTCGATGCTCAATATGCGTTGTACGCGCGGCTCGTTGGTCGGGAATACCCATGGCGGCCAACGCGGGCACCATGGTCGCGTCTCATCTGGCTGTGACAGGGCGAGTTTTAGCGGTCGTTGCAGCACTGGTTGTCAATGAGCTTGTGCGAGTAACTTATCGAGGCGTTGGGTCGGTGTTTGCCAGTCCAGTGTTTTGCGGGGTCGGGTCTTGAGTTGGGCCGCGACGGTGGCGAGATCGCTGGCGGTGTGTACCGACAGGTCGGTGCCTTTGGGAAAGTACTGGCGCAGCAACCCGTTTGTTCTCATTCGATCCCCGCTGCCATGGTGAGTGCGGATCGCAGAAGTAGACCTGGATGTCGGTAGCGAGGCTGAATTGGCGGTGGCGGGCCATTTCCTTACCCTGATCCCAGGTCAATGAGCGCCGCAGCTGCGTCGGCAGCGTGCTAAGGGTGGTGATCAGCGCGTCCCGAACCGCGGCGGCGTTGCCGCCGTCGGGCAGATGCAGCAGCATCACGTGACGGGTTGAGCCCGCTGAGTTCAACGGCGACACGGCTTCAGAGTCGGAGGCTACCGCCCCGGATCGCGATATCTGCGCTCCCGTCAAAATTGCCCCGTCCCAGCGGCCGGCTTTTTGGCGACATCGCCGCGGAGCACACCTGCTACGGGGAGGGCAGCGACCACATCAAGCAACCCTGTGAAGCCGGTAAACCGTCTCGTGACAAATTCGGTGGGTTGGCCACGGATTTGGACACGGAACACGGTGGAACCGATGCGAACGAGCGGGACGAGGTGAGCCAGGTCAGGACGCTTGAACGCCGCTGACCTGCAGCTATGAGACCGAGCATATGGGGAAGACCGCGACGGGTTAGCTCATAACTTAGAGGTCGAATCGTGGCCAGTGAGAGGCGTCGTTGGTGGCATTTTTGCGCGAACATGCTGATTCAACGGCTCCAACCGCGAACCGTAGGCCAGGCCTGGTGGGCTATCAGGTGTAGCTTCAGGGTGTGTTCTCAGGCGCTTATGTGGTAGCGTCTCAGGTAGATCAACGTGGAGGTGCGATATGCCGGTCTTGACCGTCTCTGCGGCGCAGCGGCTCGATGATGAGGCGGCGACGCTTTCGATCCGCGAGATCGCCGCGTATCTGCAAGAGGCCGTCGGCCAGCGCGTCGCGGCGGCGATGGCGGGCTTGGCCGACGCCAAGCAAATCGGCCGCTACGCGCGCAAGGGCGGCCCGGAACCTCACGGCGCGACCGAACGCCGGTTACGTGAGGGCTACAAGGTCGTCAGGATGCTCGTCGATGCCTACGACGACAAGACGGCGCGGGCGTGGCTGTTTGGCACCAACACGCGCTTGGACGATCGCGCGCCGATCGAGGTGCTCGGTGCGGCGATCGACACCGCGCAGTTCGCGATGGTCGTACGGGCCGCACGGCAGGTCGCCTGCTTCCAGTCGTGATCGCGGCGCCCGAGCAGGGGCGAACCCTGTGGCGGGTCGGCTATTACGCTGATCCGCTCGGCTTCACTCCGCTGGAGCTATACCAGTTCAGTCACCGTTTCGACGACATCTACCGCCGGTTCCGCACGCTTTATTGCGCTGACTTCGCCGAAACGTGTCTCCGCGAGGTGCTAGCCGACTTCCGGCCGAACCTCGGCGCGCTGCGCCGCCATGTCGAGCGTTACGGACCCGAGGCCGCCCAGGACTTCACTGAGAAGCCGGTCACTGCGCAGTGGCGCAGACAGCACGCCCTCGTTCCCACAGTCCTGAAGCTCGATGGCCCCTTGATCGATCTCACCGACGTGCCCACACGCCAGGAGACCGAGGATCGCCACGTCGAACTGCTGCTCGAGCACGACCTGCAGCACCTCGATCTGCACGAGATCACCACCAGTCGCCGCGCCATCACGCAGACGATCGCCGCGGACCTTTTTGACCGAGGCGCCGGCGCCGTCCGGTTCCCGTCCCGCCTGGACGGCAACGCTTGCGTCGCACTCTTCGAGGGGCGCGGCACCGCGAGCTTGTCGGGAGACCCCATCGCGCTCACCGACCCGCCGCCCGAACCGCTCCTCAACGTCACCACGCCGTGGGGCATAGTGCTTGAGCCAGCGCCGTGAAACTGCTCGAGATTTGGGATGCGCGCGGTGGTGCCCATCGGACCACACGCAAGCAAATTGGACTGCATCCAGCCTGTCAGTTGCGGTCGATCGTTCAGTTGGCGTCTCTATGAGATCCGCCGGGACTGCCGCGCTCTGTTCGGTAAGCGAAAACCATCGCACTAAGACTTCGCCCAAGTCCGCTTCTACCGACCAAGTAACCCGATCGGCTTGCCATGCAGATTGGGTTATCTCATGGGGCCAACATGGGGCCAACGAGCCAGACCGACTGATCCAACACGTCCGAATGCCGGTTGCGCGTCTGGTCTGACCGGCTGAAACACATTGGTGTAAGCCAGAACTCCGCCTGAAAAGCGGAAGGTCGCCGGTTCGATCCCGGCCCTGGCCACAACTGTTGAACGTACTGGCCGGTCGAGTTCGGCCGCGAAGAATCCCGAGCCGCCTTCAAACTGCATGTGCCGTAAGCATTTCGGCATTCCCTTACCGGAGGCGCGATGGCTCACTCGGTTTCGGCGACCAGGCGTCCTCGGCTGTCACCAGTCTTGAGTCGTTCGATGGCTTCGGGGATGTCATCAAACCCGATGGTCTCGGTATGGATGGACAGCTGGCCGGCGGCCATCAGGCCCAGAACGGCTTCCAGGTCGCCGGGGTGCCCACCGCGCGCCGCGCAGGGCCACTTCTTTGTAGACGAGTTCGGTGGTTGGGATGGTCGCTTCGTCGACCCCGAGGCCGACCTGGATGACCCGTCCTTCTGGTCGGACCGCGCTGATGGCACCGGCGGTGGTGGTCCCGAATCCGGCGAAGTCGACGATGACGTCCAGTTGCAGGGACGCCAGGTCGCGAACGTCCTCGAAGACTGCGGTGACGCCGTTTTGCGTCGCCAGTTCCCAGACCTCGCGTTTGGGTTCGGCGGCGAAGACCTCAGCCCCGGCCACCACCGCGATGCGCGCACCGGTGAGGCCTAAACCGCCCAGACCGACGATCCCCACGCGTTCCCCGGCTTGTAGTGCGCCGACTCCCATGACGGCTCCGTAGGCGGTTTGGCCCGCGTCGGTGGCGGTCGCTGCTTGGGCGAAGCTGATCTGATCGGCCAGTTTGAGGACGCCCTTGGCCGAGGCCAGGCACTTATCGGCGAATCCGCCGTCGGCCGACCAGCCGGGTGCGCCGTGTTCGCTCAATTCGATGACGACGCGGTCGCCGACGGCCAGATCCTCAACTTCGGGGCCCAGTTCGGCGATGACGCCGGACACTTCGTGGCCGGGGATGATCGGCAGCTTGGGGAGCAACGGGGTCAGAGTGCCGTCGAGGAATCCGACGTCGCTGTGGCACAACCCTGCGGCGCGGACGTCAACAACGACTTGACCCAGGCCGGGCTGGGGGTCGTCGCATTCCACGCGCTGCAACGGACGGTTGGCTGCGATCAGGTGCCAGGCTTTCATAGGTAATTGCTCCTCGGTGGGTGGCGGGGGATCAGCGAATGGGGTTGCGGTCGATCCCGGTGAGTTGGTCGCTGACGCGGCACAACTGGGCGCCCAGCGCCGCGTCGCGGGCCAGCTTTGAGGGTTGCTTGACGCGATTTCGGTTGAAGTAGGCGCCGGTGACGTTGTCGAGCCGTGGTTCGACGGCGACGTGGGTGATGCGGGCGCCCCCTTGGGCGGGAGTCAGCATCGCGACTCGTTTAACCGCTGCGACCAGCGGGCGCGCCAAAGCCGGTGTGCTGTCCCAGATGTCGGTGGCCACCATGCCCGGGTGCAGAGCATTCGCGGTGACCCCCTTGCCGTCCAGCTCGGCGGCCAGGGCGCGCATGTAGAGGACGTTGGCCAGTTTGGATCGGTAGTAAGCCTTGAAGCCGTCGTAGTGATGTGCGAAATGCAGGTCGTCGAAATCGATGGACCCGTGTGAGTGCCCGGACGAGGCGGTGATGACGACGCGGGCCGGGGCACTGTGTATCAGCAACGATTTGAGACGTTCGGTCAGCAGATAACCCGCCAGGTGGTTCACGCCGAAGGTGGCCTCGTAGCCGTCCTGTGTCAGGGTGCGGTGCCCGAACAGCCCGCCGGCGTTGTTGATCAAGACGTCGAGTCGGTCGCAGCTGTCGAGGACGACACGTGCCGCCGCATCGACCGCACGCAGTGATTGGAAGTCGGCGACAACGGTGTCGACGTGAACTGCGCCGGCGGCACGGACTCGTGCGGCCGCGGTGGCGAGCTTGGCTTCGCTGCGGGCTATCAGCACCAGGCGATGGCCCTGCGCACCGAGTTGCTCGGCGCTGTGCAAGCCGATACCAGCCGTCGCGCCGGTGATCACGATCGTCTTCACGCGTGCGCGCCTTGCCCGATGGCGTGTTTCGCCGGATAGGTGTGGGCGGGAAGGGTGTCCCAGCCTCGACCCGTCGATGTCGTCGAGAACTGGGCGTTGGTCACGTCGACATCCCATTCGGGGAATCGCTTGAGGATTTCCTCGAGGGCAATCCGGCCTTCCAGTCGCGCCAACGCCGACCCTAGGCAGTAGTGCGCGCCGACGCCGAAGACCGCATGCTGATGCACCGGGCGGTGAATGTCGAACACGTCACCGTTGGGCGGATGCTGACGATGGTCGCGGGTCGCGGCGGCCAGCAGCAACAGCATGATGCTCCCTTCGGGCACGGTCTGTCCGTGCAACCCGACCTCGCGGGTGACGTAGCGAGCGACATGCGGAGCCGGGGTCTCGAACCGCAGCAATTCCTCTATCGCCTGCGGGATCAGCTCCGGGCGTTCGACGAGTTCGCGACGTTGGTCGGGGTGGTCGGCGAGCACCTTGCCAATCCACCCGATCAGTCGCACGGTGGTTTCGTTACCCGCGCCGGCGACGACGTTGACGTAGTTGAGGATCTCTTCCCGGGTCAGGCGGCGCGTGGTGCCGGTTTCGTCGACGAACTCCGCGTTGAGCAGCTCCGTCATGATGTCGTCAGCGGGATGCTGGGCGCGCCAGTCGAGGTACTCGCCGAACATCTCGCCCAGCACCAGCCCCTCCGACGCCGCCCTGATCGGCTTACCGTCGTCGGTGCGCATCTGGGCGTTGGAGTGATCGCGAATCGCTTCCCGGTCGGCCTCGGGGATACCGACCAGCATGCTGATTGTCTTCATTGGCATCTGCGCGCCGAGATCCTGGACGAAGTCGAAGCGCCCGGTCCCGACCAGCGGATCGAGGCTCTCGGCGCAGAACTTCCGGATCTGTGGCTCCAGCGCCAGAACTTTGCGGGGCGTGAACATCCGCGACAACAGCTTGCGATGCACGTCGTGCAGCGGCGGATCCTCGAAGATCAAGACACCGGGCGGGATAGTGATGTCGGCCTTGATCAACTCGACGATCGCGGTTCGCGCGGAACTGTAGGTCTCGTGATCGACCAGTGCAGCGGCGACGTCGCTGAAGCGACTCAGTGCATAAAAGTCATGTTCGGCGTTGTAGTACAGCGGCGCCTCCTCACGCAGTCGCGCGAACATCGCATAAGGGTCGGTGTTCAGTGCCGCGTCGTAGGGGTCGTAGTACGCCTGAGTCGGATTGCTGACAGTCAAGGGACCGTCCTTTCGTACGAGGTTGCTTACACGATTAAGCTAGTTACACGATTAAGTCAACCCTGGAGACATGGCGACACCGGGGTTAGGTGGATTCGCGTTGGATCAGGGCGACGAATTCGGTCGCACCGGCAGCGGGACTGTCGTCGACATCGAAATCGACGTCTAACCCGAGTTGCGTCATCAGGGCCGTGACGGCCTGTCTGGCGATCGCCTCGATATTGAACGACACCGACGTGAGAAGCGGGTCGCTGACGTAGCCGAGTTCTCCCGCATCGGCGCCGATCACCGCCACGTCGCCAGGGCACCGCAAGCCCAATTTGTGGATGCCCCGTAGGACCATCAGCGCGGTCAGATCCGTTTGCGCACAGACCGCTGTGATACCCGACTGTTTCCAGTCGTCCACGACGGCGGCGGCGCTGCCCCCGGTCGTCGGTACTGTTGCCGCCGCCACGTCGGGCAGACCAGCCTGCGATGCGGCGGCGCGAAGCCCGCTCAGCCAGTAGTCGCCTTGCGCCCGTAGTTTCTCGTCGCCCGAGTAGGCGAACGCCAGTTGGCGATGTCCGCGGCTGACCAGATGGTTGACCCAGACCCGGCCGAGGCTGTCGTTGAGCGATTCCAATGTCTGCAGGTTCGCGCTACCCAGATAGACCTGCGGCAGTCCAGCGGCTTCCACGGCGTCACGTACCCGACCGCTGAGCGGGAACACGCTGGTCACCGCCATCGGCCGCAAATTGTGGATCGCATCGATGACGTCTTGCGCATCAGTGGTCTCCACCTGCAATGACAGCACCAGCCCACGTTGCGACAACGCGGATGTCAGCCGGCTGGCCACCTCGATGAGCACCTCGCCCAGAGGCATGCGCGGCACCACGTAGAGCACCAGTCCGCTGCCGCCGGTGCGCAGGTGGCGGGCCACCAGGTTGGGCCGGTAACCCAGGTCCTTCGCCGCACCCAGGACGGCTGCCTTAGTTTGCGCCGAGATCGACTGGCCGGGAGCACCATTGAGCACATAGCTGACGGTTGCCGTAGACACCCCTGCGCGGCGCGCGACGTCGGCACTAGTCACCGGCCTGCGTGCGCCCGTGTTTCGCACCGCTACCTCCCTAACCGCATCGCGCACCATCATGGCAGCTGGTGGTACCCCGGCGTGGTGTGCACCGCCCGCCTCGAGTAAGCGGGTTCTGTCACGCCGGGCGAGCACGGGCCGGCGCAATTAGGTTATGAGGCGTCGTCGGCAAACTCCGCCGCCTTGACCCAGGAGTACGCGTGAATCCAAGGATCAGCAGGCGTTCGGTGCTGAGCTTGTCGGCGGCCGGCGCCTTAGCCGTGGCATTGTCCTCGTGCAGCGGGCACGAGCAAGCCGCCGATCAAATCGAGAACCAGAGCGAAGAACCGGCCGATCTCACCTCCTATGGCTACGATCCGGATTCCGCAGAACCCGGGAAAACGGAAAAGCCCGCGCACCGGGGCGAAGTGCCGCCGGCCGCGCATGTCCCGGACGAGTGGCTGCCGCCGGTGGGGCGGCAAACCATGCCGAATTGCTTCGTGTGGGCTTCCGTATACGGCCTCGCGACGTTCTATGCGGCCCGCAAAAGCCGCATCCCACCAACCAGTCCCGACCATCTGGCCGGACCCGACTACGCCTACATTCGATACGAAATCGCGAATAAAACGCCCGAAAACACTTGTCACGGTGGCCAAATCACGAAGTGCCTGGAATGGCTTCAATCCAACGGCGGCACGCCGTCCCTGGCTGCCGCCCCGAACCGCAAGCCGGGGTCCAAGGCGACGTGCGGAGTGGAATGGTCGCAGTACGGCTCGCAGCCAATCCCGCCGGATCCCCGCTTCCGCATCCCCGAGTACAAGTTGACGCACATCACCGGGGCGGACGGATTGAACAATGTCCGTACGGTCATCGCGTCCGGCGTGCCGATCGCCTTCGGCACCTCGCTCTACACGGACTTTCCGCACTACCGCGGCCAGCCGTCGCCGTATGTCGGGAATGGAAACGTGAGTCACGACCGCGACGGCAAAAAATCCGGTCATGTGATGCTCATCGTCGGCTACGACGACGCATACCCGAATACCACCGGCGCGGTCCGGATTCAGAACAGCTGGGGAAGACGGTGGGGCCAAAAGGGATTCGTCTGGATGGCCTACGACACCCTGGAAAAATTGGCCCAGGGACAAGGCGTGTACGTACCCGAGTCGGCTTGAGCGCCTACTTCGGCGGGAAACCGCCGGTGGCCACCGGACCCCAGCGGCGCGGCGTGACGCGGATCAGACACTTGCCCTGATCGACCATGGCGCGGCGGTAGTCGTCCCAGTCCGGGTGTTCTCCTGCGATCACCCGGAAGTAGTCGACGAGCAACTCCACTGCGTCGGGTAAGTCGATGACTTCGGCGTCCCCATCGACTTGCACGTAGGGTCCGTTGAAGTCGTCGGAGAGGACGAGCACGCTCGCCGACGGGGTGCGGCGGATGTTCACACTTTTGGCGCGCTGCGGATAGCTGGCGACCACGATGCGGCCCTGCTCGTCCACGCCACCGGTCACCGGAGAGGTGTGCAACGACCCGTCCGAACGGAAGGTGGTCAGCAGCATCTTGTGTCGCGCCCGGATGAACTCGAGAAGATCGGCGAGACTGACCACATCCGCGGTCGCCACTTTGGGAGCCATGAACTCCAGGCTAGCGACCGCGCTTACTTGAGCATGCTCCCGGCGTCGACGGTCACGGGAAGAGCTGTGATGTAACGGGATTCATCGGAGGCCAGGAACAGCACGGCGTTGCTGATATCCACAGGTTCCACATTCGTGCCGCCCGGGCTCACCGAGCTGCACATCGAGTTCACCGCGGCGGACTAAAAGGCCGCTAGATCGGCGTGACTATTTCCGAGGTGTAGAAGTCAATCGGTGTCTGCGAGTGCGGCGAAGGGCGGTCAACGAAAACCCATACGCCGGTGGAATTCGCGGCGAGCGGGGCTTCCAGTGTCGTCGTGCCCGCCCCGCTGCCGTCGGTGTCCAGGCCGCCGGCGCTGACTCCGACGTCGCCGGCTCCGCAACCTGCCGAAGTCCGGGGCGACTGAATCAACCTGACGTTGTAATGGGCTCCTGGCTCGGCGGCAATCAGTTGCACCTGCGCGACGACCTTGTTGGACGCCGCTCTGCTGATGACGGCCTGGCCGCTGCCCTTGCCCATCGTGGGCACATTAACCGCCCAGGTGAAGTCGCACGCCCGGAATTTCGGGGTCAGCGGGACGAAGGAGCCACCCGAACTGGAGTCCGCGGTCGCAACTCCCGTTGCGCCCCAGAATGTCGCGGACGCAAGCATATTGGCGCCAACGCACAACAGCGCGATACTTCTTCGCATTGACTTCCTGACGCTTAATTTTTGCCAAAGATATAGCTCAGAACGTATCAAGATTAGTGAACGACGGCGCCTATAATTATCAGACAGTTAGGCAAATCACATGCGGCGATGGCTGCAATCCACCTCACACTGTCGATGAGCGCAAGCTTTTTGTTGATGATTTCCCCTTCGCATTAATCTTCGGCGTTTTTCCACCGTCGTCCTACCGGGTTAATCGACCACCAGCCGCGACAATGGCTGGATGCGATGTATGCGCCTGGTCCTGTCGGTTGCGACAGCCGTCGGCCTGGTCGCCCTGTTCGGAGCCGTAACCGCACACGCGAGTCCCGACGTGCCACCCGTCAGCGACGCGGCGCGCGCGGCCGGTTTCGTCGACATTCGCACCGTCGTTCCCGACGCGATCATCGATCTGCGCTACGCGACGACCAACAATTTCACCGGCACGCAGTTGTATCCCTCCGACGCCCGATGTCTGGTGCATCAATCCATGTCTGCGGGCCTCGCGACCGCCGCGTCGGCACTACGCCCCCAAGGGCATCTACTGGTGTTCTGGGATTGCTACCGTCCGCACGACGTCCAGGTCCGGATGTTCAACGTGGTTCCCAACCCGGCCTGGGTGGCACGGCCGGGCCCGTATGCGCACAGCCATGAGTCGGGACGTTCGGTGGACGTGACATTCACCAGCGTGCAACCACAGTGCCCACCGGAACGTCACGCCGGCGGGCTGTGCCTGGCCGACATGGGCACCGACTTCGACGACTTCACTCCGCGCGCAACGGCATTCGCCACTCAGGGAGTCAGCGCGGACGCCCAGGCGAATCGGGCCCGGTTGCGCGACGCGATGAAGTACGGCGGATTGTCCCCGTACTCGGGTGAGTGGTGGCACTTCGACGGTCCCGGGGCCGGCGTCGACCGCCCGATTCTCGATGTCCCGGTCGACTAGTCGTCTCATATAGTGAGATACATGTTTCACAATATGGCCGAAGGTCGTTAGGCTTGCGCGATGAACGACCGGGCCACTTACACGCACGGACATCACGAGTCGGTGCTGCGTAGTCATCAGCGGCGCACGGCGCAGGATTCCGCCGGCTACTTGCTGGCGTACCTCAAGCCCGGGCAGTCGTTGCTCGACGTGGGCTGCGGCCCCGGCACGATCACCGCCGACCTCGCCGACCTCGTGGCGCCCGGATTGGTCACGGCCATCGACCAATTCGCCGACGTCCTCGACGTGGCCCGCGCGGAGGCGCAGCGACACAACCTGTCCAACGTCTCGTTCGCGACCGCCGACGTCGAGCAGCTCGACATCGCCGACGGCACGTTCGATGTCGTGCACGCGCACCAGGTGCTGCAGCACGTCGCCGATCCGGTACGGGCGTTACGTGAGATGCGCCGGGTATGTGCGCCCGAGGGCATAGTCGCGGCGCGAGATGCCGACTACGCGGGGTTCATCTGGTATCCACGCCTTGCCGCATTGGACTTTTGGCGTGATATCTACCAGCAGGCCGCGCGGGCCAACGGCGGTGAGCCCGACGCGGGCCGGCGGCTGCTGTCCTGGGCGCTGGAAGCTGGCTTCGACGACGTCACGCCTACGGGTAGCCTCTGGTGCTATGCCACGGCCGAGGCCCGCCAATGGTGGGGCGGCATGTGGGCCGACCGTATCCTGCACTCTGGCATCGCCAGTGACATACTGCGGTTCGGCCTGGCCACCACCGCGCAGCTCGAGGAGATCTCGGCGGCATGGCGGCAGTGGGCTGCCGCCGAAGACGGTTGGCTGGCGATCCCGCACGGCGAAATCATCTGCCGCGCATGAATTTATGACCTCAATGCCGGTGCCACCGGAAAGCCGCCGCCCAGTGATTCGAACGCGTCGGCGAGCCTGAGCACGGTGGCGTCGTCAAAGTGCTTGCCCACCAGCATCATTCCTACCGGCAGCCCGTCGACCAGGCCGGCCGGCACCGAGATCGCCGGATGGCCGGTGATATCCATCGGCCCGGTGTTGAAGGCTTTACCCATGGCCCGTGGGATCAGGGCGACGTCTCGCGGACTGCCTTGGGGCAGCACATTGGCGAGACCCGGCACGGTGGGCATCGCCAGCACATCGTAACGCGCCAGCGCCTCGTCGTAGGCCGCACTGACCCGCGGTATCAGATTGCGCGCTTTGGCATACGACGCTCCACCCAGCGTGTGCAGCCCGTAGTGGCCGGTCAGCGCGGCGACCTTGACCGCGCCGGAGAGTTCATCGGCCTTGGCAACTCGCTGTGTGGCGAAGTGCGCCATGAGTTCTGGGTCGTAGTATCCCTTCACGCCGGACCCGTACCCGTTGCCGTCCAACATCTGCGTGGTGCCACCGTCGGTGAGGATGACGGCAAGAATATGCAGGGCGCTGAGGTGCCAGGGCACACTGACTTCGCCAATATTGCAGCCCATTTCGCCGAATCGCCGGATTGCCGATCGGACCACGTCGTCTACCGCCGGCGGCGAACCGGGCCATCCGAATCCTTCCAGCAGGATGCCCACCCGCAAACCGGTCACCTCGCCGCTGAGCGCGGCCCGATAGTCGACCGCCGCCGGGTTCGTGGACTGGCGCGGGTCGTTTCCGTCGGCTCCGGCCAGCACCGTGAGCATGACCGCAGCGTCGGCGACGGTGCGTGTCATGGGGCCGAGGTGATCGACGGTTCGCTCAATCGGGAAGGCGCCGGTGTAGGGGACCAATCCGTGCGTCGGCTTGTGCCCGACGATGCCGCACAGTGCAGCGGGGATCCGGATGGAGCCGCCCTGATCGCCCCCAATGGCGAGGTCGACCTGGCCGCTGGCCACCAATGCTGCACTGCCGCTGGACGATCCGCCCGTCTCTCGATCGATATCCCAGGGATTGCGCACCGGCCCGGAGGCCGATGTGAAGCTGGAGCCCGAACAGCACAGGTCCTCGCAGACGCTCTTACCCGCGATCGTGGCGCCGGCGGCCAGCAGCCGCTCGACCACCGTCGCGTCGCGCCCGGGGAGATAGCCCTCCAGCGCCCGCGATCCGTTCATCATCGGAATCCCGGCAACCGCGATGTTGTCCTTGATCGCTACCGACCGTCCCGACAGCGGGCCGTGCGCGCCGGAAGTGATCTTGGTGGTCACGTACCAGGCGCCCAGTGGGTTATCGGCCGGCTGCGGGAAGTCGTATGCGCGTTCTGGCACTTGCGGACGTGCGAATTCGTCGTAGAGCGCGTCGACCACGTCGTAAGAGGCCAACGTCTGCTCAACGGCTGCGAGGTAGCCCGGTCGTTCCTCGGCGTTCAGGTGAAAGCCGAAATGCTGTGCAGCAGCGTCGATATCGGCTGCCGATGGCCGGGAAACCGTCATTTCGACCTCGTCGGGGTAGTCGGCGGTCGGTGCGCCCAGCAGCTTAGTTGTTAATCGAGGAACGGGTCGGGTATCGGCTGCTCGCCGCCGCCATGCCAGACAGGTCGGTGACACCGGCGGATTGCAGGACGTCGGAATTGAGTAGCAATTGCCGGTGGCTTGGGCAGCGGGCCGGGAGACGATCTCGACGGCGGCGTCGGCCATGATCTCGGCGCTGCGCGACGACCCGGCCAACTTGTCGCCGTCGGCCATGTTGCCACTGCCGCGATGGTGAATGTGCAGCCCAGTTACGTATTTGACCTGGTCAACACGCGGTATTGGCATTCTCTTTTTTTGCAAGTACGTTATTCATCGATGGATAATACGGCCCACACTCCCTCTGGCATCCCGCTGCGGCCCGTATACGGGCCGGCGGATAGGGGCGCGGAGCCTCCGGCGCCCGGAGAGTTCCCCTTCACCCGGGGCAACTTCGCGTCCGGCTATCGCGGCAAGTTGTGGACTTTCCGCCAGTACTCCGGCTTCGGCACCGCCGAGGAATCCAACCGTCGATACCGCTACCTGCTGGAACAAGACGGGACCGGGCTGTCGGTGGCGCTCGACCTGCCCACGCAATGCGGGTACGACTCCGACGACCCCGAGTTCGGTGAGGAGGTCGGCCGGGTCGGCGTCGCGGTCGACACCCTGGCCGACTTCGAGATTTTGTTCGACGGCATCCCGCTGGACACGCTCAGCACGAGCATGACGATCAACGGGACGGCGGCGATCCTGCTGGCCTTCTACGTCGCTGCCGCCGAGAAGAAAGGGATTCCGCGGGCGAAGCTCACCGGCACCATCCAGAACGACATCCTCAAGGAATACGCCTCGCGCGGAACCTGGATCTGGCCGCCGGAACCGTCGCTGCGGCTGATCGCCGACACCATCGAGTTCTGCGCGGCCGAGGTTCCGCGGTTCAACGCCATTTCGGTGGCCGGAGCGCACTTTCGCGATGCCGGCGCCAACGCGGTGCAGGAGATGGCCTTCACCCTCGCCGACGGGGTCACCTACTGCGACACCGTGGTGCAGCGCGGCCGGATGACGATCGACCAGTTCGCCCCACAGATCTCGTTTTTCTTCTACACCCACGGTGATTTCTTCGAAGAGATCGCCAAATACCGTGCGGGACGGCGCCGTTGGGCGACCATCGTGCGCGAGCGTTACGGAGCTACGACGGCCAAGGCGGCGATGTTCCGTTTCGGTTGCGTCTGTGGTGGCGCATCGCTATACGCGCCGCAGGCCCACAACAACATCGTCCGGGTGGCCTACGAGGCGATGGCCGCGGTGCTGGGCGGGGTCCAGTCGATGTTCACCGCGGCCTGGGACGAGCCGTTCGCCCTACCCACCGAGGAGACCACGACGCTGGCGCTGCGCACCCAGCAAATCCTGGCGCACGAAACCGGCGTCGCCAGCGTCGCCGACCCGCTGGGCGGCTCGTATTTCGTGGAGGCGCTGACCGACGCCACCGAGCAACGCATCATCGAGATCATGTCCGACCTCGAGCGGCACGGCGGCATGGTCCATGCCATCGAGGACGGGTACCTGCAGGGCCTGATCGCTGACGAAGCCTTCAACTTGCATCGCGACGTCGAAGCCGGTACGCGACCGGTCGTCGGGGTCAACCGGTTCGTGACCGAGGAGCCCGAACACGATGTCGTCACCTACGAGCTCGACGCCGAGGGGCGTGATTTGCAGCTCAAGCGGCTGTCCAAGATCAAGGCCGAAAGAGACTCGGCCGCAGTGCAATCCAGTCTTGCAGCCTTGTCGCGTGCCGCCGAGGGAGACGACAACCTGATGCACAAGTTGATCGACTGTGCCAACGCCTACTGCACGGTCGGGGAAATGGTTTCCGCACTCAAGGCGGTCTGGGGCGAATTCCAGCAACCGGTGGTGTTCTGAATGGCGGTAAGAATCCTGGTCGCGAAACCGGGCCTCGACGGACACGACCGTGGCGCCAAAATCGTCGCCCGTACCCTGCGCGATGCCGGATTCGAGGTCATCTACACCGGCATTCGGCAGCGCATCGAAGACATCGCGTCGATCGCGGTCCAGGAGGACGTCGCCGTCGTCGGGCTGAGCATCTTGTCGGGTGCACACCTGGCACTCACCGCCCGAACCGTCGAAGCGTTGCGCGCCGCCGATGCCGCTGACATCGCCGTCGTCGTCGGGGGAACCATCCCGCACGCCGACGTGCCCAAGCTGCTCTCCGCAGGCGCCGCCGCCGTATTCCCCACCGGCACACCGCTCGACAACCTGGTACGCGAAATCCGCTCACTGACCGGCACTGCCACGGAGGAAACATGCGCGTCGGAGTGATGATCGGCGCCGAGCGTGGCGATATGACCCGCAAGGTGGACAAGCTGGTCTCGGATATCGAATGGGCCGAATCCGCGGGTCTGGACACCGCGTGGATGCCGCAGGTGCCCAACGACTTCGACTGCCTGACCATGGTGTCGTTGATGGCCGCGCACAGCTCACGCATCGAGCTGGGTACCGCGGTGGTACCGCTGCAGGCTCAGCATCCGATTGCGCTTGCTCGCCAGGCACTTTCGACGCATGCGGTGGCCGGCGGGCGCCTGGCGCTGGGGGTGGGACCGTCGCATCACTGGATCATCCGCGATATGCTCGGCTTGCCCTACGAGAAGCCGGCCGCCTACACCCGCGACTACCTGCAGGTGCTCAACGCCGCTATCGCCGGGCCGGGATCGGTTGACGTCGAGAATGACTCGTTCACCGTGCACAACCCGATGGCGATTGGAGCCGATACCCCGATGCCGGTCCTGGTCGCCGCGCTGGGGCCGGTGATGCTGCAGATCGCCGGCGAACTCGCCGACGGCACCGTGCTGTGGATGGCCGATGAGCGCGCGATCGGTGATCACATCGCACCGAAGATCACCAAGGCCGCTGCGGACGCCGGTCGTCCGGCGCCCCGGATCATCGCGGGTATCCCGGTATGCCTGTGTGCGCCTTCACGCGTCGACGAGGCCAAAGAGCGGGCCAACCGGATCCTGGGCGAGGCCGAGGTTTCGCCCAACTACCAGCGCCTGCTCGATCGCGGCGACGCGCGCGATGTCGGCGATTTGTGTGCGGCCGGCGACGAGGAAGCGATCCTCGCCCGGATGCGGCGGTTCGCCGACGCCGGCGTAACCGACCTGTCGGTGCGGCTGTTGCCCATTGGCGACAACCGCGACGAGTTGGTCGCCTCCAAGCGCCGCACCCGCGAAGTGATCGCATCACTCGCAGCGGAATTGCGTTGACCGACAACAATACCGGGCCACTGGCGGGGATACGCATCCTCGAAGTCGGCACCATGCTGGCGGGTCCGTACGCCACCATGCTGCTCGCCGATCTCGGTGCCGAGGTCATCAAGATCGAGCCCGCCGGCGGCGAGATCTCCCGCAGCGTCGGCGCCACCTACTTCGCCAGCCTCAATCGCAACAAGTCCAGCATCACGCTGGACCTGAATTCCGATGCAGGACAGCAACGCCTGGGTGAACTGGTCGGTCAAGCGCATGCGTTGCTGGTGAACCTGAAGCCCTCTGCCATCCGTCGGCTCGGGCTCACCTACGACGCGCTGCGACGGCACAACGAGCGGATCGTCTGCGTCGCGATCACTGGCTTCGGCCTGTACGGCGGCGACGACCCGGCTTTCGACTACGTGGTGCAGGCCGGCGTCGGCACCGCCGCGTTGACGGGCGACCCGGATGGCCCGCCGACGCTGCCCGGCTACTCCTCGGCCGACAACTCCACCGGAATGACCGCGGCACTGGGACTTTTGGCCAAGATCATCTCCGGAACCGGTGGGCAGGTTGATGTGTCGCTGCGCGACGTGATGCTGTCGCAACTGAACTATCACGCGTCGGCCTACCTCAACAGTGGCGTCGAACCGCAGCGCCGACCGTACGGAGCCCACTCGTATTACGTTCCGGCGCAACTGTTCCCGACCGCCGAGGGGTATCTGGCGCTGTTCATCACGCACGACGGCTTCTGGAAGTCGTTTGCCGCGGAAGCGGGCATCGGGGGGTTCGAAACGATGGCCGAGCGAGTCGCTCGCCGTGACGAAGTGCTGGCGGTGGTCACGGCGATGCTGGCAACCGACAGCGCCGCCGGATGGGAACGACGACTGCGCCCGCTGGGTGTTCCGGCGGCGGCCGTGCGGACCCTGCCCGAAGCGCTCGAGGCGACGCCGGAAGTGATTGTGACGGCAGGGGATTTCCGCCTCATCGGCAGCCCGATCCATGTCTCCGGGTACCAGCCCGACTATCGGCCGCCTCCGGAGCTGCCGGAGTGAGCGCAGTTACGCCTGGGCCGGGGCGGTGAGGTGCGCTTCGGCCAGCTTGCGGAACGCCGCCACCAGCCGGTTGCGATCCCCGGCGCGCGTTGCCAAGACGACGCGGCAGGGCTCGACGCCTTGCAGTGGCACCGTGGTGATGTCGGGTCGCAGCGCGTTGCCGTGGAAGCCGGCCGTGATGGCCACCGCCTGTCCGGAGGCGATGACTTCGAACTTGTCCTCGAGCGCGTCGATGAATGGTCCATCGGGCGCCCGCCGCCCGTCGGGACGGGGATCGATCCGCCAGTAAGCGCTCCAGGCCGGGTCGGAGTTGCGCACCCGCGGCATCGGCTCGTCGGCGATGTCGTCGAGGGTCACGAAATCGCGGCCCGCCAGGCGGTGGTCGACGGGCACCGCCAGTACCCGTGGCTCGTCATAGAGGATCGTCACGTGCAGCCCGTCGGTCGGAAACGGTAACCGGGTGACGACGGCGTCCACCCGGTGACCCAGTAGGGCGTCAAGGGCCTGGCCCCAATCCAGGTGCGACACTTGCACGTCGGCATCGGGATGTTCGCGACGCATCTCGCGCACCGCGGGGGTGACGATCATCCCGGTCGTGTATCCGATCGCGATGCGGCTGGGCTGGGCGGCGGCCCGGGCTTGCGCGGCGGCTTGCGTGGCCGAACGCAGTAGGGCCTTTGCTCGCGGCAGGAACACCTCCCCGGCCCCCGTCAGCCGGGTGCCCTGCGGCGTGCGGTCCAGCAGACGAACTCCCAGCTGCTGCTCGAGTCGGCGGATCTGACGGCTCAACGACGGCTGGGCGACCCGCAGCGCGCTCGCGGCCCGGCCGAAGTGTCGCTGTTCTGCGACCACGACGAAGTATCCGACCAGCCGCAGGTCGAGATCGATCACCGGCGACACCGAATCGGTCATGCGTGAAGTGTAACCATCCACGCGAAGGAACTTTGCATCTATTAGCCCCATAACGTGCGGTGATGCTGATTCAGTATCGCGCCATATGAAACAGGCCTTGGACAGGAAGTCCGCGCGCTCCTTGACTTGAAGTCGCGAATATGGAGCGACGAAAGGGATCACCCATGCATGTCTTTGTGACCGGCGCGAGCGGACACATCGGTTCGGCCGTCGTCGACGAACTCGCTCAAGCCGGGCATCAAGTCACTGGACTGGCGCGCTCCGACGAGTCCGCCGCCGCGCTCGCGGCGAAGGGCGTCAGGGTGCACCGGGGTGACCTCGACGACCTCGACGGCTTGCGAGACGCCGCCGCGGCCTCCGACGGCGTCATTCACCTCGCGTTCAAACACGACTTCGACGACTTCCTGGGTGCGGCCGAGACCGACCTGCGCGCTGTACGGGCAATCGGGGAGGCGCTCATCGGGTCCGACCGGCCCTTCGTCAGCACCTCGGGCACGCTGCTGCTCTCGATGTTGGGGCAGGGTGGTTTCGGCACCGAACAGGACACACTGCCCAGCGGACCGCGGGTCGACTCGGAGAACGCGGTAATCGCGCTGGCCGACGCGGGGGTGCGATCGTCCGTGATCCGGCTTTCTCCGTTGGTCCACAGCGACTTGGACCACCACGGCTTCGCCCACCACCTCATCGGCACCGCCCGGGACGCGGGCAAGTCCGCCTACATCGGCGACGGGGCCAACCGCTGGCCAGCGGTCCACACGCTGGACGCCGCCCACCTGTACCGGCTGGCGCTCGAAAAGGCGCCTCCCGGAACACGTTTGCACGGTGTCGCCGACGAGGGGGTGCCATTCCGGGAGATCGCCGCGGTGATCGGCCGACACTTGAACGTCCCGGTGGTCAGCATCCCGGCCGACGAAGCCGGCCATTTCGGTTTCCTCGCGCTGTTTGCGGCACTGGACAATCCGACGTCGAGCGCCTTGACGCAGAAGGTGCTCGACTGGCAGCCGGAACGGGCGGGCCTGCTCGAAGACCTGGACGCCGGCCACTACTTCGACGAATGAGCGACACCATGGCTGACTCGATCGTCGAGGACTCCCGAAAAGCGTTGGGACCGAAAGTCGAGTCGTTGCGCCAAAATCGCGGATTCCGAACAATAAGTCGACCTTCGGCGTCTGCAGCGGGCTACCGCGCTACGGCGGCCTGCTTCTCCTCGTAGAGCCGCGCCCACTCGGCCCGTGGCCGGATGGACACGTCCACGTCAGTCGCCTTGGCGCGCAAAGCCTTAACTGTCGCCTGGTCGCGGGCGGTGCGGGCGAACGGGTCCCAGCTGAAGAACTTGCAGGCGTTGCCCCAGGTGATCTTGTTGATGTCGGAGTGGTCGGCGCCGGCGGCGTTCAGCTCGGCCAGCACCTGCTCCGGCGCGTCGGGCCAGAAGCAGTCCGAGTGCGGGTAGTCGCACTCCCAGGCGATGATGTCGATGCCGATCTCGTGGCGCAGCTTCAGTGACGTCTTGTCGGTGACGTAGCAGGCCAGCGAATGCTCGCGGAACACATCGCTGGGCAGCTTGTCGCCGAAGTCGCGGCGCAGCCACTTCTGGTTGGTGTAGTGACGGTCGCTGCGGTCCAAGTAGAACGGGATCCAGCCGATGCCGCCCTCGGAGAAGGCGAACTTCAGGTCGGGATAGTTGCGCATCGCGGGGCCCCACAGCAGATCCTGCGCACACATCGCCGACACCTGGGTGGCCAGAATGATCATGTTGTCGATCGGTGCGTCGGGCGCCATGCTGATCGCCCCGAATCCGGTGCCGATGTGCAGGCACATCACCACGTTCTCCTCGGAGAGCGTCCGGAACACCGGGCCCCAGTAATCCTCGTCGTGGTAACTCGGAAGCCCTTCCAGGTGCGGCAATTCCGGCATCGTCACCGCCCGGCAGCCCTTGGCCGCCACCCGCCGGATCTCGGCGCACATCGCCTCCGGGTTCCACGTCGGCAAGATGGCGATCGGGATGAACCGGTCCGGGTAGGACCCGGCCCATTCGTCGATGTGCCAGTCGTTGTAGGCCGACACCATCACCAGCGTCGCCTCCTCGCGGTGCATGTTGAGATGCCGCGCGGAGAAGCCGGTGAACGTCGGGAAGCACATCGACGCGAGGATGCCGTTGCGGTTCATGTCCCGAACGCGTTCGTGGACGTCGTAGACGCCGGGACGCATCTCCGCGAAACCGGCCGGATCGCGACCCCATTCCTCGGCCGGCCACGACACCACGGCATTCAGCCCGCTCACGCCCTGCGGCCTGCCCTGGTACATCCACTGGTCGACGCCCTTGTCGTCGACCACGACGATCGGCGCCTCGGGCTTGTACTTGGCGGGCACGTGGCGCAAGAACATGTCCGGCGGCTCGACGACGTGGTCGTCAATGCTCACCAGGATCAGGTCATCGACATCCATACGGAATTCCTTCCCAGACAGCGCTAGCCATCGCACTCGGTCGTCGTCAACAGCAGCCGGGGGACCGGCGCGGGATCAAGCAGCAAAGCATCCGACATCGTCAGCTGCCCGGCGCTGGCGATCATGTTGTCCAGGACGGCCTGCAGGTCGTCGCCCTCGATCTCGTAGATGGCCACATAGGGGCCGTCCCCGTTGACCGGACGCAGCCGCCGCGCCGAGACGAATCCGTCGAGAGCGACGAGCTCAGGCAGATGGACTTCGTCGTACCAGGTGTTGTACTCCTGGTCGCGTTCCGGGGAACTGGGTCGACTCTCCACCAGGATGATGCCTTTAGCCATTGTCGCCACCTCTTTCGTGACTATTCGTAGCGCACCGTGACCGAATCCGAATCGGGTACGCCCTGGCACGTCAAAATGTAGCCTTCGTCCACTTCGTCGTCGTCGAGAGCGTCGTTGATCCGCATCGTCGCGTGCCCGGTCTCGAGGCGGGCCATGCAGGTGCCACAGTTCCCGGCCTCGCAGTTGAACGGGGGATCCAGGCCGGCCCGTCGCGCGCTTTCCAGGAGCGTCTCGCCGGGCACTAACGGCACCGACGCCTTCTTGCGTTCCAGGAAGATCGTCACCGTGCCGGGCTCGGCGCCGTTCGATGTGGGATCTGCCACCCTTGGAGTCTCCTCGATCGTCGCGGCGACCGCCGCGCGCTGGAACGCTTCGGGTTCCAACCTTTGCCGCCCCCGACCGTACTTGCGTTCTTCAGTATAGAGAATACTATTCTCACTAGCCGATAGCATCTTCTCTACTGCGCCGATGTCGGGTCAACCTGGCCTGCGGGGAAGGACAGGACGTGACCGAGCCGGCCGCGCTCGTGTTTGAGGACCGGCAGTTTAGCCTGCCCGAGCTCGACACGATGGCCAACAGTCTGGCCGCGGCCCTGGCCAAAAGCGGTGTCGCCGCGGGCCAGCGGGTGGCCGTCATGTCGTCGAACCGTCCGGAGTTCGTCGCCGTCCTGCTCGGGATCTGGCGGCTGGGCGCGACGGCGGTGCTGATCAGTCCCGCGTGGAAGCACGACGAGGTCGATCACGCGTTGTCGCTGACCGATCCCGGCCACGCCGTCGGGGACCATCCGGTGCTGGCCGGGCTGATGCCGATGCTGCACCTGGACGATCCGGTCGCTCCCGCCGAGCCGATGCCGATGTCGTCTCTGCCGCGCGCCGATGCGGTGCTGGTGTTCAGTTCGGGTACCACCGGCCTGCCGAAGGCGGTCCGGCACACCCATGCCACATTGACCGCGGCCGTGCGGCATTGGCGCGACGCTCTGCAACTCACCCTTCGGGACCGCATCCAGGTTGCCACGCCGCCGTCGCACATCCTCGGTCTGCTGAATATCGTCACCGCGCTGCGCACCGGCGCCTGGCTGCGCCTGCATCGCCGCTTCGACGTCGACTCGATGCTCTATCACATCGAAAAAGACCGCATCACAATCGAAATGGCAGTTGCGCCCATCTCACTGGCCATCGCCTCGCACCCGAGGCTCGAGTCATACGACCTGTCGTCACTGCGCTACATCATGTGGGGCGCGACGCCGGTCAGCGTCAGCGTCGCCGAGTCCGTGACACGGCGCACCGGCGTCGGATGGGTCCCGGCCTACGGCACCACGGAACTGCCTGTCATTGCCTGCAATCGGCTGGACAGCGCCCGGCTCGACACGGTCGGGCGCCCGGTGCCGGGGGTCCAGGTGCGGGTCGTCTCGCTGGAGACCGGCCAGCCCGTCGGCGCGGGCGAAGTCGGTGAGATCCAGGCGCGGTCAAGCTCGCTGATGGCCGGCTACCTGCCGGCCGCGGCGACCGGCGAGGTGGTGTGCGATGGCTGGTATCGCACCGGGGACGTCGGCTGGCTCGACGCCGATCGTTGGCTGCGGATCACCGACCGCCTCAAGGAGATGATCAAGGTGCGCGGCTTCCAGGTCGCGCCGGCCGAAATCGAGACGGTGTTGCACGGGCATCCGGCCGTCAAAGACTGTGCGGTGTTCGGCGTTCCGGACGGGATCAACGGGGAAGCCGTCGTCGCCGCGGTCGCCACCCGGGCCCCCGTCGATGCCGCCGATCTCACCGCCCGGGTGGATGAGAAGCTGGCGTCCTACAAACATCTGAGCAGGGTCGTGTTCGTACCCGATATTCCCCGCCTGCCGTCGGGCAAGGTGCTGCGCCGAGTGCTGAAGGAGCGCTATGGATGTACGTCTGACAGCTGAACAGCAACAGTTGCGTGATGCCGCTGCGAAGCTGGCCGACGATCTCGGGCCGGCCACGGTTGCCGACCTCGCCGACGACAGCCGAATCACCAGGCTAGACAAGCAGATTGCGGCAACGGGCTGGAGGTCGCTACGCTCCGACGGGGCCTCTGGCGTCGAAGTCGCGATCGTCGCCGAGGAATTCGGCCGCCGGCTGGTCGACACCCCGTTTCTTGGACCGCTGCTGGCCGACGACCTGGCCCACCGCACCGGCGCCGACGCCTCCGACGCGACAGTGGCCGTCGGCGACCGCGCGATCGACGCGCGCGGCGCCCGGCGCGTTCTATCGCTGTCGGGCACCACGGTGCTGGCCACAGACCCCGGTGCGGCGCGTGCCGGTGCCGACTTGACCAGAGCCGAGGCCGAATTGGGTGGCTCTGCCGAGAAGCTCGGCGAGCTGACGGACGACGCCGCGGCCCGGTGGTACGCGCTCGCGCTGGTCACCACGACGGCAGACCTGGTCGGAATCGCCCGGGGCGCAAACGCCGTCGCGTGTGACTACGCCAAAATTCGTGAACAGTACGGCAAGCAGATCGGCTCATATCAGGCCATCGCCCACCTGCTGGCGGAAAGCCTTGCCCTGATTGAGGGTTCGGTCAGCGTGCTGCGCCATGCCGCGTGGGGAGTCGACGAACTGGAGCCGGCCGAAGCCATTCGTGCCGCGCAGATCGCGAAGGTCTACTGCGCGCGTGCCACCCGAACCGTGTGTGAGACCGCGGTTCAGGTATTCGGCGGTATCGGCAATACCTGGGAGTGCATTGTGCACGTCTACCTGCGCCGCGCTCTGACATCGACGGAGCTGTGGCCCGTCCCGTTGAAGGAGATCGATCTTGGACTTTCGTGACTCACCCGACGAGGCCGCCTTCCGCGAGCGGCTGCGCAGCTGGCTGTCGGCGCACGCCGAGGAATTCTCCGGATCGGGCGACGAGTACTGGGCGCGGATGGCCGACTGGCATCGTGCCCTCTACGAGAACGGGTTTTTCGGCCTGTCGTGGCCACGCGATTGGGGTGGGCAGGATTTGGCGCCGGTATACGACGTCATCGTCGACGAGGAGTTGGTCCGGGCGGGCGCTCCGCCGCGGCCCAGCGTCGGCTATCTGGTGTATGGCATCGGTGAGCACGCCAGCGATGAGGTCCGCAAGCGCTTTCTGCCCGGCATCATCAACGGCACCGAGCGCTGGTGTCAGGGCTTCAGCGAACCTGGAGCCGGCTCGGATCTGGCGTCGCTGACCACCACCGCGACCCGAGACGGCGACAACTACGTCGTCCACGGACACAAAATCTGGACCAGCTACTCCGACGTCGCGGACTGGTGTTTGCTGCTGGCCCGCACCGATCCCGACGCGAAGCGACACCGGGGTTTGTCGGCGTTTGTGATCGCTATGAAACAGCCTGGCGTGCAACAACGCCCGTTGCAGATGATGAACGGCGTCACCAACGAATTCGGCCAGGTGTTCTTCGACGGCGCCACGGTGCCGGCGGATCGGATGGTCGGTGCTGCCGGTGACGGCTGGGCCGTTGCGATGACCGTGGTCGGACACGAACGTGAGCCCTCGACCCTCGGCTACGCAGCGCGATACGGCAAGCTTGTCCGAGAACTATTGGCGCGCAACGAGGGTGACGTATCCGAAGAGCTGGCCTGGGCCGCTGTTCAGTCGGACATGTTGACCCACCACGTGCGGCGGCGGCTGTCCGAGCAGCTGGACGGGGTGTCGCACGGCTCGGAAGGCTCACTGGACAAGCTGCTGATGACCTGGGTCGAACAATCCGTGGGCCACGCCGCGCTGGCGGTCGCCGGAACCCGCGACCCAGACCTGCTGAGCGCCTACCTATACAGCCGCGCGCAGAGCGTCATGGGCGGGACATCACAGATCCAGAAAAACATCATCGCTTCGCGCATCTTGGGATTGGGAGTCTGACGTGTACGACATGCCTGCTGAGATCGACGTCCGTGCCGACGGTGCGCTGCGGATCATCACGCTGAACCGGCCGGACTCGCTGAACTCGGTCAACGACGACCTGCACTCCGGGCTGGCGCGGATATGGCAGCGGTTAACCGACGATGCGGGCGCCCGCGCCGCGGTGATCACCGGTGCCGGCAGAGCATTCTCGGCCGGCGGTGACTTCGGCTACCTCGAAGAGCTCGCGAACGATGCGGACCTGCGGGCCAAGACCATTCGCGACGGCCGCGAAATCGTACTGGGTATGGCGCGATGCCGAATTCCGGTGGTAGCGGCGGTGAATGGGCCGGCCGTGGGGCTGGGCTGCAGCCTGGTCGCCCTGAGCGACCTCGTTTACATCGCCGAGGATGCCTACCTCGCCGATCCGCACGTGCAGGTCGGTTTGGTCGCCGCCGACGGCGGCCCGCTGACCTGGCCGCTGCACATCAGCCTGCTGCTGGCCAAGGAGTACGCGTTGACCGGCACTCGTATCAAGGCGCAGCGCGCCGTCGAACTCGGCCTGGCCAACCACGTGGCCGCCGACCCGCTCACCGAGGCAATCGCTTGCGCCCAAAAGATTTTGGAGCTGCCGCAGCAGGCGGTCGAAAGCACTAAGCGGGTGCTCAACATTCACCTGGAGCGGGCGGTGCTGGCCAGCCTGGACTACGCCCTCTCGGCCGAGAGTCAGTCATTCCTGACCGAGGACTTCCGGGCCAACGTCGCCAAGTTCAACGCCGCGAAGAACTGAGCCGCAACCGCGACTCAGTTCTTCGCCACAGGCGTGATCAGCTCTTGGCCGCAGCCTTTTCGCGGGCCTCGGCGGTCTTCTCCGCACCGCGAGCGGCCTCGGCCTGGGCCTCTTTCTTGGCCACGTCGCGCTGTGCCTTGGCCTTGTCCTGCTGGGCGCGGCCTTCCTTGCGGAGACCTTCGTGGCTGATCAGAATGCCAACGATCTCCTTGGTCTTTCCGATGGCGTCCTCGATGACACCCCGGATGCCCTCCACGAGTCCATTGTCGCGGTCACTCATAACGGAGCCCCCTTCGTGAGAAGTTACTGGTCTAAACTCCCGTACCCGAACGGACCGGCGGGACAACGTTTTAATCGGCGCGTCGCGTGTGGTGTCGGTCACCTTGTCCGTTCACCAGCGACAACGGCCGTCGCGTCCGGTCTCAATCGTCGTGCTGGCCCAGGAAGTCGCGCATCACCTCGTCGAACAATGCGGGTTCCTCGATGAACGGCATGTGCGAGCTCGACTCGAACAACTCGAACCGCGAGCCTTTGATGCGCCGATGCATGGCATACATGTGCTCGTGGTCGCATTCGTCGTACCTGCCCGCTACGACGAGGGTAGGCAGGTCGAGCTCGGTCAATCGGTCGAATACGTCCCAGTTGCTGACGTTGCCGACGATGCGAAAGTCGCTGGGGCCGAACATCGTTTCGAAGACTTCGGCACCCATGCGGATGAACGCGTCCTGAAGTTCTGGCGGCCACGGGTGGACGCGGCAGAGATACGTCTCATTCCAGGTGCGGATCGCGTCCTGGTATTTGGGGGAGTGCGTCGTGCCGGCGGCCTCGTGGCGGTCGATGGCGGATTGAGTGTCCGGGTCCAAGTCGCGCTTGAGCCGCGCCACCATCTCCGAGAACGCGGGAATGGACGCGATGCTGTTCGAGATGGTCAGGCTGACCGCGGTCGACGGTACGTCGAGCAGGTACTGCTGGGCCAGCATGCCGCCCCACGAGTTGCCGAAGACGTGAAAGCGTTCCAGGCCAAGTGCGCCGACGACGGCGTCCACCTCGGCGACCGAGCGGTCCATCGTCCACAGTGTGGTGTCCGACGGGCACTCCGAATTCCCGCAGCCAAGCTGGTCCCAGAAAATGACCTCGCGTTCATCGGCCAGGCGTTGCACCGACAGCAAATAGTTGTGCGGTAGGCCGGGCCCGCCGTGAATCACCAGCACGGGAAGACCCGCCCCACCGCCGACGCGTTTGAACCACACTTTTCCGCCCGGAACCGCGATGGTCCCCTCTGATTGCGTCATGGCTGCCCGCCGCCTCCCTACGTCTGAAAGAGCAGTGCCCGCGGATGGCACGAAATCGTAGTCCGCTCGTGAATGCCGCCGCGAGGCTGCAACCAGCGACGTAATTGCCGAGTCGCGGATTCGGGGAGGACTCGCGTCGGCGACCCCCTTTCAGCTGAGACTCTCCGAATGAGAGAATAGCGTTCTCACTAAGTTGTGGGCGGCTCTCGAAGCCCCGCATCGTGCCGGTTGAATTGGAGAGACCCGTGCCCAAAGCTGCGATCGAGGTGCCGGCTCCATGATGTCGTCATGACGGTCGCCGATCTAATTGCCGCAGCGCGCAACGGATCCCAGCGCGCGACAGGTCGGCTGCTCAGTCTCGTGGAGGGCGACCAGCGCGACGAGGTGCTGGCCGGCATCGGCCCGGCAAGCGCTCTCACGGTGCGTGTCGTCGGGATTACCGGCCCGCCGGGTGCGGGTAAGTCGACGACGGTTGCGGCCCTCGTCGGCGCCTACCGCGAGCGCGGCGCCCGGGTGGCCGTGCTGGCCGTCGACCCGTCATCGCCGTTCAGCGGCGGGGCGCTATTGGGTGACCGCATTCGAATGGCCGCGCATATCAATGACTCTGACGTGCTGATCCGCTCGGTGGCAAGCCGCGGACATCTCGGGGGTTTGGCGGCCGCGGTACCGGCGGCCATCCGCCTGCTGGGTGCGATCGGCTACGACTTGGTGCTGCTGGAAACCGTGGGGGTGGGGCAGTCGGAGATCGAGATCGCCGCCGTCGCCGACCCCACCGTCGTGATCCTCAACCCCGGGGCGGGAGATGCCGTCCAGGCCGCCAAGGCGGGGGTGCTCGAAGTCGCCGACATCGTCGCGGTCAACAAGGCCGACCGCGAAGGTGCCGAACAGACCGTGCGGGACCTGCGCGCTGAGACCAAGGCGCCCATCGTCAGCCTGATCGCCGCACGAGGTGAGGGTGTCGACGACCTCGTCGCCGTCATCGACGACCATCACCGCACCGACAACCGCGAGCGTCGGGTGGCGCGAGCCCGCGCTCAAATCCTGTCCCTGGCCCAAAGCCAGTTGCGGACCCGGGCGGACCTCGACGCCCTCGCTCAGTCGGTGGTCGACGGCCAGGACGACCCGTACTCCGCCGCCGCACGATTGCTGTTACGCGCAGGTCAGGGCCGGGATTGAGGCTCGTATGTCCCCCGATCGGGGGAACGGGCTTTCATCCGGATTCCGGTCCGATCAGCGGAGGTTTGGCCAGCTAGAGCGGCCTAACTTAACTCTTGTATCCACGACGAGTTAAGGAGACCCGCAAGATGACTCGCACACCCGAACTGTCCGCGGCACGGTTGCGTGACCAGGTGGAGATGTACCGCCAAATGTGGGTCCTGCGCCTGCTCGACATGGCGGTGGAGGAGTTGCGCATCGACGGTCGCCTCAACCAGCCCGTCCAGGCCGCCTTCGGCCAGGAGGCCGTTGCCATCGGAACCGCCGCGGCACTTCGCCCGGGTGACGTCATGACCACCGGCATCGTTCATCTACAGCACGCTCAGCAGGTCGCTTGCGCGCTCCCGCTGGGTCCGGCCATCGCCGCGCTGTCCGGACCGGGCCTCGGTCGAGACGATGACGAGGACGGTTCGTTCGTGGCGTCGGTTCGTGGGTTGTCGGCAACCCAAAGCGCTCTGCAGCAGTCGCCGCTGCTGGCCGTGGGACATGCCTACGGCAAGCAATTGCTCGACGACGGCCGGGTTACGTTGTGCGCCATGGAAACTCGTGACGTGAAATCCGCGGACTTCGCCGAGGCCGCACACATCGCGGTGTCCTGGCAGCTTCCGGTGGTGTTCGTCGTCGAGAACGCCCGTCAGGACAGCTTCGCGGCCGAGTGCCACGGCATCCCGGTGCTCTCTGTCGACGGCAACGACGTTGAGGCGGTTCGTGACTCGGTCGCCGAGGCAGTGCGACGCGCGGGCGAGGGTGGGGGTCCCGTGCTGGTTCAGGCGATGACGAAGCGTAAGAACGGCGTCTCCTCGGTCGACCCACTGGTCTTCGAAAGGCAGCGCCTGATCGGCGCCGGCATCAGCGCCGGCCACCTCTACGAGCTGGAGCGCCGCGCCCGGCACCTGGTCGCCGAGGCCGAAGCCCACGCCAAAGCGATGTTGGCCGAAGAGCAGCCGGAGCCGATTCGGGAGCCCGAAGTTTGGCCGGCCGCTAGTTGAGCAGACCTTGCCGCATCGCCTCGGCGACAGCTGCCGCCCGGTCGCTGACCCCGAGCTTCTCGTATAGCCGCTGCACGTGGGTTTTCACGGTGGACGGCGCGACGAACAGCTCGCCGGCGATCGCGGGGATGCTTTGACCGCGCGCAATCCGATTGAGCACCTCGCGCTCGCGAGCGGACAGGACAGGAGCCGACGGTTCGGCTCGCTGCCGAATCTGCGCGGCGAGGCCTCCGGCAAGAGAGGGTGCCACCACGTCGTTCCCGTTCGCGCAATCGAGCACGGCTTTGACGATCTCGGTGCGTGTCGAATCCTTGAGCAGAAAGCCGGCCGCGCCCTGCTGCAGCGCTTGGTACACGATGGCCGCCTCGTCATGGGCGGACAGCAGCAGCACGCGGGTGGGCAAGTCGTTGCTTCGCACCGCCGCGGCCACCTGGGCGCCGTCCATGCCGGGCATCCGGAAGTCGAGCAACGCGACGTCGGGTCGGTGCTCCTTGATCAGTTCCAGCGCTTGCGTGCCGTCGTCTGCCTCGCCGACGACGTTCACCTCCCCGCTGAGCGCAAGTGCGCGCACCACCCCTTCCCGGAAGAGCGGGTGGTCATCGCCGACCACGACGCTGACCTTCTCGGGCGTTGCTGCGCCGGCCATGGCGGTCAGTGTAGCGGTTTGCCGCACCAGCGCAGATTGTCGCCGCGGAGAACCTGATGGGGGTTTTGCCGCTTAGCCCGGGAGGGGCGCGCACAGATGAGTACTGTGTTCGCGTGGCGGATACCAGCGACGCAGAGCTGCACCGGGTACGCAGGATTCACCAGCTGCGCTCGTATCGGATCGCGTCGGTGATTCGGATCGGCGTGGTGGGGCTGATGATCGCGGCCATGATCATTGGCACTCCGCGGTATGAATGGCCGCAACAAGCCCTGTTGATCGTCCTATACGCAGTTGTCGCACTGTTTGCGTTGGCCCGGGCGTTTTCTCCCTTTCAATGGCTCCAGAGGGGGCGCTTGGTCGGGATAGGCCGACTCGAGCCATTCGCATTCACCATCGTGGACGTCGCAACGTTGACGGTCTTTCAGGTGTTGTCCACAGACCGCATTGATCCGTTGCTGATCATGATGCTGCTGCCCATCTTCATCGGCCTGGATACCTCGTCGCGGCGGGCGGCCGTGGTATTGGCCTGCTCGATGGCGGGGTTTCTCGTTGCGGTGCTGGAAGATCCGTTCATGCGGGAAGAATTCGGACTTGCCGAGTGCTTGTTCCGGTTCACCCTTTACGCGTGCCTGTGCGGCACGGCCTATATGGCGGTGCGGATGGAGGAGCGGCACACGCGCGCGATCGCTGGGCTGAGCGCGTTGCGGGAGGAATTGCTGGCTCAGACGATGACCGCGTCCGACGTGCTACAGCGCCGCATTTCGGAATCCATTCACGACGGACCCCTGCAAGACGTGCTGGCCGTGCGGCAGGAGGTCGTCGAACTCAGGGCCGCCTATCCCGGCGATGAACGCGTCGAGCGTGCGCTCTCCGGTCTTCAGATCGCCTCGCAGAGCTTGCGGCAGGCGACTTTTGAACTGCATCCCGCGGTGCTGGAGCAGGCCGGGTTGGGTGCCGCGGTGCAGGAACTGGCCGCCTACACCCAGCGACGGTCGGGCATCGAGGTCAGTACCGACATCGATTACCCGATCCGCGACGAGATCGACCGGATCGTCTTCGGTGCCGTGCGCGAACTGCTGTCCAATGTCGTGCACCACTCGAAGGCTCGGCACGCATCGGTCACGCTCGGGGTCACCGACGGCAGATGTGTGTTGAATGTGACCGACGATGGGGTGGGCTTCAACGCAGAGACCATGGCGCGCCGCCTCGGCGAGGGCCACATCGGATTGGAGTCACACCGAACCAGGGTGGACGCGGCCGGTGGCATCTTTGTGATCCTCGACGCCCCGGTGGGCACGCATATCTGCGTCGAGGTGCCGCTGAAGGGCTGAACTCCTACTTCAGGTCGACGGACTTTCCGGTGGCGGCGGCGTAACCCGCACGGTAGCCGAAAACCATTGCCGGACCGAGGGTTCCGCCGGCACCGCCGTAGGCGCGGCCGGTCGCCCCGGCCATCGCGTTGCCCGCGGCGAACAGGCCCGGGATCGGTTCCCCGTTGACATGCAGGACGCGGCCGTCGTGGTCGGTACGCGGCCCGCCCTTAGTGCCCATCGCCCCGATCGACACCGGCACGGCGTAATAGGGCGCGGTGTCGATCGGGCCGAGCGTCTTCCCGGCAGCCGTGGTGGCGCTGTCATCACCCCAATAGCCGTCGTACGCACTGGAGCCGCGGCCGAAGTCCGGATCTTTACCCTCGGCGACATGGCGGTTCCAGTCGTTGATCGTGCGGATCAGACCCTCGGCGTCGATACCGGTCTTGGCGCCCAGTTCGATCAGGTCCACGGACTCGCAGAACCAGTCCGGAACCGGCTCGCCGGGAGCGACACCCAGAAATCCGTAGCGCTGCAGGTGAACTGAGTCGAACACTATCCAGCCGCGATCATTGATATAGCCGCCGCGAGGATCCAGGTACTGGAACGCGCCGGCCATCGAGTTGTAGTCGCATGCCTCGTTGACGAAGCGGTGTCCGGCCTGGTTGACGATGATGCTTCTCGGCCGGGTCCGCTCCAGTCGCACGCTGCGGCTGCGCTGCCTGCCTTCGATGGTGTCGCCGGGGATCTGCACGATCGGGACCCACCATGCCTCGCCCATGTTGGCCAGATCCGCACCGTGTGCCATCGCCATCCGGAGCCCGTCGCCGGTGTTGTTCGGCGGCGAGACCGGACCGTGCATCGGGCCGCGCAGGAATGCCCGCACCAAGCCGGGGTCCCACTCGAAGCCGCCGACAGCCAGGACGACTCCGCGGCGCGCGCGCACGTTGATCTTCCTGGTGGCCAAGGCAATTCGAACGCCGGTGATTTCCCCACCCTCGGTGATGAGTTCCTCGGCGCGAGCGTTGGTGTGCGGGGTCACCCCGGCATCCAGTAAACCCTTGAGCAGTCCCGCGATCAGCGCGGTGCCGGCGACGCACAGATCGCTGCCTTCCTCGATCTGCACGTGTAGCCGGGCTCGGGTTTCGGCGTCGATACCGACGTTGGACCAGTCGGCGGGAAACGAGGTAATCCGTTGAGCCCACTCGCCGATCTCGTTCAGGTCGAACGGCCCCGCACTCAGGGACCGGCCGCCGGTCCGCTGTCCGCCGGGCAGCTCTGGCTGGTAATCGGGGAAACCGGCGGCGACATCGAAGCGCAGGGCGCTGTGCTCTTCCACGAATTCCAGCATGGTCGGACCGGTACGCACGAACGTTTCGACCAGGGCATCGTCCATCTGCCCGAGGGACTGCGCACGCAGGTACCGCAACGCGTCGGTTTGCGTCAATTCGCCGTCGGGAGAACGGTTATGGGCGGGAATCCAGATGATGCCACCCGACACCGCGGTGGTCCCGCCAACGGTCGGGGCCTTCTCGAACACCTCGACGGAGGCGCCCGCGGCCACCGCCGACAGCGCGGCGGTGAGCCCGGCCCCGCCAGTGCCGAGCACGACGACATCGACTTCGGAATCCCAAGACATCAACTGCAATCCCTTCAGCTCAGCAGCTCGGACAACTGCTTCGCGGCTGTGACGACCGCTTCCCGGCCGCGCATCACGACGTCCTCCCGATGGGAGATGAGGTTGATGCACGTCGGTGGGGACGGCGCGGGCCGGTGGACCGCCACGGCCAGGCCGTACGTGTTGGGCTCGATCTCGCCATAGGTCGTCACCCAGCCGCGCTCGCGTGCCCTCGACACCAGTTCCCGTTCACCCGGGCGCGGGGGCAGGCTTGCCAGCAAAGCGATTCCGGCGGCGCCGCGGTCCAGCGGGTACCGGCTGCCCTCGTGGAAGGACAGTTGGTAGGCCACGTGACTCGGCACGATCACCGCGACCGCCACCTGTTGGTCGCCCTCGGCGACGAGCAAGGACACGGTGGTGCCCAGCTCGTCGGCCAGGGCCCGCAACGTCGGCAGACTCAGCTGGCGCACGTTGCGGTCGAATGAGGCACCGAGCACCGCGAGGCCGGCGGCCGGCCGGTATCGCCCGTCTTCGCCCTTGGCCACCAAACGGAATTGGGACAGTGTCGACAGCAGACGATAGGCGATGGTGCGGTGCACCCCGACCTGGTCAGCGAGCTGCTGGACGGTCAGTCCGGTCGGGGAATCCGCCACCAACTGCAGCGCGGTGATCCCCCTCGCGAGCGTTTGCGAGCCAGCACCCGAACCCGTCACAGCCTTGACATACCTCCATGCGAGAGCGAAGCTCTAACTTATAACGCACGACAATGTGCGATATTCGCACACCCGATAAGTCTAAAACGAGAACCAGATTTCCACCAGTACTAGCCGGAGAGGAACCGTGGCGGAGTTCGAGAGCATCTGGAGCGACCTGCAGGGTGTCGCGTTTGAGCAGGGCTATCTCAACGCCGGGGGCGTCCGGACCCGCTACTTGCGTGCCGGTGATCCCGGCCAGCCGGTACTGATGCTGCTGCACGGATCCGGCGGCCATGCCGAGGCCTACGTGCGCAACCTTGCCGCCCACGCCGAGCATTTCTGGACCTGGTCGATCGACATGCTGGGGCATGGGTACACCGAGAAGCCGGGTCACCCGCTGGAGGTCAGCCATTACGTCGAGCACCTGATGGCCGTGCTGGGCACCATCGGCGCGGACCGCGCCTACGTCAGCGGCGAATCGCTCGGCGGCTGGGTGGCCGCGCGCACCGCGATCGATCATCCGGATGTGGTTGAGCGACTGGTGCTTAACACCGCCGGCGGCTCCCAGGCCGATCCGGTTGTGATGCAACGGATCATCACGCTGTCGATGGCGGCCGCCGAGAACCCGACCTGGGAGACGGTGCAGGCGCGCATCAAATGGCTGATGGCCGACAAGTCGAAGGACTACGACGATCTGGTGGCTAGCCGCCAGCGGGTGTATCGGCAACCGGGATTCGTCTCCGCGATGAGCGACATCATGGCGTTGCAGGACCCCGAGATTCGCGCGCGCAACATTCTCGGCCCGGCCGAATACGGTGCGATCGTCGCGCCGACCCTGGTGTTGTGGACCAGTGACGACCCTACCGCCGACGTGACCGAGGGGCGCCGCATGGCGTCGATGATCCCGGGCGCGCGGTTCGAGGTGATGCCCGGCTGTGGTCACTGGCCGCAGTACGAGGACGCCAAGACCTTCAACCAGTTGCATCTCGACTTCCTGCTGGGACGCTGATGGCGACCGACGGGGACCAGATGCCGGGCCACGATGTGGACGTAGTCATCGTCGGCGCGGGCCCGGTCGGCTTGACACTGGCCAATATCCTTGGCCTGCAAGGTGTCCGGACCCTGTTGGTCGACGAGCGCGATTCGCTGATCGACTACCCCCGCGGGGTCGGCCTGGACGACGAGTCGTTGCGCACCTTTCAGTCGATCGGCCTGGTCGATCGGGTGCTGCCGCACACGGTGCCGAACCAGATTCTGCGTTTCTTCGACGGCAATCGCCGGGTGCTGGCCGAAATGGCACCGCCCGATTCGCGGTTCGGCTGGCCGAAGCGCAATGGGTTCGTCCAGCCGCTCGTCGACGCCGAATTGCTGGCCGGGCTGGACCGATTCGACTGCGTCGAGGTGCGCTGGAGCCGGCCGATGACGGCCTGCCGGCAAAGCGCCGACGGCGTCACGGTTGAGCTCGGCGGTGTGGGCGCGGGCGCCACGGTGCGGGCCCGCTACGTCGTGGGCTGCGACGGCGGCCGCAGCATGACCCGCCGGATGATGGGCGTGTCGTTCGACGGGACGACCTCCTCGACGCGCTGGCTGGTGGTCGACATCGCCAACGATCCGCTGGGTCACCCGAACAGTGAGGTGGGCGCCGACCCGGAACGTCCCTATGCCTCGATTTCGATCGCGCACGGAATTCGCCGCTTCGAGTTCATGATTCACGCCGACGAGACCGACGAGCAAGCCGAGGATCCGGCGTTCCTGGAGCAGATGCTGGCCCGGATGGTGCCGCGGCCCGACCGGGTCGACGTGATCCGTCGCCGCGTGTACACCCACCACTCGCGCATCGCCGGGGCGTTCCGCAGCGGCCGGCTGCTGCTGGCAGGCGACGCCGCGCACCTGATGCCGGTGTGGCAGGGGCAGGGCTACAACAGCGGTATCCGGGACGCGGCCAACCTGGGCTGGAAGCTGGCCGCGGTGGTCAACGGCCGCGCCCACGACACATTGCTCGACACCTACGACATGGAGCGCCGCAAGCACGCGCGGGCCATGATCGACCTTTCCACGATGGTGGGCCGGGTCATCTCGCCGACCAACCGGCGCGTCGCCACCGCGCGCGACCTGCTGGTGCGTTCGGCGTCAATTGTGCCCACGCTCAAGCGATACGTGCTCGAGATGCGGTTCAAGCCGATGCCACGCTACGAGCACGGGGCCGTCGTGCACTCCGCCCCGCGCGGCGCGCAATCGCCGGTCGGCACGCTGTTCATTCAGCCCCGGGTCGATACCCGGACTCAGCAGGATGTCTTGCTGGACGACGTGCTGGGCCCGTGGTTCGCCGTGCTGTGCTGGAACAATAACCCGCGCAAGATTCTCGGTGACGCGGCCTTCGCGAAGTGGAAAGCGTTGGGCGCCCGGTTTGTTGCGTTGCGACCGCAGACTCAGCTGCACTGGCCCGGACACGACGACCCGGATGTCGTCATCGTGGGGGACCGCACCGGAGGGCTGAAGTCCTGGTTCGACGTGCACTCCGAATCGGTGGTGTTCCTGCGACCCGATCGCTGCGTCGCGGGAGCTTGCATCGCCCAGCTTTCGCCCGATCTGAGCGCATCGCTGCTCGATGCCCTCACGCTCATCCCGGGAGGGGGTGATGTCGACAGTGGCAATGGCTCTGTGCTGTATGTCCCACAGCCCGCTCCTGAATCTTCCGGGGCCGTCGCGGGACCTGCTTGACGATGTCGAAGGGGCGATCGCGCAGGCTGCCCAATTCGTCCGCGATTACGATCCCGAACTTGTCGTCATCTTTTCGCCGGATCACTACAACGGATTCTTCTACAAGGCGATGCCACCGTTCTGTATCGGCTTGAACGCCAACGGAGTCGGTGACTACGGCACCCACGCCGGTCCACTCGACGTCCCGGCCGACCTGGCTTCACAGTGCGCGGAGGCGGTGCTCGAGGCAGGCATCGACGTGGCGGTGTCGGCCAGCATGGACGTGGATCACGGGACCGTCCAGCCGCTGGAGAAACTCTTCGGCGACGCCCTGTCGCGTCCGGTGATACCGATCTTCGTCAACGCGGTCGCGGTGCCGCTGGGACCGTTGCATCGATGTCGCGCGCTGGGCGCGGCCGTCGGCAAGTATCTCGCCACGCTGGACAAGCGGGTCTTGGTGATCGGGTCCGGTGGGCTTTCTCACAGCCCGCCGGTACCGACCCTTTCGACGGCGCCGGAACCGGTGCGGGAGCGCATCGTGGGGGGCCGGCCGATGACGCCCGAGCAGCGGCAAGCCAGGCAGGTCGCCGTCATCGAGGCGGCCAGGGCCTTCGCCGGCGGCGAGAGCGACCTGCAACCGCTGAATCCGGCGTGGGATCACCGCTTCCTGGAGATCATCGACGCCGGCCGGCTGGAGGAGTTCAACCTCTGGTCGAACGCCTTCGTGCTCTATGAGGGCGGCAGCTCCGCACACGAAGTCCGCACCTGGATAGCGGCTTTCGCCGCGCTGGAGACCGCGGGCCCGTATGAGACGGCGTTGCGCTACTACAAACCGGCCGAAGAACTGATCGCCGGGTTCGCGATCCGAACGGCGATGCCGGCATGACGAGTGCGCAGATGAACGGCTTCGATCACGTCGTCGACGTGCTGATCGTCGGCTCCGGCGGCGGCGGCATGGCCGCCGCGCTGACCGCGCGCGCGTCCGGCCTCGACGCGTTGGTGATCGAAAAGGCGTCGTATTTCGGCGGTTCCACCGCACTGTCGGGTGGTGGCATCTGGGTCCCCGGTGCGCCCGCGCAACGCCGAGAGGGCTACTGTCCGGATCCCGAAGGCGTGGTCGAATACCTGCTCAGGATCACCGAGGGATTGGTCAGCGAGGCGCGCATCAGGCAGTACGTCGAGTCGGCGCCGAAAATGCTGGAGTTCCTCGAAGGGCTATCCGGGTGGTTCGAATTCGTCTGGAAGCCAGACTATGCCGACTACTACCCGGAACTGCCGGGCGCCTCAGAGCTCGGCAGCACCATCAACGTGCCGGCCATCGACCTGCGCAAGCTGGGTGCCGACGAAGAACTGATGCTCAAGCCGCTGGCACTTGCTCCCCGGGGAATCTGGCTGGGCCCCAAAGACCTTCGGACATTCTACCGGATCAGGCAGACGTGGGCCGGCAAGGGCGTGCTGTTGAAACTCCTCTGGCGGATGTTCAAGGCGAGAGCCTTCCACGAGCGGATGGCCGCGATCGGCCAGTCGCTGGTCGCGCGGTTGCGGCTGGCGATGCGGGACAGCGGTATTCCGCTGTGGCTGGACGCGCCGATGACCGAGCTGCTCACCGACGCCGACGGATCGGTGACCGGCGCGGTGATCGAGCGTGACGGCGCCAGGCAGCGGATCGGTGCGCGCCGCGGCGTCATCCTGGCGTCCGGGGGATTCGATCATGACCTTGCCTGGCGCAAGGAGCAGCTGCCCGTTGTGGACCAGGACTGGAGCTTCGGTAACCCCGTCGCGATGGGTGACGGCATTCGCGCAGGCGAAAAGGTGGGCGCCGCGACCGACCTGCTCGACGAGGCGTGGTGGTTCCCGGCGATCCAATGGCCGGACGGCCGAATGCAATTCATGCTCAACGAGCGGATGATGCCGTCGCAATTCATTGTCAACGGCGAAGGTAAGCGGTTTATCAACGAGGCGGCTCCTTACATGGACTTCGGCCACGCGATGATCGATGGGCAGAAGTCCGGTGTCACCCACATTCCGTGCTGGCTGATCACCGATCATCGGTCGTGGAATCGCTACGTCGTAGGTGGTCACCTGCCGCTACCGAAGATTCCCGGTGCTCCCGTGCCCACCGGCCGCAAGATTCCGAAGGCGTGGCTGGAATCCGGTGTGGTCAAGGCGGCGACCAGCTGGGACGAAATGGCGACCAAAATCGGAGTTCCGGCAGCGCAATTGCGTTCCACCGCAGCGCGCTTCAACGAACTCGCGCGCAACGGCCATGACGACGATTTCAACCGAGGGGACAGCGTTTACGACAACTACTACGGCGATCCGACCCTGCCTAACCCCAATCTGTATCCGCTGGGTGATCCGCCCTACTATGCGTTCCGCATCGTGCTCGGCGACCTCGGAACTTCGGGTGGTCTGCTGACCGACGAATACGCCCGGGTGCTGCGGCCCGACGGGGCCATCGTGCCCGGGTTGTATGCGGTGGGCAACACGTCCGCGCCGGTCATGGGCCGCAGCTACGCGGGCGCCGGGGCGACCATCGGTCCCGCCATGACCTTCGGCTTTATCGCCGCCAAACACCTTGCCAGCCAGGCCTAGTCTCCTAAGGAGGTAACAATGAAAATTTCACTGTTCTACGAGTTCGCTCTGCCCCGTCCGTGGGCGCCCGATGACGAACATGTCCTGTTGCAGGATTGCCTGGACGAGGTGGAGGCCGCCGACAAGGCGGGGTTCTCCACCGTCTGGCTGACCGAGCACCACTTCCTCGAGGAGTACTGCCACTCCACCGCGCCGGAGATCTTCCTGGCCGCGGCCAGCCAGCGAACCAAGAACATCCGGCTCGGGTTCGGCATCATGCACCTGCTGCCCGCGGTCAATCACCCCGCGCGGGTGGCCGAACGCGTCGCCACCATCGACCTGCTCTCCAACGGGCGTGTCGAGTTCGGCACCGGGGAAGGTTCCTCGGTCGGCGAACTCGGCGGATTCGATGTCGACCCCGCCGACAAGCGCGCGCAGTGGGAGGAGTCCCTCGACGTCGCGATCCGATGCATGATCGAAGAGCCGTTCACGGGCTTCAAGGGCGAGCACATCCAGATGCCGCCTCGCAACGTCATCCCCAAACCGCTGCAAAAGCCGCACCCACCCGTCTGGGTCGCCTGCACCCGGCCGGCAAGTGTGCAGATGGCTGCTCAAAAATGCATCGGCGCACTGAGTTTCGCCTACACCGGGCCCGGCCCGCTGACCGACCGGGTCAACGGCTACTACAAAGAATTCGAGGAGAACGGCGTGCCCATCACGCCGCAGATCAACCCGAACATTCTGGCCATCGGCGGTGACTTGTCGATGATGGTCGCCAAGACCGAAGAAGAGGCGCTGCAACGGCTGGGGCAGGGCGGTGGCTTCTTCTCGTTCGGGATCATGCACTACTACCTGACCGGAATGCACAGCCCGGGCCGCACCGGAGTGTGGAAGCGTTACCTCGAAGAGGTGGAAAAGGACCCGACGCTGGCCTACGGACCCGGCCGCGGCGCGATCGGATCCCCGGACACCGTGCGCGAGTTCCTGCGCGGGTACGAGGAGAGCGGCGTCGACGAGATCATCCTGCTGCTCAATCCGCGCAGCCACGAAGGCACCATGGAATCCATTGAGCTGATGGGCAAAGAGGTACTGCCCGAGTTCATCGAACGTGACCAGAAGGCGGTGGCGGAGAAGGCCAAGCGGCTGGCACCGGTGATCGAGAAGGTCGAGGCGCGGCGGCCGAAGCCGAGCGCCCCGTTGTTCGACGAAACCTACGCGTTCGGCGGCTTGCCCACCGGGCGCGACAAATTCACCGCCAGCGAGATCCCCGAGGCCATGGCGGAGATCAACGAGGGCCGGGTGCAGGCGGCACAGCGCGCCAAGGAAGAGCAGAAAAAGACATAGCGCCGGAAGATAATCAGCCGTGGGCGAGATTGACGGGTTGTGGCGCTATGACGGCCGCCGTGCGGTGGTGACCGGATGTGCGTCGGGTATTGGCGAACACGTGGTGCGTCAGCTCACCGAACTCGGGGCCGAAGTCGTCGGGCTGGACAAGCGGCGATCGTCGTTCGAGCTCAACGAGTTTCATCAGGTTGACCTCGCCGACCCCGAATCGATCGATGACGCGGTGGCGGCCATCGGCGGGCGAGTCGACACGCTGTTCAACGTCGCCGGTGTCTCCTCCGGGATCGGCAACCCGGCACTGGTTGCCACGATCAATTTCCTAGGCACCCGCCAGGTCACCGAGGCGCTGGTCCCGAGAATGGTCGCGGGATCGTCGATCGTCAGCGTGTCCTCGCTCGCCGCCGCCGCCTACCGCGAACACGCGGCGGCGGTCGCGCCGTTGTTGAATACCGCGACGATGCAAGAGGGTATCGACTGGTGCGACGCGAATCCCGACGTGGTGGGCAACGGCTACCAACTGTCCAAGGAAGCGATCATCTTCTACACGATGCGCAGTGCTGCGCCGTTGGGCGCCAGAGGCATCCGGATCAACTGCTCCGGCCCCGGCGTTACCGAGACGCCGATACTCGATCAGCTGCGCACGGCGTACGGGCAGGGCTTCCTCGACGACATTCCCAAGCCACTGGGACGCGTTTCCGGCCCCGCCGAGCAGGCGGCCGTGCTGCTCTTCTTGAATAGTGGTGCGGCCAGCTACATCACGGGACAGATCATCTGGGTCGACGGTGGAAACGTGGGCGCGGCGATTGCTCGTGAACTCGAGAAAGGAGCCCCTCCAGATGAGCCGAGCCGACTTGGCTGATTTCCGGCGGGTGTCGAGGGAGGTCTCCAATTGGGGACGTTGGGGGGACGCCGACGAGCTCGGCACCCTGAACTTCATCACCGAGGACAAGGTCGCGCAGGCCGCCGGTCTGGTGAAGCATGGCAAGGTATTTCCGCTCGGTGTCGACTTCGGCGCCTCGGGTCCGCAGGGCGCATTCGCGTTTCGGCACAACCCGGTGCACATCATGACCGTCGACGGCGGCGATGTGAACACGCTGGCCAAGTATGGGCCGAGCTGGCCGCGAAACCCGGTGGCTCAGCAGCTCAGCGGCTACATGACGGCCGACAATCCGTTCCGCTTCAACGACGACATCATCATCATGCCGCTGCAAGCGGCAAGCCAGTGGGATGCGCTGTCCCACGTCTACTACGACGATCAGCTGTACAACGGCTTCGCGGCGGATTCGGTGACCAGCATGGGCGCCTACCACTGCGGCATCGACAAGGTTGACGTCAAGGGCATCACGTCTCGCGGTGTGCTGCTGGACTTGGTCCGCCATCGGGGAGCGGAGGTGTTCCTCGAAGCAGGAAACCCGATCTCGCCGGAAGAACTCGACGACGTGGTTCGCGCCCAGGGTGTGACCGTCGGTCGGGGCGACATCGTGCTGATCCGGACCGGTTGGTGGACAAGGTTTCTGATGACCGGGAACGGGACCGAAGGTTATTCCGGCCTGGACTGGCGATGTGCCCAGTGGCTGCATGATCACGAGATCGCGGCCGTGGCCGCTGATAACCTTCAGGTCGAAGACCTGGTTTCCGGAATCGACGGCGTCACTTTCCCTCTGCATCTGCTCTGCCTGCGCGACATGGGCATGATCTTCGGCGAATACTGGGATCTCACCGCGCTGGCGCAGGACTGCGCCGCGGACGGCGTCTACGAGTTCCAGCTCGTCGCCCCGCCGCTGCGGGTGGTCGGTGCGGTCGGCTCTCCCGTCAACCCGATTGCGATCAAGTGATGAACTTTGCGCGCAAAACCATGCTGGTCGACGGTCTTACCACGGGTTACCTGGAGGCCGGCAACGGCGATCCGGTAGTGCTGCTACACGGCGGCGAGTTCGGCGCCAGCGCCGAACTGGGTTGGGAACGCAACGTTTCCGCGCTGGCCGCACACTACCGGGTGCTGGCTCCGGACATGCTGGGGTATGGAAACTCGGCGAAGGTGATCGACTTCGTGGACGGCCGGGGGATGCGGATACGACATGTGGCTCGCTTCTGCGAGCTGCTCGGTATCGATTCGGCGCATTTCGTCGGCAACTCGATGGGTGCGATCAACCTGCTCAACGACACCACATCCGAAGCGCCGCGGTTGCCGGTCCGTAGCCTGGCGATCATCTGTGGCGGCGGAGAGATCCAGCAGAACAAGCACTTTGAGGCGTTGCAAGAGTACGACGCCAGCCTGGAGGCGATGCGCCGCATCGTCGAGGCCCTGTTTCACGATCCCGGCTATCCGACCGACGAGGAATACGTGAGCCGCCGCTACGAATCGAGCACCGCGCCGGGGGCATGGGAAGCGGTGGCCGCGGCCCGATTCCGCCGCCCCGGTACGACGCGGCCCCCGACCCCGCCGAGCGCCCGAGCCTACCAGCGCATCGGTGTGCCGACGCTGGTGGTCGAAGGGGGAGAGGACAAGCTCTTGCCGCGAGGTTGGGCCGCCGAGATCGCCGGGCAGATCGACGGCGCTCGCTCGACGGTGGTCGACAGCGCCGGCCACTGCCCGCAAATCGAGCAGCCGGCAGCGGTCAACGAACTGCTGCTGGAATTCCTGGCTTCTTAGAAGACGTATTCCAGCCGGGTCATCATTCCGGCGACCTGGTGATAGGTGTTGTGGCAGTGCATCTGCCACACGCCGGGATTGTCGGCCACCAGAACGGCCAGGATCTTCTGCTTGGGCAGCACCATCACGGTGTCCTTGCGGGCGCCCAGCGATCCGTCGGGGTTGATCAGCTGGAATGTGTGCCCGTGCAAATGGATTGGGTGATACATCATCGTCGGGTTGTCGAAGGTGATGGTCGGCCGCTGGCCCTGCTGAACGTGCAGCGGATTGGTCTTGCTGTAAGGCTCGCCGTTGATCGTCCAGTCGTACTGGACCATGTTGCCGCCCAGCACGACCGGAAGGTTGAGTCCCGGTTCGGGCCGGCCCAACATGACCGGCGTTGCGGCGGTGAACATCTCGATGGTGCCCACGCGCCGGTTGAGTTCGGCCGGTTGAAACTGCGGATCGGGCGGGCTGCCCATTCCGGTAGACAGCAGCGCCCGCGCCAGCGCCCCCTTGCCCTCGGCCATGGCGACCAGTGGGAAGACGCCGTCGGCGGCGGTCACGATGACGTCGTACCGTTCGGCCATCCCGATCAGCAGGGCGTCGACCTGTCTGGGCACCACGGCGTATCCATCGGTGTGGGTGACTGTCATGGGGTGGCCGGCCAGCGCGACGCGGAAGGTGGTGTCGGAGCCGGTGTTGATGAAGCGGATCCGGATCCGCTGCCCCGGCTTGGCATTGAAGGTGGTGGGAGCCGCGGGAATTCGCCCGTTGATCAGATAGTACGGATAGGCGATGTCTCCCGCGTCGCCGCCGAGCAGGTCGCTGTTTCCGACCCGGGCATTCGGCATTGCCGACGCTGACGTGGACGGGGTCGTGGGGGTGGTCGACGTCGTCGGGCTGGTCGAAGTGGTCTCGCTGCTCGAGGTGGTAGGGGTCGTCGACGTGGTCGGGGTCGTCGACGGTGCGGCCGGCATGTTGGACATGCTCGGCTTGTTCGGGTTCGTGAGTTCCTCGTAGAGTTGTTGTGGACTCTTTCCCACGCCGTCGGTCCAGTCGTCAAGGACGACAACCCATTCGACGTCGTAGTTGCCCTCGGTGGGGTCATCAATGATGACCGGCAGGTACAGCCCGGTGTCTTCGTCGAGGCCGGTGTGTGGATGTGCCCAGTAGGTGCCCGAGTTCGGTACGGAGAACTGATAGGTGAATTCCTGGCCGGCTTCGATGTTCGGGGTGGCCGGTTCCGCACCATCCATGTTGTTGCGCAACGCGATACCGTGCCAATGCACCGAAGTCATGTGGTCGAGTTTGTTCGAGACCTTGACCACCAGCTCGTCGCCGACACTGGCCCGGATCAGCGGGCCGGGGATCGTGTCGCCGAAGGCGAGCGTCCGCACGACCGGTCCGCCCAAATCGATCTGGGTCAGGTGCTGAGTCAGGTTGACGTTCACGGTGCGCCCGCTGTGCGGCCGTGCCGCCTCGGCAGCAGCGATCGCGGCGGCCATCTTGTCGGCACTGCTCAGATCCTGGGACTTGGAATGGCCGCACGCCGCCAGCGTCAATCCGCCCGCGATGCTGGCCGCCATGAAGCCGCGCCGGGTCAGCTGCGCCCCGTCGAAGGTAACCCCACTGGTGGGTAGCAGCGGCATTGATCGCTCCTTGTCGTCGGTCGGTACAGGCCCGGCGAGTTATACCGTGCTCGGGAGTTTGCCAGAACGCAACCGTTGACAACGCAATGTTGCCCTGCTTAGACAGCCGCACCACCACCGTCGACATGCAACGTGGAGCCGGTGATGAAGCTGGCGCGCGGAGAGCTGAGAAAAAGCACGGCTTCGGCGATCTCGGAGGCGAAAGCGGTGCGTCCCAGCGGCAACGCTCGCCCCAGCTCTTCGTTGACCTCGCCCCATGCGGCGGCCACCCCGAGCGTGCGGGTGGGGCCCGGAGCGACGCTGTTCACCCGCACCCCGGCCGCGCCGAACTCGGCGGCCCAGGTGCGGGTGAGCGATTCCAGCGCGGCTTTGGATGCGCTGTAGCCCGATGCGCCCGGGATCCCTTTGAACGCGGCCATCGTGGTGACGTTGACGATGCTCCCGCGCCGCCGCTGCAGCATCTGCGGGATCAGACCGGCGACCAGGAAGTAGGCGCCGCGGACATTTATGTTGAATATCGTCTCGAACACCGACCGGTCCTGGTCGACTGTCAACGCAGCCGGGAAGCTGCCGGCGTTGTTGACGATGATGTCGACCTCGCCACATTGCTGCACAAGCGAATTCACCGACTCGGCGTCCGCCATGTCGGCCTGAACGAACCGGGCGTTCGTGCCGATGGCTTCAACCGCTTGATCGCCCCTGGCCCGGTCGCGGCCCGAGATGATGACCGTGGCGCCTTCGCTTGCCAGCAGCCGGGCAGACTCCAGTCCGATACCGGCCGTTCCTCCCGTGATCACCGCGGTGTGGTCCATCAGCTCCACCGGACTCAGCTCCTGCGAATGTTCGTTCAGGCGTTGCTGTGTGCCTGCGCTGACAACCAGTCGCTGAACCCGGTGGGGTAGAGCGTTACCTCTTCGCCCTCAACGGGAACGATCATGCGCTCGTCGAGCACCACACCGTAGTACTGGGCATCCGGGTCGGTCACCACCCGGCGGCCATCGCCGGTGGCGGCGAACCTGGTCCGGATGAAGTCGTCCATGCCGCGCTTTTCCGGGCCGGCGATGTTGACAAGCCCCGCGGGCTCGCCGGCGGCAGCCCGGGTGACCGCGGTCGCGACGTCGGCGGCGGCGATCGGTTGGAATGCCCCGTGCGGCGCGCGAACCGTGTCACCGTCGGTCATCGAATCGGCAATGCCGCCAACGAATTCGAAGAACTGAGTGGCCCGCACGATCGTGAAAGGAATTCCGGATTCCTCGATCAGTTTCTCCTGAGCGACCTTGGCCCGCATGTAGCCGCTGACGGCCGCCCGGTCGGCTCCCACGATGGAGAGCGCGATGTGGTGGCGCACGCCGGCGGCGCGCTCGGCGTCCAGCAGGTTGCGAGTGGAGACGGTGAAGAACTCCAGCACTTCGTCATCACCCCAGGACGGCGCATTGGTCACGTCCACTACCGCGTCGACCCCGGCAACTGCCGCGGCCAGGCCCTCGCCGGTGACGCTGTTGACGCCTGAGCTCGGCGACGCCGGGACGGCCTGGTGACCTAGTTCGATGAGCTGGTTGACAACTTGCGATCCGATCAGTCCACTGCCGCCGACTACCAGAATCTTCATGACCTTGCCTTTCCGGGTTACCGATCAACTGGTCTGTTCAGCATGGACCGCCCCTAGGTTGCACGGAACCCTGGAAAGTCCGTAGTCCTGCCGACTCAGGGGGTCGGATTAATGGCTGCGCTGCGGAGTTGCCGGCGCGAGGTGATGCCGAGCTTGGTGAACACCTTGCGCAGGTGCCATTCGACGGTATGGGTGCTGATGAACAGCTGGGCGGCGATCTCGGGATTGGTCAGTCCCTCGCCAGCTAGTTGTAGGAGGACAGCACGTTGGTGACGCCGGTGGTGAGTCGTGATGCTGGTGGTTGGCCGTCGGCGGCAGAGTGTGGTCGATGGTAGTTGAAGTGG
>NZ_JBCHKV010000027.1:0-47513 GCF_039023525.1 Mycobacterium sp. 050272 | reverse complement strand
GGGCGGTTGACCCCGATCGAATACGAAGCAATCATGACCACACCGGCCAGTCAGGCCGCGTGACCGAAACTGTCACCTGATCGTGCAGCAGACCCAGGAGCTGGTCGCGTGGCTGCGGGAACCCTTGGCGCACCACAAGTGTCCGCGGTCGATCTCGTTCGAGGCGCAGCTGCCGCGCACCAGTGCCGGCAAGCTGTACAAGGGCGAGCTGGTCAGGAGAACGGCGCTGTCTAGAACGCTGACCGGTGCAGGCCACCGTCGACTTCGATCCAGTTTCCGGTGATGTAGCCCGCCGGCTCGGAACAGAGATAGGCGATAAGGGAAGCGATCTCATGCGGCTTGCCCATCCGCGCCGCCGGCACTCGGGCCTTGGCGAGCATGAACTCGCGTCGTTGTTCCTCGGTGCCGGCCCCCAGATTCTTGTCGATGTAGTCGATCGCATTGTCAGTTTCGATCCAGCCCGGCGCAACGGTATTCACGGTAACGCCGTAACGGGCGTACTCGTCGGACACCGTCTTGAGCAGACCGATCGTCGACGGGCGACTGGTGTTGGCGACCGCATGATGGATGTTGCCGGCCGGCTCCTTCGCGGTGGCCGAACCGACGTGGACGAACCGGCCCCATCCAGCGTCCCGCATGCCTGGCAGCACAGCCCGGAGAAGGAAGATCTGGCTCATCGTGTGCAGTTCGAATGACTCGCGATAGCAGTTGACGTCGGTGATGTCGCCGAAGTCGCCGGGCCGCTGGTACTTAGCCTGGCCCACGACGATGACCGGCGGCCCCCACTCCGTACGAACCTCACGGACCGCGTCGTCCACCTCGTCCTGATGGCTGACGTCGGCCGTGATGCCCGTTGCGGTGCCGCCCCGCGCGCGGATCGCATCGACCGCGGCGTCGATGTCGGCTCTGGTGCGGGCGAGTACGGCCACTCGACAGCCTTCGGCGGCAAGAATTTTCGCGACCTCAAAGCCGATACCCTTGCTGCCGCCGACGACCAGTGCGGGCTTGCCGGTGATGCCGTAGTCCACGTCTGTGCCTCGATAAACCGGGACAGGCTAGCGCCGCACGTCCATTCCTGCGTCCACCTTGAGCAGGCTTCCGGTGAACGACCGCCCAGCGTCGGAGATCAAGAACAGGATCGCGTTACTGACGTCCTTGGGCTCGATCATGGGAAGGTCCGGCAGCGCCGTCTGCATTGCGTTGACCAGGTGAGGGTTGTCCTCGATGACCTTGAACAAGGCGGGGTTCTCGGTGATCATGGGCGTCGCGCAGTTCGTTGGAGCGACGGCGTTGACCCGGATGCGATGCGGTGCAAGCATATTCGCGTATGCGCGGACCAGGCCGGTGATCGCCAGCTTGGACATCAGGTAGGCGTCGGAGCCGCCGCGACCGTCGGTGAGATCCAGCAGGGCAGCCATCGAGCTGGTCGCTACAAGGTTGCCGCCCTGGTCCCGTTCTTTGAGATGGGGGATCGCGACCTGGAAGGTGTTCCAGACGCCGATCAACATGATGTCGATGCCGAGACGAAGCGCTTCGGAGGCGTCACGTTCGTCGGGGTTGGTCAGGATCACCCCGGCGTTCGCGATGACGGTGTCGATATGGCCGAAATGCTGCACGCCCGCGTCGAACGCTCCCTGCAGAGCGGCCTTGTCGCGAACGTCGGCGGTACGGAAGAGCATCTCCTGTCCGGTCTTGTCGACCAAGCGCGCGGTCTCCTCCAACTCTTCGGCCGTTCCCAGCTTGTAGGGCACCACGTCGAGGTCTTCACAGATGTCGACACCGACGATGTTCGCGCCCGCCTCTGCGCACATCACTGCGTGCGAACGGCCCTGGCCGCGTGCGGCACCGGTGATGAATACGACCCGACCATCGAGTACCGCCATGCCCTGTCCTCTCGTCGACTCTTGATGATTTGGGGACGCGCGTTCAGACGCATGGCGGACCGGATGCGGTCAGCCGTCCCGCGATTGGATGTTACGCGCAAGCCCTGAAACCATACAACTATTTCTATAATTCGCAGGTAAGTGACAACTGACGATGTGAAGGAAACGTCCATTGATTTGGTGACAGTTGACTGTCATCTTTGGGTTGGGTGTCAATGCGCCAAAGGAGACGTAAACGGTGACAGATAGGAAGAGTCCCGGCGTTGTCGACCACGTCGAGCCGACAGTAGCGCAACCCGCGAAGGTCAAAACCATTCGGCCAGTGCTGTTTTGGTCGAGCATGGGGGCCATCTGTGTTGTCTTCGCCGCGTACGTCTACACAGCCTGGATCGTTTCCGGCGACGCGACACCGGTCGAACCCGACCCCGATCCGATCCCGGCGGGCACGCGGGTCGCCATCGCCGCCTTCCAGATCGCCTGCCCAATCCTCGCGGTGGCCGCCATCGGTTACGTCGTCTGGAAGAGTCTGCGCGAGCGGCGTCAACTGTGTGTGGAGGCAGCCGTCGTGATTGGGTCGGCGATCGCCTGGTGGCACGACCCACTGATCAACTGGCTGCAGCCCGTGCTGTTCTACAACGCCGGGCTGGTGAACTTCGGCAACTGGACAGAGAACATCCCGGGCTGGCTGAGCCCGGATGGGCGGCTGATGGCAGAGCCGGTGCTGGTGATCGGGATGATCTACATCTGGATGCCGCTGGCCATGGGCGTGGTCGGTCGCTGGGCGATGGGGCGAGCCCGGCGCCGATGGCCGACCCTGGGACCGGTCCGCACGTTCTGTTGTGGGTGGCTGGCAGTGTTCGCGATCGAGTTCCCGATGGAGATCTTCGCCGTACGTCATGGTGTGGTGGCATATCCGGCGTCCATCCCGGGGATGACGATGTGGGCCGGAACCATTCATCAATTGCCGCTCTACGGTCCGATTTTGTGGTCGCTGGTACTGACGTCCAGCGGTGGGTTGATGTTCTTCAGGAACAAGCAAGGCCGGATCCGCGTCGAGGGCGGCGTGGACACCCTCCGGTGGGCGGGGCCGCGAATGAAGTCGGTATTGCGGGTGTTGGCAGTCACCGGATTCCTGCACGTGGTGGCGATCGGGGTCTACGACGCGCCGATCAGCCTGACCGCACTGTACGCCGGACCGACGGACACTTACCCGACCTATCTGCGCACGCAATTCTGCGGCCCGGGTACGCCACGGGCGTGCCCGGATGGCACGCGGTTCAACGACCGGTAGCAGCGCCTAGTCCAGCACTGCTCGCCGTGCGGCAATCTGTTGCCGGATGAGGTCGTCCAGCCCGCGCCGATACCGGCACCGCGCGTTGACTGTGACAGTCCACTGTCATAATGTGACCTCGACGCGCTGGACCAGCCCACTCAGAAAGGCGTGACCTGTGGCCGAGAACCTTTTTCTTGTGCTCACCAACCCTGTGCAGGGCCAAGACGAGGCCTTCAACACCTGGTACGACACCCAGCATGTGCCCGAGGTTCTCGACGTGCCCGGCGTGGTGGCCGCGCAGCGCTACGACCTCTGCGAGGTCACCGTCCCCGAGGACGAGGACCTCCCGGCGCAGTTGCCGCCGCCGACGCACCGCTACCTGGTGATCTACGAACTGGACCGCGACCCTGACACCGTAATGTCAGAGTTCCTGAAACGCGTCATGGCCGGCAAGCTGTCGCTGCACGAGACGCTGGACCTCACCACCATCTCGCTGACGGGCTGGAAACCTCGGGGCCAACGTCGGGTTGCTGATCAATAGTGGGTGACCTGTTGGCCATCATGCACGCCCAGCGTGCCTGCCGGCGATTCGACCCCAACGCCGATGTGCCCGACTCCGATATCGAGCAGATCCTTCAGGCCGCGGTGCACGCCCCCAGTGCCGAGAACACGCAGCCCTGGGCATTCGTGGTGGTCCGCGACCAGAAGACGCGGTCGCTGCTCGCCGACTGGTGGACCGAGACGTGGAACGCCGGCGGGGGCGACTTTATCCGGAGCAGCCTCGACGATAAGGCGCTGATCGCCGACCTCGAATACGGCTTCAACCGGGGAGGATTCGCAGCGGCCCCGGTCGTCGTCGCGGTCTGCGTGGACACCGAACGCGTTGCCGAGATCTACGCGCCGTCGTCGATCTACCCGGCGGTGCAGAACCTGCTGCTGGCCGCGGCGGACCTGGGCTACGGTTCCTGCTTGACCACCGGACTGACGACGTTCGGCGTCGACCGCGTCCGCGAACTGCTGGGACTGCCGGGCACCCTGCTGCCGATGGCGGCTGTCTACCTCGGCGTGCCCGCGAAAAAGCTGTCACCACCGCGTCGCCGGCCCGCGGCCTCGGTGACGTTCCGGGAGCGGTACGGCAACACCTGGTGACGACCGAGTGACGAGAATGGAGCGCTGCCAATGCCTTTGGCGATAACCGAAGATCACCGCGCGCTGGCCGACGTGGCCAAGGCGATGGTGGCCGGGCGCGCGGGGACGGAGTGCGCCCGCCGCATCCTGCTCGACGCCCCGGCCGGCGGCCGTTGGTGGCTCGATGACGGGTTGTGGAAAGAGATCGTTTCCACCGGCTGGCTGGGCCTGCACATCGGGGAGCGATTCGGCGGCCAGGGCTATGGGCTGCCCGAGCTGACCATTGTCCTGGAGCAACTTGGCCGCGCGGCGATCGGCGGACCGTTCCTGCCGACGGTGGTCGTGTCGTCGGTGATCGCCGAGGCCGGCACCGAAGAGCAGCGCGAGCGGTGGCTGCCGCGCCTGGTGTCCGGTGAGCTGGTGGCAGGCATCGGCACGAGCAGCGACGCGGTCCGAACGGATTCTGCGATCTCGGCCGACGCCGTCGCCGCCCTGGCCGAACCCGACGCCGATGTCTTCCTCGTCCCGGTGGGAGACGACCTGATACTGGTTGAGGCCGACGAATTCGTCACTGCTCGCCGCACCGACTCCGTCGATCTGTTGATGCGGCCGGTTACCATCCTGAGGTTGTCGTCGGCGCCCATCGCCGACGTGTTCCCGGGCGCCGCCGGGGCGGCGACCCGGATGGTGCGCCTGCTCGCCGCCGCAGAGGCCGTCGGCGGCCTGGCGGCGTGCACCGAGATGGCGACGACCTATGCGGCCGCGCGCGAGCAGTTCGGCCGGCCGATCGGCTCGTTCCAGGCCGTCAAGCATCACTGTGCGAACATGCTGGTCGACACGGAGCTGGCGGTGGCGGTCACCTGGGATGCCGCCCGGGCGTGCGGGCCGGAAGCCGAGCTGGCCGTCACGATGGCGGCCGGTCACGTGCTGCCCGCCTACCAGCGGGTGGCGCTGCAGAACGTGCAGGTGCACGGGGGTATCGGCTACACCTGGGAGCACGACGCGCACCTCTACGTCCGGCGGGCGACGGTGTTGCTGGCCTTTGTCGACGGTCCGGAGGCGTTGCGCGACAAGGTCACCGAACTGCAGAGCCGCGGGCTGCGGCGGCGTCACACTGTGGACCTGCCACCCGAGGCCGAGCAGTACCGGCGGGCCGCAGAGGAATTCCGTGACGCGCTTAGGCGAACCGACACCGCCGAAAAGCCCAAGCTATGGGCCCGCAGCGGTTACCTGGTCCCGCACTGGCCCCAGCCGTATGGACGGGCCGCCGATTCCGTGGAGCAACTCGTGATCGAGGAGGTGCTCGACGGCCTCGACAAGACGGACCTGGGACTCGGCGGATGGGTGGTGCCCACGTTGCTGCAGCACGGCAGCGCCGAACAGATCGAGCGGCTGATCTGGCCGAGCCTGGAAGGCGAGCTGCGGTGGTGCCAGTTGTTCAGCGAGCCCGGTGCCGGTTCGGATGCCGCCGCGGTGGCGACCAAAGCCACGAGGGTCGACGACGGCTGGCGGGTGACCGGCCAGAAGGTGTGGACCAGTGACGCGATGAACTGCCAGCGGGGGCTGGCCACCGTGCGCACCGATCCGAATGTGCCCAAGCACCAAGGCATCACGGCCATCATCATCGACCTCGCCGCACCGGGCATCCAGATCCGCCCACTCAAAGAAATTACCGGCGAAACGCTGTTCAACGAAGTGTTCTTCGACGACGTCTTCGTGCCCGACCGTGACGTGGTCGGCGCCGTCAACGCCGGTTGGAGTGTGGCGATGGCAACGTTCGGCAACGAACGGGTGTCCATCGGCGGTGGTTCGGTGACCATCGTCGCCGACGAGTTGGTCGATCTGTTGGCGCGTTACCGCGCCGGCGACCAGGGCCTGGCGCGAGAGGTCGGAGCACTGCTCATCGAGGCGTATTCGCTTGCGGCCCTTAACCTGCGGCAGGCCGCACGGGCCGTCTTCGATACCGGTCCCGGGATAGAGGGCAACATCGCCAAGCTTTTCGGTGCCGAACACGCCCAACGCGTCGCGGAACTGGCGCTTCGCATCGCCGGCCGGGCCGTTTTCACCGGCGCTGAGGGCAACATCGCGCACGACTATCTGTTTAGCCGGTGCCTGACGATAGCCGGCGGAACGTCGGAGATCGTGCGCAACCTGATCGCCGAACGCATTCTGTGTCTGCCGCGTGAACCGAAGTAGATCGGAGAATCCTCGATGACCTGTGCCATCGCCGGAATCGGACGCACCACCTACACCCGCAAGTCCGGCCGCACCACCCGGGGCATGGCCGTGGCCGCATGCCGGGAGGCGATCGCCGACGCCGGGCTGACACCGGCCGACATCGACGGGATCTGTACCTACATGGTCAACGATTCCGAGCAGCCGATATTCGTTGGATGGGCGCTCGGCATCGACGAATTAGCCTGGGCCAACGCCATGTACGGCGGCGGCAACCTGGTGGCCGACCAGATCGCCACCGCCGCAGCTGTGATCGAGGCGGGCATGTGCCAAGCTGTGCTCGTCTACCGATCGCTCAACGGCCGCTCGGGATACCGCTTCGGCCATATCGAGGGGCCGCTGCAGGTGCAGCACGACGACCAGTTCGACACCGTCTCGGGGTTCATGGTGCCGCCGCAGTGGTTCGCCATGTGGGCCCGCCGACACCAGCACGAGTACGGCTCGACGTGCGAGGACCTCGGCCAGATCGTGATCACGCAGCGCAAACACGCCGGCCCTAACGAACACGCGCTGCGCCGCGAACCGCTCACCATGGACGACTATCTGGGTGCTCGTTGGATCAACGAACCGTTCCGGGTGCTGGACTGCACGTCCGAAGTCGACGGCGCGGTGGCGATCTTGATCACCCGCGAGGACATCGCGCGCAGTGCCAAGCAGCCACCAGTGTGGTTGGTCGGATCGTCGAACTCCCAAAGCGGGGCGGGCTGGACAGAATGGGACGATCCCACCGAAATGTATGCGCGCACAGCCGGTCCGAAGATCTGGGACAAGACCGGACTGAGTCCGTCAGACATGGACGTCGCGTGCATGTACGACTGCTTCAGCTACACCGTCATGGCGACGATGGAGGGCTACGGCTTCTGCGAGAAAGGTGAAGTCGGGAAGTTCTTCTCCACCGGGCGCGCGACCTACGGCGGCGACGTGGTGGTCAATCCGCACGGCGGCCTGCTGTCCGAGGGCTACATCCACGGGCTGAACCACCATTACGAGGCGGCGCTGCAACTGCGCCACGCCGCGGGTGCACGCCAGGTGGACAATGCGCAACTCGCGCTGGTGACCGCCGGTGGCGGGCCCTTCGGCGGGGCGAACGTCTACAGCAAGGAGCGTCCGTGAAGAGTCCCGCACTGGCGGCACCTGTTCCGGTGCCCGACCCCGACTCAGCGCCCTTCTGGGAAGGCCTGAAGAACGGCAAGTTGATGCTGTGCCGCTGCGACGATACCGGGAAGTGGATACATCCGCCGTTGGAACGCAGCCGATACACCGGTGGCCCCGTCCATTTCGAGGAGGTCAGCGGTGACGGCACGATCTTCAGCTACATCGTCGTCCGCCAGGCCCTCGTTCCGGGCCGCGTGCCGCCTTACGTCGTCGGGCTCGTCGAACTGGCCGAGCAGCCGGGCCTCCGGATCAACGCCGTCATCGATGCCGATCCGGCCGATGTCCGGATCGGCCAGCCGGTAGAGCTGCGCATCGTCGATCTCGGGGAAAGCGGTTACCGCATACCCCAATTCGTTATTGGGTATCCAGCATAGGGAGCAGCGCATGGGCAGAATGGACGGTTGCGTCGCCTTCATCACCGGAGCCGGCAAGGGCCAGGGGCGCTCCCACGCGGTGCGATTGGCCGAGGAGGGTGCCGACATCGTCGGTGTCGACATCTGCCGCCAACTCGACGGCGTGCTGTATGCGATGGCCACACCGGAAGACCTCGACGAGACCGTCAACCTGGTGGAGAAGACCGGTCGGCGGATGATCGCCCGCCAGGCTGACGTCCGCGACCGCAAAGCACTGCAGGCCGCCTTTGATGACGGGGTCGCGGAATTCGGCTACATCGACACGGTGGTGGCCAACGCGGGGATCCTGTTGAACCGGGTGGACGAACCCGACCCCGAGGCGGCGTGGGAACTCGGCATCGGCGTGCTGCTCACCGGTGTCTGGAATACCCTGCAGATCGCCAGCGCCCACATGATGAAGTCCGACCGTGGCGGCGCCATTGTCGCCACCAGTTCGATGGCGGGTCTGAAGGCCCTGACGGACGGCAGCGGCGGCGCGGACGCCTACGCCGCGGCCAAAATCGGCGTCACCGGACTGGTACGGGCCTACGCCCAGCGCCTGGCAGCTAAGAACATCCGTGTCATGGCGATCGCACCGACCGGCGTCAACACCTCCATGATCGTGGAGAACCCAGCACTGTTCAAGGTGATCGCCCAGAACGAGCATCTTGCCAAGGCGATGGCCAATGCCCTGCCGGTCACGGTGATCGAACCGGCCGACGTCTCGGAAACGGTGTTGTTCCTGGTATCGGACAGTGGCCGCTACTACACCGGCACAACGCTGATGCTCGACGCCGGCATGAACATGACCTGAGGCGGGCTAGTGCTAGTGCTGGTCTGGCGCCGCGGGATCAGCTCAACAGCTTGCCGGTGCCCAGGTCGCAATAGGCCTCGGCGAAGCGGCCAAGCACCGCGTTGACGACCTCCACCGAATACATCTGGTCGGGCGCGATCGCCCACATGCAGAAGCCCCAGGCGGGGCTCTGGCGATACGCGGTCCACATCGCTTCGCGGTCGGGTACCGAGGTGACACCGGCGCCGAGCAGCCGGCCGCGGTAATTGTCCAGCAGCTCGCGCTCGTGGGCCCGCCGAAGCTCAGGCGACAGCGCGCCGATCAACGCATAGCCGACGTCGTGTGACCACGAGCCGCGCCGAGCCAGCTGCCAGTCAAGGACGCCCATCCGCCCGTCGGGCAACGCATAGGTGTTGCGTGGATGTGGGTCGCCGTGCAGCAGCGTAATCGGGTCGCGGGCCACCCGCTCCTGGAGTCTCCAGAACGCCGCCTCCATTCCATCCATGTCAGTGCCCGCGGCATCGAGCAGCGCCGTCTTGTACGGGGCCTCGATAAGGCCGCGGATAATCGCAAAACCGTTGCTGCGCAGGAAGTCTGCGAATCCTCCGGTGACGGGATGCTGCAGCCACGACAGGTCGCCGCCGTCGGCCAGCCGCGGGCTGCCCCAGAACGGGGCATGCACTCGGCTCAACGTTGCCAGCAGCGCGTCGACCTGCTCGACGGAAAGCCCGGCTACCGCGTCGGGGACTTGCGCGCCGCGCAAGGTGATGTCCTCTCCGATAATGAGAAACTGCGATGGCCCGTCCAGATGCTCGGCGAAGTACGTCGTCATGGTCTCGACGTCCAGGTCCGGACGAAGGTCACGGTAGAACCTGGTCTCGTCGTCGTACAGCACGGTCCCGCCACCCCCTTCGGATAGCGATTCGTCGAAGGCCTCCGGCAGTTCGTGCACTGTGCTCAATTGCGTTTTGACGAAGAGTCGCTGCGGAAGCCGGGTATTTGGATCCGCATAATTCACATCGAGGTGCAAGTGCGAAGTGGTGCCCTGCCAGGTGTGCCCAACCGTGACGCCGGTTACCGCCACGTCCGGGTCGTGTCGGCGCAAAAGCGATGTCAAAACATCGGGCGTCACGTCATCGGCTGACTGAAGCATGACTCGCAGGGCTTGGCCGGTCATCGCAATCCTCATCGTCGAGCTCAAGAATGACAGTCGACTGTCACGTTATCACCGAAGCGGAGGAAAGGAGCCGGTTTGGCGCCCCTGCTTAGAACGGTTGACTCAGCGTTGACCCGTAATTGGGTATCTGTCTTGAGGGTCCAGAGTCCACTGATGGTTTGGACGCTGTAGTTGATGGCGTCGCCGCTGCGGCGTCATTGGCGGAGCATTTGTCAGTCTTCGAGCGGCGATGACGTGTTCGACGCGGGCTCTGATGCGGCGATAAGTGCGGTAGAGGTCATTGCGGATGATGCGGCCGGTCTTGTCGCGCCGCGGCGCAGTGATCGACGTGATGCCGCGGTAGCTGCCGTCGCCGAGGACGACACGGCCGTCACGAAGCTGTGTCACAGTGTGACGGGCTACCACGACGTCGTTGCGGTTACCGGGCCAGCAGCGGTCCACGACAACGACCCGGTGGGCTTGGGCGCAGATGAATTCGCCCTTGCTTGCCGAGCAGATCGTCGCAAACCGATGCTGAACGGGGAAACGATCGGACCCAACGGTGCGCTGCGGATGGCGCCCCGCTAACCGCGGTGAAGGTCAGCTGGCCTTCGCGCGTGGTCGCCGCTTGGCTCGCTTAGTGGTCGCCGCCGGCGGCACGACGCGAAACAACGCCTTGATCATGGTGGGCACCTCGTCGGAGCGGTCACCGGGCAGGAACAGCATCGACATAACGCTGCGCAAGAACAGCTCACCGAGCTGGCGCTTCGTCAACGCCCCACTGAGTACCAGCGGCGATTCGTCGGCGGCCGGACCCAACGCCGCGGTGACCGCGTCGACGAGTTTCGGGAATGTCTCGCGAATGAACCACAACGTGAAATCGGGTGCTACATCGAGCATCCGGCCGAAATTCCCACCGGCGGCGCGGTTGGCGATGATGGTGTCCAACACCACCTGGACACGGGCGGCAGGGTCGGGGTTGGCCTCGATCGCAGCCGCAAACGCGCCGGCAACCCCGTCTTCGAAATACCGGCCCAGCGTGGCCAATACATCGTCTTTGCTGGTGAAGTAGCGGTAGAAGGTGCCGCGGGCGACACCAGAGGATTCGCAGATGTCACTCACCGAAAGCTTGTGTATCCCTTGCCGGGTGATCGCCTTCATCGTGCCGGCCACGATTTTCTCGACGGTCTTCTCCGACCGCTGATCACTTCCGGCCATGTGTCATTTCACCTCGTTAGCAAGCCACTCAGCCACGGAATGGCGCCACGATTGCTGCGTCTCTGTGACCGACTGGAACAACCTGATCACTTGATGTGCTACTTGTCTAAGTATGGCTCATGCCGCATCAATATCTGGGACCGGCGCGTGCCGATGTGAGCAAACCGACGTTCACCGCGTGACCTGCCCCACCTGTGCAGGCAGGAATGGCAGCCTCAGGTCACTCGCTCTCCCACGGTATTGCGGAGTAGCCCGATACCCTCGATTTCCGTCTCGGCGACCTCGCCAGGTTGCAGGAATCGGCCGTCCTTACGGCCGACACCGGCGGTCGTCCCGGCGAAGAGCAGGTCACCGCAACGCAACTCGACGCGCTCATTGACGCAGCTGATCAGTTCGGGCAAGGACCCCGCCAATAGTGTGTTGGGCCACACCGCCGATCGACAACGCCAACGCGTCCGCGTTGGTGGTGAGTAGTGCCGGCACAGCACAGCCGTCCGTGACGTCGAGGGCGGTCAAATACTCTGCGGTAGCGACCGCCTTGCCGATCAGCTCCCGGCCCGTGACGGACCCGAACGCGTCGGCCACGGCCGGCCAGTCGCTGCCGGCATGGACGTCGCTGATCCGTTCCAGCCACCTGATGCGCGTTCCAGGAGGGATCAAGCACGACAGATCCAGCCCGGTCATACGTCGGCCCACACCGGGAGGTAGACCCAGATCCTTTGTCAAACCTCGGAATCCCAGCTTGTCACCGAGGATGTGAAGCTGCCGCCGAGCTTGGCAACGATCCACGGTGGGAGGCGCTTTGGCATTGGCGTCGGCACTATGCGGGCGCCGCGTTCCTTCAGCAGAGCTTCGTAGGCCGTGGTGTCCCCGTTGAACGGCGGCCCCTCACCAGCGATGAATCCGTATAACTCACAGCCTTCCGGGCCGGCCTCCCATGGGCCGAATACATCGCCCCACTCGAGCATGATGTGAGTGCCCGGCCCGCAGACCACGTCACCGCAGCGAAGCTCACCCGACAGGATGAAGTTGCTGTGATCGCCGGTGTGGCCATGTCGGGGTGAGATGGCTCCCGGATCCCACTTGTTCCAGAACGCGAAATATCGCGGCGACATCTCGATCCACTTCTCCCAGATCGACGCCGTGCGACCGTCGTCGAATTCGTACCGCAGCATCTCCTCGGCCGGAACGTCGTCGAGGTGTTTGATCGACGGACCACCCCTCATAGCCGCACCACCTTTCATGCCTCGCGGGCTGCACAGATCGTCCGGTCGTGACACAATCTGTCAAGAATGTTATCGGAGGGGCGGATTCGGCCCGGTATCCGATGGGATGCGCCTGATGAACATCGTCGTCGGCTACGAGGGTGAACTCGGACTGTTTTTCACCGCCGACCGCGACGCGCTCCCCGATCCGTGGCACTACAAGCAGTGCATACGCGACGCATTCAACAGCTTGCGCGCTGTGGCGCGCTCACATCAACCAGTCCGGTCAGTCCGCAAACACCCGAAGGGGACCTCATGACAACACGCCAGCCGGCAGTTCCCGGGCGGCCGGCCGTCGGGTACATGCGTCTGCGACGGCAACTGCTGGAGCTCAGGGCTCCGATGGAGGCGGCGGCTTATGTCCTCACGCGGTCGATTCTGTCGAGGCTGCACTCTGCGGGCGAGCCACACGCGGTTCTCGTGTTGCCGGGCGGCATGGGCGGCGACGGATCCACCGCCCACCTGCGGTGGGGTGTTAGCGGGCAAGGGTATTCGGTTCACGGCTGGAACCAGGGCCGCAACCTCGGACTCGACCAGACGCAGTTGGCGGGCCTGCGGGGCCGGGTCGACGACCTGTACGCCCTGCACGACACCCCCATCACCGTCCTCGGCTGGAGTCTGGGTGGTATCTACGCCCGCATGCTCGCCCGGGAGCGGCCCGAACGAATACGTCAGGTGATCACGCTGGGCAGCCCATTCCGGATGCTCGCCCACGACCAGTTCGCGCACAGACCCTTTGGGCGCCAAAACTGGGAGCGATTCGTTGCACGGCACTGCGCAGAGCTTGACCTGTTGACGGTGCAGGAGCACGAACGTCCCCCACTGACGGTGCCCGCGACGGCAGTGTACAGCCGCAACGACGGCTTCGCCCCCTGGCACTTGAGCATCGACGAGACCGGCCCCAACGCCGGTAATCCGTGCGCCGAGAACGTCGAGGTCCGCAGCAGCCATATCGGCCTGGCGTCGAACCCCGCCGTGTTGGCCGTCATCCTTGACCGCCTCGCCCAACCCCGGGGTCAGTGGAGGCCGTTCAAGCCGATACCGTCCATGCAGCCGTTGTATCCGCCGCCTGCGACCTGGATTCATCCGGATCAGCGGCCAACCCGCAAAGACAAACAACGGTGACTGTTCCAGGCCAGTAGCCGCCGACCTGCGTAGACACCAACAGGCAGCAACAGCCGTCGTCCTGATAGCCGGGCGCTTTGGGCGGCGTCCAACTCGACACGAGCCCTTAGCGAGCTCGGCGCAGGATGACGACTCTGGTCGGCTCCCTGGACGTCGCGCGCGCGGCTAACGCGGCTCTTTTTCGGGCGGGACAGGGCATTTGTATGGGGGTTGGCCAAGTTCCTGCGTGGTCTGGGTATGTGTCGCGCAGGTTCCGGAGACACCCGTCACGGCAACAACGGTGGGGGATCGATTCCGAGTTCGCCCAGCCGTGTGAAATAGCGCTCCAGATTGTGCATCTTCACTTCTTCGTACCCGCGGATCAATTCGGGGGCGCGAGCAATGGCCACGGCCCTGCCGTAGTTCTCGGCGGTGAGCGACGACAAGAGTTCGAGGATGGTTGTCTCGTAATGTGCGGCGAGTCGACGCTCCAGGCGTCGCATCCGCGTGTGACCGAACGGGTCGAGAACCGTGCCCCGGAGGAACTTGCCCTTCGCCAACAGCCGCAACAGGAAGTGTGTGCGGGGCCCCAGGCTGATCTTCTTGCGGCGCCCGAGCGCCTTCAGCAGCGGCGGATGCAGCTTGTAGGTTAGCTTTCCCCCGCCTGGGACCTGACTTTGGACGAAGTGCCGGAAGTCGGAGTCGGTCAGCATCCGCGCTACCTCGTACTCGTCCTTGTAGGCGAGAAGTTTGAAGAAGTACGTGACCACCGCCTCGGAGAGTTCGGTGCGATCAGTGACTCCGCGTTCTCGATTCCACACCTGCTGTACCACGTTGACCAACCGCGCCGCGGTGCCACTGCTTTGGTAGGCAACAAGGTCCGCGGTGCGGCGTGCCAATGTGTCGCGGGTCGTGTCCATCACCGCGCACGAGTCGAGCAGGTGGCTGGGTATCTTGACGTTGCGTCGGGGCGGCCGTCCCGACGGGGCGGTGGCGCCCTGAAAGGCCTCGGGGTTGTCCACCGCGACGCGTCCCCACCGGAACGCGGTCTGATTGGCCTGTACCGCGACACCGTTGATGGCGATCGCCTCTTCGATCGCCCTGGCGCTGATGGGGATCGCGCCGAGCTGATAGGCGGCGCCGACCAGCAGAAAGTTGGCCGGTGTCGTGCTGCCGAACAGCTGCTCGGCGGCGCCGAGCGCGTCGAACGAAATCAGCGAGCGGGTGTGCACATCGAGCCGGGACAACAGGGCGTCGGTGGCCGGATAGCCTATGGCGCTGTTGTAAACCATGTCACCGGTTGGGGTCTGACTGGTCGAAGCGACGGCGATCGTGCGGTCCGGGCTGCCGTAGCCGACGTTCTCTGCGTCGACAGCGGTGAGAAGGTCAAACGCGAGAACGCAGTCGGCCGAGGCCGGGCTGATGCGGTTGGACGACTCAACGGCCTCGTTGCTCAGCCGCAGGTGCGATGTCACCGGACCCGCCTTCTGGCTCAGGCCGGTCTGGTCGAGCCCCTCGACGTGTAATCCGTTGCGCAGAGCCGCCATCGCAAGCACTTGGTTGACGGTCACGATCCCGGTCCCGCCGATGCCGGCCAGAAAGATGTTGTAGACACCGTTGATGTCAATTCGCTTCGGATCGCCGACCGTCGGCGGCGACGGAGCCTGCGGCGGCGCCGTTGCGGCGCGTGACCGCGGCAGTTCCACCGTCACGAACGACGGGCAGTTACCGTCCAGGCACGAGTAGTCCGTGTTGCAGGTGCTCTGGTCGATCTGCGTTTTTCGCCCCAGCTCCGTCTCGATCGGTTGCACCGACAGGCAATTGCTTTTCACGCCGCAGTCGCCACAGCCCTCGCAGACCGCCTCGTTGATCACGACGCGGGTCCTGCGCTCGGGCAACTTGCCGCGCTTGCGTTTGCGACGGGCCTCGGCCGCGCACTGCTGGTCGTAGATCAGCGCGGTGACCCCCTTGGTGTCCCGCAGGAGTCGCTGCGCCTCGTCGAGGCGATCACGGTCCCAGACCAGAACGCCTTTGGCGAACGATGCACCCTTGTGCCGCTTGGGCTCGTCGGCGCAAACGATCACCTTGGTGACACCGTCAGCGACGAGCTTGTGTGTCAGCTCAGGCACCGTCAGTCCGCCCTCGACCTCTTGTGCGCCGGTCATCGCGACCGCGGAGTTGTACAGGATCTTGTAGGTGATATTGACTCCCGCGGCCACGCAGGCCTGCACTGCCAGCTGGCCGGAATGGAAATACGTTCCGTCGCCGACGTTTTGGAAGATATGCTCGACATCGGTGAAGGGGGACTGGCCGATCCACTGCGCGCCCTCGCCGCCCATCTGGGTAAGCCCGGTGACCTGGGAGTCGGTGCGCGAGGACATCGTCACCAGGGTGTGACATCCGATACCGCCGCCGGCCAACGAGCCTTCCGGGACGGCGGTGGAGCGGTTGTGCGGACAGCCCGAGCAGAAGTACGCGGTGCGCTTGGTGGGCAGCACGGTCAACTCGAGGCTGGGCGGTGGTGGAGCGGCCAGAGCCACTCGTCCCTTGAGGACCGTGCGTAGCGGGCCGGTCAAACGGGCGGCGGTCAATTGCCCGTTCGGCGGAATCAGGGTGTGTCCGTCGGGGCCGCGCTTACCTAGAACCTGCGGCGCGTCGCTGCGTCCATACAGGATGTCCTTGACCTGAAGTTCGACGAACGCGGTCTTGTCTTCGACGACGAGCACCTGCTCGACGCCACGGGCCAGGCGGCGCACTTTGTCGGCGCCCAGCGGGTAGGGCATACCGACCCGCAGGATCCGAATTCCGTTGCGTGCGAGGTCGTCTTCGGTCAGGTCCAGGACGGAAAGGGCTTCGCGGACCGAGTCGTACGCGGTGCCGACGGCCACGATTCCGAGCCACGCATGAGCCGGATCCACCTCGATGGTGTCGATCTCGTTGGCGGCGTTGAAGGCCTCGACCATCGCCCAGCGGGGCCCATATAGATCGGCCTCGGCCAGCACACTGTCCGGTGGTGCGGCAGGTATGTGCTGCCGATACGACCAGGGCCGGCCTTCCCACTCGATCGTCGGAACCGTGATGCCGAAGTCGGTGAAATCGCTGTCCAGAGTCCAGACGCCGTCGGCCACGTCGGCCACGATCTTTAGCGCGGGCCAGCATCCCGTTGCGCGGGACAACGCGATGCCGTAGAGGCCGAATGCGACGATCTCTTCGGCATTGCGGGGAAAGAAGATGGGCATGGACAGCGCCGCCAGCGAGCGCTCACTCGCCACGGGGACGCTGGACGATTTCGCCGCCGGGTCGTCGCCGACTAGGGCTAGCGCTCCGCCGCCCGGGTTCGCGCCGTACATGACAGCATGGCGCAGTGCATCGCTGGCACGGTCCAGGCCGGGGCCCTTGCCGTACCAGACGCCCACGACGCCGTCGTGGGAGCGGGTACCGGTGGGCAGTTCGAGCTGGCTTCCCCACACCGATGTCGCGGCGAGCTCTTCATTCACACCAGGGACCAGGCGCACGTCGTGTTCCGACGCCAGTTCGGGCAGGCTCGCCAGCAGTTGGTCAAGCCCGGCTAGCGGGCTGCCCTGGTAACCCGAGACAAGAGTGGCAACCCGCCGACCCGCGCGGGCATCGCGTTCGTGTTGCTCGACTACCTGCCGTGCGATGGCCTGGACACCGGTAAGTAGCACCGGACCGGAGTGCGGGCGATACCGGGCAGCGAGGTTGGAGTCGATGACCACCGACTCGACGGTCTGCGTTGTCGTCATAGCGTTTCACCGCCCATCGGTTCAGTTGTCACCACACAGCAGGTGATTCGGATGTATACATAACTGTGGCTCTGATGGATAATCGGGTCAACTAATCTCGTATCAACTATTCAGAATGGTCAGCCAGCGGGCTGCGTCACGTTTTGGGGTGAGTGAATTGGTCAGCATCGATCGACTTGATGCCGAGTTGCTCGAGACGCTTACTAGCGATGCGCGCGTGGGTGTGGTGGAGCTGGCATCGAAGCTAGGGATCTCCCGAAACACCGTGCAGTCGCGACTGAAGCGGATGGAAGAGGGCGGATTACTCACCGGTTACCGACCCGAACTCGATCTGGCCCGGGCGGGGATATCGACCCAGGCATTCATTGGCCTCGAAATACAGCAGGGTCGACTCGCGTCGATCGTGGCGGCCCTTGCCGCCATGCCTCACGTGCTGGAGGTCCACGCCACGACTGGTCGCGAAGACTTCCTGGTCCGCGTCGCGACGCAGACGCAGGCCGAGTTGCAGGAGCTCATTGAGCAGATCCTGTTGATACCAGGGGTAGTTCACTCCACAACGACATTGGCGTTGACCACACCGTTGCCCTACCGGACGGTGCCGCTACTCAAAGACGTCACAAGCGGCTCGGGCTGGGGACGTTCGACTCCCGCACAGAGGGCAGTAACCCCACGTCGACCAGCGTATGCGCGCACCGACGGCAGCCTAGCCAACGGACGACCGGCTAAGGAACGGGGTGCCGACCGTCGACGTTGACATCGAACATCGCTGCGTTGCCGAAGTTGTCGCTGAACCCTTCTTTGGCTTGTGATCCCAGACATAACCCACCTAGTAAGCGATTAGAAGAGTGTCCACGGCATTGCGGCAGTCGACTGCCATCGGGCGTGTAGCAGCGGGATCAGGGCCGGGCGTTGGCGACCCTCCTTAGGGAATCGTTGAGTTGAGTACACGTCGACATACCGGCCAGTTCCATGCGCACCCCGAAAATGCAACTCGCCCAACGTCATACCCGTAATGCGGGTGGCGCTGCCGACGGCGCCGGGGGCATTCCTGCAAGGTAGATCTTGGGTGTCACACGCGAGTAGGTCGACGCCGCTGTTCGGGTCCACAGTCGCACCAGGGGGCGACCCCCGTGATGGTTCGACGGCTTGGGTTAGTGCCGCAGCACGGTACGAGGCTGAGCCCCTCTAGATGGCAAAGGTTCAGCAGGTCGATCAGGGGGAAATCATGTTGACGAGCTAAGCATGTATGCTGCGCTTGCCAATAGGCGGCGGCACAACGCCCCGCGTTCATTCAATCGAAGTAGGCGCCGTCATTCGCGCGGGCCTTGGCTGCGCCCACATGGCCGTACAGCTCCTGGTACATACCGCAGCGGAAGGGGATCGATGATTGCGGCACTAACCGATGAAGAGTCCATGCTGGTCGACACGGTGCGGGCGTTCATCGACCGTGAGGTCAGGCCGACCGTGCGCGAGGTAGAGCACGCCAACGAATATCCGGAGCCCTGGATCGAGCAGATGAAGCGCATCGGCATCTATGGGCTGGCGATCCCGGAGGAGTATGGCGGGTCGCCGGTGTCGATGCCGTGCTACGTGGAAGTCACCCAGGAGCTCGCGCGTGGGTGGATGAGCCTCGCCGGGGCGATGGGCGGCCACACCGTCGTCGCGAAACTGCTGACACTGTTCGGCACAGAGGAGCAAAAGCAGAACTATTTGCTAGCGATGGCGACGGGCCAGATTCGCGCGACGATGGCGCTGACCGAGCCGGGGGGCGGCTCGGATCTGCAGAATATGACAACCACCGCCCTTCGCGACGGTGACGAGTTAGTGGTCAACGGATCCAAGACCTGGATCAGTAATGCCCGCCGGTCCGAGCTGATCGCGCTGCTCTGCAAGACCGACCCGAACGCGACGCCGCGCCACAAGGGCATCTCCATCGTCCTGATTGAGCACGGCTCGGGCGTGATCGTGTCACGCGATCTGCCCAAACTCGGCTATAAAGGCGTTGAAGCCTGCGAGCTCACCTTCGACCACTGCCGCGTGGCGGCGTCGGCCGTGCTGGGCGGCGAGCCGGGTCGAGGCTTTTCGCAGATGATGAAAGGCCTAGAGACCGGCCGCATTCAGGTGGCAGCGCGCGCGCTCGGAGTCGCAACGGCGGCGCTCGAGGACGCGCTCGCCTATGCACAGCAACGGGAGAGCTTCGGCCAACCGATCTGGAGGCACCAGGCTGTCGGCAACTACCTGGCCGACATGGCGACCAAGCTCACCGCCGCTCGCCAGCTCACTCGATATGCCGCCGAGCGGTACGACAGCGGCGAACGCGCCGACATGGAGGCCGGCATGGCAAAGCTGTTCGCGTCCGAGGTCGCGATGGAGATCGCGCTGAACGCGGTGCGCATCCACGGCGGCTACGGCTATTCGACGGAGTTTGATGTCGAGCGCTATTTTCGCGATGCGCCGCTGATGATCGTCGGCGAGGGCACCAACGAAATCCAGCGCAACGTGATCGCCAGCCAGCTCGTCGCGCGCGGCCGCTGTTGACGAAACGGAACCCGCCGGGTTAGCACGACTAAGGATGCAGCCGATTCCATTGCGAGCGCCCCACGCAGTTGGGGTCGACGGCGCGCTGCGCGAACTCGATGAAGCGATCACCGGAGCCGTAAGCACCGACGCGGGCTCCGGGGAACAAACTCCCAGGCGTGTCGGGTCCGCAGTCGTCGCGACCGGCCGGCACGGCGTTGAGGTGAGCCCACGGAGGGGTTGGTAGTGGGGCTGAAAGGTCGTTGCCCGGATTTTGAGTTCGTTGGCCGACTTTGATCCTGCCGTGCGTGCGAATCCGAGGTATCGGTTCGCATGGCGATCGAGGATCCTCCGATCCGGCCAGGCCATAGTTGTTGGCAATGGTCACGGCGTCGTGTGCATCGCTTTAGCGTGCTAATCTCACCGATAGCACGGACCACTATCATCATAGTAGAACATTATGATCAGTTAGATAGACCTTGGTGGGCGTTGTCAGAATACGTTAGGTGAAACAGCCTGCTGAAGGTCCGGTGTTGGCCGTCAGAAAGAGAACGATATGGGCGTGAAGGAAGTGATCACTGATCTGGTGGGCGGAAGCCGCCCGCGCACCTATAAGCGTGATGGCCTGACATTGGGATACTCGGTCGTGGGCGATGGTGAGCCTATCCTGTTCGTCCATGGTGCGACGGCTACAGGGGAGTTCGAGTGGGGTCGGCTCGCGGCCACGATGGCGTCCGATTATCAATGCGTCCTGCCCGATTTGCGCGGTCACGGCCGATCAGAATTCCGCGAGTCGGGCGACATGGGGCAGGCCATTTGCGCGGATCTGGGGCATCTCATCGAGCACTTGGGCCTCGACCACCCCCACGTAGTGGGATTTTCTTACGGTGCCGAGATCTCGCTCATGCTTGAACTATCAGCACCCGGCACCGCACGATCTCTGGTGCTGGTAAGTCCCGGCACCGGCCGCCCCAGCGACTACCGGGCTCCGCGTCTCGAGCACCTGTACCGCACCTGGCCGTTCGCGTTGCGCCGCCTGCACGAGACGCACCATGGACCAGAGCACTGGCGTCAGCTGGTGACTGCGTTGCATGTGGATAGTGTCGGCCGGTCCGAACTTTCAGTGGAAGCGCTGGGTGGTGTCGGCTGTCCCGTGTTGCTGGCGGCCGGTGCCCAGGACGAGCCGACACGGCGGGCCCAGGGGCGGCGGTTCGCCGAGGTCAACGCTTTGGCGCGGTACGTAGAACTCGACGGCGCGGCACACGCCGTGCACCATAAATGCCCCGATAGGTTTGCCGAGGTCATCAGTGCCTTCCTGGCTGAAGTCGACAGTGAGAGAGCGGGGAGCCATGGCGCGACAGAAGACAGCTGAGCGCAAACCGGCCGGTGCGGAGCCGGTAGAGGAGTACGTGCCGAGTTGGCAGCAAGACAGTGTCGACCGATCGCTGCGCAATGCGATCGAACGCGCGCGCAAGCGCAGCGACCGCTTCGTTGAGGCTGCCGTTGAACTGCTGTCTGAACGCGACGAGAGTGACTTCTCGATCCAGGACGTGGTGGAGCGGTCCAATCAGTCGCAGCGCACGTTCTACACCTTCTTCGACAGCAAAGACAGCCTGATGCTGGCCGTCTACGAGACGATCCTGCGTAAGACCGCGATGCCGATGTTGCGGGAACGCTGCGAGGGCATTGAGGATCCGGTGCTGCGGCTTCGGGCGCTGCTGGACGCTTTGTCCGAGATAACCCAAATGCCGGCGCGATTGGCTCGGGGGTTGAGCGTTCTGCACCTGCGGCTTGCCGAGACACGGCCAAACGACCTCGCCGGCGCAGTGGAACCCCTGCACGCCTTCATCGTCGAACTGCTTACCGCGGTGGCTAATTCGGGCCGGCTACGGGAGGACCTCGGGCTGCACACGCAAGCGGCGCTGCTGCAGGAGTTGCTGCTCGCCTCAACGCACTCCCGGGTGCTGACGGGTGGCAGCCAGACCAGCGTCGACGATCTGTGGGCGTTCTGTTCGGCCGCGATATTGCGTCGCGAAGACTGAAACCCGACGCTTCGCCGCACGATTTCAGGTCACGGCACCGGCGATCTTGAGGCTGATTAGCTCGTCGTCCGTTTTTCCGAGTTCGCGCAGGATTTCGTCGGTGTGTTCGGCGAACTGCGGTGCGCGGGTCAGACTGGCTGGCGTCTCATCGAACTGCACCGGGTTAGCCACCAGTTCGCGTCGCGCGCCGTCGACGTCGAGAACTTCGGCGATCATTCCGTTGGCCCGCAGTGCGGGGTCGTGCCCCACCTCCCAGGGATCCTGCGCGACGCCCCATTGCCCCTCCATGTCGCCGAACTGCGTCATACACTGCGACAGCGTCCAGCTGGCAATCTTGTTCTGAAGAATCTCGGCTGCCTCCGCCGCGTTGCCCATGATCGCGTCGACGGTCGCGAATCGCCGGTCAGTGACCAGATCCTCGCGACCGATGCGCCGACAGAACTCGGGCCAATAGCGTCCGGGTTGCAACATCGCCAGCACGATCCACCGATTGTCGGCGGTCCGGTAATTGCCCACCAGAGGATTCGTGCGAGCCGACCTGCTGCTCGGCTCGCGCTCCGGCGGCCCGCCGGTCAGCAGTGCGAAGCCGACGGACAGGGCGTTGGCCCAGGCGCCCACGCCGAGCAGGGAGACGTCGACCACCGACGTTTCACCGGTTCGTTCGCGCGCTAGGAGCGCCGCGGCGATGCCTCCGGCTATGGTCATCCCGCCGAGCGAGTCCCCATACGCACCGGCGGGCATCTTGCACAGGCCATCGAACTCCATCGGGGTGGTTCCGAGCGCGGAGCCGCCCCGGGCCCAGAAGGCGGTGCTGTCATAACCGCCTTTCTCGCTGTCGGGGCCATTGCTGCCAAACCCCGAACCGCGGACATAGATGATGTCCGCGTTGACCTTGCGTACGTCGTCGAGCTCGATGCCGAGCTTTCGGCGAGCCCTGGGCAGGAAGTTTGTCAGGAATACGTCGCTGGTTCGGATCAAGTCATGCAGGACGTCCAATGCCTCGGGCCGCTCCAGCGCGAGGCCGATGCTGCGCTTTCCGCGGTTGGGGTGCTCCATCAGGGGCGCGAAGGAGCCGGTGCCGACCGGCATGTCCATCACTGCACTGAGGCCGCGTTGGGCGTCGCCCGTCTCCGCGTGCTCGACTTTGATCACGTCGGCGCCCCAATCTGCGAGAACCGCGCCGGCGGACGGGACAAACGTGAATTGGGCAACCTCCAGGACCCGCACGCCCACCATGGGTTGGATCACAACGGCCTCCTGCCTAAGTCGTTTGGGGTGAAGTAATCTCGGTCAGCTGCTCGCCGGACGGACGTGAATCACGTCTGTCATCAGCTCGCGCGGGTGGCCCACAACGTCGTAGAGGACGCCGGCCACCACCGGCGGGGTCAGCAGTTTGGTTCCGCTCATCCGCGTCAGGTAGCCATCGGCTTCCCAGAGCGGCCAGGCCCGCTCCAGATCGCCGGGTCCGAAGTTCTCATGGATTCCTGTATCGGCGACGGCGCCCAAGACAAATAGGGTCACCCGGATCGAGTCTCGGCGCAGTTCCTTGTTCATCGCCTTGGTGAAGCCGCTGAGGCCGTGCTTGGTAGCGGCGTACAGAGTCATCATCGGCATGTCGTCGAGGGTGATTTCCGAGGAGATGTTGATGATGTCGCCGCCCCCGGCCGCACGCAGCAGCGGAATGGCCGCGCGGGTGGTGTAGATCGCGGCGACCAGGTTGGTGTTCACGGTCACCGCGATGTCCTCGTCGCTGGCTTCCTCTATCAGCCGGATCCGACTGGCGCCGGCCGAGTTGATCAGCACGTCCACCCGACCGAACTGCGCCGCCACCTGCTCGAATGCGGCGCAGACATCGGCGCTGCACGTCACGTCGGTGACGATCGGGACGGCGTTGACGCCGATGGCTTCGGCAACCTCGTCAAGCAACAGCTTGCGACGGGCCAGCAACACCACCGTCGCGCCGTCCCGAGCAAACCGTTGAGCCGTCGCTCTGCCTACGCCCATCGAGGCACCGGAGACCACCACCACCTTGCCCTCGGCGCTGTAAGACATCTGGGCCTCGATTCCTTTTGTGTCGAGTACAGCACCGAGTGAAAGTCAGGGCTGCCGTTTTCGCGCATGACACGTTGCGCATCACGCACATGCCGTTCTACCATGGCGCGCACATAGTAGTCATCACGTTCGCCCCAGAACTCGTGCCGGCGACCATCTGAGAAGGAGCGCGACTCGTGGCCACGCCTGTGACCGGTAAAGAAGCCAAGGAGTGGGCCACGCAGCATTTGTGGGGCAATTGCAGCTCGCTGTACACCCCGTTCGCTGGCACCGACGGCGATGACATCGACTACGACGCATTGCGTGCGCTGGTGCGTCACTGCCTGGTGGACCTCGAACAGGATGGGATCTGGCTTGCTGGTGGGATCGGCGAGTTCTGGTCGCTGACCACCGAGGAGCTCAAGTCGGTGGTTGCCGTCGCCACTCAGGAGGCGCGCAAGGTCAAGCCGGGCGCGCTGGTACAGGTCATGTCGAGTACCGACACCGCCAAGCAATGCGTTGAACTCACCTTGCACGCCCAAGAACTCGGGGTCGACATCTGCTACATCCTGACCCCGTACTTCGAGTGTTCCGGCAAGCCCGGCGTGTTGCGGTACCTGCGGTATGTCGCCGACCGTACCGACATGCCGCTGGGATTCTTCAATTCGCACTCCACGGGACTGGTGCTGACCCCGAGCGAATGCGTTGAGCTATACCGAGAGATCCCGGCGCTGTGCGGGCTTAAGAATGGGTTGCTCGACGCGCAACATAGTCTGGCGGTACACCGGCTCGCGCCAGAAATGGTGCTGTGGGAGGCCGACGACGAGGCCGGCATCCGTCTCGGCATACCGCATCCGGGCGCGCTGGGTTCCGCACTGTACCTCTACGAAAAGCCGGGACTTCTGCTGTTCTCAGAGTGGCGTGCCCTTCTGGTGGCCCGCGACTTCGAACGGGCTGAGAAGTTCGCCTCCGAGACCGGGCTGGCGGATATGAAGGCCGCCAGCCGGCGCTACCAGGCGCACCCGGCCCGGCCGGGCGTGTTCACGCACTGGGGCGCGGGATTCAAGTTCGGCGCCAGCCTGCTCGGCCTTCCGGTGGGCGACTATCCCCATTCACGACCGCCGCAGACCGCGTTCCCCGACGAGCTCAAGGGCCCGATCCGAAGCGCCTATGCCGCGTCCGGGTTCATCAAGTCCTGAGAAACGGAGCGTTGCCGTGCATGTGCACGATTTCCGCACAGGGGTGCGGGCCTGGATCGACGCGCGGGGCCATGAGCTTGTCGGCCCGTTGGGGGAAGACAGCGTCGACTCCCAGCTTGATCACCAGCGCCGCGTCCAGCGGATGCTGTTCGACGATGGCTGGATGCGGTGGGGGTGGCCGAAACGCCTCGGCGGGTTGGGCGGCTCGCCGATTCTCCGCGCTGTGCTCGGCGAGGAGCTCACCAGCCGCGCGCTGGTGCACACCACCTCGTGGTCGATGCACGAGGTCCTGGGTCCGGCGGTTGCTGAGTTTGGTCGGCCCGAAGTGGTCGATGAGATCTTTCCTCGGCTGCTGCGCGGCGATGAGTTCTGGTGCCAAGGGTTCTCCGAGCCCGGCGCGGGTAGCGACCTGGGATCGCTGCGGACAAGCGCAAACGCAAACGGCGACGACTGGCTGATCAACGGAGAGAAGCTGTGGACCAGCTTCGCGCAACACGCGACCCGCTGCGTCGTCCTGGCCCGAACCGGCGAGCGCGGGTCCCGCGGCGTCAGCGCATTTCTGGTGGATATGGACACTCCCGGCATCAGCGCGAGCCCGCTGCGCACGATGGCCGACGTCGACGAGTTCTGCTCGACGTCGTTCGTCGACGTCTTGGTGCCCGCACACCGCATGCTCGGCGACGTCAACGCCGGCTGGCAGGTTGCCCAGTACATCCTGTCGTGTGAACGCGGGCCCATCTTCTGGCAGCGCGGCGCATGGCTGGGCCACCACCTCGCCATGCTTCTCGAGGCGGCGCATGACGCGGCAGCCCAGGCGGCACTCGGCGAGGCCTACGAAACGCTTTGGGCATTCCGGGCCCGCTCGAAGGCCACTCAGGACCAGATCGCCCATGGCGATCTACCGGGCCCTGAAGCCTCCGTCGACAAGATCCTCATCGCCGCCGCCGATCAGGCGGTCTTCGACGCTGCCCGCGAATTGCTAGCCGGTGTCATCCAAGCCGACGACACGCCGCGGGGACGGGCGTGGCGGCGAGAATGGGCCTATTCACGCGCGGCGACCATCTACGGAGGCACCAGCGAGATCCAGAAGGACATCGTGGCTACGCGATTACTCGGATTACCCAGGAGCGCCTGATGGCCGACGTCATCGAGGCCACCGAACGCGATTTGATGGCGCAGACACTGCGCCGGTTCGCCGCAGAATTCGACGGTGCGCACCTGTCAAAGGCGCTCGCGGATTTCGGATTTGCGGAGCTGCTCGCCGAGGCGCCCCGCGAGGCGGTGTCGACGTTGTTCGATGCGCTCGGGCGGGCCGGTTCGACGTCGACGTCGCTTCAGGACGTCCTGCTGCAGCCGTTAAATAGGGTGCTGGAGCGCGCAACCGGGGCTCACTGTGTTGTGCTGCCCAGGATCGGCGCTGACCTTTCGGGGTCGTTCGATGGCGATGTCGTCACTCTGCGCGGTCTGGTCATCGGCCAGCGACCGGCCACCGTATTCCTCGCCCCTGTGGCGACCCGCGGTTCCATCGCGTGGGTCAGCGTCGCCGATCCTTCCGCGCTGACGACAAGGGTTGTGGCAGGCCTGGATCCAGCACTCGCGATGACTGAGGTCGACGCTGCGGGGGTCGCGGCGACGGTCGTGTCCGCGGGTGAGCAGGCAAACGCTTTGTGGAACGCGGTGGCCTCTGCCGGCCGGCGGGCGCTTGGGTACCAAATCGTCGGGGCGGTCGGCGCGATGATCGGCCTGGCGGTCGAACACGCACGTAACCGCGTGCAGTTTGGCCGCCCGATCGGCTCCTTCCAGGGTGTGCGTAATCGCCTCGCCGAAGCCTACGTGGCGTACACGGCTGCCGCGGCGGCGCTCGAATTGGCTTGGGAGGCCGACGACGAATACCTGGCGGGCATGCTGGCGAAATCCTTGGCCGGTCGGTCGGCGCGCGTTGCGGGAACGCACTGCCAGCAAGTGCTGGCCGGCATCGGCTTCACCGCCGAACACCCATACCACCATTACCTGGCGCGCGCCCTGGTCCTGGATTCGGTACTGGGCTCGACCGTCGAACTGCGCAGAGCCATTGGACAGCAACTGGTTTCGGCAGGGGACATCCCGCGGCTGGTCGAGCTGTGAGCAACGACGAGCGTTGCGCAGCGCTCGCCGACGCAGCCGTCCGCGTGACGCGCGACGGGCCGGTGGCGTTGGTTACGCTTGCGCGGCCGGCGAAGTCCAACGCGATGGACGGCGAGGTCACCCGCGCGCTGCTGGACGCGGTGCGGTCGCTTTCCGGCAGCGGTGACGTGCGGGCAATGGTGCTCACCGGCGGCGGTACGGCGTTCAGCGCGGGCGGGGATGTCCAGACGATCCGAGAGATGCGCGCGGACAGGGGACTTCGCGACGCGATCCTCGGTGCGCACCAAGAGTTGTTCTGGGCCATGAGTCGGCTGCCGTTCGCGAGCGTCGCGGCGGTCAACGGCGCCGCAGTTGGGGCAGGTGTCACCGTCGCGCTGCTGTGCGATCTTGTTGTCATGGCCCAAGACGCTTTCCTGTCCGATCCGCGCGTCGCGCTCGGCTTGCTCGACGGCGCGGGCGGGATTGTGTTGTGGCCGTTGCTGACCAGTCTCTCCGCGGCAAAGGAGCACCTGTTGCTCGGCGATCGGATTTCGAGCGCCGAAGCGCACCGGCTCGGCCTGGTCAACCACGTCGTTCCCACCGAAGAAACCGTGCCGGTGGCCCTTGACCTGGCCCGCAGGCTGGCATCCCTACCGCAGCACGCGGTGCGGGAAGCGCGGCGCTTGCTGAACTCGCACCTCGAGCGGGCGGCGCCGGTGCTTTCCGAATGCGCACGGGCCGAGAGCGAATGCTTCGACACGGAAGAGCACCATGCTGCGCTACAACGGTTGAGCGTGCGACTTGCCGCAAGACCGCCAAGGGAGTCGTAGTGGTCGCAAGTAACCGCGTCGCGCTGGTCACCGGCGGCACCCGCGGGATCGGACGCGCCGTGACGGAGAGGCTGGCCGACTCCGGGATCGATGTAGCGACCGCTTACGCCACCGATTCCGTTGCAGCAGAATCGACCCGGGACCGCTGCGAGAAGGCCGGTGCCCAGGTCACCCTGCACCGGGTGGACGTGGGCGACCCGAAGTCCTGTCGGCGTCTCGTCGACGAGGTCTTAGACCAGCATGGGCAACTCGACTACCTGGTCAATAACGCCGGCATGGTGACCGAGCAGCGTTACGGCGACATCACCACTGCCGACTGGCAGCGGCACCTGGCGGTCAACCTCTCGGCCGCGTTCTTCCTGTCGCAGGCGGCCATGGGCACCATGGTTGAGTGCCGCTTCGGTCGCATCGTCAACATCGGCTCGGTGTCTGCGACGATGGGCAGCCCAGTGCAGATCCCTTACGCCGCCGCTAAATCCGGACTTATCGGCCTGACGCGGTCCACCGCGCGCGCGGTCGCCCGGACGGGGGTCACGGTGAACTGTGTGATCCCGGGAAGCTTCGACACCGAGCTGTCGGAGTCGCTGGCCTTCACCGACCGCGACACGGTGACTTCGATGATCCCGGTCGGGCGGTGGGGCCGGCCCGAGGAGCTTGCCCACGCGGTGACGTTCCTTCTTGACGACCTGTCGTCCTACATCACCGGCGCCGTGCTCACCGTGGACGGCGGAATGAGCATGGGCGGATGACCCCGACCCCATTGACGGCCGCGCGCGTCGTTGCCCCCGGTATACCAAAGGACCGGCAGGACGAGTACCGGAGACTTGCCTACGTCAGCGACCTGACCATCAGCGCGGCGGTCACCCGGGCCGCGCGGCAGTGGGGCGCGCTGCCCGCCATCCGTGAGGCCGCACAGCAGCTGACCTACCAAGAGCTGCTCGAGCATGTTGAACGCGCGGCGGCGTGGTTCAGCGGTGCGGGCATTGGCGCCGGCGACGTGGTGTGCTGGCAAACCCCTAACTGGTGGGAGGCGCAGGTGCTGGCCCTGGCCATCTGGCACGTGGGTGCGGTGAGCAGCCCAATCGCGCCGTTTTACCGCGAGCATGAACTCCGCCAGGTCATTGAGCAGGTGCACCCGGCGGCCGTCATTGCGGCCCAATCGTTCCGCGGCTTCGGGCACGCCGAAGCATTCGACGACCTGCTGGCCGAAAATGGGCTGCGTGACATCCCCAAAGTCGTGCTGCGCGGGTTCCGGTCCAGATGGACACCGTTCGACCATGTCGTCTCGCATGGGCGCCGCCACCAATACGCGGTGCTGTCACCCGATGAACCCTGCCTGGTGCTTTTCACATCCGGAACTACGTCGAAGGCAAAAGCCGCCGTGCATTCCTCGCGCACATTGCTGGCGGAGACCCGACAACTAGCCGACGCCTGGGGCCTGTCATGGGAGGACGTCGCCTATATGGCGGCGCCCCTGCAGCACATCACCGGAGTGCTGAACGCCATGACGATTCCACTGCTGGTCGGCGCGAGCGCGGTCCTCGCCGACCGCTGGGATGCCGACCAGGCCGTCGTCGAGATGACCCGCCATCGGGTGACCTACACGGCTGGTGCAACGGTGTTCTTGCAGGAACTCACCCAAGCCGCCCGTGATGCGCGCGTTCGTCTGCCGCTGAGGATGTTCGCTTGCGGTGGAGCGTCGGTGCCACGTGCGGTCATGGAGCGCAGCGAGGAGCAGGGCATTCCCGCGGCCCGGGTCTACGGCATGACCGAGCTGCCGACAGTGACCGTGATGAATCGGGCATTTCCGTTTGACCTGCGCGCGCAGACCGACGGCGCAGTGGCGCCGGGCGTCGAGGTGCGCGTTGTCGACGGCGAATCCGGAACGCTGCCAACCGGAGTGGAAGGCGAACTGCTAGTGCGGGGGCCCGAGCGCATGCTCGGCTACCTCGACCCCGAGGACAATCGCGCGGCACTGGACGAGGCTGGTTGGTTTCGCACTGGTGACGTCGGCGTCCTCGACGACGCGGGTTTCATTACCATCACCGGGCGGCTGAAGGACGTCATTAACCGCGGCGGCGAGAAATTCTCCGCCCGCGACATCGAAGACCTACTCGTCGCGCATCCTGGGGTGCGGCAGGCCGCCATCGTCCCAGGGCCCGATGCACGCTTTGGCGAGGTCCCGGTCGCCTTCCTGGTGCTCGACGGCCACGCACATCCCTCAGCCGGCGAACTGGCCGCACATCTGCACGCCGCCGGCCTGGCACGCCAAAAGACGCCGACCGCGTGGCATTTCGTGGATGGGCTGCCAATGACCCCGTCCGGCAAGGTGAAGAAGTTTGAGCTAATCGCAAATGTGAAAGCAGAAATCAGACGATGAATCTCGATCAGTTTCGCGCCGTCCTTGACCTTAAATCCGATGCCGGTGGCCGCACCGTCCTTCCGGTCGTCGACTCCACCGGACAGCGGATCTTCGGCGGCCAGATACTCGCCCAACTCGTCGCCGCCGCCGAAAACGGTCGCACGGTGAAGTCGCTGCAGGTCGCGTTCCCGCGCAGCGGGAGGCCCCACGACCCGCTGTACTTGGACCTGGAGAAAACCCACGACGGCCGCTCTTTGGGATTGCGCCGCGTTGTCGCGTACCAGGACCAGCTCCTTGGGGGGCGGCGCGTCGTTGCCGTCGGGTCGCTCCTTGTCGACCGCGCTGACGGCGAGTACGACTACCAGTTCGACGCTGCGGATTCGTCAGACCCGTTGACCGCCAAACCGATTGATTTCGCCGTCGTGCCCGGCGAGTCCCGCCTGATCAGCGACGTAGGACTCGACGACGTCAGCGCCGCGTCCGCTGAGCTGTCGTTCTGGATGCGCTGCCCCGACTTCACCGATCCCGCGTTGGCCCGCCCGGTGCTGGCTTATGTGTCGGACTGGCCGGTGATCGGGACGCTGCTCAAGGCGGTACCCGGTCTGAGCCAGGACGACGCGCACGTTCGGCTGCAGACCGGCGTGGTCAGTCATTCGATGTGGTTCCACCAACCGTTCGATGTGTCGGGTTGGTTGCGGGTTCATGTGCGCGGCCAGCGGCTGGCAGGCGGCCGAGGATTCGGAACCGGCGCGGTCTATACGCAGGCGGGATCCCTGGTCGCCTCATTCGCCCAGGAGAGCGTAATTAGAAACTTCAGATAGAGGAGACAGCAATGGCAGCAGAACATTTCGTCCGTTACGAGACCGATGGCCCGGTGGCGGTCATCACGCTGGACCGGCCGCAGGCCGCCAACGCGCAGACACCTGGGATCCTCAAGGACCTCGACGACGCCTGGCGGCGAGGGGACGAAGACCAGGTCGTGCGGGTGATCGTCTTCACCACGACCGGAAAGCATTTCTCGGCCGGCCACGACATGTCGGGCAACGACCCATCTGCCAACGGTCGCAACCTTCGTCCCAGACGTGCCGAGGATGGAAAGCTGGTGGCCGAGGATTACTACGACTGGGAGACCCGGGGCTATCTGGAATACGCCAAGCGCTGGCGTGACATTCCTAAACCCACGATCGCGGCCGTGCAGGGTAAGTGCATCGCCGCGGGGCTGATGTTGTGCTGGCCGTGTGACCTCATTGTCGCAGCCGACAATGCTCAATTCTCCGACCCTGTTGCGCTGATGGGCATCATGGGCGTCGAATATCACGCTCACACTTGGGAACTCGGCCCCCGCAAGGCCAAGGAGATCTTATTCACCCAGGATTCGGTGAGCGCCTCGGAGGCATTGCGGACAGGGATGGTCAACCATGTGGTGCCGCTGGAAGAGCTGCGCATGTTCACGATGCGGCTTGCCCATCGCATCGCTGAAACCGACCCGTGGGCATTGCGTATGGCCAAGCGCGCGGTCAACCACACACTCGACACGATGGGCTTTTCCAACGCGATCGAATCGTGTTTCGACATGCACCACCTCGGCCACGCGCGGGCGCTGGCGGCCACCGCCGGCAGGACCGTGGTGATGGCGGACCTGGACCGGATGAAGGCCGCCGGCCGCGCTGATTCATGAGGCTTACGTGCGGAATTCGGTGGGTCAGTCACCGGTCAGGATCCGGAAGAGTCCTTGGCGGTCGACTTTGCCGGTGGGCAGCATGGGTAGGTCGTTCTCGGCGATAAGGCGAATGACCGTGGGAACTTTGAATGTCGACAGGTTGCGGCGGGCGTGCGCAACAATGGTTTCCACCGACAACCGCGCCCCGTGCGCGGGCACGACGGCGGCCCCCACCACCTGTCCGCGCACCGGGTGCGGCAGGGCGATCACGAAGCTGTGCAGGACTTCAGGAATCGAATCCAACACGGATTCGACCTCCGGCGGTGACACATTGGATCCCGCGGTCTTGATGAGAGTACTTGCGCGGCCGGTGAAGTGCAGATGGCCGGCGTCGTCGAACCACCCCCGGTCGCCGGTGGCATACCAGCCGCCGGGGCCGAACACCTCGTGGCGTTCCTGTTTATAGATGCCGCTCATCACGATCTGACCGCGAACCTGTATCTCGCCCTCTTGACCGTCGGGCACCTCGACGCCCGAGGAGGGGTCGACGATCCGGTGCTGCACCACCCCAGGCAGCGGAATCCCGAAAGAGCCGCGCAGTTCCGGTGGTAGCGGGGTATCGGGCACCTCGACCATCGTGTGCGGGCCGCCGGTCTCGGTCATGCCCAGTAGGTTGGGTGCGAGATCGGGTTCGCGTGGCCGCCGGTCGGGCGGCAACGCCTCGAGCATGGTGCCGCCCCGCACGCTCGACAGGTCGCGCTTGGCGAAGTCGGGATGGTCGGCCATGGCCTGGCTTGCCTGCGCCCAGCATGAGATGAACGTCGCCCGTTCCCGCTCCAACAGCGCCAGCGTGCTGCTCGGCTCGAATACGTCCTGCGCCAGTATGGCCGCTCCGGTCGAGAGTGCCTGCAGCACAACCATCGTCAGGCCGCCCACCCAGAAGAACGGCATCGGCGAATAGATGCGGTCAGTCGAGGTGACACCGCGCTGGCGGGCCAGAATATAGGCGTGGCGTACCAGGCTGCCATGCGTGTGCACGACGGATTTCGGCTGTGCCGTTGTCCCGGATGTGGTGACCACGACGAGGTCATCCGCGGGCCGCACCTCGTCTTCAGCCGAACGTGCCAGCGATACAACCGATTCCGCTCGCGGCCACGGCGTCGCCCACGACTGGTCGCAGTCCGGCCAGACGTATACCCGCCGTAGGTAGGGCGCTGCCGGCGCGGCGATGGTGGGCCCCCCGTCGGCGAGGCCCGGCAGTGCGTCCTGGAAGCGCTCGACGAGGTCGCGGCCCGCGATCGACTGGCCCATGAGCATCGCTTGTATATCGGTGTGCCGCAACAGCCGCGCGAGTTCCTCGCCGGGTGCGAAAGTTGACAGGGGAACGGTGAGTGCGCCGATTCGTGCGGCTGCCAGCCATGAGATAAGCCACTGGGCGCAGTTCGGGAACAGGATGCCGACCCTGCTTCCCTTGCCGACACCAGAGGCCAGTAGGGCGTCGGCTAATTCCAAGGAGGCGGTGTCCGCCTCGGCGAAAGTCATTCGCTCGCAATCGGTGACAAGGAACTCGCGATCGGGTTCGGCTCGCCTCAATCCGAGGAGCTCGGGGATGCTGGCAGGCATGCCGTCCGGCGTCGAAGATTCCGCCGCGGCCAGGACCCCGGCCATCAGCCGACGTGGATGGGGATGTGGGAGTAGCCGGCGACGTTGGACATGGTGACCCGGCGCAGGCCGTCGGTGTCAACATCGAACCGCGGCCAATTTTGCTGGAGGTGTTGGAAGGCGACCCGGCTCTCGAGTCGGGCGAGCCAGGAACCCAGGCAACTGTGCGCGCCGTAGCCGAACGCCAGCGTGGTGGCCCCGCCTCGCCGGATATCGAAGGCGTCGGGCCGGTTGTAGGCCCGCGGGTCCCGGGTCGCGGCCCCCGTCACCAAAAGGGTGGGGGAGCCCGCGGGAATCGTCTTGCCGTGCAGGATAACATCGCGGGTGGCGAAACGCCCCTGATACTGCGACGGCGGGTTAAGCCGCAGCATCTCCTCGATCGCGCCAGGAATCAGTGTGGGATCAGCGAGCACCAATTCCCACTGCTCGGGATTGTGGTGAAAGGCCATCACACCGTTGCCCACCAGCTTGGTGACGGTCTCACTACCCGCGGCGGCGAGAAGCACTGAGAACGTAGCGATGTCCTCGTCGCTGAGGCGGTGTGTCACCCCAGCTTCATCCTCATATGTGGCTGTGACCAGTCTGCTGATGATCAGGTCGTCGGGGTGACGACGCTTCTCACGGGCCAGTTCCAGGAAGTACTCTCCCATCGCCATCGAAGCGGCCACGCCACTTTCTGTGGCGAACGGATTGTTTTCCTCCCGATGCAGGAATCCGTCTGTCCACAAACGGATCTGCTGTTGTTCACCAGCTGGGACGCCGAGCATCGAGGAGATGATTTCCACAGGGAACAGGGCGGCGAAGTCGGCCACCACATCGAAGTTCTGCCTATCCTTCAGCGCGTCAATGTAGGACGTCACCACCTCGCCCACGAGCGGTTCCAGATTGGCGATCGCCGCCTTGGTGAACACCTGTCGCACCAGCTTGCGCAGCCGCTCATGCTCCGGGGGATCCATGATGATCAACATGTTGGTGCTCAACCGCTGCCGCATCGACAGCACATCCAAGGTCACCCCGTAGGCGCTGCTGAACGTCTCCCAATCGCGGTGCGCGGCAACCACATCCTCGTGGCGGGTCAGGGCGTAGAAGTCCCACCGCTCGCTGTAGTAGACAGGCGCTTCATCGCGCATCCACCGGTAAGTCTCATACGGGTCGTCGAAGAAGACATCCGCGTACGGGTTGAACTCCGCCGGGGCGTCGTCTTGGCGCGCTTTTGTGGCGGGCGGCGCACCCTGATCCGTCGACATCTCAGGCGTCCACCCGCATCATGCTCGACAGCGTGCCGCCCATCACCATGGCGATCTCGCTGTCGCTTAGCTCTGGGTGACGTTCGGCATAGCTGAGGGGATCCGCCAGGCCCTCGGGATGCGGATAGTCCGAGCCGAAGAACAAGTGCTCGATCGGCACCAGCTTCGCGAGTTGGGCCACGTTTTCCTCCCAGAAGGGATTGAAGTAGACGCAGCGGCAGATGGCCTCCACGGGATCCTCGCTGTAGAGCTGCGGCATCTTCTTGCAGGTGTCGCTGAGGTTCTCGAGCAGCCTTGGCAGCCAGGTCGTTCCGTTCTCCACCATGCCGATACGAAGCTCGGGAAACCGCGTTAGCAGTCCGTGGCAAGCCAGTGCCGCGACCGCGTCCTCGGCAGGGTTGCGCGCCAGGCTGTAGTAGGAGCGGAACGGCGATGGTTGGAACGGCCGGAACTCTCCGGAACCCTCCCAGTCGTTGGCGTACCTGGAATACCCGCTGTCTGAGGCGTGCATGATCACCAGCACGCCGGTCTCGACGACGCGTTTCCAGAACGGGTCGAACTCGGGCAGCGCGAATGACCGCGGGCCGTGCAGCCCGGGTACCGGCGCCGGGCGGATGAGAATGGCGCGCGCGCCCCGCTCGGCCACCCAGTTCAGCTCGTCGATCGCCCGCTCCACGATAGGCAAGGTGATGATGGGTGTGGTGAAGATGCGGCCCTTGTAGTCGAAACTCCAGGTCTCGTGCAGCCACTGGTTCAGGCCGTGAATGATCGTGTGGGTCGCCTCGGGGTGCTCGCGGAAACGTTCCTCCACCAGGCTCGCCAGCGTCGGGTACATCATCGACTTGTCGATGCCCTGCTCGTCCATCAACGCCAGCCGGGGCGCTGGTTCACGCATCGCGGGGGTCGCCTCGATCGCCTTGCCCAGGATCTCGCGATGTGATTTGCCTTCCGGATTGCCGTTGTGGAAGTAGTCCTCCTGGGCGCCCGGCGCGGCAACCTTATCGAAGGTCGGGTTGGGGATGTACTCGCTGATCTGTCCAAGGGTGGCGATCTTGGTGCGGCCGTCCACCTCCACGTAGCGGATCGCGCCGTGATACTCCGGCGGCAGGAACTTCGTCAGCGCATCGCGGGTCTCGTACATGTGATTATCACCATCGAAGACCGGAAATCCCAGCTTCGGTGTCATCGAAGTCCTCCTCGGGGCGGCGGCAGGTATGCGTCAGACTCTAACAGTGAGTGCGTATTTAGAGAATATGCCTCTACTTTTATGCATGTGACAACTCCGTTGAGGGTAAGGTTCTGGCTACGGCGCGAGTATGGGAGGAGCCCGAGGTGGATCTGCGTCTGACTGATGAGCAGCGCGCGGTTCGCGAGGCGTTCGCCGCACTATTCCGCAAAGAGTCAACACCGCAGCGGGTTCGGATGGCCGAATCGACCGGCATGGATAGGGCCTTGTGGCAGGGCTACGCCCAGGTCGAGGCGTTGGGGATCGGCATCCCATCGGATCACGGCGGCGCCGACGGCGGCCTGCTGGAATTGGCGTTGATCGCGCAGGAGGCAGGCCGTCGTCTAGCTCCGATTCCAATCGCGGAGACCGCGGCCGCGGCCCGTCTGCTTGGTCGCCTCGGCGAAAAAGAGCTGTTGGGGCCCGTGTTAACCGGATCGAACATCGTTTCGCTGGCAACGGGCAGTCGACCCGTATGCGACCAACTCCTCGTCGACGGCGCGATCGCCCACGCGGTGCTGGCTTTCGACGGTGAATCTGTGCGTTACGTGACCCGACGGGACGGGCAGCCGACGATCCTGCACCGCAACCTCGGCGGCTTGCCTGTGGCGCGATGGGACGTTGACGCTGAGGCCACCGGCCGTTCGCTCGCCGAAGGCGAGCCTGCGCGGGCCGAGTTCGCGAGGGCCCTGGACGACGTCCGTGTGCTCCGGGCTGCCGCGCTGATCGGGCTGGCCGAGGAAGCCGTGCAGATCGGGTCCGAGTACGCCAAAGTACGGATGGCGTTCGGCCAACCGATCGGTATGTATCAGGCCGTTGCGCATCCTTTCGCCGACATCCTGGGCGCCCTTGACGGCGCCCACCTCTTAGTCCAGAAGGCGTGTTGGGCGTTGGACAGCGAGCAGGACGACGGGCCTGCGCTTGCCTCGATGGCCTTTGTCTTTGCCGCCGAAACGGCCTATCAAGCCAGTCAGCACAGCCTCCACGTGCACGGCGGATACGGCTTCACCGAGGAGTACGACATCCAGCTCTACTACCGACGGGCCAAGGCTTGGACGGTGGCGTTCGCCGATCCCCGGCGTGAGCTTCTCGTCCTCGCGGATAGACGCTTCGGTCCCGCTCTCCCGGGAGGTCGCTGAGCGAATGGATTTCACCGAACCCGCGAACTGGAGCCGTATCCGAAGCGATGCCGAGGCATTCATCGCTGAGCACGTCACCCGCGAGGTAATCGAGAACGAGCGTCGAACCGGAGACGGCGTCGACCGGGCGCTGACGCGCGAGCTCGGTGCACGCGGTTGGGTCGCGCCGACCTGGCCGGTCGAGGAAGGCGGCGCCGGACTCGACCACTTCGAGGCGTCAGTGCTGTTGGATACCCTGCGCAAGGGCGGCGTCCCGACGATCGGGCCCGGCACGACGATGCTGCCGGCGAATGCGATCAAGGCCACGGGCTCCGAAGAACTTAAGGCCAGGATCCTGCCCGGCGTCGCCGCCGGTGAGACTCTGATCTGCCTGGGCTACACCGAACCGGCCGGCGGATCAGATGTCTTCGCCTGCGCGACGCGCGCTCAGCGTGACGGCGACGAGTGGATTGTCAACGGACAGAAGATCTTCACTACCTTTGCCCACGTCGCTGACTACTGCTTCCTGCTCACTAGGTCGCAGCCAGGTTCGGCCGGCACCCGCGGTATGACCATGCTGCTGGTACCGCTCGATACACCCGGCATCGAGATCAGGGCGGTGCACACCATGGGCTATGAACGCACGAACGTCGTGTTCTACAGCGACGTGCGGGTCGCGGACGCGAACCGAATCGGTGAGGCACACCAGGGCTTTTCGGTGATGCGAGCCGCCCTCGAAGCAGAGCAGAACATCGCACCGAGCGCGAGGACAAGATCGATCGCAGCAGATGCGCTCGAGTTCGCCCGCACGCAGCCCGGGCCAGACGGCGCCCCCTTGATCAACGACCACCTCGTCCGGGAGCGGCTGGCACGAATGGCGATGGAAGCCGAGGTCGCTGACCTGCTCGGGCTGCGTGTCGCGTTCTTGGATGCCGACGGCGAGAAACCGGGGCCGGTGTCGGCCCTGTTCGGCCCGGAAAGTTATGTCCGTGCCTCGGCCGCTGCAATCGACATAGCGGGAATGTCGGGGCTGCTCGACTGGACCGATCCTGAGGCTCCCGTCGACGGCAGCATGGACGCGCACTATCGCAGCGCGGTCGCGACGACGATCTATGGCGGTTCCAGCGAGGTGCTCCGCAGCTTGATCGTCGAGAACCGGCTTGGTCTGCCTCGCAGTCGTCCACGGCGATAACGCGCGTATCTACAGAAAATCGCTGCTACCGTCGACATTGAGGTGCGCACCGGTCATATAGCCGTTGGCGCGCGACGCGCAGAATGCGATGACGGCGGCGACCTCGTCAGGCAGGCCCAGTCGGTTGAGGTCTATCGACATTCCGTGGCCGCGGGCCAGCACCCCGAAGGCCGCGACGGGATCGTTGGCGTCGATTCCCGCAGGGGCGAGCAGTGGTCGTGCCCAGTCGGTAAGTATCGGACCCGGCGCTACCGCGTTCACTAAAATCCCGTCCGGTGCCAGGGAGCGGGCGAGATTTTTCGTGACGGACAGCAGCGCGCTTTTTGCCGCGGTGTAGCTCACGAGTCCGGGGGATTGGTGTTGCACCGACATCGCCGTCAAGTTGACCATCCGCGCCCCAATCGGCCCCGCGCAGCAGGGGCAATGCGGCTCTCACGCAACGAACGGCCGAGGTCACCCCTTGGTCGAAGGCATCGCCCCATTCGGCGTCGTCGAGATCCTCGAATCGTCCTGCACCGATGGGTCCGGCGGCGTTGATCAACACGTTCAGCGCGCCCCATCGCGTCCGCACCTCGTCGAAAACGCTTTTGACTTCTGCGCCCGAGGTCAAGTTTGCCAGCAGCAGCAGCACCTCAGGACTACCGGCATCCTGGGCGGCACGGTCGGCTCCCGTGAGCCGGGACGTGTCCCGCCCGATGACGCCGACCCGGCACCCTTCGCGGGCAAGACACGGTGCGGTGGCCAGTCCGATGCCGCGGGTACCGCCCGCTATCACCGCCGTTGCGCCGCTGAACCCAAGATCCATGATGGTGGCCCCTCACGTCGACGGGTCGTGTGCGCGGAACTGGCGGACCAGCCAGTCGGCGCTGTCACGCGCGGCGCACCTCACGACCGCGCAGTCGGCGAACATATCGAAGCCGTGCACCGCGCCGGCGTAGACATGAAGCTCGGTCGAGACACCGGCGCGGCACAGCCGCGCGGCGAAGTCGATTGCCTCGTCGCGCAAGCAGTCGGCGGTGCCCACCGCGATGAATGTCGTTGGTAGTCCTGCCAACTCGGCCGCTCGGGCCGGTGCCGCGTCCGGCGGCACCTTGTCGGTTCCGTGGCGGTCGCCGAGATAGGCGCGCCACCCGAAAGCATTGGATTCGCGACTCCACAGCGGGAGTCCGTCCAGCATGCTAGAGGGGGTGTTCATGCGGTCGTCGAGCATGGGGTATTCGAGGTATTGGAAGGCGACATGATCGTCACCCCTGTCGCGCCAACGGAGTGCGAGCGCCGCGGCGAGTCCGCCACCGGCGCTGCGGCCGGCTATGCCGATACGGCGCGGGTTGATCCCTAGATCGCCCGCGTGCGCGACGACGTAGCGCAGGCCCTCGTCACAATCATCGAGGGGAAGCGGGTACTGCGCTTCCGGCGCGAGGCGGTATTCGACACTAACGCAGATACAGGACAGCGAGCGGCACCATTCACTCAAGCGGAAGTCATCCATATAGCGGTTGCCGATCACCATCCCGCCCCCGTGCATCCAATAGAGGACGGGCAGGTCGCCGACGGCGTCACGCGGACGCAGCACGGTCACGTCGACTCCGCCGTTCGGTTTTGTCGTCAACTCGGCGCGTTCGATGTCCGGTGCCGCGACGGGCTGGAACACCGCGTTCTGCCGCATCATCGGTACGGCCTCGGCCGAGAAGACGAATTCGGGTATGTCGCGGACGGCTTCGCGGATTTCGGGGTCGAGTGCTTCTCGGCCGAGCATGACCATTAACCGCCTCCGAGCATGTGCTTGGCCGCTCCAACGAGGCCGCCGTCGACGCGGATGTCGCATCCGGAGATGAAGGCCGCGGCGTCGGATTCGAGGAAGGCGACAAGCGCTGCGATGTCGTCGGGGCGGCCGGGCAGCGGGCCGTCGGGTCGTTTCACGGGAGTCAGCTCGACCATCTGCGGAATAACAGGCTGTCGCTCGAGTTCCAGCCGACCCATCGCAGTGTCGATCAGGCCCGGCGAGATGGCAACGACGCGTGCCCCTTTGGCGCCCCAGGGCGCAGCCAGGCGTTCCGTCAGCCGCATCACCCCACGCTTGGCCAGCACGTAAGCCGTCGCACTGTCGATTGGATGGCCCAGAGCCTGCTCAAGTGTGCCGAATAGCCCGTCGGCCAGCGGATCACAGAGCAACTTCTCGATAGCCGGGTCAACCTCGCTGTAGCCGGCGATCGAGCCGAACAGGATTGCGCAACTGCCGGGCTCCACCAAGGGGAACACCGCGTCGGTCACGCGCACGCTGCCGACGAGGTCCACCTCCACTACCGTGCGGGCGTCGGCCATCTCGGGTGAGACCCCCACCGTGTGCACCAGACACCGAAAACGTCCCCGGGCGCGCACTCGCTCAGCGACGGCGGCGACGTCGGCGGGTGACGTCACATCGCATAGCAGTGTCTCCACGCTCGCTCCTCGTGCGCTGAGCATGGACCGCGCCTCGTCGAGTTGGCTTTGGTCAACGTCGAGAAGAAGCAAGTGGCCCCGATCTGCAAGGGCGCCGGCAGAGGCGAGCCCCATTCCTCCGGCGCCGCCGGTGATCACGAGCACGTCGGTGTGGGTCATGTCGGAGAGCCTCTCGATGGTGGATGCAGGGCTATGGTGGATGCATGGCTGCGCGTAACTATAGTATGATCGTTGCATCTGGCGCGGGTGGCGTTCTACTGTTGAGAAGCGCTTCCACTCAGAAAGAGATCGTATGCTTCCCGAAGACGCAAGAATCATCTCCGTTGACGACCACGTCATCGAACATCCCCGTGTTTGGCTTGACCGGCTGCCCTCAAAGTACGAGGACGTGGCGCCGCGCATCGTGAAGCTCCCCGACGGCAACGACACTTGGCTCTACGAAGGGCGGCAATCGGGCAACTTTGCTCTCAACGCGGTGGCGGGTAAGCACCCGCGTGACTTCGGCATGGACCCACGCAGCTACGACGACATGCTGCCCGGGTGCCATGACATCGCCGACCGCATCAAGGACATGGACATCGAGGGCACCTGGGCCCAGCTGTGCTTCCCGAACTTCGGCGGCTTCGCCGGCAGCACGTTTTACGCCGCCGAGGACAAGGACTTCGCGAAGCTGTGCATCAGCGCCTACAACGACTTCATCCTCGATGAGTGGTGTGCCTACGCCCCCGAGCGCCAGATCCCGTTGATGATGGTGCCGTTCTGGGACATCGACGCGTCGGTGGCCGAGATCGAACGCACCGCCGCCAAGGGTGCAAAGTCGGTTTCGTTCATCGAGGCGCCGCACAAACTAGGCCTGCCGTCGTTCCACACCGACCATTGGGATCCGATCCTGCGCATCTGCGAGCAAGCCGAACTTCCGCTCTCGATGCACTTCGGCTCGGGTGGCATGCCGCAGGGGCTCGCAGCGGATGGCGATATGTTCATCAGTATCGCGCTGTTCGGGCTGAACTCGATGATGGCGACCGTCGACATGTTGGTGTCCGACGTGTTCTACAAGTTCCCCAATCTCAAAGTCGCACTGTCCGAGGGCGGCATCGGCTGGATGCCGTATCTGCTGGAGCGCATTGACTACTCCTGGGGTCGGCACAAGTATTGGTGCAATATCAACGCCGATAAGCTCCCCTCCGAGCTCTTCCGGGAGCACATCTACGGCTGCTTCATCTCCGACCAATCGGGTATCGAGCAACGGCACCGCATCGGGATCGACAACATCATGTTCGAAAGTGACTATCCGCATTCGGACTCCAATTGGCCGCACACCCGCAAGTTGCTCGCCGAGCACTTGGTCGATGTGCCTGACGACGAGGCTCGTAAGATCGTCGAGCTCAATGCCCGCACGCTCTATCGGTTTTGGGACTGAGGCACCTTTTGATGGGAGAAACGATGAGGGCGAATGGATCCGATTTAATGTTCGATCCGTTCAAGCCCGGGCCACGAGACCAGCTGCCGCAGGTGCTTGCCGAGTTACGGGAGCGATTTCCCGTTTACCGCACCAGCTCTGACATCTGGGTGGTATCGCGGTTCGACGATGTCAAGGCTGTGCAGTCGAACCCGCAGCAGTTCTCGTCGCGGCCCAATCCCTATGAGGGATCCGCGCCGCCCGATGAAGAGATGAAACCGGAGGTACTCGACCGACTGCTTGCGCTGGCTGCGGGCATCCCGGTGGACATGGCTGAGATGGCGTCCGCGAAAACCATCGCGGCGGCCGACCCGCCTCAGCACACCCGGATGCGCCGAATCGTCAGTAGGGGATTCACGCCGCCGCGCATCAAGGAGATGGCGACCGCGATCGAGGAGATCGTCGAACGCTGCTTGGTCGGAATTGAGGACGAGCCCGCCTTCGACGTGGTGGAGCGGCTCGCCGTTCCGCTGCCCGTCGAAATGATCTGCCACATCTTGGGCATCGATGGCAGCCACTACGGCCAGGCCAAGCGTTGGTCGGACGCGTTCGCCGCCGCAGCCGGCGGGGTGTTCAGCAGCCCCGCTGAGCGCAACGAGTTGATGTTGAGCACCATCAAGGAGTTCAGCACGTACTTCGTGCCGTTGATCGAGGCGCGGCGCGTTGAGCCGAGAAATGATCTGGTCAGTGCGATGGTCGCGGCGATCGACAACGAGTCGCTAAGCAATGTCGAAACATTGATGGTGGCGATCACCATTATGGTCGCCGGCAACGAGACGACGACGAATCTCATCGGTAACACCGTTGTCGAACTGCTGGCCAACCCCGACCAGCTCACGCTGTTGCTCGACAATCCTGACCTGCTGCCCAATGCGGTTGATGAAGCCAATCGATTGACCTGCCCGATCCAATTCGCTTTTCGCGAGGCGACCGAGGACAACGAGATCGCCGGCACGGCAATCCCCAAGGGCGCGATCATTGCGTTGCACATGGCCGCGGCCAACCGAGATCCGCGCCGCTTCGATGACCCCGACCGGTTCATGATTACCCGGCCCCCCGGCAAGAACCTGGCATTCGGACACGGCATCCACTTCTGTCTGGGCGCCCATCTTGCCGGCCAAGAGGTGCGCGCCGCGGTTAGCGGGTTGCTTCCGTATCTCGACCGCCTGGAGATAGCCGGAGAGCTGGAGCGCAATCCGACTGCGCTGTTGAACGGTTGGCAAAAGGTCGAGCTTGCGTGGATCTAGGAAATTGCGCACGCCAGCGTGAGTGACAACGAATTGCCCAGGACCGCTTTATGGGTGGCGTGAACCAGCCGCTTGTCTTGCGCGAGGACCGCAGCGCGGTCCGGGTGTTGACGATGAATCGTCCCGAGTCGCGAAATGCGTTGAACACTGACCTGATCAGCGCCTTGCATACCGCTTTGATACATACTGATCGCGATGCTTCGGTGCGTGCGGTGGTGCTGACCGGTGCGGATCCGGCATTCTGTGCCGGCCTCGATCTCAAGTAGGTTCAGCGCGACGGGTCTACCTATTTCGAACGGCTTCACGCCGAGAATTGCATCACCAAGGTCGCCCAGCTGGGCAAGCCGGTGCTGGGAGCGATAAACGGGGCAGTGATTACCGGCGGTATGGAGATGGCACTCGGTTGCGACTTCCTCGTGGCTTCCGATCGAGCGGTCTTCGCTGACACTCATGCCCGGGTGGGCATCCTGCCCGGTGCAGGCAGGACCGCGCGGTTGCCTCAGGTTGTCGGGGCCGCAATGGCCCGCCGGCTCTCGATGACCAGTGAGGTCATTGATGCAGCCGGGGCCGAAACTATGGGTCTGGCGACGGAGGTCGTTGCACACGCACAGCTGCTGGACCGGACCGTCGAGTTGGCGACGCAAGTCTGTGAGGTGGCCGCACCCGTCATGCAGGTCCTCAAGGCGATATACGTGGCCGGCGCTGCCGCGATCGTCGACCCTGCCCTAGCCGCCGAACAGACGGTCGCCGCCACCACTGCCGGGCATACCGACGGCGTGGACGAGCGGTATCGACAAGTCGCAGAACGTAACCGGCGACAGATTCGCCGGCTAACATGAGGTGGACCGCCCGATGGCAGATGCCGATCACCGGAACTCGATAGAGGCTGACCGTCTGACACCGGCCGACGCAGGGGTTTGTAGTGGGCTGAAAGGTCCTGCCCGGCTTTTGAGTCTCGTGTCTCACACTGGCGCCGCTGCGACGCACGACAGAGCCGATCGGCTGGCCGCTATAAGGGTCATGGCGCCAACATGCGGCCAACGCATCAGACAAGCTGATCCAACACGTCTGATTGCAGGCTTCACGTCTGATCTGACCAGCGCAAAACCAATACTTCGCGCAGCCGGCGCTCGTGGATCTCCAAATCTCCGGTGATAATCGTTCGCTGGTCGACGGTGAGCCCGGGGTGCGCGATGACGAGTTCACGTAACTCGTCGGGCGAAAGTTGTTCTCGGCCAACGCTGGGATCGCCACCGAGCAGCCGAACGACGACGTCGGTTGCCTTACCGAGCAGCCAAACCACCGGGCGTGAAATGGTGGCCAGAATGTTCAGCGGTGTGGCCACGAGTCGGGACCATTGCCGGGCATACTGCATCCCCAGCCTCTTCGGGGCAAGCTCGCCGATAACGAGGTTCACACCGGCCAGGATGAAGGTGACAAGAGCGATCGCGACCGCGTTCACGAACTGTTTTCGGCTGATGGCTCTATGACCAGGCCATCCGCGAGGTTGCCGCTGAACACGGCTGGTCGTCCACCTGGCTCAACAACCAAGCTGCCGGCTACGTCTGCAGGACCCAAAGACACGGCAACATCGTCTTCGACCACCCATCTCCAAGTCGCTGCCACACCACCCCAGCATCTTCTTGCAATGAAAGTCCGCGCGGCCCGCGCGGCCCGCGCGGCCCGCGACGGCGACGACCTCCGATTCCTGCTGGGCCATCTCAAGATCACATCGCCGGCCGAGGTGGGGGCAATCGTCGAACGCTACTCCTCGGCACTGAGATACCGTAGCGCTCAAAGCAACTCATCAAAGATCTGTTACCAACTGAGGAACACGACTGACGAACATGCGCGACAATGGAGAGGTGGACGACTGGGCCGAAACCGACCTGGCGTGGGAACTAGCCGAGATAGCTTGCCTCCTCATCCCTGACGGTGATCGCACTGAGGTGTACACCGCCATTGGCGCAGGCTATTCCTATGCCGCGATTGGCGCGCTGCTCAGAACGATCGACCACGCGAGCGTGCCCGTATCCCTCGAGCTCCTAACCAGGCTCGCCGATTGGCTCAACGCCTATGCGCATCATGACGACGCACCCCTCCTACACGAAATGCTTGACTCCATCCGGGGAGTAACCCGGAATTCGGTGTAAGTGGCCCGACGCGCCGGGCATGACCAGCTCTTTGCGCCGTCCGCGCGGACTCCGATCATCCCCAGCAGGAACAGCTTCTCCTCCCCAGAATCGGTTGGCAGTTGGGTGTACGCAACGGGGTTGATTTCGGCCAGCGGGTCACCAGCCGTCAAGTCCCTCTGCTCGCTCCTAGTCACCATCGGCGACCTGGGCATCGCCCGACTCGGACCAGTAGTCGCGCGCTCGCAGCGCGTCGATCGTCACTTTGGCACAGGTGCGCAGGTGCTCCTCAGTCGCCCTCTCCGCGGCTTCGCCATCGTGGCCCTCCAATGCAGCAAGGACACGCTCTCGGTACACTGTTTCCGTCGCCGGCCAGCGGGCACTGCTGAAGTAAAAGTCGTTCGGCAGCGCAAAAGCCAAGAACCGAAGCGTCAGGAGCAACCGGTCAGAAGCTCCCATGTGGTTGATGAGTCGGTAAAACTCGTAACTCAATGCCAGCCGCGTCGGCAGATCCTGCGTGGTGGTGATATCTGTGTGCAGCTTATGCAGGGTGCGTAGCTGCTCGTCGGTGATGTGCTTGGCTGCCCGTCGTGCGGTGAGCCTGAAGAGCAGGCTGATTACTTCGAAATGATCTTCGATGTCAGGGACCGTGAGCCTGGCGACGAACGCACCGCGGCGGGGAATCGATTCAACGAAGCCCGTCGCTGTGAGGTCGATGAGCGCCTCTCTGACAGGCAGCCTACTAGTCCCGAGCTCGTCAGCAATCTGATCTTGATCGACTTTGCCCCCTGGCCCTAAGCGACCGGATACGACACCTTCGCGAATGTAGTCCGAGGCCAGTTCTTTGAGGCTTTGGTAGTTGGTGCTACCGCCCCGGCCGGGACCGAATAGCACGGGATCGGCATGCCTTCTTGGGCTGGCATCTTCAGGATCGAGCAAGTGTGACACGCTTTCTGCTCAACACGCTAGGCTGGGACCGCCTGAACCAACGAAAATAGATTAATAGTATAATATATAATGTTATGTCTGATTGTGTCGACTTGACAAGGACCCAAGAGTCGTCGTTCAGCTCCCCCAGTCTCGGCATGGCCGACGAACAATAGCCTGTCATCACGGCCAAACGCTCGTGGCACGACGACAGCGGCTCGCTGTTGCCTGCCAGGGTGATGGGACCACCGGTTTGCCATGAGTATGGGACCGGGTCGTTCCGGTACTCGTCGGGATCGCCGAGACCGCTGATCCCCAGATAGCGTTTCCAGGCGCGGGCCGTGGGGCACTCGGCAGTGTGGTCTGGTCCAGCCGAGAAGCGTCACAGTGACAAATAGTCGTCCTTTCCGTGGGCCACGCGCAACGGAGCGGCCCACATGAGCTTGCCACCAGCCGGCGGCCGACGGACCGTAGAGCAGTCGACAAATCGCGGTGGCCCCACGACACAAACCAAACCTAGCTGCCGAACCGACCGGACCTTGGGTGCGTCGACCGTATCCCGCGACGCGTAATGCCGACAGACTCGCCAAGGCGATGACTATGGAGGATCAATGCTGGGTCAAGTCCACGGACGTGGTGTACGACGTCGTCGTGTGATTCTTCGAGCTTTCATTTAAGCGGTCAGTGCCGCCGGGGTGGCCTCCTGTTCTGTGGGGGTATTGGTGGTGAGCCGCGATTTGCTGAGGACATCGAGG
>NZ_JBCHKV010000026.1:0-48899 GCF_039023525.1 Mycobacterium sp. 050272 | reverse complement strand
CGGGTGGAGATTTTGTCGGGGGTGCAGGAGCGGGTTCCGGGGTTGCCTGAGGTGGAGACTGCGGCGATGGCGTCGTTGGGGACGTTGCAGGAGATTGTCGATTATCTGCAGTCGCTGCTGGCCCCCGTCGCCCATACTGGCGCCCCACCGATGCATGCCCCACCGCCGGTCCCTGCCCTCCCCAACGGCGCCATGGCGGGTGACCGCCTCCCTTTTGAGTTAGCCGGAGTAGCGATTGCGCGCCACGCGGTGCGCGCAATCGCTGCTCCGGCAAGCGGGATGGCGATGCCGGGCCTCTACCGCGCTGCCAACGTGGAGATTGTTGCCGCCGCACCGGGCGTCGGTGAGGCCCTGGCCGCACTCCTTCGCACCCACGGGATCAGCGCCACCACCGTGACCCAGCCGAGCGCCAACGCCGAGGCCGTGATCCACCTCGGCGGACTGCAGCAGACAACCGACCGGGAAGACATGCTGGCCCTCAACCGCGCGGTCTTCGCCGATGCACAACGCGTCGCTGCGCGATATGAAGAACACGGCGGCGTCTTCGTCACTGTTCAGGACACCGGCGGCACCTTCGGTCTGCTCACCGAGCCCGGCTCGCGCGCATGGGCCGGTGGCATCGGCGCCCTGGCCAAGACAGCCGCGCAGGAATGGCCCATGGCAGAAGTCAAGGCCATCGACATCGCGGCCGCACAGCTTGCCCCGACCGCCATCGCCGAGCACATCGCGCACGAGATATTAGCGGGCGGAGCCGAATTGGAAGTCGGTCTGGGCAGCCCGCACGGACGAGTGACGGTGGTCGTCGACGCGGCGCCGGTGGCCACCCACACCCGTCGCATCGACCAGCGGGACGTCATTGTCGTGTCGGGTGGCGGCCGCGGTGTGACCGCCGCGTCGGTGATCGCCCTGGCGGAACGGACACGGGCCAGCTTCGTGCTGATCGGGCGCACCGAACTCGGCGACGAACCAGCCGCCGCACGGGGACTGACAGCCGACGCCGAACTCAAGCGAGCATTGCTGGCTGGCGCTGCGGCACAAGGACTTAAGCTCACCCCCAAACAGCTCGAACAACAGGTGCAGCGCATCCTGGCCGATCGCGAGGTACGCGCCACGCTTGCTGCCCTGTCCGCCGCCGGCTCGCGGGTGCGCTACGCCACGGCCGATGTGCGCGATGCGTCTCAACTCGGTGCGCTGCTCGACAGCGTGCGCGCCGACTTCGGGCCCATCACCGGGTTGGTCCATGGCGCCGGTGTATTGGCCGACGCGCCTTTGCACAAGAAGACCCTGGACGGATACGACCGTGTCTTCGAGACAAAGGTCGGCGGTCTGTGTGCCCTGCTCGATGCGACAGCCGGTGACGCGCTGAAGCTGGTCTGCCTGTTCTCGTCGGTGGCAGCGCGCAGCGGCAACGTCGGCCAAAGCGATTACGCCATGGCCAACGAGATCCTCAACAAGGTTGCCCTGGCCGAACAGTCCCGTCGCGGTCCCGGCTGCCTTGTTCGCGCATTAGGCTGGGGCCCTTGGGATTCCGGTATGGTGACGCCCGGTCTCAAGGCGATGTTCGAGTCGCGGGGAATCTCTTTGATCCCGCTTGCCGACGGCGCCCAAGCATTCGTCTCCGACGTGCTGGACGCGCAGACGGCTAGCCCGGAGGTGATCCTCGGAGACGGCGTATTGGCAGGTGTGCCAACCCATCCGGTGTCCACCGAGGGCCGGGTGGCACGGGTGGTGGCCCATGCCGCCCGCCAACCGTATCTGGCCGACCACCGCATCCAGGGCAACGTGGTCCTGCCCATCGTGCAGGCGCTGGAATGGTTCGTGCGGATGGCGCAGGCATGCCGTCCCGGCCAGCGTGTGGATCGCGTCGTCGACCTGCGGGTGCTGCGCGGCGTGACTCTGTCGGAGTTCGACCGACGCGGGGACGCACTGCTGGTGCGTTGCGCGTCGATCGATGGTCACCCACATCGGCTGGCGTGCACGTTGTCCGATGCTTCCGGATCGAACACCTACTATTGCGCGACGGTCGAAATGGGCAGGAGCTCAACGGCGGTGCCGACACTGGCCAGCGCGCCGCCCGGCGGTAAACAGCTCAACCGCGATACCTGCTATACCAACGGTGCGCTATTCCACGGTCCCGCCTTCCAGGTCCTCGAGGGGGTCGACTGCCAGACGTCGTCCGCCACGGCCCCTTTGTACGGGCTCACGGTGGCGGGTTGGGCGGGGGAAGGCTGGGCGACCGATCCGGCCGCGCTCGACGGCTGCCTGCAAGCGGCACTGGTGTGGAGCTTTGAACAGCTCGGGGCCAAGGTGCTGCCGCTGCGGGTGGGCGAGATCGTGCGCTACCGGGCCGGTGCGCTCGGCGATGGGCTGCGCTGCGTGCTCTCCAATGGCGCGGCGAAGAACAGCCGGACCGTCTGCGACCTGGACCTCGTTGACGCGGACAATCACGTGGTTGCCAGCATCAAGCGGCTTGAGATGTACCCCTACGGCAGCTGATCTCAACCGAAAGCCGCGGAGTCGTCTTGAAATTTGAACCCATCGCGATCGTCGGCCAGGGCTGCGTTCTGCCCGGCGGCCTCAGTCCCGACGGGTTGTGGGACACGGTGCGTGCGGGCCGCGACGCGCTCGGCTCGGCGCCGCCCGGCTACTGGGGCGTATCGGCGGAGCACATCCTGCGCGACCCGAAGAACTCCGCCTTCCTGGACCACACCTGGTCGGACCGAGGTGGATATGTGCGTGGCTTCGATCAGGCTTTCGCGCCTCGGGACCTTCTCCCCGACGCCGCAACGCTCGACGGTCTCGATCCGCTGTACCTATGGGCCATCGAGGCGGCCCGGCAGGCCATTGCGGGCGCGGGCTGGCGTGCCGGCGAAGTTCCGGGCTCGGCCGGGGTGGTCCTCGGAAACTTGAGCTATCCGACCAAGACGATGACGGACCTGGCCGAAAAGGTCTGGCGCGGAACAGCACACAGGATCGATTGGCGTAACCGGTTCATGTCCGGCCTGCCTGCTCATCTCATCGCGAACGCGCTCGGCCTCACCGGGGGTGCCGCCGCTCTCGACGCCGCGTGCGCTTCATCGTTGTACGCCATCAAGCTCGCCTGCGACCGGCTGCACGACCGTACCGCGGATGTGATGCTGGCCGGCGGCGTCAACGGGGCCAGCGATCTGCTATTACACGTCGGCTTCAGCGCACTGCAGGCGCTGAGCCGGTCCGGCAGGTCGCGCCCGTTCCATCAAGACGCCGACGGATTGGTGCCGGCCGAAGGCGCGGCGATTCTGGTGCTGCGCAGACTTGAGGACGCGATCGCCGACGGTGACACCATATTGGGCGTCATCAGGGCGGTCGGCCTGAGCAACGACGGCCGCGGACGCGGTCTGCTGGTGCCCTCGCAGGAGGGGCAAGAACGTGCGATGCGGCTCGCCTACGAGATGGCCGAGCTTGAGCCGCAGGACATCTCCCTGATCGAGTGCCATGCCACCGGAACCGCGCGGGGCGATCTGACCGAATTGATGAGCATGGCAAGTATTTTCGACGGAATGGCAAACGTGCCAATCGGATCGCTGAAGTCCAATCTCGGCCACTCCATCACGGCATCCGGCGCCGCTGGAGCCATCAAGGTGCTCGCGGCGATGCGGGCGCGACTACGACCCCCGACGCTGCACGCGGACGATCCGCTGCCGTTTATCGCCGACTCCCCGTTCCGACTGCTCACCGAAGCCGAAACCTGGCATTGTGTCGGGCCACGCCGCGCCGCGATCAACAACTTCGGCTTCGGCGGCAACAATGCCCATCTGTTACTCGAAGAATGGGTCGAACCTGTCAACAAACACCTCGCCCGTCCGCAATGGCCGGTGACCGTGACCGGAGCCGACGCTGACATCGCGATCGTCGGGCTGGGACTGCTGGTGGGCGATGGACACGAAACCCTTTCGGTAGCTGATCATCTGGTGAAGAACCAGCCGATTCCCCACCGCGATGACAGCGGTGCCCTACGGGCGCGGATGTCCGAGGTGTGCCTCGATCTTACTCAGACGCGTTTCCCTCCAACCGATCTCAAGCAGACCCTGCCCCAGCAGATCGCCCTTCTTGGTGCGGCGATGAATGTCGGTGGTCTGATCAAAGATCTCCCGCCGGACACCACCAGTGTTATCGTCGGGATGGGCTGCGACGCCGAGGTGACACGACTCGGGGTGCGTTGGCGGCTCGCCGGGGAGATCGACGACCCGGATCTGCTGGCGACGGCGCGCGACGCGGTGGTGCAAGGATGGACCGCCGCTGGGGTGGTCGGCGCGATGCCCAACATTGTGGCCAACCGGCTGAACAGCCAATTCGATCTTCGCGGACCGAGTTTCACAGTATCCCGCGAGGAGCTTTCCGGCACCACGGCACTGGAGATGGCTGCCCGCGCATTGCGGGCCGGCGAGATCGACGCGGCAGTGGTGGGGGCGGTGGACCTCAGCTGCGAACCCGTGCACGAAGCGGCGGCCCGGGAGCTGTTGGGATCCGGTGAGCAGATATCCGGTGACGCCGCCGTCGTGCTGGTACTCAAACGCGCAGACGACGCACGCCGTGACGACGACACCGTCCTTGCCACTGTGCCCGCGGGCCGGCGACCGAGCGGCGATTGCCTGCGGTTGGGCACCGCGCCCGGCGCAATGGACCTCGCGCCCCTACTCGGGCATGCCCACGCCGCATCCGGACTTTTGCACGTCGCAGCCGGTGTGCTCTACGGCTTTCTCGGCGTACGTCCCGACGGGACGCAGTGGTCATCGCAGCGGCGAGAAGTCGTCATCGCCCTCGACGCGCTGGCCGGCCAGGAACAGCAGATCGTGCTGGTGGCACCGCCGGTGGACCAGCGGGACGCCAGCGCGCTCGACGCCCACCGGACCGAGACGGGATCCGGGTCGGGAAAGTCGACGTGGCTGCGATTCCCCGGTCATCTTCCCGATGTCCTGCTACCGGAGAATGTTGTTGACGTCGAACAGGATTCACGCTTTATCACTAGTAAAGGGGAGCAGCGCATGGCAACACACCTCCCGGTTCCCCCGGTTCTGCCCAAGGCCGAGGAGGCATTGGTGCGGGCGCCGCTCGGCGCGGCGCTGACCGCGCGGACGCCACCAGAGCCGCTGACAGTTGTCTACGACCGCGACACGCACCCGGCCGCTACTGGGGACACCGTCCGCAACGGCTCTGGGCACAACGATTCCAGATCCACTGCGCGCAACGGCGGCCCGGTCTGGAAGCCGTTGGCGCCCAGAGACATCGACAAGGTCCCCCTTGCTGGTGCCTGCAGAGCGGTTCAGCCGGTTCGGCCCGAGGACAAGCACGTTCCGGCGCCTACATCCAAGCGCGCGCCGGTTGGCCTCGCGCTCGACAGGGACGGCCTGCGGGTGCACGCGTCGGGGAAGATCTCCGACATCTATGGCCAGGCGTTCACGGTGCAAGACAACTACCTTCGTCAGGTCCGGATGCCGGAACCGCCGCTGCTGCTGGCGGATCGCCTCCTGGGCATCGACGCCGAGCCGGGCCGCAACGGCACCGGAACCCTGTGGACCGAAACCGATGTCACCTCCGATGCGTGGTATCTGCATCAAGGCAGGATGCCCGCGGGTGTGATGATCGAGGCCGGGCAGGCCGACCTGATGCTCATCTCATGGATGGGCGCCGATTTCGCCAACAAGGGTGATCGGGTGTACCGCCTGCTGGGCTGTGAGGTGACCTACCTGGGCGGACTACCCGAAATTGGCGACACCCTACGATTCGACATTCACGTCGACGGCCACGCCCGTCAAGGCGACATCCGCATCTTCTTCTTCCATTACGACTGCACGATCGACGGTGTCGAGCGCATGTCGATGCGCAACGGCCAGGCCGGATTCTTCTCCGACGAGGAGCTGGCCTCCTCCGGCGGGATACTCTGGCGTCCCGATGACGAGACCGTCGACGGTCCGATGGATCCGACGCCGTCGCAGACCTCGCGGACCTCGCTGTCCCGCGCCGACCTGGAGGCAATGTCGGGCGGCGAGATCTGGCGCACATTTGGCCCCGGCTTCGAACGCGCGGCCAGCCACACTCGCACGCCCAGCATCGGCGGCGGCGACATGCTGTTCGTCGACGAGGTCACCCAGCTGGATCTGTCCGGCGGTCCGTGGGGGCGCGGCTACCTGCGGGCGGTCGCGCATGTCGACCCCGAAAAGTGGTATTTCGCAGGACACTTCAAGAACGACCCGTGCATGCCCGGCACGCTCATGTTCGAAGCGACCATGCAGGCCATGGCGATCTACATGACTGCGCTGGGGATGACGCTGGAGTGCGACGGCTGGCGTTTTGAACCCGTACCTTTCGAGACCTACAAGTTGTCGTGCCGCGGGCAGGTCACGCCGCAATCGCGCGAACTGGTCTACGAGGTGTTCGTGCGAGAGGTGCTCGCCGGGCCGGAGCCGACGCTGTTCGCCGACCTGCTCTGCACCGTCGACGGGTTGCCGGCGTTTCACTGCCGTCGGATGGGTTTGAAACTGTCGCCCGGCTGGCCGATGGATCTGGGCGCCAAGGAACTGGTCGGATACGTCGAACCCAAACCCGTCGCCGAAGTCGACGGCTTCCGGTTCGACTACCAAGCGATGCTGGCAAGCGCTATCGCCAAGCCTTCCCTGGCGTTCGGCCCGCTCTTCGAAAAGTTCGATTCTCATCGCAAGGTCGCCAGACTGCCTGGACCGCCCTACCACTTCATGTCCCGGGTCACCGAGCTGGTCGGCGAGATTGGCGTCGTAAAGGCCGGCGCCGAAGTCGTCGTCGAATACGAAGTCCCCAGCGATGCCTGGTATTTCGCGGTGAACGGGACGCCGACGATGCCCAACGCGGTGCTGATGGAGGTCGCCCTGCAGCCCTGCGGCTGGCTGGCCAGCTACGTCGGCTGCCCGCTGAACAGCGAGAAGGATCTTTACTTCCGCAACCTCGATGGCACCGGCAGGCAGCACCGCGAGGTCACACCGTCGACCGGAACCCTGCGGACCAAGGTCTGTTTGAAGAGCATCGCCCAGGCGGGCGGAACCATCATCGTGACCTTCGACGGCGAGATTCACGCCGACCAAGGGCCCATCTACACCTTCGACACGGTGTTCGGATACTTCGGCCGCGAAGCGTTGCAACAGCAGGTGGGGCTCCCGGTTACCGACGAGCAGCGCGCCATCGCGCAGCGCCCATGCGACACGTCGGTCATCGACCTTCGCGCGCGTCCGCACGAATTCTTCGGCCCCGGAGCGCGATTGGCCGATCCGATGCTGTTGATGATCGACCGCGTGACGGGACGATGGCTGACCGACGGCGAGGCCGGCCTCGGACGGTGGCGCGCCGTCAAGGACGTCGACCCGGCGGAGTGGTATTTCAAGGCCCACTTCTATCAGGATCCCGTGCAGCCTGGGTCGTTGGGCATCGAAATGATGCTGCAACTCCTGCAATTCGCGATGCTCGACCACGGGCTGGGCAAAGAGGCGGGACCCTCGGCACGTTTCGAGCCGGTGGCGCTGGGCGATGCGATCACCTGGCGGTATCGCGGACAGATCGTACCGACGAACAAACAGATCTCCTCCGAGCTCGAGATCACTCGCATCGCCCGTGACGAGGGTGATGTTCCGGGCATTCTGGCCGTCGCCGACGCCTCGCTGTGGGTGGACGGCAAACGGATCTACACCGCGACCAACCTCGGCATGCGCATCACACGCCATGTGCCGCAAGGACAATCGGAAACGCAGCTCGGCTCGTCGACGACGACATCACCCGCCTCACCCACCACGGCGACGGCAGCACCGGCTGGGACGGCGCAGGCCACGACGGTGGAGACGACTATCGATCCCGCCATCGACAGCTGGATCGCCGACCACTGCCCGACGTATGTCATTCCGTCGCTGCCGATGATGTCGGTGCTGGATCTGTTGGCGCAGGCGGTCAGCCGCGCCGCGGGCACGGCCAAAGTGGTCGAGGTCACCGACTTGCGGGTGGTGCGCTGGATCGTCGTCGATTCACCCAAGCGGCTGCGGGCGATCGTCGTGCCCGTCGGACCCGGACGTTTCGAGGGCCGGCTCGAGGTGTGGCGAGACGCCCCGAAAGCGGCGTTGTCGCGCTGGGAAACTCACGCCCACGCCACCATCGTCACCGCGCAGCGGTACACCGGCGGACCGGCAACGCCGGCCGAGCTGACCGGGGCGGTGCCCTTCGCCACCCCGTACGCCACCAGTGCGGTGTTCCACGGACCCGCATTCGCCACGCTGACCGACGGCGCCCGGATAGGACGCAATGGGTCGTCCGGGACGCTTGCGGTCGAACTGTGCAAGGTTCCGGCGGGTCTGCAACAGCCGGGACTCCTCGACGGTGCGCTGCACATCGTTCCCCACGCCGCGATGAGCGTATGGACCACGGACAGTTGTGCGGTCGAGTCGTATGCGGACGCGGCGGACCCGACCGTCGCATTTCCGAGCCGGGTCGTCTGGGCGCGGTTTTACGATGACGCTCCCACCGAGGGCACCGTGGCGGTGGAAGCCCGTTTCGTCGGTTTCGATGACGACGATCGCCGCTTGCCGGTCATCGATCTGTGGTTGAGCGCCGGGGGCAAGCCGTGGGCCTACATTCGGCTCGTCGAAATCCTGTTGTCCAAGGGACCGCTTGCCCAGGCCGGGGGCGTGCAGCGCCGCGCGTTCCTGGCCGAACGCCGGGCGGTGCCCGCAATGTCGCTGAGCGAGCGGCTCGACGAGGGCGTGGTCACGCTCGATTCGGTCCGCGCGGCAACGCTGGATTGGTTCAAGGGCACCCTGAACGCGGTGTATTGCACCGACAGCCAAGGGGATTCGCTGCTCGTCGATATCGCGGCCAAAGAAGCGGTCGCCGATGCCGCCCACAACGCAATCCACCCCTCGCGGGTTCTGGTTGCCGGGGGCCAGGTGAGCTGCCCGGCGCTGCCGCTGGAGCGCATCCGGATCGAGATCGAGCAGCCGCGCCAGCGGCTGTGTCGCGCCAGCGCGTCGTTGCAGACGGATTGGCGACCGGTGCGCGACTGGTGGGCCGCCACGCTCGGGATGCAGCGGGACGGTTTCGCAGATGTGCTCCACGGGGCCCTGCTGTCGCGCTATGTCCGGCATGTCATCGTCGCGGACCCACCGGCGATGGCGGCGATTCAGGGTCGCCCGGTTCTCCTGCTGGGCAACCACCAGGTGCAGATCGAATCGCTGTTGGGCACCACCATCGCGTCATGGCTGACCGGCACGCAGGTGGTGCCGATCGCGCATGCCAAACACGAAAACCGTTGGATCGGTGAGCTGTTGCGGCTGCTCGACGCGGTGGCGGGCAGACAGCTTTGCACCATCCGGTATTTCGATCAGCAAAACCCCCACCAGTTCCTGCACCTGGTCGAGGAAATCAAGCGCGACATCGACGCCCGCGCCGTGTCGACGATGGTGCACGCCGACGGGACTCGCCAGGTCCACTCCGGTCAGCGCGTCGAGCGGCTGACTTCCACCCTGCTGGACATGGCGATCGAGATGTCACTGCCGATCGTGCCGGTGTACTTCGCCGGGGGTTTGCCCGAGGAGCCGGTGAACCACAAGCTCGAGGTGCCGTATCGCCAGGCCGCGCAGGACTACATCTTCGGCCGCCCGATCATGCCCGAGGAGCTGATTGCATCGCCGTACGCGCACCGGCGACGTCTCGTCATCGACGCCATCAACGAACTCGCTCCGTTCAGCGATGCGCCCAATCCGCCAAACCTGGCCGTGGAGAATCGAATTGCGGCCGCCGCCCCAGGCGCATCGCCCCTGGAGTCGGTATGGGCCTGCATCGAGGACGCTCTGGATTCCGTTGGCGTGGATTGGCGCGACATGGTCAGCACCGAGCAATGGACGGCGGCACTGGCGCGTCAGTGATGGTGACCTTCGGCCGCCTCCGGGGAGCCGCCCATCATCCGTACCATCGGCATTCCTCCGGACGTGACGAACCGGACGATCAGCACCGCCGCGACGACGAGGAAGACGATGTTGAGCCAGCTGGTGTAGTTCCACGAGATCGACGCTTCCATCACCGTGGCATTGCGCTCGGCGGGAATGAGATGCGTTGTGCTGAAAAGCAATTCGACGAGATACCCGGCCCCGACCATCGAGGCGTAGAAGGTGCCGAGCAAGGTCAGCATCATTGCGGTGCCGTAGTACTTCCGGTAGATGTTCAAGATCGGCAGGATCAACAGGTCGGCGTAGATGAAGGCGATGACGCCGCCGAAGCTGATGCCGCCGTTCCACAGCACGGCGGCCAACGGCACGTTGCCGATTGAGCACACGAAAGACACCATCGCCACGACCGGTCCGACGATCGGGCCCCACACCGCGGCCCAGCCGGGGTCGTCAGCCAAGAAGAAACCTCGCCAGAAGGTTTCGGGCACCCACGCCGCGATGGCGCCGGCGATCAACAGACCCAGCACCAGGTCCCGCAGGATCGCCAGCCATTCCATCACGAACACGTGCGACACCGACGTGAAGCCTTCTGCGGAAAACAGGCGCTGGGCAAATGAGCCGTCCCTCTTGATGGACATGTCCATGGCGGCGTGTCCTTCCATCGATCCGGCGATGCCGCGCTCGGCCTGCACGCGCGCGGCGTCGACGAGGCGGGACCGGACGAACAGCCGGAACAGGACTGCCAGAATGATGATCATCAGCGGGCCGCCGACGAACTCGGCGGCGGTGAACTGCCAGCCCATCAGCAGCGCCAGGATGATGCCCAACTCGACGACCAGGTTGGTGGAACCGATCTCGAACGCCATGGCCGCGGTGAAATGCGCACCCTTGCGGAACAACGACCGGGCCAGGGCGACCGCCGCATACGAGCACGACGACGATGCCGCCCCCAGACCGGCCGCGATCGCCAGGGTGCGCGGACGATCGTCGCCCATCAGCGCCACGATCGTCGAGCGTCGCACCACCGCCTGCACCACCGCCGACAGCACGAAGCCGAGAATCAGCGCCCACAAGATTTCCCAGGTCATGGACCCGGCCAGCGCCAGGGCATGCTCGATTGCTGCTAGCGCCTTGCCTGTCATGGGCCGCTTCCTCTCCTCGGTGTCGATGATCGCGGATGCGCCGACGCCGTGCAGCGGCTATTTGTGGGACCAGCGTGCCGATCGCCCGGCGATATTGGCTGGTCAACGATATCGCCGATTCGCCAACGTCGCCGCGAGAGAACGGGTAGGTTCCTCGCGTGGAGGTGGTGATGACCGCGGGCGCTCGCTCATGTCAGCTAAGCGCGTCCATGGTGGACACCCGCCTCACCTTTGAAGTCTTCTCATCCAGGGTGGTGCTGCACAGATAGAAGTTCGTATCGGTTAGTGGCATGGGGTGGTGCCGCGAAAAACCAGGCCGCGGCATCTCGTGGGGGACGTGATGCGCACCGATATTTTGAAGAATCAGAAGGGTAGCGTTATGTCCGTTATCGAGTCCTCCATCCCCGCGGTGCTGAGCGAAAATGCGCGCCGGCAACCCAATGACACCGCATTCACCTTCATCGACTACGACGTCGATCCGAACGGCTTCGCAGAGAGCCTGACCTGGTCCCAGCTGCAGCGACGCGCATTGACCGTTGCCGCGGAGCTGCGGCGCTGCGGGACGACCGGCGATCGAGTGGCGATATTGGCTCCGCAGAGCCTCGACTACGTCGTCGGTTTTCTCGGGGCGTTGGAGGCGGGCTTTATCGCGGTTCCGCTGTCGGTCCCGCAATTCGGCGCCCACGACAGCCGCATTTCGTCGGCGCTGCAGGATTGCACTCCCGCCGCCATTATCACGACGTCCGCCGCGGTTGATGGGGTCGTCAAATATGCGGAGTCGCACGGCGGATCGGCCGCGCCGACGGTCCTTGAAATTGACTCACTCGACTATTACTCCGCCGGGGAATTGACGGCGGAATACGAGCATCCGAAGGAAGCGTATCTGCAGTACACGTCGGGGTCGACGGGCCAGCCCGCCGGTGTCGTGATCACCCACGAGAACGTGGTGACGAATTGCCAGCAGCTCGAGTCGGGCCTGTTCGACGTTTCCGGACCGCCGGAAACGCTGGTGTCGTGGCTGCCCTTCTACCACGACATGGGGCTCATCCAGGGGATCTGTTACCCCATCGTGTGGGGCCTGCCCGCGGTGCTGACCAGTCCGATCGCGTTCCTGATCGAGCCGGCCCGCTGGATGCGGCTGCTGGCGAGCAACCCCCGGCCGTTCTCCGGCGGACCGAACTTCGCTTTCGATCTGGCGGTGCGCCGGATTTCGGACGACGACATGGCCGGGCTCGACCTGAGCGGCGTGGTGGGTCTGGCCAATGGCAGTGAACGGGTGCAGCCGGCATCGATCACGCGCTTCATGGAGCGGTTCTCCCGGTATGGCCTCCCTGAGACAGCCATCCGGCCCTCCTATGGCCTGGCCGAGGCGACGCTGTACGTCGCCAGTGCGAAGACGGGACAGGCGCCCAAATCCGTGCGCTTTCAGTACGAGCAGCTGTCGGGCGGTCAGGCCACGCCGTGCACCGAGGCGCAGGGCGGCAGCGACCTGATCAGCTACGGCGCCATGAAGTCACCGTTGGTGCGAATCGTCAACCCCGACACCAAGACCGAGACGGCGCCCGGTGTCATCGGAGAGATCTGGGCGCACGGTCGCAACGTCGGCAACGGGTACTGGCGCAATCCGGAGCGGACCAAGCGCACGTTCGGTGCCCGGATCGCCCACCCCAGCGCGGGAACCCCGGAGGGGCCCTGGCTGCGGACCGGCGACCTGGGGTTCATCTCCGACGGCGAACTGTTCATCATGGGCCGGCTGAAGGATCTGCTCATCGTGGACGGCCGTAATCACTACCCCGACGACATCGAATCGACGATCGGGCAGATCACCAAGGGCCGGGTGGCGGCGATTTCGGTTGCCAACGACACCAGCGAGCAGCTTGTCGCCATCGCCGAGGTCAAGAACAAGGCCGGCTCCGACGAGGACGCTCAACAGAAGCTCCGTTCGATCAGGCGCGATGTCGCCGCGGCGATTTCGAGCGCGCACGGTGTGCGTATCGCCGATCTCGTGCTGGTGGCGCCGGGTTCGCTTCCACTGACGACAAGCGGCAAGGTGCGCCGGTCGACGTGCGTCGAGTCCTACCGGCTCGAGGAGTTTGAACGTCTGGACGTCTCGGCGTGACGTCGGCCGGTCCTGATGCGGCCGGGGGGCTCGAGCGCTGGTTGATCGACTATCTCGTCAGCGAGATCGGTTGTGATCGTGGAGATGTCGGCCTCGATGTGGCGTTCAACGACTTGGGAGTGGGTTCGCGCGACGCGGTCGTGCTCTCGGGCGAGTTGGCGACATTGGTCGGCCGGTCGGTCTCGCCGTTGGATTTCTGGCAGCACCCCACGATCAACGAATTGGTGCGGTTTCTGACCACGCCCGAGTCGGAGTCCGAGGCGCCAGCCGAATCGAATCGGGGTTGGGCCGACGAGCCGATTGCCGTGATCGGAGTGGGATGCCGTTTTCCCGGTGACATTTCAGGACCGGATGCGTACTGGCGGTTCCTGTGTGAGGGGCGTTCGTCGGTAACCGAGGTGCCCGCGGACCGATGGCTGGCGTTCGACGACGGCTCGCCGGAGATCACGAAGCTGTTGGCCGGAACCACTCGGTGGGCTTCGGTGTTGAGCGGCGTCGAAGGTTTCGACGCCGAGTTCTTCGAGATCTCCCCGCGGGAAGCGACCGCGATGGACCCGCAGCAGCGGCTATTGCTGGAAGTAGCCTGGGAAGCGTTGGAGCATGCCGGGATTCCCGCGGAATCACTGCGTCGTTCCCAGACTGGGGTGTTCGCCGGCGCGTGTGCGACCGACTACGGGTACCTGGCCGGAACGGATCTGTCTCGGGTCGACGCGTGGAGCAACATCGGCGGTGCGCTGAGCATCATCGCCAACCGGCTGTCGTATTTTCTGGATCTTCGCGGCCCCTCGGTGTCGGTGGACACGGCCTGCTCGTCTTCGCTGGTGGCCGTGCACCTGGGATGCCAGAGCCTGCGCACCGGGGATTGCGACCTGGCCATCGCCGCGGGAGTGAACCTGCTGTTGTCGCCGGCCATCTTCCGTAGCTTCGACGGGGCCGAAGCGTTGTCGCCGACCGGGCAGTGTAAATCCTTCGACGCCGATGCGAATGGATTCGTCCGCGGCGAAGGGTGCGGCGCGGTGATACTCAAGCGACTCAGCGACGCTGTGCGCGACGGTGATCGGGTGCTGGCGGTGCTGCGTGGATCGGCCGTCAATCAGGATGGCCGATCGAATGGGCTGATGGCACCGAACCCGGCTGCGCAGATGGCGGTGCTACGCGCGGCGTGTGCCAACGCCGGCGTCGCGCCGCATCAGGTCGATTACGTCGAGACCCATGGAACCGGAACGCTTTTAGGCGATCCCATCGAGGCGCGTGCACTGGGTACGGTGCTGGGCCGCGGGCGCACCGAAGATGGTCCGCTGCTGATCGGGGCCGTCAAATCGAACATTGGTCACCTGGAGGGCGCGGCCGGAATCGCCGGCCTGATCAAGGCGGTACTGGCGGTACACCGCGGGCATATCCCGCCGAACCTGAACTACCAGACTCCGAACCCGCATATTCCGTTCGACCAGATGCGACTGAAAGTCGTTGCCGAACCTACTGATTGGCCGGACACCGGCCTGCCGCGACGGGCGGGGGTGTCGTCTTTCGGCTTCGGTGGCACCAATGCCCACGTGGTGATCGAACAGGCTCCTGAGGCGGATCCCATTGCATCCCAACATGTTCCGGCGGTGAGCACACTGGTGCTGTCGGGCAAGACGACCGAGCGGGTGAGTTCACTGGCGTCGGCGTTGGCGGACTGGATGGATGGCGACGGCACGGACGTGGCCTTGCCCGATGTCGCGCACACACTCAATCACCACCGGTCCCGGCACCCCGTGTTCGGCACCGTGTGCGCGCGCGATCGCAAGCATGCGATTGTCGGATTGCGCGCGCTGGCCGATGGCACGCCGGCCGATGGTGTGGTGGCCCCACACCAGGGAACGTCGCGGCCCGGCACGGTGTTCGTGTATTCCGGGCAGGGCTCGCAGTGGGCGGGGATGGGCCGCCAGCTGCTGGCCGACGAGCCGGTGTTCGCCGCGGCGGTCGCCGAGTTGGAGCCGATATTCGTTGCACACGCTGGGTTTTCGCTGCAGCAGGTGTTGGCCGACGGCGAGCAGGTTACCGGTATCGAGAGGATTCAGCCGCTGCTGGTGGGTGTGCAGCTGGCGTTGACGGCGTTGTGGCGCTCCTATGGCGTCGAGCCGGACGCGGTGATCGGGCATTCGATGGGCGAGGTCACCGCGGCGGTGGTCGCCGGCGCGTTGAGTGTTGCCGACGGATTGCGCGTGATCTCCACCCGGTCGCGACTGATGTCGCGGCTGTCCGGCCAGGGGGCGATGGCGTTGGTGGAGTCCGATGCCGCGGCCATCGAGGCCCTGCTGGCCGATTACCCGCAGGTGAGCCTCGCCGTGTACGCCTCGCCCAGTCAGACGGTGATCGCCGGCCCGCCCGATCACGTCGACGCGGTGATAGCCGTGGTGGCCGACACCGACCGGCTGGCCCGGCGCATCGAGGTCGACGTGGCCTCCCATCACCGCATCATCGAGCCGATCCTGGCCGAATTGCGTTGCGAGCTAGCCGATTTAGACCCGGATACGCCGGCCATCCCGGTGATCAGCACGACGACCGGCCCCGGCGACGACACGCCGGCTTTTGACGCCGACCACTGGGTGGCCAACCTGCGCAACCCGGTTCGGTTCAGCCAGGCCATCACTCACGCTGCCAGCCAAGCCGGTGGGGCCCATGCCACCTTCGTCGAGGTCAGCCCACACCCGTTGCTCGCCCACGCCATCAGCGACACCCTTGACGCCGGGGACTACCGGATTGTCGGCACCCTGCAGCGCGACGCCGACGACACCCTCACTTTCCACACCAACCTCAACGCGAGCCACACCGGCCATCCGCCCCAGACCCCGCACCCGCCCGAACCGCACCCGGCCCTGCCGTCGGCGCCCTGGCACCACACCCGCCACTGGCTCGGCGCCGCCGAGCATCATGCGCGGTTGTCGGGCCGCGACTCCGAGACAGCCGGTGGCCGAACCGTTTCCGTGCATCCCCTGTTGGGTGCGCACGTGCGGCTGCTCGAAGAGCCCGAGCGTCATGTCTGGCAGGGCGAAGTCGGCACCACGGCACAGCCGTGGCTGGCAGACCACCAGGTGCACGGGGTTGCGGCTCTGCCCGGAGCCGCCTACTGCGAGATGGCGCTCGCGGCGGCGCGCGCGACGTTGGGCGACGCGTCGGAGGTACGCGACATCCGGTTCGAACAGATGCTGTTGCTCGCTGGTGAGACGGCGCTGAGCGCCGACGCGTCGGTCCGGTCGCCCGGTGTGGTGTCCTTCGAGGTGCAAACCGATGAGGAGGGCGAGTACACGCGGCGGGCCGCGGCAACCTTGCAGGCCATCGACCAGCTGGGCCAACCACCTGTACACGACGTCGCCGCGCTGCTCGCCGCCCATCCGAACCGGATCGACGGGACGTCGCTGCGGGAATGGTTCGGCAACCGCGGAGTCCGGTTCGGTCCCGCGTTCGCCGGCCTGACGGCCGTGCGCACCGGCAACGCAGCGACCGGCACAGTGCTGGCCGAAGTTGCAGGACTACAGCAAGGCGGCTTGCAGCACAACGCTTTTCGTGCGCATCCCGCGCTGCTCGATGCCTGCTTCCAGTCGATCGCGGCTCATGCGGACAGCGGCGATATCGCCGAAGGCAGCCTGCTGTTGCCGCTGGGGGTCCGTCGGCTGCGCAGTTACGGATCGCTGCAGGACGCTCGTTACTGCCTGAGCCGGGTGACCCAGGCCAACCAGATCGGGATGGAAGCCGATCTCGACGTGTTCGACGAGAACGGAACTGTGCTGCTGGTCGTGCGCGGACTGCGTGTGGGCAGCGACATCTCCGAAAGCGCTGCGCGCCAACGAGTGCTGGCCGAGCGCCTGCTGGCGATCGAGTGGGAGCCGCGCGATCTGCCCGCGGGCGGGAGCGCTGCTGCGGGGAGCTGGCTGTTGCTGGCCGACGACGACGATCCGCTGGCCGCCCGGCTGGCCGAGGCGCTGAAAAACGAAGGCGCCCAATGCGAGATCGCTGGACAGCTCGCCGCGCCGGTGGGCGATGTCACAGGCGTGGTGGTGCTGGCCGGGCCACCGGCTGCCGCCTTCGATGAGCAGTCCCCGGCCCGCGGGTGTGAGCAGGTGCGAAGTCTGGTGCGGATCGCCCGCGCGCTGGACGAGGGCGCCGGCGAGCCGCCCCGGTTGTACGTCGTGACCCGCAACGCCCAGACCGTGTTGCCCGATGACCAGCCCGGCCTGGACCAGGCGGGCCTGCGTGGCCTGATGCGGGTGATTTCCGCCGAAGACGCCGAATTGCGGGCGACCCAGATCGATATCGACGAGGAAACCGATCCCGCGCAGGTGGCACGCCAGCTGCTGGCCGGATCGGACGAGGACGAAACCGCCTGGCGCGGCGCGCAGTGGTACGCCGCCCGGCTACGGTCGGCCCCGCTTCGCCCCGGCGATCGGCAGAGCGCCGTCGCGAACCATCAGCTCGACGGTATGCGCCTGGAGATTCGCACGCCCGGCGACCTGGAGGGTCTGGAACTGGTTGCGTTCGACCGCACCGCACCGGGGCCGGGCCAGATCGAGGTCGCGGTCACCGCGTCCAGCCTCAACTTCGCCGACGTGCTCATCGCGATGGGCCGATTCCCCAGCGTCGACGGGCGGCAACCGCGCCTCGGTATGGATTTCGCGGGCGTGGTGACCGCGGTCGGGCCGGATGTCACCGACCATCAGGTCGGTGACCGGGTCGGTGGCGTATCCGAAAACGGTTGTTGGGCAACGTTCGTCACCTGCGACGCCAAACTTGCCGTGACGCTTCCGCCCGGCCTGGATGCCGCGCAGGCCGTCGCGGCCACGACCGCGTACGCCACCGCCTGGTACGGCCTGCAGGACATGGCCAGGATCAAGCCGGGAGAGCGGGTGCTGATTCACTCGGCCACCGGCGGCGTGGGGCGGGCCGCAATCGCGATAGCCCGGTCGGTCGGGGCGGAGATCTTTGCCACTGCGGGCAGCCCGCAGCGGCGTGCGCTGCTGCACGACATGGGCATCGAGGGTGTTTACGACTCGCGCAGCACCGAATTCGCCGACCTGATTCGCCGCGACACCGACGGGTACGGCGTCGACGTCGTGCTCAACTCGGTCACCGGTGCCGCCCAGCGCGCGGGCTTCGAGCTGCTGGCCATCGGTGGACGGTTCGTCGAGATCGGAAAACGCGACGTCTACGGCGATACCCGGCTGGGTCAATATCCGTTCCGCCGCAACCTCACGTTCCACTACCTCGACCTCGCGCTGATGGCGGCCAGCCAGCCCCGGCAGGTAGGGGATCTACTGCGTACGGTCTACCGGCTCGTCGGAGCAGGGGAGTTGCCGCCGCTTGAGCACACAATCTATCCACTTGACCAGGCGGCCAAGGCAATTCGGGTGATGGGTGCGGCCGAACACAACGGCAAACTCGTCCTGTCCGTCCCGCGCGAGGGGCACAGCACCGTGCTGGTGCCCCCGGAGCGGGCCACCGTGTTCCGCGGTGACGGCGCCTACATCATCACCGGTGGGCTGGGTGGGCTCGGACTGCTCCTGGCAGCCGAGATGGGCAAGGCGGGCTGCGGCCGGATCGTGCTGACCGCCCGGGCCAATCCAACTGCCAAGGCGCGCCAGGCCATCGATCAGATCCGGGCCGGCGGGGTCGACGTGGTCGTGGAGTCCGGCAACATGGCCGAGCCCGATACCGCGGCCCGGGTGGTGGCCGCGGCCACGGCCACCGGGCTTCCGTTGCGCGGTGTACTGCATGCCGCGGCGGTGGTCGTGGACGCCACGTTTGCCAACATCACCGACGACGTGATCGACCGTGACTGGGCGCCAAAGGTTTACGGCGCTTGGAACCTGCACCGCGCCACGCTGGGCCAGCCGCTGGACTGGTTCTGCTGTTTCTCCTCCGCGGCAGCACTACTGGGCACGCCGGGACAGGGTGCCTACGCGGCAGCCAACAGCTGGGTGGATGCCTTCACGTTGTGGCGGCGCCGCCAGGGCCTGCCGTCGCTGGCTATCGCGTGGGGGGCGTGGGGCGAGGTCGGGCGCGCCAAGCACCTGGCCGACGGCGGACGGACCACGATGATCACCCCCGACGAAGGCGTCCAGGCGTTTACCGAACTGCTGCGCTATAACCGTGGCTACACCGGCTACGTCCCGATGACCGGGTCGTCGTGGCTGGCCGAGTTGGTGGCGCGCCGTCCGTTCGCCGAAGCCTTCCGGCACGCGGGACCGCACCAGGCCGGCGAGACCACGTTGCGCACCGAACTTCGATCGCTACCGCGGGACGAATGGCCCACCCGGCTTCGCCGTCTGATCACCGAGCAGACCGGTCTGATCCTGCGTCGCACCGTCGACCCGGACCGCCCGTTCGTCGAACACGGATTGGACTCATTGGGCAATCTGGAGCTGCGGACCCGCATCGAAGCCGAGATCGGTATCCGTGTTACCCCGAAGGCCATTGCCACCCACAACACCGCACAGGCATTGAGCGTCCATCTCGCCGAGACGCTGGAGGCGCAGAATACGTAGCGGCACTTGCGATCGCTGTGGCACCACCGCCGGCTATCCGGGCCCAGACAACATAAAGCGGTGTCCTTCCGGCGATCTCAAGCCCATCTCTCGTCTGCCCCATGGTTCGGTCGTCGGTGCCTTGATCACCTCAGCATTCTCTGACACGGCTCGTGCGTGGTACTCGTCCACGCGGTCGACGTGTAAGTATGCGATGTAGCTGTGATCGCCCAACTCCGACGCGGGTACCACCTCGGGGCAGCGGCCGAGCCTGAACGTGACCGCCCCCGCGGTGCAGAATATCCAGTTACCCGGGTCGGGTTCTGACGTGGTACAGCCGAGAACTGACCGAAACCACTGGGCTGCCCGGGCCAAATCGCGTACCGCCAAGACGGGGTCAGCGCCGAGAAGCTCCATGGCGTCAGGCCAACCGGGTCGTGGTCAATGTCACCCCGGCGGCCGGCAGCCGCGCCAGCAGTGCGTCACCCATTGCCGCGGCGGGAGTGAGCACCCCCCGCAACCCGGAAAGGCGATCTCGATCGAGTGCGAGCGCGAGGCCGCTCTCGCCGAGCATGACCGACGTCGCGTGGTACGCGTCGCAGTACTGCGCGTACGTCGCTAGGTATCGGGACCCGGTCGTGGTGGTGGTGTAGGTCTGCATCCTGAAGTGACCGCGTTGCTGCGAAGCGTCACTGGGACCGGCGCCCGGCTTCGGCAGGACCCGCTGCACCCATCGTCGCGGCAATCGGTGCGAATGCCGATTCGCCAACCGAAAGGCGCCCGTCAGGGCACCCGTGACGGCCCTGGCGGCGGCCGGAGCCACAAACGACTTTCCCAGACTCATCGTTTCCGAATACCGGAACCGCCGCCCATACGTCCATCCTTGTAATGCATTGCTGCGTCGGACAATTCGGTCGTTGTATGGAGCTTGAAAATACCCTCCCACCGAAAAGCCGGCCAGCTCGGGTGCGATCTCGCGGCCCCGACGCCACGCAAAGTCGGGCTGCGGACCAAGTTCGGGTTCAGCGCCGCGATCGGTGGTCAAGGTGTAGGGATCCTCGACGAGTCGGCGCGCGTGCGCGTCGGCGGACGCGGTGCGCATGGCGTCGAAGTACGATGCGAGGGTCCCGCCGGAGGCTCCCGTTTGCCGGAAAGCGCGCAACACCAGGGTCGTGTCGGTGAGCTCCCCGGCCCCGTCTTGGTGTGCCGTTCGGTACAGCTGGTAGGCGTTCAGATCCGAAGGGATCGAGTCGAATCCGCACGACAGCACGATCCGGGCGCCGGTGTCGACGGCCTGCTTGTGGTATTGGTCGATAGCGTCGCGGGCGAACATCAACTCGCCGGTCAGGTCGGCGTAGTCCGTTCCGGCCGCGGCGCAGGCGGCCACCAGTGGCAGGCCGTATTGTGCGTAGGGCCCGACGGTCGTCAGCACCACCCGGGTCCGGGACGCCATCGCGGCCAGCGTCGACGGTTGCGCCGCGTCGGCGGCGATCACCGGCCAAGCCGCCGCCTGCCGGCCCAGTGCCTGCCGCACGGCCCGCAGGCGTTCACCGCTCCGGCCGGCCAGGGCCACGCGTGCCGCGGATCCGCACCGGGCGAGGTATTCCGCGGTCAGCTTTCCGGAAAAGCCGGTGGCCCCATACAAGACGATGTCGAACTCACGCTCGGTGGTCACTCCATCATCCAGCTGTCCTCGGCGGGTGCTGCGCACAGCAGGGCATGGACTTCCTTCAGAGACTCCTCGTGGCCGGGCAGATTGGAGTGGCGCTCGATGTACAGCTGACCCGCGAAGGTCCAGCAACTGTAGAGATCGACCGGCGCGTGGGCCGCGAAGTGGAATTCGCCGCCGACGTCGATGATCTCGATGCCGTCGGGCGTACGCAGGCCGGGGATCGAGCCGACGTCGGTGCACATCACGAACGGGGGGAGTCCGGGCAGGCTGCCTTCGTACTGCAGGCTGAAGTGCAGCGAGGACTGCTGGATCAGGCCTTCGGACAGGTCGGCGCGAAACGCCTCCACGATGTCGCCGGCCAAGCCGACGAGATCGGTGTCCGGCCCGATTTCGGCCAGATAGCTCGCCAACCCCAGCGGCATCGTGGCATCGGTTGCACCGACCGGCGGGGTGAGGTGATAGCGCAGGTCGACCGGATAGAAGTACGGAATCGGGATGTGCGGGGTATTGCGAAGTTCCCATTCGGCCAGCAGCAGCGCCGCGGCCACCAGGGAGTTGAGGCTGAGCTGATTGGCACGGCCCAACTCCGCCAACGCCGATGTCTCCTGCTCGGTGAAGCGGACTCGTGCCACCGGAATGTGTTGCATCAGATCGGAGTTCGCCACAATGACCGGCTTCTCGACGGCGGGCAGGTCGTAGGCGAAGGCCGCCGGGAAAAGCCGTTCCAGACCCGAACGCTCCTGCTTGGCCACGCCGCGCTGTTCGAGCAGCGCCTCGAGTGATTCGGGAGCGGGTTGCGGGGTCACCGGACCGGCGTCGCCGGTTTCCACCACGTTGGTATAGCGGGACAGCAGCTCTTCAAACAGGCCGAAGACATGGTGCCCGTCGGCCAGCGCGTGGTGGGCATACAACGTCAGTTCGCTTTGCTCGCTGCCGATTTGCAACCGAAGATTCAGCAGGGATTGGTTCTGATCCAGCCGCATGCCGGCGATCGCGGCCTGCGACGTGTGTTCATCGACGATCCATAGCCCCGGATGCATGACGTCCTCGGCGACGATCTGATGCCGGCCGTCGTCGGCCTGCTCGAGGTGGCCGGCCCAGATGGGGTACATCTGCAGAAGCGCATCGAAAGCGTCTGCCATTGCGTCGATATCGACGTCACCGGTGAGGTGTATCTTCAGCCCGAAAAAGGTCTCATTGGCCGCGAACACTTCTTCGCTGTGCGCGAGCTTGCGGATCACGGATCCGGAAAACACTGCTGACTTCCCCTATCTGCGTGTGCTGGCCCGTCGATAACCCACCAGCGTTGGTCCGATGCAGACCGCGGTGATGCCGGTGGCCCACAGCAATGTCTCGATCATCGGCGAGCGCACCGGCCCGCCCAGCGCCAGTGCGCGCATCGTGTCGATCGCGCAGCTGATCGGCTGGTGGGCCACCACCGGCTGGATCCACTTCGGAAATTGGTCGACCGGCAGGAACCCGGTCGAGAAGAGGATCGCGAGTAGGTGCACCAGCGTAATCGCCTCGAGGAGAAAGTTCTTCGACGCATACCAGGCGATCGTCGTGATCAGGGTCGCGAAGGCCAGTCCGAACAGCACCGGGACGCTCAGCCACACCAGGGTGGGCAGGATGCCCTGTTTGAACCGGAAACCCAGCACCATCCCCGCGACCAACACGATCCCCGTCGTGAGGACGATCCGGACCATCTCGGCGACGATCCGCGAACAGACGCCCGACGCCCGGTGCACGGGCACCACCCACAGCCGGCGCAACAAGCCCTCGTCGCGCTCGACGATGAGGCCGATCGCACCGACCGCCGATCCGTTGACCGCCGCGGCGAGCACGTTCATCGGAACCGTGTTGAACAGCGCGTCGTACCCGGCGACCTGGGTAACGGCATGGCCCAGAACAATATTCATGGTGATCAGGAACAGCACGGGCAACACCGTGACCATGATGATCGCGGTGATGTCGCGTGACCACTTGGTGAGTATCCGCCGGGTCTGCACCAGGGTTTGCGGGACCAGCAGTCGCGCCGAATTCTCGCCCACGTGCGGCGGGGCGGTGCGACGCGCGGTTTCCTCGTATACCAGAGTCATCATGCCCGCTTCGACAAAACGATGACCGATACCGGGACCAGCAGCGCGGCCAATCCGCACAACCACGCCAGCGTCGGCGCCAGCACGGACCAGGTCAACGATGTCTCAAACGGTGCGACGTCGGCGGCTGCGGCATGCAGGCTGTCGACCAGCGCGGAGATCGGCTGGTTGCGAACGAAGGGCTGGACCCAGCGGGGGAACTGCTCGACCGGTTGAACACCGACCGACAGCAGCCCAAAGATCAACGGCGGCAACGTCAGCATGGGTGCCATCGCCTCGGGATTGCGGGATCCGGTGCCCAACAGGTCCGCCGCGAATGACAGCACCGCTCCGAACACGAGTACCAACACGCAGAAGGCAACGGTGTCGACGGCCGAGCCGCGAAAGCGAAATCCTATGGTATAGCCGCAGATCAGGGCCACCGTCAGAGACACCGTGCACCGGTACAGCGCGGCGGAGATGCGGGCGGCCACCGGGGTGAACGGTGGGATCGGCATGGACCGGAACCGGCGGTTGACGCCCTGCACCGAATCCGTCGCAGCCCGAAACGCCGTCGACATCGCGGCAAAAGTGATGGCCTCCAAGGCGATCAGCGGCATCAAGTACTGCGCGTAGCTACTGGCCACACCCCTGGTGACGTTGCCCATGATCTGGTGCAGTGGGATGTAGAAGCCCGCGGTGAACACCACCGAGACCGCGATGGTGATTGCTAGCTCACCGTTGCGCACGGTGGGCGCGATGAAGCGGGTGGTGAGCACCCACCACTGGGCCCGCATCGAGAGGTGGGGCCGCGCCTGGGATCCCGCGAAGCCGGCCGCGGTCACCCGATCGCCTCGGCAACGGATGTGGCGGGGTCCTTCGTCAACGCCAGGAATACGTCGTCCAGCGACGGGCGGCGCAGCGCAACGTCGGCAACGGCGATGTCGGCGGCGGCGAGCCGCCCCACGGCCTCGAGCAGCGTGTTGGCGCCGTCGGGCGCCGGCATGGCGATCCGGTCGGAATCGGTTGTCAGCGCGGTCCGGTTCTCCTCCGTCAACAGCGAGCCCAAGATTTCGGCGATCATCGCCAGATCGTGCAAGTCGCGCGGAACGACCTCCAGGTAGCTGCCGCCCGTGCGTGCCTTGAGCTCGTCGGCCGTTCCCTGGGCGATGATCCGTCCGTGGTCGATGACGATGATCCGGTCGGCCAGCGCGTCGGCTTCCTCGAGATATTGCGTGGTTAACAGCGTGGCGATGCCGCGGCCCTTGAAATTACTGACCAGATCCCAAATACCTTGCCTGCTGCGGGGATCCAGGCCGGTGGTCGGCTCGTCCAAAAAGACCACCTGCGGGGGGACCACCAGACCGCAGGCAATGTCGATCCGTCGCCGCATCCCGCCCGAGTAGGTCTTCACGCGCCGGTCGGCGGCATACACCAGATCGAATTCCTCGATCAGTTCCTTGGCACGGCTGCGCGCGGCCGCCTTTTTCAACCCGTAGAGCCGACCGAACATGAAGAGGTTTTCCAGGCCGGTCAGCATGTCGTCGATCGCCACCTGTTGTCCGGTCAGCATGATCGACCGGCGCACACCGGCCGGCTCGGACACCACGTCGTAGCCGGCGACCAGCGCGCGGCCCTCATCCGGGCGGCTCAGGGTCGACAAGATGTCGACCAGCGTGGTCTTGCCGGCCCCGTTAGGGCCGAGCAGACCGAGCACCTCACCACGGCCGACTTCGAAGCTGACCTCGTGCAGGGCCACAAAATCACCGAAGGTCTTGCGCACCTTGTCGACGACGACGGCCTTGTCGAAGTCGCGCTCCGCGTTGTTCATCGAGCCCCCTCAGTCGAACGACGACAAGTCCACCAGCGCCAGCTCCACCGGTGCTGACCCCGTATCGCCATCGTCGGGGATGGCATCGACGGCGTCGCCGACCAAGGCCCGCAATGCGGTGGGGAAACGTTCGACCAGCGCTTGCGCCCGCTGCGGTGCGACGCGGCGCGCGTCGTACCACCAATCCAGATGCAGCGCGCCGGAATAGCGGTACACACGAAGTTCGATCGCATGGCCCAGCCCAGGAATCGGATCCCGCACCGGCAGTGCCGCGTCGGAATCGAATTGCACCGGCGCGTCCAGCGGCGGCGGCTCCGGGACCGTGCCGACGTAGCGCAGGTGAATGTCGGAGGCGCCGGCGGCAGCCAGCGTCCGCGCGGTGGGCGCATATACGTAGCGAAGCAGTCCATAGCCGACCCCGAAGTGCGGCACGGATTTCAGGGTGTCGCTCACGCCTGCCAGCAGCTCGGTCGCATCCGCGGCGTTGGTGCACCGCAGCGCGGCCGGATAGATCGTGGTGAACCGGCCGATGGTGCGCCGCAGATCGACGTCCGGTCTCAGCACCGAACGGCCGGTGCCCTCCAAGTCGACCGAAACCACACCCTCGCCGACGGTTTGGGCGATCGCTGCGCTCAACGCCGCCAGCAGAACCTCCTCGATCGACACGCCGAGCCTGCGGCGGGCGTCGTCGACCTCGGCTGTTTCCGCGACGTCCAGCGCCGACGGCAGCCTCAGCAGGTCGCCGGAGCTCGGCGGGTCGGTGATTGCGGGATCGCTCAGCTGGATCGTCGCCGTGGTCAGGGTCTGCAGCCACAAGTCGCGGGTGTCCAGCACGGCCGGATGCGTCGCCAGGGCTCCGGTGCGCAGTGACCAATCACGCCACCCGGCGGCGGTCGGGGGCAGCAGGATCTCTTCGCCCGCAAGGTGTTGGGACAAGGCGGTGAACAGATCGGTCAGCAGAATTTCGCGCGAGGCGATGTCCGCGATCATCTCGTGGGCGGACAACACCAGGTAGGAACCGCTTGCGCCTCCGGTGATATGGGTCGCGGTGAACAATGCGGTCAGGTCGTCCTGGGCCGCCAGTTCGGCCACCACGTCGCGCACCGCGGCGCGCTCGTCGGCTACACCGCCGGGCAGCGTCCGCGACGACAGGCGGCCGAATTCCCGTGGCGCGGCGATGTGCTGCTCCCAGCTGCCCGCTCGGTCGACGAGCCCGAGGCGCAACGCGTCATGGTGATTGGCCAACGCGGTCAGCACGGTGCGGACGTCGTCGATCGTGACGCTCGGTGCCAGTGAGAAGATCAGCGGGACGCGCCAGCGACCGGCTTCTCGCACTCCGTGTTCGAGGAAACCGGCGATATTGGCGGGCACCGGTGAGTACGCGTCGGCGTCCGGTGGTTGCGTCAGCCCGGCTCCGGTGAACTCGGCGTCGACGGCAGCGGCCAGGCTGGCCAGGGTCGGGTGTTCGTAGAGATGCTGCGGGGTGACGACCAAGCCGGAATTGTTGGCACTCGTCGAGATGCCGATCGCGATCAGCGAATCTCCGCCGAGGTCAAAAAAATTGGCGTTACGGTCCAAAGAGGTGACACCCAGGCACTGCATCCAGATGCGATGCAACGTCGCCTCGGTGGCCGATTGACCATTGACCGGCGCCGCGGCGACGGCGACGCCGTTGGCCGACGATCCGTTGATCTCCGCGGGCTCGCCGCTCCACACGATGGGCTTGGGGTCGACCCAATGCCGCTCGCGCGCAAAGGGATAACCGGGCAGGCTGACGATGCTGTTGGTTGATCCGGTGACCGGCGACCAGTCCACGGCCACGTCGGCCGCCCACAGCTGGCCGAGACCGAGCAAGAAGGCGTCCCGGTCGTCGGTGTTCTGCACGGGGTGGCGCATTAGCCGCACGGCGCGGTGCTTGCTCGACCACTTGGAGTGCCGGATCGCCGATCCGGTCAGGCTGCCGCCCGGGCCCATTTCGACCAGGACCCGGTCCGGATCGCTCAGCAACACGTCGAGTTCGTCGGCGAACCTGATTGTCGCGCTGATCTGGCGCGCCCAGCTGGCCGGGTCGGTGGCCTGCTCGTCGGTCATCCAGGTCCCGGTCAGGTTGGACAGCAGCGGCGTGTTCGGCCGCGCCAGCTCGACACCGCAGAGGAACTCCTGGAACTGCGCTGCCATGGAATCCATTGCACTGGAATGGAATGCGTGCGTCGCGCGGACGCGTCGAGCGTTGATGCCGCGCTCGCGCAGGCGCCCGGTGAACGCGCGAATCTGGTCGTTCGGTCCGGCTACGACGCAGTTGCCGGGATCGTTGACCGCGGACAGATCGACCCCGGGGGTAAGGAATTCGGCGATGTCGTCGGGCCCCAGCGCCACGGCGACCATGGAGCCCGGCGGGGATTCGTGCATCAGGCGGGCACGCAAGGACACCGTCTTGATCGCCGTCTGAAGATCGAAAACCCCTGCCAGCGTGGCCGCGATGTACTCGCCCGTGCTGTATCCGATGTACGCGCCGGCGCGCACGCCGAAGGTGTCGACCAATTTCGCCAACGCGTACTCCACCGTGAACAGCGCCGGCTGAGAACGGTCAATGCGCTCCAAATCCGTTGTGGCGTCGCCGAATATCTCGGCACGCAGGTCGATGCCCATCTCGTCGTTGAATCCCGCCACGCAGGCGTCGAAGTGTTCGGCGAAAACCGGTTCGGTGTCGTAGAGACCGCGGGCCATCCCGACGTGCTGAGCGCCTTGCCCGGGAAACATGAAAACGACCCGGTCCGCCGTGGATTCGTCGGCGTCGCCATGACTGACGGACTCCCCGACGAAAACGTTGTCGTGCTCGGCTGCCTGCAATACCTTCGCCGCGTGCTCGCGATCGTGAACCACGGCCGCCATGGCGATGCCGTGCTTGCGGCGAGCGGACAGGGTGAAAGCAGCGTCCGCCAGGTCGGGTCCGTCCGGGTCGGCCAACGTCCGGGCCAGGGCGGCACGCGATTCTTCCAGCGCCGCCGGGGTTCGAGCGGACAACAGCAGCACCTGGGGACGGTCGGGCGTGGCGGCGTCCGGGACCGGCGGCGCTTCTTCCACCACGACGTGCACATTGGTGCCGCCCACCCCGAACGAACTGACACCGGCCCGGCGCACGCCGTCCCATTCCCATGGGCCGTACTCGCTGCGCACGGTGAACGGAGTCTCGTCGAGATGCAGTTCCGGGTTGGGACTGGTGAAGTGCAGCGTGGCGGGAATCGCCTTGTGCTTCAGGCACAGAATCGCCTTGACCAGACTCACCACGCCTGCGGCCACCTCGAGGTGGCCGATGTTCGATTTGACCGACCCCAGCACACACGGTCCGGGTCGCGGCGTCTGCGACACAGCGAACGCGGCTTTGAGGCCCTGCACTTCGATCGGATCGCCCAGCGCCGTACCGGTTCCGTGTGTCTCGACGTAACTCACGGTCGAGGCGTCGATACCCGAGACGGCATGGGCTTCCGCGATCACATCGGCCTGCGCGGCCGGGTTGGGCGCCGCGTACCCCATCTTCATGGATCCGTCGTTGTTGATCGCGGACCCTCTGATGACCGCGTGAATCCGGTCCCCGGCATCGATGGCGGCCTGCAGTGGCTTGAGAACCACGATCGCGGCGCCGCTGCCGAACACCGTTCCGTCGGCGCGCACATCGAATGGCCTGCAGTGGCCGGCCGCGGACACCATCGCTCCCGGCGAGTTCCAGTAACCGACCCGATGCGGGATGGCCAGCGACGACCCGCCGGCCAGCGCCATGTCGCATTCACCGGACAGCAGGCTCTGGCAGGCCAGGTGGATCGCGACCAGCGACGACGAGCACGCGGTCTGAACCGAGATGCTCGGCCCACGCAGGTCGAATTGATGCGATACCCGAGTCGCCAGGAAGTCCTTGTCGTTCTGCAGGAACAGGTTGAACTGCTCGAAGTCGAGTCCGGTCGCCATGAAGGCGCCGCCGCCGTGATGCGACGCCAGGTTGTGCATCAGATAACCGCTGGGGGAACTGGTTCCGTAGACGCCGATCGCGCCGTCGAACTCGGCGGGGTCACAGCCGGCGTCCTCGAACGCATGCCACGCGCACTGCAGGAACAACCGGTGCTGCGGATCCAGCTTGCGGGCGAGTTGCGGTGGGAATCCGAAGAACTCGGCATCGAACTCGTCGAAACCGTCGATCAAGGGCGCGCGCCGCACGTACCCGGGGTTCGCCAATACCTCGTCGCTGACGCCGGCAGCGCGCAGGTCGTCGTCGGACAGCGTGGTGATCGACTCCTCGCCGCGCGCAAGGTTGTCCCAGAAGTCCGCAACATTGTTGGCGCCCGGGAATCTTCCGGCCATGCCGATCACCGCGATGGCGTTGTCCGGCGGTGCCGTTGCGTAAGCCTCTGGCGTGCTCATTCCTAGCGTCCTCGCTTCCGCCGCTGTGCGGCTTGTTGGCGCGCCGCCGCGCGCTGCTGTGCCCGGTCGCGAACAGCACCTTCTTGCTGGTGTGCCTGCGCGTCACCGGTTAGCCCAAGCTGGCGAAGCAGCTCGGCCGTGAGATCGTTGAGCGTCGCGCCCTGCAGCAGCAGCGCCACCGGCGGCTCGGCGCCGAAATCCGCCCGCGCGGAATTGCGGATGCGCACGGCCATCAGCGAATCCATGCCCAATTCGACCAGCGGCAGGTCCGCGTCGACGGCCGATCGTTCCGCGTAGCCCATCACCGCGGCGATGCGCGCGTGCAGCCGGTCGGCGATCGCGGCCTTCGCTTCGGCGGGATCCAAACCGTGCAGCGCCTCGGGTCCGGCCCAGTTGCCGCCGTCGCCCGCGGCCTCGAGTTCGGCCACCACGCTGGTGAAGTAGCCGAGGTTACGAATCTCGGGGAAGGCGATCAGCGCCCGGTCGGGACGCAGCCGTGCGACGCCGGTGTGGCAGCGACCGGTGGCCAGCAACGGCTCTAAGGCCGCGACACCCTCGGCCGGGGTGATCGGGTCCAACGGCCCGCCGGTCAGCGTGCGGGCCAGTCCGACCTCGGCCCACGGCCCCCAGTTGATCACCGCCGCAGGCAAACCCGAGGCCCGCCGCCAGTCGACCAGGGCGTCCAGCCAGGCGCTCGCGCAGGCGTACGAGGCCTGTCCCGGACCACCCAGCAGGGACGAGGTGGAGGAAAAGCCGAGCCACCAGTCCAATTCGCATCCGAGGGTGGCCTCGTGCATCCGCGCGGCGCCGATCACCTTGGGCGCCCACACGCGCTCCACGCTGTCCTTGGTCATGGAGAACACCAGGCTGTCGTCGAGTACCGCGGCGGCGTGCAGGACGCCGCGCAGTGCCGACTCCCCGGCGGCCGCCACCAATTTCTCTGCCACGCCGTCGACCGCGAGATCGCCCAAGACCACTGCGATCTCGGCCTTGCGTTCCAATTCGGCCAGCACCGCCCGCTGTTCGTCGGACGGTTCGCTGCGCCCGTTGAGGACGATGCGGCCGGCACCCCGCTCGGCCAGCCACTGCGCGAACACCAACCCGAGACCACCCAGGCCGCCGGTGATGATGTACGACGCCCCGGCGCGCACCACCTCCCCGCCGGCGGGCTCGTCGAGCGTCGCCCGGGACAGCCGCTCGACGTAACGCTGGTCGCCGCGCCAGGCGATCACGTCGTCGATCGAGCCGGACACCGCGGACTCCAGTTCGGCGTTCAGCGCGGTGACCGGATCGCGGGTGAGGTCGAGATCGACCAGCGTGGTGCGCAATTCGGGGTGTTCGTAGGCCAGCACGCGCACCAGGCCCTTGAGCGCGCCGACCCCCGGCTGGCCGGCTTGCCCACCGATGGGCAGGCCGCCGCCGGAGACCAGCCAGAGCCGCGGTGGCCGGCCGTGCCAGCCGCCGATGATCGCGCGCACGACGGTCGAGACCGCCCAGACCGCTTCGCGGGACCTGGCGATGCCGTCGCGGTTCACGCTCGGGTTGTCGGCGATGAATACGACAACACCGACGGGCGGACGTTCGGGGTCGCCCGCGGTGTCGGCGAACGCGGCGAGCACGGCGGACTCGTCATGCAGGTCGGCGGTGACGACGCGGTGCGCCGGGGAACGCCATTGGGCAACGAACTGGTCGGCCCGGGTGGTCGTCTGATCGGTGAGCACCAGCCAGCTGCCGGGGACCTCTGACGGCCCGGCGCTGACCGGGCGGGGCACCCACGAGGCATCGAAGACCTTCTGCGACAACGGCAGCGGCACGCTGCGGCGTTCCACCCGTCGCACGTAGATGTCGTTGATCTCCGCGGTGACGGTCCCGGCGTCATCGGTCAAGACGATTCTGCCGAGCTTTCCCGCACCGCCCTCGTCCAGACCGGACAGCTGCGCCCGGCAGTGGGCCCGCCGGCCGGGGTTGCCGTACACCCGCACCGACTCGAAGGACACCGGGAGATAGCTCGCCTCGGCGGATCCGGCGAGTTCGTCGTCGGGGATCGCGGCGGCCAAACTCTGCAGAGCCGCGTCCAGCATGACCGGGTGGAGCCGAAAGTCCGGATGCCACGGCGACTCGTCCGGAAGAACGATGTCGGTTTCGACCGCACCGCCGGGCAGCCGGCGGATCGCCGTCAAGGCGGCGAATGCCGGACCGTGGAATTGGCCGGCTCGCCGCAGCGCGGCGTACACCTGCGCGGGATTGATCGCCGTCTCGCCGCTGCCGCCGGCGGGTGCCGGCTGTTCGAGAGGGGTTTGGGGCGTGCGTACTTCGGCCCTGGCCGTCGCGTGCCGGGTCCAGTCGTTACCCGCTGAGCGGGAATAGATTTCGATCCGGATCTTGTCGTCGGCGCCACGCATCAACTGGGTGGTCAACTGGGTGTGGTCGTTCAGGGTGAGCATCTGCTCGACTTCGAGCTGATTGAGCGACACGGCGTGGGCCGGCACGCCCAACGCCTCACTGGCTGCGACCAAAGCGATTTCGGTGAACCCGGCGCCGGGCATGGTCGCCTGTCCGAACACCTTGTGGTCGGCAAGCCAGGGCGACACTTCGGTGCCGACATCGGCCTGCCAGACGTGGTCCTTACTGGACGGAACCTCGATGTGCACACCGAGCAGTGGATGACTGGCAACGGAATTCGACACCGCCGACCGGTCGGCGATCCAGTATTGCGTGTGCTCCCACGGTGTGACCGGGAGGTCGGCCAGCCGGCCGTCGGCGCCGTTCGTCGCCGTGTTCGCGCTGCCGGCGGATTGCGCGGCGAGCTGCGCGTGGAAGGTGACGGTGTCGTCGGTGTCGCGCGCCAAGGTGCCCAGGGTGTGCGCGTTGGCCTCGCCCAGGGTGTCGTTGATCGAGTGAGTCAGCAACGGGTGCGGGCTGATCTCGATGAAGGTGTGGTGGTCGGCACCCGCGGTGCTGACGGCTTGGTGGAACCGCACCGGGTTGCGCAGGTTTGCCGCCCAGTAGTCGGCGTCCAGCAACGGAGTGGGACCCTCCAGCACCGTGGTGATCATCGGGATGGTCGGCGGCTTGGGAGCCAGATCGCTTAACGCCGAACGCAATTGCGGCAATATCGGGTCGATGATCGGGTGATGGGAGGCCACGTCGACCTCGATGCGCCGGGCCAGCAGGTTACGGGCGGTCACCGCCGCGATGACCGCATCCACCTGGTCGGGTGGGCCCGCGATCACCGACTGGCTCGGCGAAGCGTGGACGGCGAGGGTGACGTCCGGGTACTCGGTGATCAGCGCCTCGACGGCGAGGGCGTCGAGTTCGAGCAGGGCCATCGCGCCCTGGCCGGACAACTGCGCCATCAGTTTTGAGCGGGTGGCGATCACCCGCAACCCCTCGGCGGCGGTGAGCGCCCCGGACACCACGGCTGCCGACACCTCACCCATCGAGTGTCCGATCACCGCGTCGGGTTCGACACCGTAGTGGCGCCACAGCGCGGTCAGTGCCAGCTGGATGGCCACCAGCAGTGGCTGGATCTTGTCGATGCCGGTGACCGGGCTGCCGTCGGCCAGCGTCTGCTGCAACGAAAAGCCGGTCTGGGCAACGAATTCGGGCTCCAGCTCGGCGACGGCGGCGGCGAAGGCCGGTTCGTCGGCCAGCAGCCGGCGGCCCATGCCGGCCCACTGCGCGCCCTGACCGGAGTACAGGAACACTGTGCCGGATCCGGAGCCTGCCTCGCGTGCCGCCACCACACCGGGTGCCGGCGTGCCGGTGGCCAACGCCCGCAGCCCCGTCACCGCCGCGGCGTGATCGCGCGCGACGACGGTGCCCACCCAACTGTGCCGGGCCCGGCGATGATTCACGGTGTGCGCGACGTCGGCCAGGGGTACCGCGGCGCCGGGACCGGCGATCCAGTCGGCCAGGGTCGCGGCCGACGACGCCAGTCGCTGCGGTGTCTTGCCCGACACCACCAACGTGGACACCACCGGCTGGGCCGCGGGTGGTGGGGACGGAGCGGACGCAGCGGGTGGCTGCTCGACGACCACGTGTGCGTTGGTCCCGCTCAGCCCGAACGACGACACCGCGGCCCGGCGGATGCCGTCGGTGGGCCACGCGGTGCCCTCGGTCGGCACGAACAGCCGCGTTCCCGACGGGTCGATCGCCGGGTTCCACCGGTTGAAGTGCAGGTTGCGCGGAATGTATCCGCGGTTTACCGCAAGAATCGCCTTGATGAATCCGGTGACGCCGGCCGAGGCTTCCAGGTGGCCGATGTTGGTCTTGACCGAGCCCAGCGCGCAGCGGCCCTCGCCGCCGCCGTAAGTGGCGGCCAGCGCCTCGAACTCGATCGGGTCGCCCAAAATCGTTCCGGTGCCGTGGGTTTCGATGTAGTTCACGGTGTCGGCGGTGGCATCGGCCATCTTCAGCGCGGTGCTGATCACGTCGCGTTGCGCGGCGGCGTTCGGTGCGGTCATGCCGTTGGACCGGCCATCGGAGTTGATCGCCGAACCGCGCACGACGCCCAACACCCGATCACCGTCGCGAACCGCGTCGGCCAATCGCTTGAGCACCACCACGCCGCAGCCCTCGCCGCGCACGAACCCGTCGGCGAGCGCGTCGAAGGTCTTGCACCGGCCGGTCGGCGACAGGGCCGACCACTTGGACAACGCGATGCTGGTGAACGGCGACAGGGACAGGTGCACCCCACCGGCGAGTGCGACGTCGCTTTCCCGTAGCCGCAGGTTTTGGCAGGCCAGGTGGATGGCCACCAGCGACGACGAGCACGCGGTGTCGACGGCCACCGCCGGACCGCGCAATCCGAGCAAATACGAGATGCGCCCCACCGCGGCACTGTGCGGGTTGCCGGTGCTCATGTAGGCGTCGATCTCGGTGTTGCGCTCGAGGTTGAGGATGGTGTAGTCCCACGCCGACACGCCCATGATCGCGGCGGTTTGGCTGCCGCTCAACGAATCCGGTGCCAGCCCGGCGTGTTCGAGGGCCTCCCAGGCGACCTCGAGCAGGATCCGCTGCTGCGGGTCCATCGCGACGGCCTCGCGCGGGGTGATGCCGAAGAAGTCGGCGTCGAATCCGGCGACGTCGTCGAGGAAGCCGCCCCACTTGGTCGTCATGCGTCCCGGTGCCTGCGGATCGGGATCGTAGAACGCGTCCCCGTTCCACCGATCGGCCGGCACCTCGCCGACGGCATCGCGACCGTCGATCAGCAGCTGCCAAAAACTTTCGGGCCCAGTCACATTCCCGGGCAGCCGGCACCCGATCCCGACGACCGCTATCGGTTCGGCGATGTCGGTCGGAAATGCGGTGCCGGCGCGAACAAGCTCACGCGCGAGCACCTCGCGCGCCTTGGGGGACATCTGTGCCGCGCGTTCGGCAAGACTCGTCATTACTCACTGCCCCCCGTGGCTGTTTCGAGCTCGCTGGCCGCAACGAGGTCGGACAACAATTCCATTTCCTCATCGGAGAGCTCGGTCTCGGCGTCGGCCTCCGGCTCGGCAGCGGCCGCCGTGTCATAACCCAGACGTTCGCACATCGCACCGGCCAGATCGTGGATCGTCGGGTAGGCCCAGACCAGGGCGGCCGGCAACGTGGTGCCCAGGCTCGCCTCCAGTCTGTTGCGCAGTTCGAGGGCCATCAGCGAGTCGAGACCGAGCGACTCCATCGGCCGGTCAGGTGCGATGGGCTCGGTGGAGCGCAGCACCGCCCGGATTTGGTCGGCGATCGCGGCCGCCAGCCGATCCGGGCGCTCGGCGGGGTCGCTGGCATCCAATTCGGCGCGGATCGCGCCACCACCGCGGCGCTCCGCCTTGGCGGAGTCGTGCAACGTCGCGAACAACGACGAACCACCCGCGGCGGGGAAGGATTGGAACCACTGCCTGGTGTCGAGGTGGATGACTCCGGTGCGGGCGCGGTCGGCCGTCAGCAGCCGCTGCATGGCCGCCAGCCCTTCATCGACGGTGATCAGCGAGACGCCGAGATCGGCGAAGAATTGGGCGCGGCCGACTTCGGCCCATGGGCCCCAGTTGATTCCGACAGCGGGCAGCCCGCGCGAGCGCCGATAGGCGACCAGTCCGTCGACCCACGAGTTGGCGGCGGCGTAGCTGCCCTGGCCGGGCGTACCCAGCAGCGAGGACGCCGACGAGAAGGCGAGCCACCAATCCACGTCCAGCCCGGCGGTGGCCTGATGCAGCCGCCAGCCGCCGGTGACCTTCGGGGTGAACACCCGCCGCGCGGCCGAATCCGAGAGGTTCAGCACGATCTCGTCGTCGAGGACCATGGCGCTGTGCAGGACGCCGGCCACCCGCAAGCCGGCGTCGTGGACCGCTTGTACCAGCCGGTCCGCCGTGCCGGGTTCGGCGATATCACCGGTGACGACTTCGATTCGGGTGCCTGCGGCGCCGAGTTCCGCGATCGCCGCCGTCACGTCGGGTCCGGGTGCCGAACGACCGTTGAGGACGATCAATCCCGCGCCGTGGCGCGCCAGCCACTGGGCCACGACGAAACCGAGACCACCCATGCCGCCCACGATGATGTAGCCGCCGTCGGGGCTGACTAGTTGCTGTGGGGTTGCCGCGATCGCGTCGATGCTGCCGGAAGCCGGTACGGTGACGGCGATCTTGCCGGTGTGCCGTCCGGATGCCATCAACGCGAAGGCATCGGCCGCGTTGTCCAGGGAGAACGCGGTGACGGGGAGGACCTGCAGGGTGCCGTCCGCGACGTGCTGCAGGATTTCGGTGAGCATCGCGCGGTAGCGCGCGGGCTGCAGCTTGAGATTGAGGTCCAGGTCCACCACCGAGAACGACGCGCTCTTGGTCAGCGCCGCCAAGCCCAGGGTGGCGTTGGCGTAGACGTCCTTCTTGCCCAGTTCGATGAACCGGCCGCCGGGTGCCAGGATCTGCACCCCGCGCTGAATCGCTTCGTCGGGAAGCGAGTTGAGGATGACGTCCACGCCGTAGCCGTCGGTGATCTCGAGGATCTCGTCGGCGAAGTCGGTGGTGCGTGAATTGCCGACGTATTCGACGCCGAGCGCGGCGAGCATGTCGCGCTTGGCGTCCGAACCGGCCGTCGTGTAGATGCGGGCGCCGATCATCTTCGCGATCGCCATCGCCGCCACGCCGACACCGCCGGTGGCCGAATGGATCAGCACCCGTTCGCCCGGGGCCAGGCGCCCGACCTCGACCAGTGAGTGCCAGGCGGTCAGATACGCGATGCCGAACGCGGCCGCCTCGGCATCCGGCAGCGTGTCCGGAATCGGGGTGCACAGGTCGGCGAGCGTCGTCATGTGCGAGCCGAAAGCGCCCGGGCCGATGGCGATCACGCGCTGCCCGACTTCGACGGAGTCGACATCGCAGCCGACGGCGGTGACGACGCCGGCGCACTCGCCACCGATGACGGGAGCGGCGCCGTCGAGGGTGGGGTAGATGCCCATCGCCTTGAGCACGTCGCTGAAGTTGAGGCCGGCCGCGGCGATGCGGACCTCCACCTCGTCGGGCTCCGGCGAAATGCGCTGCACCGCATGCAGTCTGAGGGCATCCAGGCGTCCGGGCTCGTCGATCTGCAGCCGCACCGCGCCGCCGGTGTCCAGGTTCACTGTCGCGTGCCGGGTTTCGCCGATCAGCTCACCGGAGGCCGTGGTGGGGGCCGGCAGCAGCCGGTTCAGGTAGCGATGCCCGTCGCGCAGCGCGACCTCGTCGGCGTCGGAGCCGGCCAGCAGCTCGCTCGCCAGGGCGGCCGCCGAGCCGGCGCCGTCCGGGTCGACGTCGACGATCGTGGTCTTCAGCTCTGGATGCTCGAAGGTCAGCACCCGCGCGATGCCGCGAAGCTCCGTCTGGGCCAGCGTGACTGGTTCACCCGTGCCGACCTGCTGTGCGCCACGGGTGACGATCCACAGTCGCGGGCTGTTGCGGGCGCCCATGCGGGTCACGGTCTTGGCGATGTCGGCGATCAGCAGGGTGCGCGCCAGCGCCAGGTCCAGTTGTGCCACCTCCGAAAGCGATTCGTCGGCGGCATGCGGCGGGCACAGGACGACGATGCCGTCCCAGGGCTTTCGGGTGATCGCCGCGCGCAGCTCGGCGGTGTCGTTCGGGGACACCACGTCGACTTCGGCGGCGCCGTCGTTCAGCGACGACCGCAGCGCGGCAAGCAGCGGATCGCCGGCGGTGGCCTCACCGATCAGCAGCAATCCACCGAGGCTGGCGGCCGCTTTGTCCAGCGGTGCGGGCTCCCACTCCAATGCCAGCAAGTGATCGTTGAGATGTGCTGCGCCGCTTGCCGACCCGAGCACCGCCATTTCCACTTCGTCGATGACGAGCAGTGGTCGTCCGTTGGCGTCGGTCAGCTCAACATGGCCGAGCAGCCGATCCGGGCTGTCGGTGGCGGCAAGTGACCCGGTCGAACACACACCGTCGGAGACCTCACCGTACACGTGGATACCCGCGAAATGGATTGGCAGCACCAGGGTTTGCCTTGTGTGCTGCCCTCCGGCGAGGTCGGTCGCGGCTCGGGTGGCGCCGAGGGCCTGCACCGCGATATCCATCATGACCGGATGCAGCACGAAGTTGCGGGCACCGGCCCTGGCCGGCGAGGGTAGCCGCACCTGCGCCCGAGCCGCACCCGAGGCCGCGACGGCCAGCGCGGTGATCCCGCGAAACGCCGGTCCGTGTTGTTGCCCGGCGGCGCGCAGCCGGTCGTACAGCTCATCCGGGTTGATTTCGGCCGCAACATCATTGGCAACAACGGTTGGACCGGCCGGCCGGTTGCCGGTTTCGCGCGCCACGGTGGCGCTGGCGTGCTTGATCCATCCCGACGATGCGCTGCGGGTGCGCATTTCGATCTGGCACGTCTGCTCGTTGCCGGTGAGCGTGGTGACCAGCACCGTGTCGTCGGTCACCTGCAGCATCTGGTGCAGGCTCAGCTCGCAGATCGTCCACGGCCGGTCGTCCGACTCTGACGCGAATGCCTCCGCCGCCGCTGCCAGCGCGACATCGGCGTAGGCGGCGCCCGGCAGCACGCACAGATCATCGATCACGTGATCGCCGAGCCACAACAACTCGGGGTTGAGCTCGCATTCCCAAACCCGGGTGCCGTTGGTGGGATCGGTGACGCCAAAGCCCAGCAGCGGGTGGGTGTTTGGCGCGTGGTGCGCGCTGGTGCCGGGAGAGATCCAGTGATGGCCGTGCTGCCAGGGGGTGGTCGGCAGCACGACCTGGCGTCCGCCGTCGGCCGACGTATCCGGTCGGCGGACGGTGTTCAGGTTGGTGTGGAAGGTCAGGGTGTCGTGCGTATCGCGCTGCAGGGTACCAATGCTGACGAAGCTGGGATTCTCGCGTGCGGTGAGGGTTTCGGTGATCGCATGGGTGAGCAGGGGGTGTCCGCTGATTTCGATGAAGGTGTGATGGGCCGCGCCGGCGGTACTGATCGCCTGCTCAAAGCGCACCGGGTTGCGCATATTGGTGGCCCAGTGTTCGGCATCGAATGCTACTGGGCGGCTGAGGTTTTCGTAGGTCGTCGAGATGATCGGAATGGTCGGTGTCTGCGGTCGCAGACCGGCCAGCTCGGCGCGCATCGCCGGCTGCAGAGCGTCCATCGCCGGGTTGTGCGGGGCCACTTCGATGTTGACCTTGCCGGCGAACTGGCCCTGCGCGCGCACCGTGGCGATCAGCTCGTCGATCTGTCCGGTGGGCCCCGAGATGACGCTCTGGCGCGGCGAGGCGTAGATCCCGAGGGTGACCTGCGGATAATCCGCGATCAGCTGCTCGGTGGCGGTGGCGTCGAGCTCGAGCATGGCCATCGTGCCCTGCCCCGACAGTGGGGCCATCAGCCGCGACCTCGTCGCCGTCACTCGAAGACCTTCGGCGGGCGTCAGGGCACCGGCCACCACCGCGGCCGCCACCTCTCCCATCGAGTGGCCGATCACCAGATCCGGCGTGACCCCGTAGGAGCGCCATAGCGCGGTCAGCGCCAGCTGCGTCCCGATCAGACCGAGCTGGATCTGCTCGATGCCGACCAGTTCCTTGCCGCCGGCGATCACGTCGCGCAGCGAAAACCCGGCCTCCGAAACGAAAACCGGCTCGAGTTCGGTCAGCGCCGCGGCGAAGGCGGGCTCGTCGGCCAGCAGCCGGCGTCCCATCCCGGCCCACTGCGATCCGCGGCCGGAATAGACGAACACGGTGCCCGGCCCGGCGGGTGTCTCGGGGCATCCGACCACACCCGGGCCGGGCTCACCGGCGGCCAGTGCGCGCAATCCCGCCACCGCCTGGTCGCGGTCGACGGCGGCCACCGTGGCGAACTTGGGGTGCCGGGCCCGGTGGTGGTTGAGGGTGTGCGCCACGTCGGCCAGCGGCACGTCCGCCCCCGGGCCATCCATCCAGTCGGCGAGCACCGACGCCGTCGCCGCCACTCGTTGCGCCGACTTGCCGGACAGCACCAGCGTCGACACCGCCGGCGGCGGGTCCTGCTGCGGCGCGAGCGCCGAGGACGGCGCCTGCTCGATCACCACGTGCGCGTTCGTTCCGCTTACACCAAACGACGACACCCCGGCCCGGCGCGGTTGCTCGGTCGAGGGCCATGCCATGTCCTCGGTGGCGATCTTCAGCCGCGAAACACCTTGGCTCGCATGGGGAGTGAGCTCGGTGAAGTTCAGGTTCGGCGGGATACGGCCGTGTGCGACGGCCAGCACGGTCTTGATGAACCCGGTGATTCCGGCCGCGGCTTCCAGGTGACCGAGGTTGGTCTTCACGGCGCCGAGCACCAGCGGCGCACGGCCCTCGCGGTCACCGAAAACCGCGCTCAGCGAATCGAGTTCGATCGGGTCGCCGAGCGGGGTGCCCGTGCCGTGTGCCTCGATGTAGTCGATGTCGGCCGGCGTCAGCCTGGCCACTTTGAGCGCCTGGCGCAGCAGTGCCTGCTGGGCCGGGCCGTTGGGCACCGTGACCCCGCTGCTGGCGCCGTCGGAGTTGACCGCCGAACCACGTATCACGGCGAGGATGCGGTTGCCGTCTTTTTGCGCGTCCGACAACCGTTTGAGCACTACCACGCCGGCGCCCTCACTGCGCACATAGCCGTTCGCCCCGGCGTCGAACGTTTTGCACTGGCCGTCGGGCGACAGCATTCCCCAGCGCGAGCACGCGATGCTGGCCACCGGGCTCAGCAGCAGGTTGGTCCCACCGACCAGCGCGGTGTCGCTTTCGCGCCAGCGCAGGCTTTGGCAGGCCAGGTGGATGGTGACCAACGACGAGGAGCACGCGGTGTCCAGCACTACCGCCGGACCGCGGGCGCCGAGCAGATAGGCGGTGCGTCCCGCGGCGAAGTTCGCGGAGTTTCCGGTCAACAGGTAGGCGTCCAGCTCGTCGGGTCGCACCGCGCCCGACATCTTCAGCATGTAGTCGTAGGCGGTGACGCCGACGAACACCCCGGTTTGGGTGCCGTGCAGCGTGTGTGGCGCAATCCCGGCGTCTTCCAACGCTTCCCAGGCCACTTCGAGGAACAACCGCTGTTGCGGGTCCATCGCGGCGGCCTCGCGCGGCGGGATGGCGAAGAATTCCGCGTCGAATTCGTCGGGCTGCCAACCGGACAGGAAGCCGCCCTCGCGGTTGCAGATCGTGCCGGGGACGGTGTGATCCTCGTTGTACAGGGCGTCGGCATCCCAGCGCTCGGGCGGAACTTCGACGATGCCGCTTCGCCGCTGGCACAACAGGTCCCAGAACTGTTCGGGGCTGCCGACGCCTCCGGGCAACCGGCAGCCCATGCCGACGACGGCAATCGGTTCGGTGCTGGCCTGTTCGGCGATGGCCAGCCGCGCGGTCAGATCATCGATTTTGTGCAGCGCCTCGGTGATGATCGCCCGGCGGTCCGGTGTGGCGGCGGTCATCGAGAGCCTCGTAGCCTTTCGGAAAGTTCTGCCAGCAACTCGTCCTCGTCGAGCTCGTCGTAGGCGTCGGCGACGGCTTCGGCTTCGGTGTCGAATTCGGGGAGCGCGGTGGCCAGATAGTCGGTCAGGCTGTAGACGGTCGGGTAATCGAAGACCACGGAGACCGGCAGCGGCTCGCCGAGGTCGTCGGACAGTGCGCGGCGAAGCATCGCGCTCATCAGCGAGTCCATCCCGAGCTGGAAGAACCCGGTGGACGGATCGAGCGTCTCGGTAGGCGGCAGTCCCATCGCCTTGGCGGCCAGCATGGCGACCCGATCGAACAGCATCGTGTGGCGGCGCTGCGGCTCGCATGCGCGCAGCGAAATACGGAACTCGCTTTCGCCCGTGGCCGTCTCACCGGGCACCGGCAGCAGGTCGTCGACGATGTGCAGCGCTGCGCGCGCCCGGTACGCGTCAGCCAGCAAAGGCCAATCAGCTTTCACCACAACCGAATGCACGCCGGCGGCGGGGCTCATCAGGTACGGCAGCGCGCCGATGGCAACCTCGTCGTCCATCGGCAGCAACCCGGATCCCACACTGACCTGACTGGCCTCGTCGGTATCGGCCAACGACTTCCACAGTCCCCAGTTGACGGTGGTCGCCGGCAATCCCATCACCCGACGGCCGTATGCCAGCGCGTCCAGGTACCCGCTGGTGGCGGCGTAGTGACCGAGCCAGCGCGAACCGGTCAGCCCGGAGATCGAGGAGAACAAGACGAAGTGGCGCAGCGACGTAGTCGTCAGCGACAGCCGATGCAGCAGCGCCGCGGCGTCCAGCTTGGGGGCGAACATGGCCCGCACGTCGTCGTCGGTCATCTCGCTGAGCATTACGGGCTGGCCGGCGAAGGCCGCCAAGTAGATACCCTGCAGCGGCGGCAGGTCGGCACCGAACCGGGCGAACAGCTCGCTCATTGCGGATTCGTCGGTGGCGTCGGCGGCCACGGTGACGAGGTTGGTGCCTTCTGCGGCAAGGGTTTCGGTCAGCGCTTGTAGGCGCAACCCGGGGTTGCGGGACACCGCGACGATGGTTTTGGCGCCCATCACCGCGAGTTGGCGGATCAGGTGCGGACCGATGTTTCCGGTGGCCCCGACGACCAGCTGAGTGCCGTCGGCGTCCAACGTGACCGGCGATTCCGTCGGCAGCGTCCGCCGGTGCAGCCGGGCCACTTGGCGTGCGCCGCGCCGGTAGACGACCTGGTCCTCACCGTCGGTGCTGCCGACTTCGCCGAGGAGCTGCCTGGCCACCACCGCGGCGGGCACGGAAGCATCGAAATCGACTATGCCTCCCCAGATTTCGGGGTGTTCGAGAGCGAGGGTGCGACCCAGGCCCCACAGCAGACCGTGCGTGGGGTTGGCGCGATCACCTTCGAAGACGGGTTGGGCGTTGCGGGTGACCAGGAACAACTTCTCCGACGAGTCGCCGGCCGCCAGCACCGCGACGAGCCGGCGCACCTGGTCGAACAGCTCGTAGGCCAACCCGACATCGAACGAATCGTCGGCTACCGCAGGTGCGTACAGCACGTAGTCGACTTCGCCGAGGGCTTCGGCCAATTCCACCGGGTCGGCATCGGCGGCCACCGTTTCCGCGTCCAATTGGGTCGCCAGCGCGCGATCGCCGATCACCAGCCATCGCCCGGAGGCGGCGGCGGCCGCGAGCTCGGCATCGGCCAATGGAATGGCCGGCCACGCCAGCCGGTACGAGCAGTCGTCGAGCGGCCCCGCTGCAGTGGCTGCAGAACCGTTGCAGCCCAACGCTTCCGGCGTCTTCCATGCAATGGTGGTGTCGATCCAGTGCCGGGTGTGGTGCCACGGAGTGGTGGGGATCTGGATGTGCGGCTCCGGCGGATGTGGTGTCTGGGGGGGATGCGTGCCGCGCACGGTGTTGAGGCTGGTGCGGAAGCTGATGGTGTCGTCGGTGTTGCGTTGCAAGGTGCCGACGCTGACGTATTTGCTTCCGTGCTGCGCGCTGTGCAGCGTTTCGCTGATCGCCTGGGGCAGCAGCGGGTGCCCGCTGATTTCGATGAAGGTGTGATGGGGTCCACCGGCCGGGCTTCCGGCATGAGCGATGGCCTGCTGGAAGTGAACCGGGTTACGCATGTTGGTGGCCCAGTGCTCGGCGTCGAAGGCCGGACGGACGTCGAGGTCTGCGTAGGTGGTGGAGATGATCGGAATCGTCGGCGGCTGCGGCGCCAGGTCGGCCAACTCCGCGCGCATCGCCGGCTGCAGCGCATCCATCGCCGGATTGTGGGGCGCTACTTCGATATTGACCCGGCTGGCGAAGCGGTTGCGACCCCGCAGCCGGGTGATCAGCTCGTCGATCTGCTCGGTGGGCCCGGAGATCACGGTCTGGCTCGGTGAGTTGTAGATCCCGAGCGTCACCCGCGGGTACTCGAGGATCAATGCCTCGGTGGCGGCGGCATCCAGTCCCAGCAGCGCCATCGTGCCCTGCCCCGACAACGGGGCCATCAGCCGCGAGCGCGTCGCGGTCACCCGCAGTCCTTCGGCGGGAGTGAGCACCCCGGCCACCACGGCGGCGGCGACCTCACCCATCGAGTGACCGATGACCAGGTCGGGTTCCACGCCGTAGGAGCGCCACAGCGCGGTCAACGTCAGCTGCATGCCGATCAGGCCGAGCTGAATCTGTTCGATACCGACGAGTTCCTTGCCACCTGCCAGCACATCGTGCAGCGAGAATCCGGCCTGGCCGACGAACACCGGCTCGAGCTCGGCGACGGCCGCGGCGAAAGCGGGTTCGTCGGCCAGCAGTTGGCGGCCCATGCCGGCCCACTGCGATCCGCGGCCCGAGTACACGAACACCGTGCCTGGTCGCCGCTCGTCGCTGTCCTGCGGACCCACCACTCCGGGCGCCTGTCGGCCCGCGGCCAGGGCGCGCAACCCGGCCACCGCCTGGGCGCGGTCGCGGGCTACCACGGTGCCGAACCTGGAGTGCCGGGCCCGGTGATGGTTGAGCGTGTGCGCCACGTCGGCCAGGGCGACGTCGGCCCCGGCGCCTTCCATCCACTCGGCCAGCGCCGACGCCGTCGCGGTGACTCGACGCGGCGTCTTACCTGCGACGACCAGGGTCGAGATGTTCGGATCAGACCTGGGCGCCGGCGGGGCCGCCACCTCTTGGCCCTGCTCGAGCACCACGTGCGCGTTGGTGCCGCCGAATCCGAAGGACGACACCCCGGCCCGGCGCGGATGCGCTGTCTGCGGCCAATCCATTTGTGTGTCAACGACTTTCATGCGCAGGTCGGTGAACGGGATGTGTGGGTTCGGGCTTTCGAAGCGCTGGTTCGGCGGAATCTGGCCGCGCTGCAACGCCATGACCGCCTTGATGAAGCCCGCGATCCCGGCCGCCGCCTCGGTGTGACCGATGTTCGTCTTCACCGCGCCGATCAGCAGGGGCGAGTCTTGCGATCGCCCGCGACCGAGCACCGTGCCCAGCGCCCGCGCCTCGATCGGATCTCCCAATAATGTTCCGGTACCGTGGGTTTCGACATAGTCGACCTCGTTCGGCTGCATGCCGGCATTGGCGTAGGCGGCGCGCAGCACCGCCATCTGGGCCGCGGGGTTGGGGGCCATCAGCCCGTTGGAGCGGCCATCCTGATTGACGGCCGAGCCGCAGATCACCGCGAGCACCCGGTCGCCGTCGCGCTGGGCGTCCGTCAGCCGCTTGAGCACGACCACCCCGGCGCCCTCGCCGCGTACGAACCCGTCGGCGGCGGCGTCGAACGCCCGGCACTTTCCGGTCGGCGACAGCGCGCCGGCCTGATCGAAGCCGCGAAACACCGTGGGGGTCAACAACACGTTCACCCCGGCCGCGATGGCCAGGTGCGAATCCTGAGTGCGCAGGCTCTGGCAGGCCAAGTGGATGGCCACCAGCGACGACGAGCAGGCGGTGTCGACCGACACCGACGGGCCGCGCAGGTCGAGGAAGTACGAGAGCCGGTTGGCGATGATGCTCATCGCGCCGCCGGTGTTGTTCCACGCGTCGACTTGGGGCAGATCGCTCAACGTGATGGCGCCGTATTCGCTCGAGCACGCTCCGGCGAATACTCCGGTCTGTGTTCGGCTCAGCGAGGTCGGGGAGATGCCGGCGTGCTCGAGGGCCTCCCAGGCGACCTCCAGCAGCAGCCGCTGCTGAGGATCCATCTTGTTCGCTTCGTGCGCGGTGATCTCGAAGAACTCCGCATCGAAGGCGTCGATGTCGGGCAGGAAGGACCCCCACCGGGTGGTGCGGGCCAGCGCCGCCGTCACCTCGGGTGAGCCGTTGTCGAACGGCCGCCAGCGCTGCGGCGGGACCTCGGAGATCGTGCAGCCGCGGGTGCAGAGCAATTCCCACAGGGCGTCCGGCCCAGTGACGTCGCCGGGGAAGCGGCATCCCATCCCGATGACGGCGATCGGCTCGTCCAGCGAGTTGGCAGCCGGGCGCTTCAGCGCGGCATCCGCGTCGGCGTCGGGCACGGGTGCGGTCAAGTGCGCGGCCAGCGCGTTGATCGTGGGGTGCTCCCAGAAGTCGACGGGCGAGACCTTGCGACCCAGCAACTCCGACAATTCACCGGACAGCACAACCACCTCGCGAGAGCTCACGCCATGGTCTGCCAGCGACAGTTCGGGGTCGACCTCGTCCGGTGTGCGACCGATGTTCGTCACCAGATAGTCGACCAGCCAGTGACGGAGGTCGGCTTCGCCGCGGATGCTCGACGTCACGCCGCCACACCCAGGCGCGTCGAAACAGACGTCGAAACGGACCAGGCGGCCCGTTCGCGCAGCAAAGAGTCGATGGAAGTGTCGGTCACCGGTGTCGCTTCACCTTCCAGGTCGCTGCGAGTGCTATCTGCACGCACCCTGCATGACGCCCCGTTCAGCAGCTTTCGCGGCCCCCTCACGGGGCGCCCCCGGTGACACGGCAGCTGCTGGCGGAAACGTCGGCGCGTAAGAGCTGGACGGCCACGGCGCGACGATCGTCCACCCCGACCATCCGTCTCTTTAAGCAAGGTAAGCAATCTTTCATGGGGAAGTGTGAGGAATGGAGAAATCCACAGATTTTGGGACGGCGCCCTCTCACCTTATTTTGCGCGCGTCTACTATAGTGCCAGCCCCTGACGTTACTGCAGCTCAGTGCGGGTATCCATCGGAGTGATTGGTGGTGCTGGTGGGGCAAGTGTTGTGATTTACAGTCAGGGTGAGATGAATCTCACCTGCTCACCCAGGTCGCTGCGGCGTCGCGTTCTGGGACCTGCGCACCAATTTCACCGGCAACATCTCACCGGCCCTGGGATGGCCGGTGCCGGCATCGATCGCGCGGCGCGACGGCCTTACGTCTGAGCCGCTACTGTCCCGGCGCCGGACGGTCGCGCGGCGAGGGGCCGGCGGCGATCGGTCCGGGGCAGCGGGACCACCCGGCGACAGCGGGTCCAGCTAACTTTCGCCGGGGGAGTTGAGGACGACGGCCTCGATGTCCTTCACCAGCTCTGGCAAGTGAGCGTTGAGATAGAAATGATCCCCGGGGAAGACCCGGATGGAGAACTCCGCGGTGGTGCGATCGGCCCAGGCCGTCATGTTCTCCTCCGCCACGATGAGGTCGTCATCGGCGACGAACGCGTGGATCGGACATGACAGCTTTATCTCCGGGGGCCGGGTATAGGCCGCAATGGTCCGGACGCTCTGCAATGTGGGCAGGATGCTCGAGGCGAATTCGTCATTTGCCAAATGCTCGGGATTCGTTTCGGTGACCTGGGCTACCAGGCTCAATATCTCCTGGTCGGATCCCTGCAATTCCTTGTAGCGGATGTGACCCGGCGCCGCGCAGGACGATATGAACAGCGCGCTGATCGGGTGTCCGGCCGATTGGAATCTCAGGGCCACCTCGAACGCGGCCAGCCCGCCCATGCTGTGTCCGAAAAATGCGACCTGACCTCCGGCTTTGGCGGCCGGCGCCATCATGTCGAAAATCTCGTCGGCAAACTCGGGAATGCTGGCGAGTTCGGTCAGCCCGCGATCGCGCCGGCTCGGGTATTGCACGGCGACCCGTTTGATATCCGCGGAGAACGCCTTGGCAAAGGGCACGTAATAGGTCGCGGATCCGCCGGCATGCGGAAATATGAATAACGTCGGCGGCGGCGCGTTCACCGGCTCAGCGTATCGCGGGGTGGTTGATTGCCCGGCTGCCGCCGTGCGATCGCCGGGGCGGCTGACGCGAGGATGCCGACCTGCGCGGCGATGTCGCGGAATTCCTGGAACAATCCATTTTCGAAGCCGGGTGGGCCAATGCCCGACACACCGGCGTCGCCACCGCCGTCACAGAGGTAACACCAGGCACACTGGTAACAACATTGTAGGACGCCAGGAGGGTATGGCCGTGTACCGAGTCTTTGAAGCGCTTGATGAATTGGGCGCCATTGTCGAAGAAGCCCGCGGCGTGCCGATGACGGCGGGCTGTGTGGTGCCCCGCGGCGATGTGCTGGAGCTGATCGATGACATCAAAGACGCGATCCCCGGCGAGCTGGACGACGCCCAGGACGTGCTCGATGCCCGCGATTCGATGCTGTCCGACGCCAAGGCGCACGCCGAATCCATGGTTTCCTCGGCAACCACCGAGTCGGAGTCGCTGCTGAACCACTCCCGTGCGGAGGCCGACCGGCTGCTCTCCGATGCCAAGGCGCAGGCCGACCGGATGGTCAACGAGGCGCGTCAGCACAGCGAGCGGATGGTGGGTGAAGCCCGCGAGGAGGCGATACGCATCGCCACGGCGGCCAAGCGGGAATACGAGGCCAGCGTCAGCCGCGCCCAGGCCGAGGCCGACCGGCTGATCGAGAACGGCAACATCTCCTACGAGAAGGCCGTTCAAGAGGGCATCAAGGAGCAGCAGCGCCTGGTCTCGCAGAACGAGGTCGTGCAGGCGGCCAATGCGGAGTCGACCCGCCTCATCGACACCGCACACGCCGAGGCCGATCGACTGCGCGGTGAGTGCGACATCTATGTCGACAACAAGCTGGCCGAGTTCGAGGAATTCCTCAACGGCACGCTGCGTTCGGTGGGGCGTGGTCGCCACCAACTCCGTACCGCCGCCGGCACACACGACTACGCGACCCGCTAGGGACAGCAACACCCTCGGCTCGGGCTGAGCGTGGCCACCTGGGCGGATGGTTGAAGCGCCGCCCGGAGCCCCTGGACGGCGCCGTAAGATTTTTTCCATGTTGCGTCCTGAAAGTTGGACTGGACTAGCGGGTGGAAGTCCCGTCCCGGTAGGTACCGGAGCGCCGGGTAGCAGGCCCCGGTTCGTCGTGG
>NZ_JBCHKV010000025.1:0-55902 GCF_039023525.1 Mycobacterium sp. 050272 | reverse complement strand
GATCAGAGCTACTGGACTTCAGATCATCCTCGGGAAGGTGCGCCCACTTTCACGCCCCCTCGCCGAGGCTCATCCACAGGTTCTGATCATTGCTCGATCTTGCGGGATCGAGCCGTCTGATCCGATGTCGCCGTCGAGGCTGCGGTTGTTGAACACGTCGACGGTATGCCATCGGGCGGCCAACTGAAGCTGCGGATCCATCTTGACGCTATTGGTGCAGCCGGCTCGGCGCTGGATGGAGTAGACGTCGGCAACCACGCTATTGTTGAACCGGGTATTGTCCGCGTGCGCAGCGGGCGCGACTACTGAAGCGAGGACGTATTGCAGCGTCATCAGCGGCGCAAGTGCTCGGTAAGTCGGCATGTGTTTCGTCCCTCGTTTCCCCACGCGTTCAGGCACTCGACCGGCGATAGTTTGCGGCGAAGTCTCGTAGGTGCCAGATCGGCGACGGGCACAGCCCATTGTCCTGTGCGACAACGGCGCACACATCCTGTCCATGGTTCAGCGCGTCCTGGGAGTTGGCGAAGTGATATCTGAGCGGCATGGTCACGCTGACCAGATACGCGGCGGCATCGGCGTTTACGCTGCAAGCCGGTCCCGACATTGATGGTCCGGAGAGCCCGACGCATGCCAGGTCGACGATGACGATCGGCGATCTCTGACTCACTGAGCCGTTTCCCATTACTCTTTGCGTGGGTTCAGATCGGGTCGAATGCTGAGATCAGCCAGCGGCCGTCGACATTGTCGAGAGCCACGCGAACGGTGGAGCTGGTGTTGGTTGGCGCGTCGGTGCCGATGGTGATCGTCTGGTTGACGAATATCAATACGACGGCATGGTTGCGGTCGGCGGTTACTGAGGCGGCGGCCGGTGCCGTCGCCTGGGCTGATATCTGTTTCTCCTTGGCACCGGGGATGACGACGTCGCGTGTCAGCCGCGCGTAGGAGTCACGGAAGCTGCCGGTAAGGCGGTCTTGGGCACCCGTGAGGTCTCTCTCGGCGGTATCGGGACGGTAGGACAGCATTGCGATGGTGCCATCGGTCGCTGCGTTTATCGATCGACTCCGCGCTATCTCGAGGTTACGCGATGAGACGTCGAGATACTTCAGATAGCCCGCTGCGACGGCCATGATCAGGGCCAGCGCCGGTAAAAGCCCATAGGTCACAATGGTTTTCGATTTGATGCGGCGGACTGCAGCTCCCGGCTGAGACGCCTGCTCGGATTTGTTCCGGGCCGGGGTCTGCTCGCTGTGGTGCGCGGACTCTCCGTCGGTGTCTTCGAGGTAGCCGGTGTCATCGGCATCACCAACGTCAGAAGTAGACAGGTCGGTCGGTGAACTCATGGCACGAACTCGACATTCGAGATCTTGGCGTCGCCATCGACCTGCTGCACGGTGAGTCGCATGCGCCATGTTCTCGTCGGTTGGTCCGGCCCACCTGTCGAAGTGGGCTTGACGTTCACCGCGACGAGCACTTGGGCCTGGTGGTCCTGCGCGGATTCGACGCCCGCCTCTGCGATGGTTCCCTCAGACTTCGTCTGCGCTCGTTGAAGCACTGCCATGAATTCTTTCGACCCCTGTTTGACCTGGTCATAGAAAGCGCCGGTGGACGAATCGAGGATCCGTTTGATGTCGGCATCGGCCTCGGCTGCACTGATGGTGGTGAGGTTTATGGCTCCTTGTCGGCCGACCTGGAGGAACAGCTCCCGCTGCTGATGGGTTCGTCGCGTTTCGTAGGTTTGGTATGCCAACCAGATGGTGAGGCATGACAGGACGATCAGAATCAACACGATTGCGGTTAGCGCCGTGCTTGGCTTTCGTATCCTTCGGTGGCGTCGGCTCCCAGCTGCCTGCAACTCGACGCTTTCGTCGGCGATCTGATCCACTGGCACGGACGGCTTTTCGTCGTCGGGTGGGGCAAATTCTGCGGCCGGCGCGCACTCGGAAGGGCCTCGTCGCAACGGGCGGATTGCGGTAATCCATGTGGCTCGCATCCAACTGTCCCCTCATCGGCGATGTCCGGGGTCGCAGTGCGGCGAAGACCACACCAAGACGGTGCCACGCTATCGGCGGCTCAGGGTTTGCTCCTAGTCAAAAGTCGAAGCCGCACGGGTCAATTTTCGTCATACAGCTGGCTGTCAGACAGTATCCCGTGTGGGGTGGTTCGACGCCTGGGATTGCTCGCTGTCGTTGCCTGGGGCCGCCATCGGTCCTGAATTCGTCTGCCTCGGCTAGGATCTCGACGCTTGCTGAGTCGCCGAGCACGCGCCGAACAGAGCGACAGCGAGCTGCCGATGGGATCACCCGAGAAACCAGTGCTGCGACTGGTTTACGGGTGCGGACATAAACACGCGATCCTCGTCCCGACAACGGTGCGGCGGCAACGTGATCAGTTCGGCTGGCCTCGGATATCTCGCCGCATCGAGGTTGCGTCGCGCTGTTAGAGCGCAGCCTGTATCGCAGGTGGCGCTTCGGGCATGTCGAGGTCGAAATCCATGACGCGATGAAAACGCGACAGTGCATTCCACAGGCCGATGCTCATGGTGAGCTCGACCAGCTCTCGGGGATCGAAGACCTCTTTGGCTGCGTCACGGACGAAATCCGATGTCCCCGTGGCGGACTGCTCGCGGCTCAGCCTGGGCAGGTCCCTCGTCATCTCGTCGGCCAGCAGGAGGGCGAGCCGCTCCCGCTCGGTGAAGTCGCTGAACTCGCCGCGGGCGATCGCGGCGAGTTCCTGCTCTGTCGCACCGTTCGCCAAGGCGGCGGTACTGCGGTGACTGGTCGTATAGCTGCAGTGATTGAGGACGGCGATGCGCAGCGCGGTCAATTCTTTGATCCGGGTTTCCAGCTGACCGGGCCCGTTGACTTGACGCAGAAACGGTAGGTAGGCGGCGAATAACCCTGGGCTGTGGCCGATCGCGGCCCAAGTGTTGAGGACCTTCCCGTACGCCTTCTCGCCCGCGGCCAAGACGTCTTTGTCGACCTCGGAGAATTCGCTACCAGCCAGCAGCGGTACCAGCGCCATGAGTATTCCTTCCAATGCCAATTTCGTTGATGTGCTTGCGGCGGCTGCGGGATCTCCACCAGCGCCACCGATCGAGCTACTACGCCTTCTGGCCGGCCTCACGCTCAAGCCGGATCAGCAGTGACATGAAATCCAGTTCACCCAAGCCAGTCGAAATGCACGCCTGCAGCAGTTGGGAAACAACGGCGCAGACGGGAAGCGGGACACCGCCCGTCGCTCCGGCAGCCAGGATCAGGTCGAGATCCTTGCGCATCAAGCGGGTACTGAAGGTCGAGGAGTAGTCGTCGGCCAGGAGCGGCTGTGTCTTGTACTTGACGAACGGCGAGCCGACCGCCGAAGCGCCGATGATTTGCAGCATTTTCGCCCGATCGATGCCGTGCGCCGCTGCCAGTACGAGGGCTTCGGAGAGCAATTGAGAAGTGCCGGCGATCATCAGGTTCAGCGCCAACTTGACGATTCGCGCTGACTCCCCGTTGCCGGCGCGAAAGACGTGAGGTCCGATGTCGCGCAAGAGATCCTCGGCGGCCACACAGTCGGTCTGATCGCCCGACACGACGATCGTGAGGGTTCCGGCCCGCACCACACCGGGATTGCCGCTGACCGGGGCGCGAAGATATTTGATGCCGTTGGCGGCGGCAGCTTCTGCGACCTGAGTTGATGATTCGGGGGACACGGTGCTCATGTCGATGAGGAACTTGTCGTATCCCGCGTCTGCGACCGCGAGGCCGCCGGGTCCCAGCATCACCTGGGTGAGGGCCGCCGAGTCTGCAAGCATGGTGATACAGACTTCGGACGCCCACGCCTCGTTCAGAGAGTCCAGTTCGGTTGCCCCCCTGTCGATCAGATCTGCCGCCTTGCCTGCGCTTCGGTTCCACACGCTCACGGAGTGCCCGGCGTCGATGAGCCTTTCGGCAATGGCGGTCCCCATTTGGCCGAGCCCGAGCACGCTGACTTTCACCGACGGTCTCCTTCGTTGTGTCGGGGCGCAGCCGCAGCATCGGTGACGCTGCCGGCGCCGGTCGGACTGACCGGCGAGCACCTCGACTCCCATGTTCAGTATTGATTAACGGGGGTGGGATAAGTCAAGGTGAAACCATGACCCAATTTGGCGAGAACCCCCGCGCGCCGCGCTCGTTGAGCATTTTTCGAAGCCGGGACCGCCAATTCGTCGAACACCCCAGCGAGCCTGGGCAGGGCGTGCGGGTCGCGCCGTACCTGTCGCCCGAGCACGACGCGGTCAATCTGACGATCGCGCTGGTGGAGCTTCACCCCGGCGCGCAAGTAACGGGTCACCGGCACCCCTTCGAGGAGTCGTTTTTCGTCCTCGAGGGCAACCCCTTGGTCGCGATCGCCGACAAGCGTTACGCGCTGCGGCCTCACGACTTCGGCTTGGTGCCTTTCGCTGCTGGGCACGCCTGGAGCAATCCGTCGGAGTCGCGGGCGCTGCTATTGCGAGTCCACGCTCCGCAGCCCCGGCCGATCGGCGGGCGCGGCAACTGGGGCGTGTTCAGTGCACCGGAGACGGGGGTTCCCTGCGACGGTCTGACTGTCGACGAGCTAGACCCCGGCAATCCCTTCGCGGGCCATTTCGAGCAGTCCGACATGGCCCCGCCGGGGTCGATCTCGATGCCCGGCTATCACGGCGCCAACGTGCAGAACGTGCAGATCCGCATGATGGTCGACGAGTTGTTGGGTGCCCGTCACCATGTGATGTTCATCGTCCAGTTCAAGCCGAATCCCGGCGTGGTGTCCAAGACCGCCAAGGAACACTTCCACCCCTTCGAGGAGATCTACTACCTGCTTTCCGGGGAAACGCAGAGCTTTTGTGACGGCGACACCGATCACGCCGCTACCGGTGACCTCATCTTCGCTCCGGTCGGCGCGTCGCACGGATTCGCGCCGGTCGGCACGGAGCCGCTGTGCTGGCTGGAGGTCCAGTCACCGCTTCCTCCCGCCAGTGCTGGCTTCACTTTTCACAACGACTGGGCCGGCCACACCAATATCGGCTGACTCGACGCCCGCATTCGACGATCTCGCGACTGGTGGTTTCCGCATTCGCTGCGCGGGCCGGGGAAGGACTGGCAGCGTAGACCCTGACGCGTGCAGTCGTCGGTGGCAACCCTGTATGCGCTGGTATCGATGCTGTCGCTGTCGTCGCACGGGCTGCTGACCGGGCATCCGTCTGGTGGCCGTCGCCTGATGGCGCCGGTAGTCACTGCCAAGGACCGCGTGACCCTCGTCATAGATACCGGAGTCACGCGGGTCACGAATATGGCTTCCTGCTGTCCGGGCGGCTGACCGTGCATCTGGGGTTCGAGACGTTCGTCCTCGAGGCGGGTTCGTCGGTCAGTTTCGACTCCGCGATTCCGCACGCCTACGTCAATGAGGGCACCGAGGCTGCTCGCGGACTGTGGCACGTCGTGGGTCGCAATGTGCCACCGGCGCAGCAGGATTCATCGGCTGCCCGTTCAGGCTGGCCGTCCGACGGCATCGACGCGAAGGGGCCCAACGGATTAGTTGACGGACCGGACACCAGCGGTGTTAAGTAATAGTTAACGCAGTGGCGTGGTGTGTACCTGTCTCTGCGGCGACCGGCCAGTGTCGCGACGAAAGGAACGCTTGATGGCAATCCCGACTTTTGGCCCGAACACCGTCGATTGGGAGCAGCGCGTCGACATGGACCGGCTGCGCGCCGAGCGCCTCACACGGCTGCGTGAGCAGCTGGAGCGCTCCGAACTCGGCGCTGTGCTGGCCTTCGATTTCAGCAACATTCGCTACATGACGTCGACGCACATCGGGACGTGGGCCATTGACAAAATGATCCGGTTCGCGTTGCTGGTCCGGGGCGGCGAACCGATCATTTGGGACTTCGGCTCTGCGGCCAAGCACCACCAGCTCTACAACCCGTGGCTCGACTACTCCAACGCGCATCCCGACGGGGACCCTCATGCGGCGCATCATGGCGCGGACTCCCGCAATCCCAGTGGTGCGCGCGCGGGCATTTCGACTCTGCGCGGCGCCATCAGCCCTCAAGCCGGCATGGGCGAAAGCGTTGCTGCCAAGATCAAACGGGAGCTGGAACTCTACGGCCTGCTCGGGGAGCCGCTCGGGGTCGATGTGATCGAGCTGCCTGTGCTGGCGGCGTTGCAAGCTGCCGGCATCACAGTGGTAGACGGTCAACAGGTGTTCCTCGAAGCGCGGCGTACCAAGACCACCGACGAGATCAGGCTGCTGACCCACGCCTGCTCGATGGTCGATGCCGCCTACGAGAACCTCTATGAGTTCCTTCGCCCCGGGGTCCGGGAGAACGAGTGCGTGGGTGTGGTGGCCAAGACCCTCTACGACCTGGGCTCGGAGTTCGTGGAGGGAGTCAACGCCATCTCGGGGGAGCGGTGCGCCCCACACCCGCACGTGTTCTCCGACCGGATCGTTCGCCCGGGTGATCCAGCATTTTTCGACATCCTGCACAGCTATAACGGCTACCGCACCTGCTACTACCGCACATTCGCGGTGGGCAGTGCGTCGTCCGCGCAGCGCGACGCCTATACCCGCTGCCGCGAGTACATGGACGAGGCGATACGGCTCGTGCGGCCCGGCGCGACTACCGCCGACATCGTCTCGGTGTGGCCGACCGCCCAGCAATTCGGCTTTCCCGACGAGGAAGCGGCCTTTGCGCTTCAGTACGGGCACGGTGTGGGGCTGTCGATCTGGGAGAAGCCGGTGTTCTCCCGGCTCGTTTCCCTCGACCATCCCGAAGTCCTCGAAGAGGGAATGGTTTTCGCGCTGGAAACGTACTGGCCCGCCAGTGACGGATGGGGCGCGGCAAGAATCGAGGAGGAGCTAGTTGTCACCAAGGACGGGTGCGAGGTCATCACCAAGTTTCCGGCCGAAGAGCTCCTGGTGGCGGGCCAGCGCTACTACACGGTCTCCGGCCCCTTGGCCACCCAACGGGATTCGCAATCTCACCGCAATACTGTCCCGCTGAGCGGCTGACGAGCAGGCTCGCTGCGGGCCCTGCCGCTGCGCCACATCGTGTAGCGGTATCCGCCGGCCCCCACACTGGCTGCATCCCGCCACGGAGCCAACACTGTGCTGGGTGCACCGAATCGGCCTGCTATGCAACGGATTCGGAAAGCGGTCCGCACCCAAATGATCGGTGGCCTATCCGCCCGTAGCCGACTGTGGCCAGCGATCGAATGCTTTGCCGCCGGGGTAGGACACCAGCTCGAATTGCATGCCCCAGGGTGCAAGGAAATAGACCCAGCGCTGACCCGCGCTTGGGCCCTTGCTGGCGGTGGGTTCGCCGAGCACTTCGACGCCGCGTTCGCGCAGGAAGCTCACCGCGGCATCGAGGTCATCAACGTAGAGCGCGACGTGGTGTCCGCCGACGTCGCTGTTGCGCGGTGGCTTGGAGCTTTGGTCGACCGCGTCGTATTCGAACACCTCGAAGACCGCCTGGTCCCCACACCGGAAGAAATGCAGCTGTTGCATCACCGCGCGGGGATCGACGTTGAGGTGCACGCGCATCCAGTCGCCGCTGTCGTCACGGAACGGGCCGAGGCTGTACATGTACTCGCATCCCAGGACGTCGATGAAGAATTTCGTGGCCTCGTGCAGATCCGGCACGGTGATGCCGATGTGATCAAGGCGGCGGAGACCGGGAAGCCCGTTCACAGACAATATCTCCTCCTCTATATGGCGCCAATATCTCCTTATCTTAAGCTATCGATGCATGTAATCCATCAAATGGTCGTTGTTTTGGATCCAATCTCTGATTACAGTGTGTCTGACAGCCGACTGACCGGAGACCGTTATGAGCACGCGCACCGACTTGCAACCCGCCTCACCGTGGGTCCAGATAACCGCGACGACCAAGGACTGGGACGGCGCCGACGCCGACCTGCTGACGAACATGTTCAGCCAGCTCAGCTTGATCAGGGCATTCGAAGAGTTCGTGCTCGCGTTGGCCGGTGAGGGCTTGGTTCACGGCCCGGCGCACTCGAGCATCGGCCAGGAGGGGGCGGCCGTCGGGTCAGTTTTGTCACTCACCAATGAAGACTCAGTCAACGGATCCCACCGCGGGCATCACCAGTTCTTGTCAAAGGCGCTGAGTCACGTCGCCCCTAAGGGCATCGACCCCACGGCGGAGGTATCTGATCAAGTGCGGACGGTGCTTCTGCGCAGTCTGGCGGAGATCTGCGGATTGTCGCGCGGCTACTGTCGGGGCCGCGGTGGATCCATGCACCTGCAGTGGCGTGAAGCCGGCGCGATCGGCACCAACGCGATCGTCGGCGGGGGTGTGCCGCTAGCGGTCGGTCAGGCATGGGCCAACCGCTTCTCAGGTTCTGACACGGTGGCCGTCACCTACTTCGGCGACGGGGCCACCAACATCGGCTCCACACTGGAGTCGTTCAATCTGGCCGCCGCCTGGAAGCTGCCGGTCTGCTTCTTCATCGAGAACAACCGATACGCGGTCGCCACGACCATCGAGGAGGTCACCGCCGAACCGCGACTGTCGGCGCGGGGCTTGGGCTTCAACATCCCCAGCTGGAAAGTCGACGGAATGGATGTTCTGGCAGTGCATTTGGCGATGACCGAGGCCGTCGAGCACATGCGCAGTGGTCTGGGCCCCACCATGATCGAAGCCGACACTTATCGCTACTTCCATCAGAACGGTCCCTTCCCCGGCAGCGCCTTCGGCTATCGCTCGAAAGACGAAGAGCGGTCGTGGCGTGAGCGCGATCCGATCAGCCAGATCAGCTCACAGTTGATCCGGCGCAAGATCCTCACCAGCGACCAGGTAGAGGCCTTCACTGCACAGTCCAAGGCGATCATGACCGATGTTGCCGCGGAGATCCTCGAGCCGCTGCCAGGGGGCAAACCCGGACAGCGCCGGATCAAACCGGCCGAATGGCCAGATCTCAACTTCCGCGATGTGGGGGTGCGCGGTGACCTCTCCGAATTCGACGATGTTCAGTTCATCGATACCGATACCTACACCGGTTCTCTGGAGGAGCGCAAATTCGTCGATGCCATCGCAGCGGTTCTGTACCGCCGGATGGAAGAGGATCCATCTGTCGTGGTTCTAGGTGAGGACATTCACCGGCTCAACGGTGGCACCAACGGGGCAACCCGCGGCTTGACCGACAAGTTCGCAGACCGCGTGCTGGGTACACCGATCAGTGAGAACGCGTTCACCGGCCTAGCCGGCGGGATCGCCCTCGACGGGCGGTACAAGCCGATCGTGGAGTTCATGTACGCAGACTTCATGTGGGTCGCCGCAGACCAGCTGTTCAACCAGATTGGCAAGGCGCGCCACATGTTTGGCGGCGACAACCCAGTACCGGTCGTCCTGCGCAGCAAGGTGGCCATGGGCACCGGCTACGGCTCGCAGCACTCCATGGACCCTGCCGGCATCTTCGCCACCTCGGCGGGTTGGCGCATCGTGGCGCCCTCGACGCCGTTTGACTACGTCGGCCTGATGAACGCCGCGCTTATGTGCAAAGATCCCGTCGTCGTGCTGGAGCATGTCGATCTCTACGCCAGCACCGGTGACGCTCCAGCCGAAGACCTGGACTACGTACTGCCAGTCGGCAAGGCCGCGGTTCGCCGCTCCGGCTCGGCCGTAACAGTCATTTCCTACCTGGCGATGGTGAACTACTGCCTAGAGGCGGTCGATGCCGGCCACCTCGACGCCGACGTGATCGACCTGCGCTGGTTGGACCGCGCCACTCTCGACTGGGACACCATCGAGGAGAGCGTCAAGAAGACCAACCGCGTGGTCATCGCCGAACAGGGTGCGCGCGGCACCTCCTATGGCGGCTGGCTGGCCGACGAAATTCAGCGCCGGTATTTCGACTGGCTAGACCACCCCGTCGAGCGGGTGACGGGCGGTGAGGCTTCTCCGAGCATCAGCAGGGTGCTCGAGCGGGCCGCCATCGCCAAGACCGAAGAAATCGCCGCCAAGCTGACCGAGATCCTGGAGGCCTGACATGCCGACATTGCTGCGGATGCCTGCCGTCGCCGCCGGTGCCGAGACTGCGGTGCTATCCGAATGGCAAGTAGAAGAGGGCGTTGCGTTCAAGAAGTCCGATGCGATCGCCACCGTTGAGACCGACAAAGCCATGGTGGATGTGGAGGCCGAAGAGCCCGGAGTCATCCTTCGGTTCCTCGTGGACTCCGGCGCGCAGGTCGAGGTCGGCGCGGCGATCGCGCTAACCGGCACACCAGGGGAAATAGTCGATGACATCGATGGCGCACTGCGCGAATTGGGCGCGAGCGCCGATCGGCCTCCGACCAACGGTTCCCAGCCGTCGCCGGCGACTCCGGGTGCGGCTGACTCGACTGCTGCGACTGCCTCAAGGCCCGCACCCGAGCCGCAGACGCACGGCGGCCGCATCTTCGCGACTCCCCTGGTGCGCCGGCTGGCCCGCGACGCCAGCCTCGATCTGGCCTCCGTCTCAGGAACCGGACCCAACGGCCGCATCGTCCGCCGCGACATCGAAACACTGCTGACCGACGCCGCCTCGCCCGCTGCGGTGCCAACGCCCGAAAAACCCGAAGAGGTAAGTCCGCCGGCGACTCAGGGCGCGGGGGACAGCCGTTTCAAAGACATTGCGCACACCCGGATCCGCGCCGCCATCGCCGCGAGGTTGACCCAGAGCAAGCGAGACATCCCGCACTTCTACCTACGCGGTACGTGTCGTGTCGACAGGCTGATGCAGCTTCGGTCCGATTTGAACGCCGACGCGCAGAGAGCCGGCGCAGCCAAGGTGTCAGTCAATGACTTGATCATCAAGGCCGCTGCGCGTGCCCACACGCTCGTTCCCGCGATGAATGTCGTGTGGACCGACCAGGCGGTTCGCCGTTACGGAGCCGTCGACATCGCGATTGCGGTGTCCACCGATCGCGGCCTGCTCACCCCAGTGGTGCGCGATGCCGCCCGGCGCAGTCTCAGCGCCATATCCGCCGACGTGAGTGATCTGGCCGAGCGCGCCCGGCTCGGCAGACTCACTCAACGCGAAATCGAAGGGGGCGCCTTCTGCATCTCCAACTTGGGAATGTATGGCACCCAGGAGTTTTCCGCGATCATCAATCCGCCACAGTCGGCGATCCTGGCCGTTGGTGCGGCCCGCAAGGAGCCTGTCGTGCAAGACGGCGAACTCACGATAGCGACCATCATGCGGGTCACATTGTCGGTCGATCACCGACCCATCGACGGATCGATCGCCGCGGAGTGGATGCACACATTTGTCGACATCGTCGAGAACCCGCTGCAGATTCTGCTCTGATCTTGACCCGACGGTCAGGCGGGCGCGCACCGAGATGCCTTGTGAACCAGCACCGCCGACTAGTAACGGAGGAATTCTAGATGGCCGACCACTATGACGTCGTCGTTCTCGGAGCAGGCCCCGGCGGGTATGTCGCGGCCATTCGCGCCGCCCAGCTCGGGCTGAACACTGCAGTCGTCGAGCCGAAGTATTGGGGCGGTGTCTGCCTCAACGTCGGCTGCATTCCGTCCAAGGCGCTGCTGCGCAACGCCGAGCTGGCCCACATCTTCACCAAGGAAGCCAAGCAGTTCGGCATCAACGGCGAGGCGACGTTCGACTACGGCGTCGCGTTCGATCGCAGCCGCAAGGTCGCCGAGGGCCGTGTGGCCGGTGTGCACTTCTTGATGAAGAAGAACAAGATCACCGAGATCCACGGCTACGGCACGTTCACCGACGACCACACGCTGTCGGTCAAGCTCAACGAGGGCGGTACCGAGACCGTCACGTTCGACAACATCATCATCGCCACCGGCAGCAGCACGCGCTTGGTGCCGGGCACCTCGTTGTCCGAAAACGTGGTCACCTACGAAGAGCTGATCATGTCGCGCGAACTGCCGTCGTCGATCGTGATCGCGGGCGCGGGCGCCATCGGCATGGAGTTCGGTTACGTGCTGTCGAACTACGGCGTCGACGTGACGATCGTCGAGTTCCTGCCGCGCGCGCTACCCAACGAGGACGCCGAGGTCTCCAAGGAGATCGAGAAGCAGTTCAAGAAGCTGGGCGTGAAGGTGCTGACCGGAACCAAGGTGGAGTCCATCGTCGATAATGGCGGTGACGTTGTCGTCACCGTCAGCAAGGACGGCAAGACCGACGAGATCAAGGCCGCGAAAGTGTTGCAGGCCATCGGTTTCGCGCCCAACGTCGAGGGCTACGGGCTGGAGGCGGCCGGGGTCAAGCTCACCGACCGCAAGGCCATCGGTATCGACGACTACATGCGCACCAACGTGGCTCACATCTACGCCATCGGTGACGTCACCGGGCTGCTGCAGTTGGCGCACGTGGCCGAAGCGCAGGGTATCGTCGCCGCCGAAACCATTGGCGGCGCAGAGACTTTGCCGCTCGGTGACTACCGCATGCTGCCGCGTGCGACGTTCTGCCAACCCCAGGCGGCCAGCTTCGGGCTCACCGAGGAGCAGGCCCGCGCCGAAGGCTACGACGTCAAGGTCGCCAAGTTCCCGTTCACCGCGAACGCCAAGGCGCACGGCGTCGGCGACCCCAGTGGCTTCGTCAAGCTGATCGCCGACGGTCGCTACGGCGAGCTGCTCGGCGGCCACCTGATCGGACACGACGTCTCCGAGCTGCTGCCCGAGCTGACGCTGGCGCAGAAGTGGGACCTGACCGCCAACGAACTCGCGCGCAACGTCCACACCCACCCGACGATGTCCGAAGCGCTGCAGGAGTGCTTCCACGGCCTCGTCGGCCACATGATCAATCTCTAGCCACGCGGAATTGCGATGGTTAACAAGGGAAATGGAGATGCGCCTATGGACGACGATGAGTGCAATCGCCCAATCGAGGCATCGCTGGCCCACGCGTTGGCTTGGGGTGCACCGATGTGGATCCTGGATCACGACGGGCCGCCGCCCACCGCGGACCGGAGGCCGGGACGGGTTTCGGCTGCGCTGCAGCGTATCTGGGCTCGGTTCGGGCGAGGCGGGCAGTAAGCATCCCGATGCCAATAGGTCACGTCCTCGTAGCGCACTACCCATGTAAGCCCCGTTCCGCCAATCCCGTTGTAGGAAAGGACTACTCGATGTCTAGCTTGAGTACCGTCTTGAATTCTGCCGCGGAGGTCCGAACCTGCCGTCTTCCAGCTGATTGCGGCTGGTCGACTGTTTGGACGATCATGAGCTGTACTTGGCATGGGTCGGCGCCAATCTCTGTCCACGGCGGCAGCCTCACGGGCGTCGGGGTGGTTGGTCGACCTCCTACGCTGGACGGCACCGCCGCCCCAGACCACCGAGGTCCTCGCACACGTTGTGCGTTGAACCTCAACCTGTCTGCGGCCGGAACGCTGAGGGGCCGGTGAGACAGTGAAATGCCAGCACTGCGCTTAGCGGTCTTTTCGATTATCGGTAGACGTAGCGATGTGAGACGACGAGGCAGGCCGGCAAGATTCGTCAACCTGGAAGGGTAACCGTGCGCAAAAAACATGTGCGTCGCCTCGTCGCCGACGACATCGACGCTACGTTCGATGAACACAGTGTGCACGTGAGCGCGCCCGAGCATGAGGCAGCGGGCGTCAAAGCGGTCGTGGTGTCGATGGATCGGGCACTGACGCAGATGGGGCCCGCGCGCACCGCCGCGGCGCTGCGCAGGCTCAACCAGCGGCACGGGTTCGACTGCCCGGGTTGCGCGTGGCCGGAGGAGCACGGCGGGCGCAAGGTCGCAGAGTTCTGCGAGAATGGCGCCAAGGCAGTCGCCGAAGAGGCGACGAAGAGGGTGGTGACGCCCGAGTTCTTCGCTCGTCACTCGGTCTCAGCGTTGGCGGCCAAATCGGAGTACTGGCTCTCCCAACAGGGGCGTCTGACCCACCCGATGGTGCTGCGCGAAGGCGACGACCACTATGTGCCCATCGAATGGGACGACGCGTACCGGCTGATCGCCGAGCATCTCAACGCCCTGGACAGTCCCGATGAGGCCTTGTTCTACACGTCGGGCCGCACTAGCAATGAGGCGGCGTTTCTGTACCAGCTGCTGGTGCGCAGCTTCGGCACCAACAACCTGCCGGACTGCTCCAACATGTGCCACGAGTCCTCGGGCTCCGCGTTGACCGAGTCGATCGGCATCGGGAAGGGCTCGGTCACCGTCGAAGACCTCATCGTGTCCGACCTGATCATCATCGCCGGCCAGAATCCGGGCACGAATCATCCACGGATGCTGTCGATCCTGGAGAAGGCCAAAGCCAACGGCGCCAAGGTCATCGCCGTCAACCCCCTGCCCGAGGCGGGTCTGATCCGCTTCAAAGACCCGCAGAAGATCAACGGTGTGGTCGGACGCGGCGTGCCGATCGCCGACGAGTTCGTGCAGATTCGCATCGGGGGTGACATGGCGCTCTTCGCAGGGCTGGGACGCTTGCTGCTGGAGGCCGAGGATCGGACGCCAGGGACCGTGGTCGACCGCGGATTCGTCGAGGCGCACTGCTCGGGCTTCGCCGACTACGAGCAACAAACCCGCGCAGTCGATCTCGATACAGTCGTGGCGGCGACGGGGATTGATCTCGCGCAACTGAACCGGGTCGCGCAGATGCTGATCGCGTCGAAACGTACTGTGCTCTGCTGGGCGATGGGACTGACTCAACAACGACACGCTGTGGCAACGATCGGCGAGGCCACTAATCTGTTGTTGGTTCGAGGAATGATCGGCAAACCGGGTGCCGGCGTCTGCCCGGTTCGCGGACATTCCAACGTCCAGGGCGACCGCACGATGGGGATCTGGGAGAAGATGCCCGAAACGTTCTTGTCCGCACTCGACGAACATTTCGGCATCAGTACGCCCCGTAAGCCCGGCCACGACACTGTAGAGGCCATCCGCGCCATGCGCGACGGCCGCGCATCCGTGTTCGTCGGGATGGGCGGCAACTTCGTGTCCGCGACGCCGGACACCCCGGTCACCGAGGCCGCCCTGCGCAACTGTGCTCTCACAGTGCAGGTCTCGACCAAACTCAATCGCAGCCACCTGGTTCACGGAGCGATAGCGCTGATCCTGCCGACGCTCGGGCGAACAGATCGTGACCTGCAGAGCGGCGGCAGGCAGGTGGTGTCCGTCGAGGACTCCATGTCGATGGTTCACCTTTCCCGCGGCGGTCTGAAGCCGCCCAGCGATGCGCTGCGCAGCGAGGTCGCTATCGTGTGCCAACTTGCCCGCACGTTGCTCGGGCCCGATCACCCGGTGCCGTGGGAGCGGTTCATCGAAAGCTACGAGCGGGTGCGGGATGCCATTGCCGCCGTGGTTCCCGGGTGTGCCGACTACAACAGGCGCGTCAGGGCGCCTGATGGCTTCCAGCTGCCACACCCGCCGCGCGACTCACGTGAATTCCCTACTCAGACAGGCAAAGCCAACTTCTCGATCGAGCCGCTTGAATGGGTTGCGGTGCCGCCGGGTCGTCTGGTGTTGCAGACGCTGCGCAGCCATGACCAGTACAACACGACGATCTATGGTCTCGACGATCGGTATCGCGGCGTGCGGGGCGGTCGCCGCGTGGTGTTCGTCAATCCTGACGACATCACCACGATGGGTTTCACCGAAAACCAGCGGGTCGACCTTATCTCGGAGTACACCGACCGTGACGGCCGGCTACAAGAACGGCGGGCTGAGGACTTCTTGATCGTGGCATATCCGACCCCCGTGGGTAACGCCGCCGCCTACTATCCGGAGACCAACCCGCTGGTTGCGCTGGACCATGTCGCGGCCAAGTCGAACACCCCTGTTTCCAAGGCGGTGCTCATCCGGCTGGAACCGCGGAAGGGCTCAGTATGGGACGGGTGACGACCCGTCGCCCGGCTAGCCACGTCACCGCCGGCAAGGCGGTCAAGCGGCCGGAGACCCTGGTCGTCGAGGAGCCGCTGGAGATCCGGGTCAACGGCACTGCGGTCACCGTCACGATGCGCACGCCGGGTTCCGATATCGAACTGGCGCAAGGCTTTCTGCTCACTGAAGGTGTTATCGCCAGCCGCGACGACGTGCTCACCGTGCGGTATTGCAGGGGCGCCACCAATGACGGTGTCAACACCTACAACGTGCTCGACGTGACATTAGCGCCTGGCGTCCAGATGCCGGATGTCGACCTCACCCGCAACTTCTACACCACTTCGTCGTGCGGGGTGTGCGGCAAGGCGTCTCTGGACGCCGTGCGACTGAGCAGCTGCCACTGCCCCGGAGACGACCCCTCGACCGTGAGCGCGCAAACCCTATCCGCCATGCCGAAGACGCTGCGCGCCGCGCAGAAGGTTTTCGCCAGCACTGGAGGATTGCACGGCGCAGCGCTGTTCGACGCCGACGGGGCCATGCTCGTCGCTCGCGAGGACATCGGCCGGCACAACGCCGTCGACAAAGTGATCGGCTGGGCGCTGGAAGCCGACCGCATCCCACTGGCCAACACCGTACTGTTGGTCAGCGGGCGAGCATCGTTCGAACTCACCCAAAAGGCCGTCATGGCAGGCATTCCTGTGCTGGCCGCGGTGTCCGCACCGTCATCTCTGGCAGTGGATCTCGCGAGCCAGTCCGGGCTTACCCTGGTCGCCTTCCTGCGGGGTGAATCGATGAACGTCTACACCCGCCCCGACCGGATCCGGGCCGCGTGACCGGGACCCGCGCCAAGGCGCGAAATCGATAGGGTGCCTGGCCTTTTGCAGAAGGTGCTCGACGTGCACGGCGAAATCGACAACTGGCGAGGTCTGGCTACGCTACACGTACGCGACACTGCCGACCTACAAGCGCACCGCCTCTGGCGACGGAACCGGCGCCAGGAGGCTGTTCATTTCGTCACCTGATGGCGTTGTCTGAGATGGCTCGTCTGCGTGGAAGCCATGCGCTGAGATTGCGGCGTGACGAAACCAATTGCGGCAGAGCGCTGCTGGCGCTGTACTCGGTGGTGTTGCCGACTAAGGCAACTATTTCGGGTTCACGCCCGATCGGCTACATGAAGGTTGCAGTCGGCAGGATCCCGATCCTTGGGTAACCGGTCTCTCAGCGGCAGAGGACTGTCGACGCTCGTCCTTCACCTAGCGGGCTCGGCAATCCGCGCCTCTTGCGGCAGGAGTTCGGTGCAGCGGCGCTCAGCACGGTGCCCGTACTGCAACATCGCGCTGCGGACCTGCCAGCGGCATGTGGTCCCGGCGCTCCGAACTCCTGGTGTCAAGCTGTTGGCGATCAGCCCGCAAATCCCGGCGGTTCGCTGTCGACACATGAGGCCAACGAGCTGACCTTCACGGTCCTGTCCGATCCGGGCAATCGCATCGCAGCTGCGCCGGGCATCATCGCCGCGCCAGCGATGAAGCGCAGGCCGCGCAGAAGCAGCTGGGCTTGATCTTGCAGCGAGGAACGCCGATGGCACTGCCGATGCCTACGGTGGCGATCGTCGATGGCGGCTCGGTAGTGCTGTAGATCGACGTGCATCCGAACTACGCCACGCGCAATGAGCCCGGCGATATTTTGGCCACCATACCCAACCCGCCGGTGACAACGGGGGCATCGATGACGGCGGCGACTTGAGGTGCGCCATTTGGTGGTCGGAGCTCGGGCAGCAACATGAATGCGACGTATCACGATTGTGCTCGCGGTCCGGCCGAACTGTTCAATCCGGATTTGCTCACCGCCTGGGGCCACGACGCCCGCACCTGTTTGGGAGCCCAACGGGGCCAGGCGTGCGCCTTCGGAATTTGGCCAATGGTCGTTCGACGTGTGGCTAGAGTCAGCCACGTCCGCGACCGTAGGGTCGTTCCAGTCGGTCTTACGTCTGCATTCGTGACGATGGCGCCGCCGTTGCCGCCAAACACGGTCTGCAAGCGAGCATGTTGTCGCTTCGACCGCGGGGGTGACCGCAAACCCCTGGAGAAAAAGTAACGGCCCCGACAGGAAGGAGCCGCTGTCAATGGCATGTCAACCACCAGCGAGCCACGCGTCGATGAGTAGCGACCAGATGATGACCAGGATAGGTTTGCATACGGTCGAGAACAGGCCGATTTTCGATGTCGGCGGTATCAAAGCCTCTGCGCAGCAAGAAAACTGCGCGTTTGCTCGAATCGGCAAGTGGTCGGTGATCCGCTTCGATCGCACCGTGCGCCGCGCGGTTATGCGAAGTCGACCTGATTCGACTACCAATAACTGCCGCGACGGTGACCATTGATACGACTTAGCCACCGAGACGACGATTGGAGCGATTGGTGGATCCGAATCCTGGCTACGACGCCAGCGATGAGATCGAGTACGTATTCAATTCAATCGGCTGCCCTGGGCACTGCGCGGGGTTTATCCGGCACCGCCGTCCCCGCCGGTGTAATGCATCGACCGCGACTGGGGAGTCGTAGGTGAGGATTGGCATTCAATGGTTGCGTGTTGGTTTGGTGGTCGTGTCGGCATTGTGTCTGTGGTCAGCGGTGCAAGCCAGGGCCGCTGCGGTGGAGTTTCTGCAGGTGCCTTCGGCAGCGATGGGTCGCGACATTCCAGTCGCCTTTCAGGGTGGCGGCCCGCATGCGGTGATGTTGCTCGATGCTTTCGACGCCGCACCCGACGTAAGTAACTGGGTGGGTGCGGGTCATGCCATGAACACCTTGGCCGGTAAGGGGGTCTCAGTGGTGGCCCCGGCTGGGGGGGCCTACAGCTTTTACACCGACTGGGAAGCGGACGGTGGTCGCCAATGGGAGACGTTCTTATCCCAGGAGCTACCTGATTGGTTAACTGCCAACAAGGGTTTGGCCCCCGGCGGCCACGCCATCGTCGGCGCGGCTCAGGGCGGCACCGGTGCGTTGATGATGGCCGAGTTTCATCCAGACCGATACCGTTACGCCGGGTCGATATCGGGATTCTTGACGCCCTCGGCGACTACCTTCAACGGGGCGATCACCGCGGGTATGGCGGAATTCGGTGGGGTGAACACCCAGGCCATGTGGGGGGCCGCGCAGTTGGGTCGTTGGAAGTGGCATGACCCTGACGTGCACGTACCGCTGCTTGTCGACAATGACACCCGGTTGTGGGTCTACAGCTCATCCACTCTGACATGCAGTGATCCGACGGCGATGATCGGCCATTGCGATCAGGTGCAGGGCTCGAATCGATCCTTCTATAACCACTACCGCAGCGCAGGCGGACGCAACGGGCACTTTGACATTGCCCGGGGTGGGCAACACGACTGGAACAGCTGGGCTCCCCAGCTGGCAGCCATGGCCCCCGACATGACCGCTACCATCCGATGACGATCGATCGCAACCGGGCGGCCCAAGTACTCCGGCGTGGACGAACTCTGGCCGCTACTACCGCAGATGCGCTCGCCACGATTCTCACATGCGCGGCGCCGCCTACGGCACGCGCCGACACCGATAGTCCGTGTTCGTTGGCAGCGACGTTCTTGTGCCGGTTCATACCGATCGCTCCGGAACTGGATCGGCAACACCGTCGGCCTCGCCAGGTGACTCAGGGTGAGCACACGCAGCAATTGACGGTGAGGCCGTAGACGATAGGCACCATGCACGAAGGGATCTCGGGTGGGTATTGGTATTTCGGTTGAGGGGCTTACGAAGTCGTTTGGATCCCAGCGAATTTGGGGAAATGACACGTTCGATCTGCCGGCCGGCGAAGTCAGTGTTCTGCTGGGCCCGTCAGGTACCGGCAAGTCGGTGTTCCTGAAGTCCCTGATCGGTCTGCTGCGCCCCGAGCGCGGCGAAATCGTCGTCGACAGCACCAACATCATCGAGTGCTCAGCCAAGGAGCTCTACGAGATCCGCACGCTGTTCGGCGTGATGAGCCTGTATGACAACACCGCTTTCCCCTTGCGTGAGCACACCAAGAAGAAGGAAAGCGAGATCCGCAACATCGTCATGGAGAAGCTTGAACTCGTCGGCTTGGGCGGGGATGAGAACAAGTTCCCCGGTGAGATCTCCGGCGGTATGCGCAAGCGCGCCGGGCTGGCCCGCTCGCTGGTGCTGGACCCGCAGATCATCCTGTGCGACGAGCCCGACTCCGGTCTGGATCCGGTGCGTACCGCGTATCTGTCGCAGCTACTGATCGACATCAACGCCCAGATCGACTGCACGATCCTGATCGTCACGCACAACATCAACATCGCCCGTACCGTGCCCGACAACATGGGCATGCTGTTCCGCAAGCACTTGGTCATGTTCGGCCCGCGCGAGGTGCTGCTGACCAGTGACGAGCCGGTGGTCAAGCAGTTCCTCAACGGCCGCCGCATCGGGCCGATCGGGATGTCCGAGGAGAAGGACGACTCGACGATGGCCGGAGAGCCGCGTGCGCGAGATCCTGCACACGCTGCCACCCGCCGCGCAGGAAGCCATCGGCGACGACCTCGAAACCGCCACCGCCGGCCGCCACCGCTCCATTGACCAGGCGGCGACCGTCTCAATCCCCGCCACCAACTAGAAAGGGGGGATCGATGAATAGAGCGGAAGAGGCGACGCTGGCGTGGTCATTGGTGGATGCGGCGAAGGCCGTGCTCTCACCTGAGGCGCACACATCGATCTGCCTACAAATCGGGGTCGGGGATCAAGTCGAAGCGATCGACGAGCTTCTGCGCATACTTGCTGCGCGTCGGGTCGAGCTACCCGAGGAACTTCGCGCACCGTTGTGGGATCGACTAGCGGGCTACCGCGGTAGCGACCCTGAACCAGCCTTCCACGTCTTAATGGCGCGCTCACGCGTGCCCGAACAACCACGACCGCCCGAACCTCAACCGACTGCTGGCCAGGGGCCTTTCGAGAAACGCCCGCGACGGGTCCGACACGGAACCGTGTGGACGCCGTCGCAAGCACGTACAGCCCGCATTGAGCACACAGGACTTGCACACTGGCTACGCGACAACGACTTTCACCGAAATGTCGTCGCTAACGGCGCAAGCTCGCACGCCGTTAGCAACGAGCCTCATGAATTCGCACATCACCAGCCAGGAGAGTGGCGCCGATGAGGCAATGCAATAGAGGCGCCATCGGTGCGTCCATCGTCGCCACGGCGATCGGCGCGATTGTGCACGCATCGCCAGCGCAGGCCGTCCCCGCGCCCGAAGTGGAGTACACGTACGACGTCAACGTGCGACGCCACTTCGAATTCCCGAGCGATGATGCGATCGGCTACGGCTATGGCATCTGCGACAAGGTCTCTCGGGGCAGGCCCTATGTCAGGGTCATGGCTGACGTGAAGGCCGATGTCATACCCAACGACGAGCAGGCCGCCAACTATGTCGTCTCCAACGCTGTGGGCATCCTCTGTCCGGCCCACATCTGGAGGCTGCGCAACTCAGGGGTCGACTATCAGCCACCACCTCAATGACCGATCAGGAATGCAAGAACACGGACGGATCGCGGTTTTGGCCACTGCCGGGGTGGCTTTTCCGATCTGTACCGACCCGCGCGGTGGTGGTGCCGGTCGGCGGTCTGTCCATCGGCACAACCCATCGCCAGGATGCTTCCCAACCCGGGGAACTCAATCTCGATAAGACATCTCGAGCATGGATGCTCGACTTAATGCGTGATCCGTCAAGGGCGCGGAATGGGGGAACCGATGGTCGGTTAGGCATGTGCCGACCCCTGGCGAGAATGTTGCAGTCACTGAATCATTCATCACCTCGGCGACCGCGGGTCGCGACCATGGGGTCAGCGCTAGGTCTGTTGTGGGACTTGCACTTTCGAAAGTATGGGAAGGTATTTTGCCGAAATTCTCTGAGAAGACTGTGATCATCACGGGTGGCGCCGCCGGCATCGGTCTCGCCGCTGCCAAACTGTTCGCCGCCCAGGGGGCCAACGTTCTGATCACCGGCCGCCGACAGGACAGACTCGACGACATCGCACGCGAAAGCCCGGCCATCGTGGGGCTCGTCGCCGATGCTGGCGACACTGACGACGCTTATCGGACCATCGATTTCGCGATTGCGCGATGGGGGCGCCTCGACGTCATCGTGAACAACGCCGGAGCGGGCGTGCTAGCCCCGCTCGCCGACGTTTCGATCGAAGCAGTAATCAACACATTCCGAGTCAACGTGATCGGCCCTACTCTCATGGCTAAGGCGGCCCTGCCGCATCTGGCCAGATCACACGGCAGCATCATCAATGTGTCCAGTACATATGGGTCGAAACCTGCTGCCGGCTTGTCTCACTATGCGGCAAGTAAAGCTGCGGTCGAGCATCTCACGCGCTGCTGGGCGCTCGAACTGGCCTCCAGCGGCATCCGGGTGAACGCGATCGCATCGGGACCTGTCGAAACGGCATTTCTCAAAGAGAGGATGGGACTCAGCGAGGACGCGATAAAGGAAGTCAAAGCCCAGGAGACGGCAACCATTCCGTTGAGGCGGCGCGGCGTCCCCGACGACGTCGCAGCCTGGATCATCAAGCTGACCGATCCCGGTTCGGACTGGGTCACCGGTCAAGTTCTCGCCGTGGACGGCGGCCTCGCCGTCACATAGCCCCTCGTCACGGCTCCTTTTGTCGATGTAGGCCGACGGGTCGGCGTTGACGCGCGGTCATGCCTGACTCGGTGTTGCGCTGACTTGAGAGAGCCACTTGCCGAATGTCATCGCCAACGCGTCCGTGAGTGCGGCCGCAATGCACGCAGCTCACGACCTGCTCGGACTCGGCGACTGTAACCGCGAGGTTATCGTCGATCAGTTGCCCTTCGCTGATGTGGGATTCGTACTTCCCCGACTGTGGATCCGGCAGCGACGCCGCACGCAGTCCCGCGCGGCGGTCAGCTGTCGCGGTCAGGACGAGGCCTCCCGCGTCGTCGATGACAATGCCGCAGATGGCATCGGCGGTCTCGCGTGAAACCACGAGTTCGACGAGGTCGTTACGGACCCGCGACGGGGTCGCAGCGGGTCTCCGTACCTACCTCCTCCCTGACATGAGAGATAAAGTGCGTCAGCGGAATTGAGGACAGCGGCACTGGCCTGTCCCCGTTGCTGAGTCAGCCGTTCTCAACCATGGGGAACGCGCCGCCACCGTGAACCGGTGCGATCCCGATAGTAGCGTCGAGGTCCGTGATATCGCCGGGCGGATGACAGCGCACTTAGTGCATTCGCGCCTCGTGCAATGAGGTCAAGTTGCGATGATCGAGGATAGCCTCCCGCCAGTCCGACGTTCTGGTTGATTGCTCTGTCGCCGCCGGCAAATCCCACAGCGACGGGAGCGGACGTGCCGTGACTGATCAGACAGACCGACGCTGCGACGTCGCCTCGGTGTCGACTGGAGACTCCCGAATAGGGCTCCTCTCTGCGCCATACAGAGAGGATCGGGTATAGGTGTTCACCCATTCCAATGTCGGGTGCGCGCCCCTGAGGAATCGTCAGGACGCCGCGGTTGTCAACACCGTCGTGACCGACTTGTGCTCCAAATCCCGCTGCCATTGTGTCGAAGACCGCTGTCACGAAGGGAATCGCAACGCCAGATCGTTCGTCGGCGCCCGAGATGGTGCACATGTTGTAAGTGCTGGAACACACGGATTGGACGTCTCGTCGGGTTTGCGGAGTTGTGTCGAGCATCCGATCGAAGCATTCGCTGACGAGGTTGCTAACCGACCATGCCGGCTCCAACGGGCCCTTACCGATAGCGGCGGGAAAGCGAGCGTCAACGACGGTTTCTTGTTCGCTGATGATAGTGATGCATCGAAGCAACAGGTCACTAGACTAGTGGCTTCACGCGAGGGCATCGCCGATCCGTTTGGAGCGCCGCTTAGCGGGTAGGTGATGTGCCCGGCGCGGCGCGCACGTCGCTGATGTAGTCGCCGAGTGTGAGCTCGAGTGGGCCGGGCTGTTGGAAGCCGTCTTTGAGTGCTTGGGCGATGATCGACGCGGCGGCGGGGCGCGCAAAGGCCTCGACGAGTGCGTCCATTTCGGCGAGCAGGGGTCGCGTCGGCGGGTAGTGACGCGTTGTTCACGAACTGTTTGATGTCGGCGAGGGCGAGCAGGTCGAAGCGTGATACCCGATGTGCGAATGCGTCGACGAATGCGTCGAATTCGGCATCGGGGATGGCCCTGTTGACGTATCCGTAGCGCTCGGCGAGCTCGCCGTTGAAATCGTGGCCGCCGAGGAGGATTTCCAGGGCGCGTCCGCGGCCGACTATCGTGGGTAGCCGGCTGGATGGGCCACCGCCTGGGATGGTGGCGAAGCCGACTTCGAATTGTCCAAGGATCGCCCGTTCGCGGCTGGCGAAGCGGATGTCGGTGGCCAGCGCTAGCTCGCTTCCGGCGGCACGCGCGCGGCCGCGGATGGCGCTGATCGTCACGGCGGGCAACTTGCTGAGCCGGATCAGCAGATTGGTCCAGTGGTGAAACGGCGAGGGCGCGGTGGGCAGCGCCGTGAGTGGTGAGGGGTCGGCGGCGACGTCGACGTGGGCGAGGAAGAAGTCGGGATTGGTGCTTTCGAACACGATGACGGCAACCTGGCGGTCTTGTTCGATTTCGGTCAGGAGTTGGTGAAGTTCCACGACCATTGTCGGATCGACGAGGTTGATGGGCGGGTTGTCGAAGGCGACGCGCCACAGCGCAGCCGTGGTGCGCGTCACGCTGAATCGAGACAAAGCGTCGGTCGGGGTGCTCATCGCGTTTCCTTTGGGGTGTGGGCGAATTCCAGCGTGCGCCGCGGGGAGTTGTTTGATGACGATCAGTGTTGGCGTGCCGTGGCGAGCAACTCGTCCACCGTCCATTGGTCGTAGGCGTGGCTGCCGTATTTGGCGGCCAGTACCCTTCCATCGGGCGCGATGAGCAGATCAGCGGGCAGGCCGAGGTTGCCGTTGGTCGGCGAGACCGGCAGCGGTGAGCGGCGTCTGGTGATCGCGCTCCTGATGGCGTGCCAATACCCGCCGGGCAACGCGCGCCAGGCCGCGAGCTTGAGGGCTTTCATCGAAGCTTCCACCCCGAAGCGACGGTAGAGATCCTTCTGCGGGTCGCCGATCACCGGAAAGGGCATGTCGTCCTGGTACTTGCGCAACTCGGCGGGGGTGGAGTGAAACACCACCACTTCGCGGATGCCTGCCGTGTTGATCTCATGGATTCGTCCGCTGATTGAGCGCAGGTGCAGATTGCATACCGGGCAACCTGCGAAACGCCGGAACTGCAGGTGCGTCAGGCCACCCGCGGGATCGGGAATCTGAACTGGTTCGTCGTTGAGCCCCGCGAGTAACAGGGTGGGAAACTGCTCACCGACGGTGACGCGGTTGGATGGTGCTTTGGCTTTCGCCTTGTGGGCCATGATGACCTCGTTCTCTATTCGTAGACGGCTTGTCGTTAGGCGATCGTTAGGCGGGCAGATGCGCGCCGTCGCCCTTCGGCTCACTGCCAGCAGTCGCTGGCCTGGTTGCCCGGGACAGACGGTGGGCCGGCGCTTTGTTGGGTGAGCCGGAAGGCCACGCGCGTGGCCGACCGCGTTCAGGGTCTCCTCTTTCCCAGCGGTCTCGGTGTCTATGGCGCGTGGCCTGGGTTGTGGGTGAACAGCTAGGGAGGGCGACGCCGGTGTCCGTGATCGAAATCGGGTCCATGTAGCGGCAGACGGCGTCGTAGCGGACGGCGATGACCCTGCCCCTGTAGGGCGACCATCCGGTAAGGGCCGTCGATCGCGGTGATCGACAGGCCGATGCGCGGGTCGCGGCGCATGTCCTTGGCCTTGGGGGCGTCGGCATGGGTGCAGATCAGGACGTTGTCGTCCTCGCGGGCGACCCATACCACCGAATTGCGGGGATGGCCGCTGGCCGAAAGTGTGGACAGGTGCGCGTAGTTCGGTCCATCAGTAAGCACCCGGATGCTGGCCGGGATCAGGATCGACATCCTCACCGCCCGCGCCGTTTGGACGGGGAAGAGGCGGCTGGCAGCGGGCGGGTCGGCTGCATCCTTCCCGTCCGGCAAGTAGAGCCGCACCGTGCGGTGGCGCTCATCGCGCTTCCGGGTGCTCGGACAGGTACCGGATGAAGCCGACCACATCGTCGGCCACCAGCCGCCCGATGGCTCCGCTCGAGTACACCGCGAGCCGCACCGTCCCGTCGGGTGCCAGCACGAAGCCGGTCGATTGTAGGAAATGCGGATCGTCGTTGACGTACGCGCCCGTCGCGGTAGCGATCTTGTCCGCGTCAGCGCTATGGCCAACCCGGAAACGCAACTTGTGCTTGGCGACCAGCGCAGCCGAGGTCTCCTCGTCGTCGACAGACAAGGCGACCACCTTGACGTTGAGTCCAATGAGCGTGTCGAGCGCGCGTGAGAACGCAGCGAGCTGTGCGTTGCAGTACGGGCACCAGGATCCCCGGTAGATCAAGATGACCGCGTAGGACCCGGCGAGATCGCCCGGCAGTGAGATCGTGCCGCCGCCGACGGCGGGAACATCGAGCGCGGGGAACGGCTGACCATATTCGAGTCGGGTCATCGGCATCCTTCCGAGGGTGAGTGGACTACCCGGTCCATCATGGTGATGCAAAAGTGGACTGGCAAGTCCAATGACGGTAGGTTGCGAATATGGCTGCAAGGCAAGGCCCTTCAAGTTCGCGGCTGACGGCTCGCGGCGCGGCGACCAAAACCCGCATCGTCGCGGCGGCGGCGTCGCTTGTGCAGCAGCACGGGGTGGCCGGCACCAGCCTGGACGACGTCATGGCAGCCACCGGTACGAGCAAGTCGCAGCTGTATCACTACTTCGCCAACAAGGACGCGCTCATTCGCGAGGTGATCACGACACAGCTAGGCCGCGTCATCGCCGCCCAGGAGCCCAACCTGGCCGCCGTCTCGTCGTGGGAGGGTCTGCAGCGCTGGTGTGATCACCTCGTGGCCATGACCCGCGCGCGCCAAGGTGTCGGAGGCTGCCCCCTTGGCTCGCTGGTGGGTGAACTCGCCGACCGGTCCGACTCGGCACGGCACGTACTCGCGCAGTGCTTTGCCGAATGGGAGTCGTATCTGTCCGCGGGCTTTCTTGCCATGCGCGACAACGGCGAACTCGCCGCCGAGGCCGACCCGGCCGAGCTCGCGTTGACGATGATGAGTGCGCTGCAAGGCGGACTGCTGATGGCACAGACCATGCGCAGCGCACGCCCTGTCGAACTCGCCATGAACATGGCGCTCGGGCACCTCCGTGCCTACCGGCGCAACCCCACGCAGGCGTGACGGCGGTGATCGGTGAGCAGCCCGCGATCGAGTCGAATTCAGCTCGCCGCCAGTGCGCCCTGCCGACAGGTGAACGTCGACACCAGCCCGACCGCATCATGCGCTCCGTAGGCCCGCGGCACGACAATTGTTGAAGCCTGCAGGATGTGCATCCGTGTTGCTTGTGGTTGCGAACCTCGTGGGTGTGTAGGGCGGCGCGGGGCGGGTGGACGAAGCCGGGTTTTCGACTCGCGGTGATCGCAACGGTGGCCGGTCGCAGCAGGAACTGCAAACTTATCGTGCGGGTGCCACGGATTGTTGTCGGGTGGGCGCATGGCGCTGACGATGCACGAGAACATCGCGATCCCCACCGTCCTGCCCCGTCCGCGTGGGCCGGATCGTCTATCAGGTCATCGAGCGCTGTGCGCGGGACGGGAGTGCGGTGCAAGCAGCTGCAGTTCATTGCCCAGACGCGCTTGTCCCGGGAGGGTTGATTTCCTGGGACCCAGCCCGCTGATCCGGTTCAGCGAAACGAGTGCGCCACAGCTATGTAACGGATCCATAACCAGGAATACCTATCGTGCGACAGATTGGTTGTAAGGGAGTCTGCAAATGTCGACGCTCCACGTTCGCGGTGGCTGGCCAGCCCGATTCGTCGGCCGCGTTGGATTGGTCGTAGCGCTGGTGCTGTTCGTAGGCGGGTGCGGCTCTGGCGGTGACGATGGTGCCTCGGACACGGTCCGTATCGGAACTTTCGCCAGCGCAGTCGATTACGCGCCGTTCTATGTCGCGCGCAAGCAGCGGTTGTTCGAATCCGCGGTCGGCGCCGGGACCAAAGTCGAGTACGTGGAATTCGACTCAGCACCGGCCATCACGGAGGCCTTGGAGACAAACCGGGTGGACATGGTCTTCATGGCCGAGCCGCCGGCGCTGATCGCCGCGGCAGCGGGAGTTCACGTCAAGATTGCGGCCCTGGGCGCAAGCCTAATCCAGGACATCGTGGTACCGATCGACAGCAAGATCGCGAGCGCGGCCGATCTGAGCGGAGCGCGGGTCGGTGTGTTAGCGGGTACATCGTCACATTACGCCCTGATCAAGATCGCCAAGGATGCGGGCGTCGATCCCAAGTCGATCCAAGTGATCGATATGGCCCCGCCGGACGCGAAGGCGGCCTTCGAATCAGGACAGCTGGATGCGTGGGCGGTGTGGCCGCCGTTCGTGCAACAACAGCTTGTCCAGAAGACCGGCCGGCTGCTTCCGGCAGGCGATGCCGCGATCCAGAGCATCGCGGTTGCACGGCCGGGGCTGGCCGAAGATTCACCCACTGTGTACTCCGGTCTGGTCGGCGCCATCGCCAAAGCCAAGGAGTTCATCCGCGCATCAGCAGCAGAAGCGAAATCAATTGTGGCCGCCGAAGTTCGGGTCGATCCAGCGGTGGTCGAGTTGGCCTGGCCACGCCACGACTTCACCGCCACACTGACTCCGCAGGTCATCGCTGACATCCAGGCGAAGGCCGACTTCCTCGCCGATGCACGCTTCATCCAGCACAAGCTCAACGTCGAGGAACTGGTCGGACCTGCGCAATGACGATGAACGCGACCGCGGCGCCATTCGCGCCCGATCGAAGCCGGCAGTTCGTCGCCCGCCTGACAAGCTGGGCACTTGCGCTGGCCGTGCCGATCGGGCTGGTCGCGGCGTGGCAGACCGCGGTGGTCAGCGGGGTCCTGCCTCACACGCTGGTTGCCGGACCGCTCGACTCACTTGAGGCGTTCATCAGGCTGACGGTCGACGGCACGCTGCTAGAGCACGCGTGGGTCAGCGTGCGTCGCATCGCGATCGGCTTCGCCATCGGCAGCACGGTCGGCATCGCGACAGGAGCGGTCATCGGCACCAGCCGGCTGGCCGCCAAAATCTTCGAACCCACCGCCTTGACGTTGGTTCCGGTCCCGGCGGTGGCATGGATCCCGTTGCTGGTCATCCTGCTTGGCATCGGAGAACTCTCGAAGGTCAGCCTGGTGGCTATCGGGTCTGCTACCACGTTGATTCTGGCGACCGCGGCGGGTATTCGGTCCGCCTCCCAGGATCTGGTGGAGGTCGCCCAGCTCTACGAGAAATCGCGCTGGACAATATTGCGCACGGTGCTACTGCCGTCGGCGATCCCCTCGATCGTCGCGTCGGCGCGCGTTGGGCTGGCGCTGTCGTGGACGCTGTTGGTAGCCGCGGAGGTCATCGCGTCGGCCAACGGGCTGGGATGGCTCATCTGGGACTCGCGCAACTTCGCACGGCCGGCGGCCATGATCGCCGGAATGCTCGCGATCGGCCTTCTCGGAAAGAGCACCGACGCGCTGATCGCCCGCCTCGGTCGGTACCTCACCCGATGGGACCGTTCCTACCGTGGCTGACCGCAACAGAGCGGGCGCACCGGCGCTGCAGGTGAGAATCCGAGGCAAGCGCGTCATGGTCGACAAGCGGCCCTTCGACGTGCTGAGTGAGGTTGACGTCGACGTTGACCGGCGGGAGATCGTCGCCGTCGTCGGTGGCAGCGGCGCCGGCAAGACGTCACTGCTGCGCGCCATCGCGGGTCTAGACACCGCATTCGCAGGAGAAATCCGGGCCTTCGGCCGACCGATCCAGGGCCCGGGCCGGGACCGGGGCCTGGTGTTTCAGGAACACCGGCTGATGCCATGGATGTCGGTGGCCGACAACGTCGCCTACGCCCTGCCGTCCCGCCGACCGGCCGCCCAAGTCGAACAGCGAGTCGCCCATGTCCTGGAGTTGGTCGGGCTCGCCGGCTTCGGCAAGGCCTGGCCCAATCAGCTCTCCGGAGGCATGGCCCAACGTGCCTCCCTTGCCCGCGCCCTGGCCACCACCCCCGAGATCCTGCTGCTCGACGAACCGCTCGGCGCGCTGGACAGCCTGCTGCGCAGTCAAATGCAGACCGAACTCGAGCGGATCGTCCGCGCCGAGGCGCTCACCGCCATCCTGGTGACCCACGACGTCGACGAAGCCGTGATACTCGCTGACCGGGTGCTCGTCATGGCCGGCCCCCCGGGCCGGGTCGTCACCGAATTCTCGATTCCCCTGCCCCGCCCACGTGACATCGCGGACCCGGCGCTTCAGGCCCTGCGCGCCCAGATCCTCGCCGTTCTTCATCAAGGAGGCAAAAATGGACGTCTACTGGTACATCCCCACCCACACCGACGGACCGCACCTGTCGACGATGCACCGAGCGCGGGCCGCTAACCTGCGCTACATCACCCAAATCGCTCAGGCCGCAGATGATCTGGGCTATGTCGGGGTATTGGTCCCGACGGGCTCGGTGTGCGAAGACGCGTGGATCACCGCGTCGTTTCTGGCCCCGGTGACCACCGGCCTGCGGTTCATCGTGGCTGTGCGGCCCGGTCAGTCCACCCCGTCAATGACGGCTCGAATGGCCGCGGCCTTCGACCGCTACAGCGGGGGTCGGCTCACGGTCAACGTGGTATGTGGGGGCGATCCGGTCGAACTCGCCGGCGACGGTGTGTTTCTGTCGCACGGCCAACGATACGAGCAAGCCGACGAATACATCCAGGCGTGGACGGAGTTGCTGCAGGGCAAGACCGTCGACATGAACGGTCGCTACATCCACATCGAAGGGGGACACCTGCATTACCTTCCCCTGCAAGAACCATATCCTCCGCTGATGTGTGGCGCCTCCTCTGGCGCCGGGCAAGCGTTTGCCGCGAACTGGATTGACACCGTGTTGACGTGGGGCGAACCACCGGAGCAGGTACAGCCGAAACTCGACGAGATGCGAACCAAGGCACGCGCGGCCGGGCGACGAGTCAACTTCGGCATCCGGCTGCACACCATCGTGCGGGAAACCAGCAAAGAAGCGTGGGCGGCCGCCGACGACTTGATCCGCTACGTCCGCGACGAAGACGTCGCCGCCTCCCAGGCAGCCCTGGCCCGCTCCGAGTCGGAGGGCCAACGACGGATGGTGGCCCTGCACCGCGGGTCACGCGAACACCTCGAGGTGAGCCCCAACCTGTGGGCAGGCGTCGGCCTGGTCACAGGCGGGGCCGGCACCGCACTGGTCGGCAGCGTCGAGGAGGTCCGCGACCGGATCATGGAATACCACGACATCGGTATCGACACGTTCATCCTGTCCGGGTATCCGCACCTCGAGGAGTGCTACCGGGTCGCCGAGACGCTGTTCCCCCACCTGCCCTTCGAACCCAAGGTGAACAGCCTGCAGCCGAAGGTCATCCCGGGCGGCTGGTGATCGATGGTCGGGACAACGGTGTTGGCCTCGATGGCGGCGCCCCTCAGGTTGGCCGGAAACCGCCTCAGCTGCGGTCACTTCCGTTATGGGACGGGCCTTCAAGCGCACCCGCCGCTATTCGATCGACGTCTGACGACGCGGGCGTAATGGTCGTCGCAGCACAAAATGTCGGACTCGGCGCGGATCCTGGTGGCCCCACTCGCATCGGCGCGGCCGTCTCGTCGCGGTCTTCGAATACGGCCCCGGGCACGGCGCGTGTGGTGCGAGGGCCGGCCTGGCGAGCCGCGGTCGCGCGACCCGCCAGGCCGTGAGGCTCACGCTTGCACGATCGGGAAGTCGATTTCGGTGTGCGCGACGTTGTTGAAGTAGTTCGTCAGCACGTTAAGGCCCACGTGGCCAATGACTTCGGCGATCTCGGCATCGGTTAGTCCTGCGCGGCGCGCCTTTTCCAGATCGGCGTCATCGACGTGGCCGCGGTGTTCGTTGACGGCTACCGCGAATGCGAGGATGGCGGCGGTCTTGGGGTCGTCTGCGTCGGCTTTGCGCGCCGAACCGACTTGATCGGCAGAAAGTCCCGCGGCCTTTTCGCCCAGATAGCTGTGCGCGGAAAGGCAATACGAGCAGCCGTTGGCCTGTGCGATGGCGATGGCGAGGCGTTCGCGCGTGGATCTGGGCAGCGTCCCGCCGTCGAGACCACCGGCCAAACCCAGATATCCGCGCAGCAGCGCCGGACTGTGCACCATCGCGCGGGTGAGGTTGGGAATCGTGCCGAGTGCCTGCTGCACGGCGGCCAACACCTCGGCCTGATCGCTGGTTGCGTCGGTGTCGGCGACAAGGGACAGCGCGCTGATTGTCATTGGTTCTCCTCCAGTATGGTTTGAGTTGCCCGGCCCCGCGCACCAGATCGACGAGGCCACTGTTTAGACGCGCGCGCAGCTGAACTGTTACAGGGGCCGCGATTTCGTCAGGGGAGAGGTGGTGCGGAGTGCGCGAACGGACCCGCACCGTCGTCGATGACCGGTGGGCCAGCGAGGACGAGTTCATCGGCGCGTTGCAGGGCGGAGATGGCGAAGCATTCCGCCTGCTGGTCGCCACGATGCACGCACCCCTGGTCCGTATGGCCCGGATATACCTGCCGGCATCCATTGCGGAAGACGCGGTACAGGACACGTGGACGTCGGTGGTGCGCACTATCGGTGTGTTCGAAGGCCGTTCCACCGTCAAGACCTGGGTGTTCCGCATCATGCTCAACCGAGTTCGGGCACTCGCGCGGACGCAGGGGCGTACGGTGCCGTTCGCCACCGCGGGTCCAGAGGCGGATTCGCACCCGTCGGTAGATCCAAGCCGGATGGTTCACCCCGAGCTGGGTGCACACCACTGGTCCGACGTGCCCGCAAGGTGGGATCTGCTGCCGGAGCAACGACTGTTGTCCGGCGAAGTGCGCACCGTGATATCGGAGGCCATGGCCAAACTGCCGGACGGGCAACGCGAGGTGGTCTCGATGCGCGATGTCGAGGGCTGGACGAGCGAGGAAATCTGCGACGCGTTGGGGATCTCGGCCGTCAATCAACGCGTGCTGCTGCATCGCGGACGTGCAGCCCTGCGAACCGCTCTGGAAGAGTACCTCGATGACTGACGACGAATTCATCACCAACGAACTGCGACTGGCGTGCAGCGACGTGATCGAACTGGTCACGGCATACCTCGATGACGCGCTGAGCGAGACAGACCTGCGCAGGTTCGAACAACACCGCGGCGGCTGCGAAGCCTGCCGTGTCTACATCGACCAGATTCGTCACACCATAAAGATCGCTGCAGCCGCGCGCGACGACGCGGTGCAGGTGCGCCCGGCGAACTTCGAGGCTTTGGTGGCCGAGCTGCGACTGCGAAGCAACCAGTAGGCCATCCCGTGCGTTCGGCCAATCCCTGTTGGTTCCCTTGAAGTTTCGAGGTCGAGCTACCGACGAGGTGAGCCAGTGAGCGGCCGCGGCTCTACTCGGCGTGTGCACAGAGTGTACCATCTGGTACAGACAGTGATGTCACCGTCTGCAGCGCAACAAAATCGACCCGGGAAGGCGCGCCATGACAAGAGCCGAGTTCGACACGATCGCTGACAGCGTCGCGGAGTTGCAGCAGCGGATGGCCGGACAGGCACCCGCCGACGTGCTGGGGGTGTTCGCGGCCGAGCAGCGTGGCCTCGAGTCGGCTGGTGTGCCGGCATCGGTGGTCGTCCCCGGGACGCGATTCCCGACTGCCGAGCTGGTGAGGCCGGATGGGACGCGGGTGTCGTCGGCCACCGAGTTGGCTGGCGCGCCCACGGTCGTGGTGTTCTATCGGGGGGCGTGGTGCCCGTACTGCAATATCGCGCTGCGCACCTACCAGCGGCATGTGGTGCCGGCTCTGCGAGCCCGTGGTGTCAAGTTGGTGGCGATCAGTCCGCAGACCCCAGACGGTTCGCTGTCGACACGTGATGCCAACGAGCTGACCTTCGGCGTCCTGTCCGATCCGGGAAATCGCATCGCTACCGCGCTGGGCATCGTTGCCGCGCCAAGTGACGAAGCGCAGGCCGCGCAGAAGCGACTGGGGCTTGATCTTGCCGCGGTGAACGCCGACGGCACCGTTGCACTGCCGATGCCCACGGTGGCGATCGTCGATGCCGAGTCGGTATTGCGGTGGATCGACGTGCATCCGAACTACGCCACGCGCACCGAGCCTGCAGACATCTTGGCCGCGGTCGACCGTGTTCTTGGCCGCGCGGCCACGTGGGCGGCGACCACGCCCCCCCTTGCCCCGGTGGCGCCCCGCCTGCAAGAACTGGCCGACGAACTCGGTGTCAAGTCCGTTCTGGTCATGCGCTCGGACCCCGATTCCATGGTCGTCGCGGCGACGGCGGGCCCGGCCACAGCCGTCTATCGGGTGGGCGCCGCCGGCTCCAAGGCAGGCGCCGCACCGGATCGAGTGCCGCTGTATTGCGAACGGGTGGTCGACGGCGGGGAGGCGATCTTCGTGCGTGACTCCCGCCTCGATGACACCTTCGCGGGCAACGAGGATGAGGCCGAGTTCGGCTTGAGCAATTACCTCGGGATGCCGGTCCGAGACGCCGGCGGGCACGTCGTGGGGACGGTTTGTGTTCTTGACGACCACGCACGCGACTATGACGGGGCCGCCCGCGACCGTCTCGACGCGCTGCGCGCCGAGGTGGAGGCGATCGTGGCGGCCGACCCGTCGGCGCTTGTCACCGATGATCGGTAGTCAGCGGGCGGCGGCGACAAATCGGTGGATGGCTTCGTCGGCGCGATCCTGGATCGTGGGGTCGGCGAAGTCTGCCAGGATCGTCGTCTGGTCGACGACGGGCCCGGTGAGGGCCCCGGCGCCACTGGCGTAGAACACTGCGCTGCGGTACGAGTCATCCACGATCGCGTCAACCAGGCGTCGCGCGCCGACGTCGAGCTTGTGCGCAAGACCGAACAGCGGTGCGATGTGGGGCATCACGACACGGCTCATGACCGTCCGCAGTATCGGGCTGGTGTGCTCGAACGCGTTGGTGCCTGCGGTGTTGCCCGGGCTCACGGTGAGCAGACGTAGGTCGGGGTGGCGTCGCGCCAGCGCCGATATCCACAGTGCGCCAAGGTATTTCACCTGGGCATAGGCCAGCATCGGTGTGGCGCGCCTGCCGACGTAGGCCGATCCGTCGATGACGCCGGCGAACTCGTCGACGGAATGGTATGTGAAGGTCGGGGGTGGGATGCGCAATTGCGCGACACCGCGGGCAGCCTCGCTGCCGGTCAGCACCGCAGCTGTGGTCAACGCTTCACGCGCGATCAGCGCCTCCAGCAGCATCACGTGTCCCAGCAGGTTTGCGGCGAAGATCTCGGTGACACCATGGTCGTTGAGCGCCAACGGTTTTGGCCCGCCGAGACCGCCGGCGTTCAAGACGACGGTGTGCAGCGGTTTGGTGATCGTGTCGACGGCCGACTGCACAGATCCGGGATCGGCGACGTCCATGTGGAGGATTTCGAACAGCGAGGTGTTCGTCGCGCGCTCGAGGTCGGATCGTGCCGACTCGGCTCGCGTGAGGTTGCGACACGCGAGCAAGATTGTCGAAAATGCGCCGCGAAGTGCCAGTTGCCGTGCGATCTCCTTGCCGATCCCGGAGTTCGCGCCCGTGATGAGGATGGCCCGATCCGTCTGTGTCATCGCCGCTCCGACCGCTCCTAAACCCCGACTTTACTGTTCGGTACACTACATCACGATCACCTGCCTCACACCCTGGAGCTGCCCCGATGAGCGTTGGCCTGCCTGAAGTTTTTCGGACACCGGAGAGCCGATTCGAGCACCTGCCCGGCTATGACTTCGCGCCGCACTACGTCGACATCGACGGTCTGCGGATCCACTACCTCGACGAGGGCCCGCGCGACGGCACCCCGATCGTGTGTTTTCACGGCGAGCCGAGCTGGGCCTACCTGTACCGCAAGATGATCGGCCCTCTGATGGCCGCGGGCCACCGTGTCATCGCGCCGGACTACGCCGGCTTCGGGCGCTCGGACAAACCGACCGACCCGAACTGGTACACCTTCGACCGGCACGTGCAGATCGTCAGCGCGGTGCTCGATCGCCTCGACGTGCAGCAGGCGACGGCGGTGGTGCAGGACTGGGGCGGCCCGATCGGGCTGCGGTGGGCCGTCGAGCACTCCGATCGCGTGGCGGCACTGGCGATCTTCAACACCGGCCTGTTCACGGGGCGGGTATCCAAAGGCTTTCTGTCCTGGCGGGATTTCGCCGAGAAGAATCCCGACCTTCCGGTCGGAATGGTGATCCAGGGTGCGACGGCCACCGAGCTGGCCGACGACGTGGTCGCCGCCTACGACGCGCCCTTCCCCACACCCGAGTCCAAAGCCGGGGCCGCGCGCTTCCCGCTGCTTGTCCCCATCACGGGCGACGACGTCGGCGCCAACGAGATGCGCGCGGTCATCGACGAGCTGTCGCGGTGGCAGAAGCCCGCCCTGGTGGCGTTCTCCGACCAGGACCCCGTCTTCCCCTACCCCCAAGCCGGTCAACTGTTTTGCGATCTCATCCCCGGCGCGGGCGATCAGGTGCGCATCGAAGGTGCCGCGCACTTCCTGCAGGAGGATCGCGGCGAGCTCCTCGCCCACGAGGTGCTCAAGGTGGCCATGACGAAACCGTGACGGTTCGCCCCACCAAGCCGATGTCGTGTCACCCTGGATGGGTAGCTGCGATGAGCTGCCGCGAAGCCAGCCGACCCGGGGAGGAACCGCGATGACCATCGAGGGTGGACGATGACGGCACGAACTGGTTGGGCGGGTTGGTGGCGTCGCCGAGTGCGCAAGGCCGCGGGTACGCGCCCGCTGCAGTGCCGGGAGATGGTCGAACTCGTCACGGCGTACCTGGAGGACACGCTCGACGTCGATGACCGGGCGCGCTTCGAGACGCATCTGCGCGGATGTGAGGGCTGCACAGCCTATCTGGACCAGCTGCGCGTCACCATCGGCACGCTGGGCGCCATTCGCGAGGAGCACCTCGATCCGGTCTACCGCGCCCGGCTGCTGGCGGCCTTCGCCGACACGGCGGGCTCGTGGTGACCCGGACAGCCGACGAGAGCGCGCTGCTGGCAGCGCTGCGATCCGGTGATCAGCGTGCGTTTGCCCAACTGGTCGATGAGTACAGCCCCGCCCTGCTGCGTGTCGCACGCACCTATGTCGCCGATGCCCCCGCGGCCGAGGATGTGGTGCAAGAGACCTGGATCGCCGTGGTGAAGGGGATCGGCGGTTTCGAGGGCCGATCCTCGCTCAAGACTTGGCTTTTCGCGGTGTTGACCAACATCGCCAAGCAGCGTGGCGTTCGCGATCATCGACGCAAGGAGACCCTGACGGACTTCGGTGCGGCCACCGTGGATCCGGCCCGCTTTCACGGTCCGGGCGAACGCGGCGTCGGCTCGTGGAAAGAGCCGCCGACGCCGTTCCCGGACAGCCCGGAGGGCTCGGTTCTGCATGGCGAGTTACTCGAGCTCGCCCGGTGCGAGCTGGACAAGCTGCCCGAAGGGCAGCGCACCGTCGTCACCCTGCGCGACATGCTCGGATTCGACGCCGCAGAGGTGTGCGACGTGCTCGACATCAGCCCGGGCAATCAGCGGGTGCTGCTGCATCGCGGACGCGCGGCGATCCGTCAGAGCCTCGAAGACTATGTCAGGAGCAGCCAGCGAGAACGCTGATGGCTCAACGCGTCTGCCGCCCGCGGCGAGCTGCCCCAGGCTCGACGGGTGCGGGGGTGGCGGCCCAGCGGCGCAGTTCGGTCATCACGCCGTCGAGCGTGTCGCGCAGCACCGTGACGTCGCCGCGCACGCGGGCGAGCAACATCCCGCCCTGTAGGGCTGCGACGGCCATCGCTGCGAGCCGGGCCGGTTTGGCGGCGCGCCCCAGTTCGCCGCGATTCTTCATCGCCTTCAGCCCGCGGGCCAGAGGCGCCTCCCACCGGGCGAACGCGGCATCCAGGCTGGGGCGAAACGTCTCGTCGTTTTTCAGCTCGGCCGCGATCGTGCCCAGCGGGCAGCCGAACGGCCCGCCCGCGCGGGATTGCTCGCGCAGGATGCGGGCCATCCAGGCCTTGATGCCCTGCCAGGAGTCGGTGTGGTCGAGCTCGGGTTGCTGAGCGGCGAGCACCAACTCCAGTTGCCGCTCGATCACCGCGGCCACCAGGTCGGCCTTGCCGTCGAAATAGTGATACATCTGGCCCTTGCCGGCGCCCGCGGCCGCGAGCACGTCATCGAGGCTGGTGGTACTCACGCCGTTGTGATACATCAACGTGGCCGCGGCATCCACGATCTGCGCGCGAGCGCGCTGACCGCGTGCGGTCGCCGGGAGCGGGCGCGCCGTGCCGGTCGGTCGCAATGCGGACATCCCGAAAGGATATAGAAGCAACCGCGGCCGACCGGCACGTCGCGACCGCGGCGAGTGTCACCGCACCTGGGCCAGTAGTTCGTCGACCGACCACTGATCGTAGGCGTGGATTCCGCGCTTGGCGGCGACCACTTTGCCGTCCGAGTCGATCAGGAAGTCTCCCGGCAGCCCCAGCGTGCCACCGATGGGGTCGTCGTTGTAGACCGGCGTCGGGATTGGTGCGCCCCGCCTGACGACTTGGCGGATCCGCTGGGCCACGACCGGGGCGAGGGCGCGGGGGTCGAGGATGGCCCGTCGCGAGGAGCCCACACCGAACTCGTCGTAGAGCAGCTTGGCCGGATCGCCGATGACCGCGAACGGCAGCTCGACCCCGTGGCGGCGCAGTTCGTCATCGCTGGAGTGGAACACCACGACCTCACGGATGCCGGCCGCGGCGATCTCGTCGTAGCGCCGCGCCATCGACTGAAGGTGCACATTGCAGATCGGGCAGCCCGCGAACCGACGCAGCTGCAGATGGACAAGATGGTCGGGATCGGGGATCCGCACCGTCTCTCCGGATATGGTGACCAGTTCCCGGGGCGCCACGACAGTGCCCGGGCTGACGACGTTGGCTTTGCTCATGAGAAGTACTGCCTTTCAGAAGTTCGTGGCGGGCCCGCACGTGTGACAAACGAAACTGTACTAAACAGTATAGTCTAGGCACGGGTGAGCAACGGGCGAATTCGAGGCTGTCAGCGTCTCGTCACCACGACCGGACGGCGTACGGCAATGCCTGCCGCCCAAGGGCTGAATCGCACTGCGGTGGTGGCGTGCCGTGCCGGCATCGGCCATGGCGCCCATCGTCGACGCCGTGTGTGGGTCACGCACGCAGGGCATCGGCCAGGGTCCACAGCGACACCCCGAGCAGGACGACATCCTTGAGCAGGAACTGACCGGTTGACGACAGCGCGGGGAATCCGCCCCCGGCCGCCTCGGCGACGCCGGGGGTGGTGAACAGGAAACTGATCGTCGCAAGGAACAACAACGTCGCCAGGACGCTGCCGAGCACCGAGAGTTTGGGCGCGACGGGTCTGACGGCCAGCAGGATCGCGGTGAGGATCTCGAAAACCCCCAGCACATTGGAGAAGGTCTGCACCGAGAACAGGTTGTACAGCCAGCTCATCAGCGGGCTGTTGGCGACCAGTGGCTGGATGCCGTCGGCCTCGTAGGCGGTGAACTTCAGCGCGCCGATCCAGGCGATCACGACGACCAGGCCGTAGCGGGCGACGAAGGACGCGAGGCCTTCGAGCCTCGCGCGGATGCGCGGTTTGGCCAGAACATTGTTGGTAGCCACGAGATTAACCTCCATACGGGTGTCGACTGTCGCTGGTGTGGTGTCGCCACACCCGGCAGCCGTTACACAGACCAGGCTTTCGGCTCCCAGTTGACCGAATGGTCAACTACGACTCGGCGCGAGGCGCCTATCCGGCCATTGGTGGCAACTGCGACGTTCGCAACGGTGGCGACAGGGATTACTGGCGCTGTCCGCCAATGGCCTCAGCGAGACGGGAGACGGCGTCGGCGATCTCGTCTGGGCAGTCCTCTTGCAGGAAATGCTTGGCGGGCAACAAGATCGGGTCGTCGATGCCTGCGGCCAGTTGCGCGTGGACGCCGTCGTGGTGCCATGTCAGGGCGTGGTCGCGGACCCCCCAGACGATCTGCACCGGATACGGCGTGTCCCGTACCGCGGACAGGTAGCGCTGTTGCTTGTCGGCGGTCAACTCGAAACCCCGCATGATCTTCAGGAACGCCCGCCCGCCGTCATCGCCGAGCAACAGCGGGACATACGCGGCGATGTCGGCCGCCGGAATCTTGCGGCTGACGCCGGTGTAACGCATCAGGGACACAAACACGCCCGGTATTTGCACCGACGCCAACCACGCATCACCCAGGCCACGATGGGCGAAAGGCTCCATCATCCACGGACGATGGAAGGTCTCGACGGCCACGGTCGTGTTCAGCAGGGTCAACGACCGGATCCGGCCTGGCTGCGCCGCGGCGACTTCGAAGCCGATCGGCCCTCCGATGTCGTGCACGAGCAGGTGGAAACGATCGAGCTGCAACGCGTCTACGGCCGCCAGAAGCCAGCGGCCCAGTCCGCTCCAGGTGTAGTCGAAGTCCGCCGGACGCTCGGCGAAACCCAGCCCAGGCAGGTCCACGGCAATGCCGCGCAGACCCCGGCGCGCCACGGCAGCCACCACCTTGCGGTAAAGATAGGCCGACGCGGGTACCCCGTGCACGCACACCACCGGCTCGGCATCCGCGGCACCGGCATCGAGTGCGAAGGAGCGCACCCCGGCGGCGGTGAACTCTCTGCCCGATGCCCGGTACCGGGCCAACAGCTGCTCGACGGCAAGCGACATTTATCCTGCGGATCCGTTCACCTCAGCCTCTCCCGTACTGGACAGTACATTGTGGCGCGCTGCGCACCGTCGGACGTAACGCCCGGTGCGGTTGCCGGCCTGGTCAGCAGCCGGTCGGGCACGAAATGTCGACGTAGGCGGTCGGGTTGGCGCCCCCTGGGTCCTTCTTGACGCCGGTGACGGTGCACGCCGACAGGTTGGCGCTCGGGGTCCCGTTGATTTGCACGCTGTAGCCCTCGGATTTCAACGAGTTGACGGTGTCGTCGGCCGTCGCCGCGGCGGGTCCGGCTGTGGCGACGCCGGCCACGGCCAGCAGGCTCGCGCCGACGATGGACAATGCGATTCGATTCATGATGGAACCTCCGTGGTTGACCTGCGCTGGCGATGCGCTGGGGCCGGCGCCTTCGGCGGCTGTACTGATTGTCGCACCGCGGCAAAGCAATTGGATCGCGCCAATTGTGACGGAACGGTGACCGCCAAGTCCTGACCCGATGGTGAGCGCGTAGGCTTCGGTCCAGGACAATACGGTCGTCGAATCCGGGAGTTAATCAGATTCCTTCGGCTGCAAGGAGTTACGGGCATGCACACCCTCGCGTCAGCACCGCTTGTTTCGACTACGGAACGCACCAGGCGGCCCGAAAGAGGTTCTGCCTCATGTGGCATCCAACATTGACATATGAGTGAACCATGGATGATGTGATGTTGAACGACTCGACGGAGGTTTCCACCACCCGACACCCGAGAGCGTCGGGAACCCTTGGGCGCCTGGTGGCCGGGCGTGCACGGTGGTGGCTGGGCGCAGGTGCGATCGCGGTTGTGGTGGTGCTTGCTGTGGCCGGCGTCAACCATTCGTCCGAACCGCAGACGCAGCCCGGTCGGTCAGGACCCGCCGCCGCGTCCTCGGCGATTCAGGCGTGGCGGGCCGCGCATCAGCCCTCTGCCACCGATCCTCTCGCGATGGGTTCGGTGTCGGCGCCGGTCGTGGTGGCGGAGTGGGGTGATTTCCAGTGCCCGTTTTGCCGAGCGTTCGCTCTGGACAGCGAGCCGGTGCTAATCGCCGATTATGTGCAGACCGGCAAGGTGCGCTTCGAATGGCATGACCTGGCCAAGTTGGGTCCGGAGTCGGTGCTGGCCGCGCGCGGCGCGCGCGCAGCGGCGCGCCAAGGGGCGTTCTGGGTGTTTCACGACGCGTTCTACCGCGATCAGGCCCCGGAAAACAGCGGGGCGGTAACCGAGCAGTCGCTGATCGCAATGGCGCGCGGCGCGGGACTGGACGTCGACAGGTTCGTCGCCGACATGGGTGACCCCGCCGTCGCTGACGCGGTCGAACGCGACCGCAGCGACGCACGACAGCTCGGCATCACCCACGTGCCCTCCTTCCTGGTCAACGACGAGCTGCTCATCGGGGCGCAATCCTTGGACACGCTTCGTCAGGTCATCGATGCCGCCCTGGTGAAGGCGTCTTGACGTGCTGGACATCGGCTACCTGGCCGCGTTTCTGGGTGGAGTGCTGGCCCTGCTCAACCCGTGCAACGCGCTGCTATTGCCCTCCTTCTTCGCCTACGCCTTTTCCGGTCCGACGATGATGGTGGCGCGCACCGGTGTCTTCTACTTCGGCCTGGCCGCCGTCCTTGTCCCGTTGGGTGCGGGCACAGGCGGATTGGCGGCCATCCTCACCGAGCATCGGATGTTATTGATCGTCGCGGCCGGGACGGTGGTCATCGCTTTCGGCCTGGTTCAGATTCTCGGCGGCGGGTGGACTCTGGCGCCGGTAGCGCGCTTTCAGGCGCGCATGGCCCAGCGCAGCACCTGGGTGTCGACCGCCGGCCTGGGCGCCGCGTACGGCCTGGCCGGGTTTTGTTCCGGCCCGATCCTGGGCGCGGTACTCACCGTCGCCGCCGCCGGTGCGGCCCCACTGCGTGGTGCCGTGCTGCTCGCCGTCTATGCCGCCGGCATGACCGCGCCGCTGTTGATCTTGACAGCGGCGTGGCAACGGTTCGACATCGGGCATCGAAAATGGTTGCGGGGGAGGGAATTCCAGGTTGGCCGACTACAGCTTCACACCACGTCGGCCATCGGTGGGCTGCTGTTTGTCGCCACCGGAGCGGCGTTCGTCTTCTTCGGTGGCAGCACCGGCATCCCGACCGTCGATCCCCGCATCGCGCTGCGTGCCGAGACGGCGGCGGCGGCTCTGGCCGCTCATGTTCCCGACACCGTCGTGGTGCTGGCCCTGTTGGTAGTCGTCGTGCTCACGGTGCGGTGGCGGTGGCGACACGCGCGGGCCGGGTTCGGCGAATCGGCGATGCCGCCGGAGGGCAGGCCCGCGATCGTCGATGGTGTCGACCACTCGGTCCGGCACACTGCGATTGCAGATGTCGACTGAGGCCACGGGCTCGACGAATGCGGGTTTCGCGGGACGTTGCATCCATCGCACTGATCGTCGGCCTGGCCGTCGGCGTCGTGACGGTCGGGTGTGGCCGTGATGACGGCTTGCCGGTGTCCACCTCGAGCTCGGCTCCCACATCGGGCGCGGTGCGGCCGGCCGAACCCGCCATCGCGGGTGCGCCGCGCACTGCGCCCGCGGGCAGGGTGGTGTCGATCGGATCTGCGCCGGAAGGAATCGTTGTCGGACGGTCCGGAGTCGGGGCGGTCGCGGTGCGCAATCCCGACGGCGTGGTGTTGTTCACCGCTGCGACAGGTGCGCTGCATCGACGGATCTCGACCACCGCAGCGGCGCGGCACCTGAGTCTGGCCGGACCCGACGGGCCCGTCCTGGTGCCGTTGGAGGGCTCCAACGAGCTACTGCAGTTGTCGCTTTCGCAGGGCGCGGTTGTTGCCGCGACGACCGGAGTTGGTCACCAGCCGCACGACGCTGCCCAGGCCGCGGATGGAACCACTGTGGTCACCAACGAACTCGGTGGTGGGGTCGTTTTCGTCCGCGACGGCCAGGTCATCGGTTCGGCTCCCGCCGGCCCGGTGCAGCCGGGAGGCGTTGCGGCCGTGGGCAAGTACGCGGCCGTCGCCGACGTGCGGGGAAACGGATTATGGGTCTACGACGCCTCCGCGCAGCGGCTCGTCGCGCACGGCCCCGTCGGGGTGAAACTGACCCACGTGGTGGGGTTGTCCACCGATCTGGTTGCGCTCGCCGACACCGAGGGCGGCGCGGTACTCATCGAGCGAATCGAACCGCAGCTCTCGCAGGTGTCCAGGATCGAGGCCCCCGGCAACCCATACGGGCTGGCCTACGACGCGCGCCGTGCGCGCCTGTATGTCACCCTGACCGCGTCGAACCTGATGCGGGTGATCGACACCACCGACGCCGCGACGCCGCGCATCGTTGCCGACGTCCCCACCGTCCAACAGCCCAATTCTGTTGCGGTGGATCCGGCATCGGGCACCGTGCTGATCACCGGCAGCAGCCCCGGCGGCCAGAACAGCTTGCAGATCGTGTCGCCAGACCGGTTGCCAGCCGGCTAGCCGACCGATTGTCGGCAGGTCGAGAGCCGGTCACCAGGTGGCCGTATCGCGGTGCCATGACCGACGCGCTGGCTCGTTCATCGAGTTTCGCCGTTGTCGGCAGAGGATTTCGTTGTCGGCAGAGGATTTGCTGCCGCGGTCCTACGTCGCCGATGGACAGAAATGTCGTGGTAGCGGGTTGGCATCGGCCGCCGCGCCGGGTGCAGGCGTTTATGGTAGCGGACCGATGGCAGGCGTGACGCTGAAGGTGACGGCATCGTGACGTCGGAGCGGTTTGCGAGCGAGCCACGACGACGGACCGGCAACGTTGGGTGCGAACCCTGTCGGCCCGGACCCGAAGGTATGTGCAGACTTGGTGTCACAGCGTGCACGCGATGCGCCTCCCGCGTGGTTGGCCCTGCTTGTCGGTCTCGTCGGCATCGTTGCCGGCCTCGCGCTGCCGTTTTGTCCGGTGCGGGCCCAAACGACGACGCTGACCTGGCCGGTGCCCGGCCAGGCGGTCGTCTCCAGCAGCGCGATCGTGGTGCCCTACCGACCGCTGCACCTGCAGGCGACGATCCCGTGCCCGGCGCTGCGGGCCACGACCGCATCCGACGCGCGTGTCATCGCACTGAGCACCGGCAGTGGGGCCGCGGGCCTGACCGTCGGCGGTGATCGCACAGGGATCAATGTTGGCGCCGACGGGCGCAGCGTGCATTTGCCGGTTCCGCGCCGCGACGTGGGGTGTGACGTGCACGTCGAGGCCGGACCGAACGGGATGTCGGTGCGCGGCGCCGACTCCGGGCGCGCCATCGAGCTGCCTGGACAACCGGTTCCGGAGGTGTTCGGGTTCCGTACGGGCCTGGACGCGGCCGTTGCGACCGGGATGCAGGTGCGCGTCGAGGTCGGCGATTCCTTCACCACGTCCCCGGGCCCCTTGAAAAGCGCCCTGATCGGGGTGCAGGTGGCCGCGGCCGCGGCGGCGCTGTGGTTGTTGCCGCGACCCGCCCCGCGGCGTCGACGGTGGCGGTGGCGGCGGTGGGATCGTGTGTGGTGGGTCGACGCCGCGGTGGTGATGGTGCTGGCCGGGTGGGCAGTGATCGGTCCGCTGGCCGTCGACGACGGTTGGGCCACCATGATTGCGCGCAACCAAGGAGCGACGGGCAACCCGGGAAATTACTACCGTTGGTGGAACGCCGCCGAGACGCCGTTCGCGTTGAGTCAGCAGCTGCTCGCACCGATGACGGGGGTGAGTGTGGCGCCGTTGTGGCTGCGGGGGCCCAGCACGGTGTTGGCGGTCGCGACCTGGTTTGTGTTGACGCGCGGCGTACTGCGCGCGGCATTGCCCGATGTCGCGGCGAGCATACGGGTCCGAGGGTTGGCGGCGCTGTTCCTACTGGCCACCTGGCTGCCGTTCAACCTCGGCACCCGCCCGGAACCCTATGTGGCGCTGGGTGTTACGGCAGGTCTTGCGCTGGCAATGCGCGCCCGCAGTCCGGTCGGTGTGGGCTGGCTGCTGCTGGTCGTCGCCGTCACGGTGCCGATCAGCGCCAACGGCGTTCTGGTCGTGGCCCCGATCGTGGTGTTCGCCCCGCGGCTTATCGCGGCAGTGCGTTCGGCATCCACTCGCATTCAAACGGTGGCGGTTGTCGCGATGCTGGGCTGCGTCGCGGCTGTGGCTCTGACCGTCGTCTTCGCCGATCAGACCTGGGATGGCGTGGTGGTGGCGACCGACTGGCACAACTTCTTCGGGCCATCGCTGCGGTGGTACGACGAGCCGCTGCGCTATCGCTACTTGTTGCGCTCCGATCAGCAGGGCAGCTTCGCCAAGCGGCTGCCCGTATTGCTGTCGATCGCGATGGTGCCGATCACCGTCCTGGCGGGGCGGCGCCGCGGCGATCGGATCGGCCGAGTCGGTGTTCGGCTCGCCGGGGTCGTGGCGATGGCGCTGCTGCTGCTGGCGCTGTCGCCGTCGAAGTGGTCCTATCACTTGGGGTCGGTGGCGGGACTGTTCGCTGCGCTGCTCACCGTGGGCGTCGTGATGCTCTGCCGGCGCGTCGCGACGGCCGATCGTTACGGCGTTCTTGCCGGGGTCGCCGGATCGATACTGGCCGCCGGCGCGGTGGCGCTGGCCTTCGCCGGACCGAACGCGTGGTGGCTGCCAGCGGTCTATGACGTCCCGTGGGCCGATGCGGCACCCCGACCGCTCGGCCTGCCGCTGGCTCATCCGCTGCTGTGGATCGGACTGGTGGCGGTGCTGTCGGCGGCGGCGGGGATTGCCGCACGGCGGCGGGGCGCCCTGTGGGTGGTGTCCGCGGGTCCCGCGGTGATTGCGGTGACCGCTGTCGGTGTAGGGCTGGCCCTGCTGGTTGGCTCGTTTGTCGCGGCTCCCATCCGCCGTCCGGCGGGTTCACTGGCCCTGATGAACATGCACCGGATCAGCGGCGGTCCGTTGTGTGGGTTGGCCGATGACGTCGAGGTGTTGCCCGACGGCGCGGTCCTGGACGTGGCGGCCGACTCGGGCGGCGCGATCGCCGGGTTCATCGCCCACGGTGGTTTTCTGCCAAGCGCGCCGCCGCCCGACCCGCCGGGGAGTGGCACGTCCACTTTCCTGTGGGGTAGCCGCGCGGCCGGCGTCGCAGCCACGGCAACCATGACCAGCCCCTGGTTCGTGTTGCCGGTGCTCTCGCCCGACGCCGGCATCGCCGTGTCGGTGTCGGGCCGCACCGACGGCGGCAACACGCTCGCCTTCGAATTCGGCCACAGCGCGGGCACACAGGTGAGTGTGCTCAGCGACCGCGGCCCGCCCGACCGTCCGGCCGCCGGCGAGGATCCCGACCATCCGCTGTGGCGCACGATCGGTGTCGATGCCACCGATGTGCCCCCGGGCGCCGACCGGGTACGGATCCAGGCGGTCGACACCCGCACCGACGCCTTCGGTTGGCTGGCTTTCACCGGACCGCGGCTGCGTTCGGTCGTGCCGTTGAACCGGTTTCTTGCCGCCCACCGACCGGTCCTGCTCAGCTGGCCGCAGTCGTTCGTGTTTCCGTGCGTGCGCGACATCGCCACGGTCTCCGGCGGCGTCGCCCAGACACCCGGCGTGGTGATCGAGTCACCACGGCCCTGGCTCACCGAGGACCGAGACCCCGAAGTCGGGGGCACCTTCGCTGAGCTCGCCCAGTTCGGAAACCTCTACGAGATCCCCAGCCGCCTGATCGGGCACCCAGAGCTCGACTGGGGAACGGTCAAGGTTTCAGGGGACACCGCCAGCCGCGACGCCTACCAACGTACCGTCGCAGAGGTGACGGTTCCCGGCAGCGGTGGTGTGATGCGTCAACGGCCCCAACGCTGAGCGCAGACATCCGCCGCCCACGCGCGATACCAGTCGTTGCTGACGGAATCCTTACGTGTCCTGCGCTCGCCAGGTAGTCGACGTCACCCGGATATAAGAATGACCGTACGCGTCAGGCGCCGCGGACGGGTGCACACGCTTCGGAGCCGACGACCGATCGGCGATTCAACCCAACGGGCGTGCCACGCCCTCTACTCGTAGCTGGAGGGCGGATGCTGGGACCGCAGTACGAGCGCGCGCTTCTGGGGGAGCGCTGCTGGCTGCGCCACGACGACGGGGAACGCGTAGAGCTGCCAGTGCATCTCTGGCTTGGCCATCACGGCGCGGACCACTCGTTTGACGAAACGGTGGTGTCTTTGTGCGAGGGTCCGACGATCGACCTCGGTTGCGGACCGGGACGTCTGGTCGCACAACTGATTCGGCGTGGACTACCCGCACTGGGAATCGATCAATCCGCGACCGCCGTGCGGATCGCCAACCAGCGCGGCGCGTCTGCCGTGCGCGGCGACGTGTTCGGTGCGTTGCCGGGTGAGGGTGGTTGGGGGACCGTGCTGCTCGTCGACGGCAACGTCGGCATCGGTGGCGATCCCGTGCGGGTGTTGGCCCGCGCCGCGCGGCTGCTGGCTCCCGGCGGGCAATGCCTTGTCGAGTTCGACCCGGCGACACCGGGTGTCAAACAGCGACGGGTTCGCCTGGAATCCGATACTGGGACGGGGCGCTGGTTTGACTGGGCGTCGGTCGGAGTCGACAGCGCCTCCGAGGTGACCGAGCGGGCCGGCTTGACCTTGACCCGTACCCACCGCGTGGGCGCACGATGGGTGGCGCAGGTGTCCAAGCCGCAATGATCGGCCCGCAAACCTGCGACAGACGGTCCCCAGCGCCCGTCGCCAACCCCCATCGCCGTTACTCACGGGGTAGCCGCTGAGCCGCCCCGATAAGTCATCGGAAACGTCGGGTTGAGCGCAAGTGGAGTTAAGGGCGGCGTATCGGCATCTGTTGTCGAGTTGCGGCCACACCTGTGGCGCCATCGTCAATCGTCAGGTGTAACGACCGCTGGGACTCACCTTGCGAATACCTGATCGGTTTTCGGTTGCCGTTGAGACCCCAACCTCCTGCGGGGTTCGCCGGCGGGAGCCGTCGGTTCGGTCGTGATGTTGGGGAAGCGACGGTGCAGCCGCTCGATGAGGAAACGCGCGTGCGTGATGTCGCGGTGCAGTGTCGCGGCCTGCCGTCGCATCGCCCGAGCGCGGCTGGTCTGCCCGGCCGCCCCTTCGCGTTGAGCCTGTGCGAGTCGTGGGACCATCACAGCGAGGTGCTCGTGCAGCGCGTCGAGCAGCTGGACGGCCTGAGCGATATCCGGGTCAGTCACAACGGTCATCGTGACACCCGATCCCGAACGGCGCTCCCCAAGGGCACCGGTTGACGCCACGCCCCACTGGACGCGACGCTTCAGGTTATGAAACAGACCAGCGAGCAGACCCTTATCGCCGAGGTCGTGCGTCGCCTGATGACGGCATTTCCCCAGGCCCGGCCTGAAGACGTCAGCGCCGCCGTCCACCACGCCCACGCGAGGTTCGCATCCTGCCCGATCCGCGACTTCATACCGCTATTCGTCGAAAAGCGCGCCCGCCAAGCGCTCACCCTGCGACCCATCCAGATCAGCGCGTAACAACGCCTCGATGATCGCGGCGCCGGGTTGTTGCGCACACGAACAGAGGCTGTGCACGCGTACCCGGAGCCGCGCCTCAATGGGGTGGCGGCGATCGACGTAGGCTCCGCTCATATGCGCGAGTGATTCTGTGCATGGCGGCGGAATTCGGTTGGCGCCGCTGCGGTCTCGGTTTGTGGTGCCCAATGTCGTTGCGGCAGCTAGCCGTTGTTCGTTCATCCTCGGCGCTGCTGTGAACGATCCACAGCCGCTCGGCGTACACCGCACACCTGACGAGCCACAACAACGTGGTCCTGCTGGCGACCGATGATTGGCAGGCCGCGACCTGACGTCAACGTCAGTCACCCTGCGCACCAATGACTCCCGTTCGCCACGACGCGGCAATCGTGGTTTTCGGCGACGCCCGCACGGCGCTGGCTAGTTGGGGTAACGGGACGCGGTGGGCGCACGCTCGCTCAGGAGTGGGCCGATATCCCGCATGCCTGGCACGGGTTGTCGGTGCCCGGGTTCCCGAACTTCTTCCTCATGTACGGGCCCAACACATTCGGCAGTTCGGGCTCGGCGATCTACATGCTCGAAAGCCAGGCCCGCCATGTCGGTGGCGCGGACACCATCGAAGTCCGCCCGACCGCCCACGCCAGGTTCATGGCCGAACTGCGTGAACGCCAGCAGCGCACCGTGTGGGCCACCGGAGGCTGCGCCAGCTGGTACGTCGACGACCAGGGCCGAGACCCGACCAACTGGCCCGGCTACACCTTCGAATACCGCCGCCGCACCGCCCGGGTTAAACCCCTGGTGTACGAATTGTCGGCGTCGTCCTGACGCGGCCGACCGCAGCGGTCCCGGACAGCCCGGCCCGATACCATCAACGGCACATCGCCGCGCGAACGATGGCAGAAGAAGGGCGATATGGTGTCCGACGCCGCAGGATCCTGGCCGGCCGTTCCCGCTGCGTTTCGTTACCCCGAGAGCCGGACCGGCACTGCGCACGCGAAGGTGCGCGATCGGGTATTGCGGTGGACCGGAATGGATTTGTTCCCACCCGACGAGATCGCCAAGGCGTTCATCGCCGGGTTGTCCGAAGGGGATCCGGTGGCCGAGCGGTTCGTCGCCGACACCTATCACGGTCCGTTGGGCGCCCGGCGGGCCCGCGACCTGGTCGAGGAAGCACAGCGGGTGGGTATCGACAACGTCGCAGGGGCGCCGGAGTCGATGCGGGCGCTGTTCGACGAGTTCGAAAAGGTTCCGGACTGGGTCGATGCCGACATGGTCGAGCAGGGCGCGGCGGTGTGGCGGCGCTGGGCCTACGCGCTCGGGGCGGTGGGCAACGCTGGCACCATGGACACCTACACCGAAGGCTGGCTGGCCCAACCGCTTTCGCTGTCCGGGGGTTACGCCGGGGCGCGGGCGCTGCACCGCTACCTGGAGACCTCGCGCTGGTGGATCGAGGTGAGCAAGCCCGGCGCGGTGCTTGATCCCGGTTCGACCGCGCGCAACATCTCGCTGCACGTGCGCCTTATGCACGTCAGCATCCGCGCCCGCGTCAACGCACACCGCGAATGGGACGCGCAGCGCTGGGGGCTTCCGATCAGCCAGTCCGCGATGCTGCTGACCCTGCTGGGCGGCAGTGTGGCACCGGCTGCGGGGCTGTTTCTGCTCGGGCACCTGACCTCTGCACAGGAGGTGCGCGCGGTGTTGCACTTCAACCGGTACTGCGGTCACCTGGTCGGCGTGCGCTGCGCCCAATACTTCCCGACCACGGCCCTGGATGCCTGGCGCATCCTGTTCATGGCCGACGCCGCCCGCAGCTACGACTCCGGGGACACCGGCAAGGAACTCGTCGAGTCGTTCGTTCCGGCATTCTCGCCCACGGCCGCACAGCGGGGCATGGATCGACTGCGAGCCCAGTACCACTACCGTGTGCAGGCCGGATACGCCGGTCTGTACATGTTGCCGTGGAACCGCCGCCGCTACGCCCCGCCATCCCCGCGACTGGGCATCGCGCTGCTGCTGATGCGTGCCCCGGTCATCGCGGGCATGGAGATCGCCCGGCGGGTGTCTCCCGCCGTCGACCAACGCTGGCAACAGGTCTCGCTCGGCCGATGGGAGCGCTGGCTGCGGTGGCAGTCCGCAGGCAAGGCCGCCGAATTCGACGCCGCGATCCCGCTACGACGCTGATCTCGACGTCGGCGAGGTGCGCCCCCATCCACCGAATCGCGTTCTCGGCCACTCGGTCTCACCAGGCCAGACGGGCGTCCAAGAGCCGTCGTCAGATCCCATCTACCGCATGCCCGCCCCTTGTCGTCCAGCTCCGCAACTGGATCTACTCCAGTTTCCCGGCCGCTCGGAGCCGGTCAGGCCCAGGGGCGGTTGCACGACGAGCCGCGTCAACGTCCGCGCCCGATCGCGCTTGTACTTGCCGACGGGCGGTATGCCACCTTCCACGCGGCGCGACCGTTTCCCTTCCCGCATTCGCAAACTCATGCGTTTACTGATTCTGTTGTAGTGCCCGACGGATGAGGCCGGGATGCCGGGCGAGTTTGAGGCCGAGCTGTAAGGCGAACACGGTTAGCGGTGCCCAGGGCCGCAGATGTGGGCGGATCCTCCGTATGCGGCCGTCGTCGTCGAGTTCGATTACCATGGCGTCGTTTATGCCAAGACCAGCGACGCGCGCTTCGCTGACCGCAACATGGAGTTGGTCTTTGCCTGCGAACTCGCGCCAACGCAGGTCGCGCAGGCTGCCGAACGCGGCGCCCAGCAGTACGCGGAGGTCGTCGTGTCCGCGAAAGACCATCCGGCCCGACAGCGGCGATATCAACTCGGCATCCGGCGCGAGCGCGCAGGCCATGCCGTCAATGTCGTTGGCTTGTGCCGCCGAGCAGAAGGCAGCAACAGAGTCGGCGGTTTCGGTCACACTCATTGCGCCGTCCTCTCGTCGATTGTGATTTGCAAGTAACCTAGCAGGCGGGCATTTTAGAATGCAAGAGACTATCGTGATGACATGCCGAGGCAGTCGTTCGCAAACGTCGCTTGCTCGATCGCGCGCTCGCTTGACGTGGTCGGTGGGCGCTGGACTCCGCTGATCCTTCGGGATCTGTTCGTCGGCATGTCGCGGTTCGAGGACATTCGGCGTGACCTGGGCATCGCGTCAAACGTGCTTGCGGAGAGGTTGGCGATGCTCGAGCGTCACACCATCGTCGAGCGGCGGCAATATCAAAGCTCGCCGGTGCGCCACGAATACCGGCTCACCGCGAAAGGACTCGAGCTGTACCCGGTGATCGCCACTTTGATCGCGTGGGGAGACAAGTGGCTCTCAACCGCGGCGCCGGTGCTCACCGTGCACTACGACTGCGGGAAGGTGACCGCTGCGAAAATCGTGTGCGCGGAATGTGGCGGGAACTTGACCGCCGCAAACACGGCCGCGGTCGCCGGGCCTGGCGCCCATCCAGGCCCAGGCACCGCGATCATCGGCGAATACTTGACCACGGACGACGTGATCACGAACTCTGGAAACGGACACCCGAGAACAGCAAATTCGCCGTATACCCGAACAGGCGAGCGGCCGACAACACCTGGGAGACGGCCTCCGGCGTAAAGAACGTGCTTCACGGACCTCCGATGTTGGTAACTGTCAAGCATCAACACGTGCGGCACATGCCCGACGCGCGGTTGGGTGCCCGGGTCAGGTGCGGTGGTGGCGGTGGTAGTGCCGGGCCACTCGTGTCCGGTTGGCGCAGATGTTCTGGGTGCAGAACTTGCGGCGGGGGTCGGAGGCGACGAAGAGCATGCTGCACGTCGGGTTCTCACATCTGCGCAGGCGGTTGCGTGCGGGTCCGACCAGCAGATCGATAAGGCTTTCGGCGACGGCGGCTCGCGCGAGTTCGTAGAGCCGGTCGGCGGGTGGATGGCGAGTGGTCAGGGCGGCCCACCCGGCTGGGGTCTGCACCAGCTGGCGTGTGCAGGCCACGCTTGCTGCGATGTCGTTGACACGATCGACGACCGCTGCGCTGGGAGTGATCCCGGCGATGTGTGCGTCGAGTATCTCGCGAACTGCTTGACGCAGCTCAATGGTGAGCGCACGTGACGGCGCCGGCGTCCCGTCGGGTAGTCGATCCTGCTGCAGGCCCCACCAGAACCGACAAGCCGCCTCGTCGGCAAGTAGATCGACGACTGGATCCCGACTGGTGATGATCGTGTCGGCCAGGTCCACAGCCAAGGGCTCTCCCGCCACGACGAATCCCGCCGCCTGCGCCCTTTGGAGCCGTGACCCGGTATTCATTTAACTAATGCTATCAAGATGTTGACAACGTTAGGCAGCGCGGGTACAAAATCTAACGGTAAACATTGCTGTCAAACGTTAGTTAACGAAAGGAACTCGGATGAACTCGTTGGACCTGCTGCAACAGGCCGATAAGCGCCTGGTCGACCTGGTCTCCACTCTGAGCGTGTCGAATCTGGACGCCCCCAGTCCGTGCTCAGGGTGGAGCGTGCGGTCGCTGCTCAGCCACACCGTCGCCACGATCGACGCCTTTGCAGCGGCCCTCGACGGACAGGGCGGCCCGACCGAGCAGGAACTTTTCAGCGGGGCGGACATCCTCGGTTCAGCCCCGCTCACGGTCGTCGAGAAGTCCGTCGACCGCTCACAGCAAGCGTGGACCACAATCACCGACTGGGAGCGTCCCATCCTGACCGTCATCGGGGAGATGCCGGCCCGCCAGGCCATCGGCATCATCACCTACTCGACGCTGATCCACAGCTGGGACCTGGCGGTGGCCATCGGCAAGCCGGTCGACTTCGACGAGGCCGAGGCTGCCCTGGCAGAAGCGGTCGGATCGCAGCTCGTCCCGGCGCTGCGTCCCCAAGATCTCTTCGGTCCGGAGGTCGAGGCGAGTGCGAACGCGACCCCCACCCAGCGAGTAGTCGCCTTCGCCGGTCGTAACCCCCTGTGACCCTGCAGATGACGAACGAAAACCGGCCAGCTGCTGTGGGGTTCCACAGCGGCGAGCTGGCCGTCCAGACACGCGCCGGAGTGCGCTCACGCGCCGAGCGGCTGGCCCCGATGGCGACCCGCGGCCAGCTCCGCACAGCCACGGCTGACTTCGTGGCGGCGGCGCAGCTGGCGGTCCTGACCGCGCGCGACGCCGCAGGCCGACTGTGGACCTCACCGCTGCTGGGACAACCCGGGTTCCTTCGGGCGGCAACGCCGACCACACTGCATATCGAGAACCCCTTTCCCGACGCCGACCCGCTGCACGACCTACCGGCCGGCCAGCCCGCTGGGCTGATCGTGATCGACTTCGCCGCCCGACGCCGAGTGCGCATCAACGGCGTTCTGGCCCAGGCTGATTCCGGCGGTCTGGCAATCGATGTCGACCAGGCATACGGCAACTGCCCGAAATTTATCCGGAACCGCCACCTGCGCCTCTCCGCCAACGCTTCCGGCCCAGACCGCACACCGGTTTTCACTGGCGAACTCTTGCGCCCGGAGGACCGTCAGCTGATCGAACGCGCCGACACATTCTTCCTGGGCACGAGCCATCCGACGTCGGGCAACGACGCCTCCCATCGAGGCGGGCCGACCGGCTTCGTCCACATCGAGCACGATCGCCTCTGGTGGCCGGACTACCGGGGCAACAACCTGTTCAACAGCCTGGGCAATGTCGCGGTCGACCCGACCACTGCCCTGCTCTTCATCGACTTCCCCACGGGGACAACGCTGCAACTAACCGGCACAGCCACGTTAGTGTGGGACGACGATATGCCCCGAGACGAAAGCCAGACCGGACGGCGAGTCACCTTCACGCCTCAGCGCGTTGTCGTGACGGGCATTCCGGGGTTGCGTGCCGAGTTCTGACGACCGGCGCGCACTATCCGTTCAATAGGGGACCGACCCGACGAACTCTCCAAATCGGCTGAGTGGCGGGACGCCACCCAAAACACAGCCGTGCCTTGCGGGCGCCGAACCAATGATTAGTAGCGGCCGCATTGGAGAACACCTGATCTGCCCTATCGCTGGCGGGATCATCAATCACGACCGCACGCTGCTTGAACGTGCGTGACTGCTGGCCCGGGTAACGCCGATTGCGTGAGCACCAGCAGCCAGCCGTGCCCGCCGCCGGGCGCTGCGCGAACTGGTAGCCAAAGGTTGCACCAACCGCGGGCTGATTCCCAAGCCGACAGTCTGCACGTTCCCAAATCTGCTAAGTCACGTTCCCGACCCTTCGAGCGCACCACCACAGACCAGGTGCCGAGTGGTTTTCGTCAGGGCCCATGTTGCCAGCAGAGGGCGAGATCCTGGTCTGAAGGCGTCAGTGGGGCCTAGAGCGACACGATCGCGGCGCCACGGACATATTCCACCCGAGTAGACCGGTACTGGCGCACAGGGCTTTCTGGGTAGGTGTGACCGTGGATCAGTAGTGCCGGTTTGTGCGTGTCGATCCAGTCGCGAAGGGCGGTGATGCCGACGTGGGCTGGGTCGGAGTGGTCGTTGATGCCCGCTGGCGGGCAGTGGGTGACGAGTACGTCAGCGGCGGGCATGTCGGCAATGATCGCCGCATATTCCTGCTGGGTGTAGAGAATGTCGCGGCCGCGGCGTTTGTATCGCACGCAGCCTTCCAGACCGATGAACGTTGTGTTGTTGATGGTGGTGGGGGTGAGGTGGAGGTTGGTGATGTCCAGGGTGGTGAGGTAGGTGCCGTTGTCGTGGTTGCCGTAGATGCCGA